>DATLYZ010000103.1:0-46154 GCA_035574255.1 Gemmatimonadales bacterium | reverse complement strand
TTTTTATCGTCCCCGCCGCGGCCTTCACGGTCTGGAGCCTCACGCAGTTGCAGGACGAGGAAGAGCGCCGGCGCGACCTGCTCATCGCCCAGGCCCTCCGGGATGCGGTCCTCACGGCCGGCGGCCTGCTCCAGGGGACCGACGAGTACCTGGCCGAAGGCCTGGCCGAGCTCTCCAGCCGGCTGGACTCGGAGTTCGCGCTGTACAGCGGGGGACGGCTGGTGGCCGCCAGCTCGCCGATCCTGCGCGAGCTGGCACTGGTGGATCCGCTGCTCGAGGCCGGCACGTTCCAGCGGCTCGTGTTGGGCGAGGAGCTGGAACTGCTCCGGAGCGGCACCAGCTACGCCGCGCCGGTGCGCGTGGGCTATCGCGTCGTGCAGGCGGGCCCGCCCGGCGGGATCGGTATCCTGGCCACCCCGCAACTGGCCGACGACGGCTCGCGCAGCCAGGACCGGCGCGATCTGGCCTACGGGCTGCTCTTCGCGACCCTGCTCGGCGCCGCGGGCGCTCTGGCCGGCGCGCAGCTCGTGGCGCGCTATCTCTCCCGGCCCGTGGCCGATCTCCGCCGGGCGGCGGTGGCGGTGGGGCAGGGGGAGCCGCTCCCGCCTCACGCACCGCCGCCGGTCGAGTTCGAAGCGGTCTTCGGTGCCTTCGAGCGGATGGCGGCGGACATCCGGGCGAGCCAGGCGGCCCTGGAGCGCGCGCGGCAGCGGACCGCCGCGGTGCTCGCCAACGTGGCCACCGCCGTGATCGCGCTGGACCAGCGCGGGGCGATTCTCCTCGCCAACGCGCGGGCCCGCCAGGTGCTCGGGGCACCCCTGCCTGACGGCTCCCGCCTGGACGAAGCCGCCGGGCCCCAGTGGTCTCCGCTGGTCCTGGCGGTCGAGCGGTTTCTCGGCGGGCGAGAACCGGACGCGGTGCTCGACCTCGACGTGGCGGGCCGCCAGGTGCGGCTCCAGCTGGCGCGCCTCACTGCCGAGCCCGGCGGGGCCGTGCTGGCGCTGGACGATCTCACCGACGCCACCCAGGCCGCCCGGGTCCTGGCCTGGGGCGAGATGGCGCGCCAGGTGGCCCACGAGATCAAGAACCCGCTCACGCCGATCCGGCTCGGCATGCAGCATCTGGAACGCGTGAGGCGGGACCGGCCGGCCGCGTTTCCCGAAGCGTTCGACGCCACGGCGGCCCGGATCCTGAGCGAAATTGACCGCCTCGACACCATTGCCCGGGCGTTCAGCCGCTTCGGGCTGCCGGCGGGGGAGCAGGCCGCGCTGGAACCGGTCGAACTCACCCTCGCAGCCCAGGAGGCGGTGTCGCTCTATCAGCTCGCCCGCGACGGCGTCGCCGTCGAACTCGTGGCCGGCGATCAGGTCCGGCGGCCGGCCCGGCGCGACGAGGTGAAAGAGGTCCTGGGCAACCTGCTCGAGAACGCCCGCAACGCCGGGGCGCGCCGGATCCGGGTCGTGGTGAGCCGAGCGGGGCTCGTCGTCGAAGACGACGGCCGGGGGATCCCCCCCGAACTCCTGCCGCGCATTTTCGAACCCCACTTCTCCACCACGACCAGCGGGGCCGGCCTCGGCCTACCGATCGTCAAGCGGCTGGTCGAGGGGTGGGGCGCGACGATCGAGGTGCACAGCGAGGCAGGGCGGGGCACTCGGGTCGAGATCAGGTGGGCCCCTGGCGAGTGACGAGTCGTACGCTCAGGGCGCCTTGCGCCCCGTCGCGGCGCGCGGCAACATGGGGCTCCCGGCGCGGGTCATGTTCTCCGGCCCGAGACCTGCACGTCGGTGAACCGTGGGTTGACCGGTACCTGTGCCCTGTCCTCAGGACCCTGCCCATGAATCCCGAGCCCATCCCCCACGACCTGGTGGCCGTCCACGACCTCCTCCGGGAAACCCTTGCCACGGCGAGGGATAGCGGAGCGCCGTTTCAGTACGGCGTGGCCATTTTTCCCCGCGCCGGGCGCTTCGGGGCGCCGGTGTTCGGCGTGGCGACCAGTGGCGGGGAGTCCACAGTGCTGACCTACCGGATGCTACAATCCCTGGTGGAGTTGCCGGTCTACCTGTCGGGACGGGTGGCGGCCACGATTCGGGAAGGACTGAGCTACGGTCCGCCGCGGGTGATTCCGCTCGCGCTCCTGGATCAGCCGGTGCTGCGGGTCGGGTTTACGCTCTCGATCGGCGCCACGCGCGACGATCTCGATCGCACTCAGCCGCTCGAGACCAGCGTCTTCGCCGGCGATCTCACCGCGCCGCTCATCCTGCTGCTCGACGCCAGGCCCGACGGCTGGCCGCAGTAGAATGGTCCCGGGGCGGCTCGCTGGGCCGTCCTCGGGCCGCTCGGTTTTCCACCCGCGCCGCGTTTTCCTGATACCGAATTCCCCGGGCCGACTGGCTACCCTGGCCCCGGTCCACGCCAGGGAGCCGCATGCTGGCCCGGGTTCGCTCCGCCGCCCTCCTCGGCATCGATGCCTACGGCGTTGACGTCGAGGTGGACATCGCCAACGGGCTTCCCTCCTTCAACACGGTGGGGCTCCCGCAAGGGGCGGTACGCGAGGGGCGCGAGCGGGTGACGGCTGCGCTCGTCAACAGCGGCTTCTTTCCGCCGCTCAAGCGCATCACGGTGAACCTGGCCCCGGCCGACATCAAGAAAGACGGCTCCGGGTTCGACCTTCCGATCGCGGTCGCGATCCTGGTGGCGAGCGGGCAGCTCGAGGCGAAGGCCCTCGAGCGCACCTTGCTGGTGGGTGAGCTGGGCCTGGAGGGCGATCTCCGGCCCGTGCGCGGTGCCTTGTCGGTGGCTCTGGCCGCGCGAGGCCTGGGGCTCGAAGCCGTGGTGATCCCCGAGGCCAACGTGGCCGAGGCGGCGGTGGTGGACGGCGTGGCGGTGCTGGGCGCCCGCTCGCTCGGGGCGGTCTGCCGGCACCTGAGCGGGGCTGTTCCGCTCGTGCCTGCGGTGGCCGATCCAGCCGCGGCGGTGGCCGGGTCCGACGGCGACGCGGTGGACTTTGCCGACGTGCGGGGCCAGCCCGCAGCCAAGCGAGCGCTCGAAGTGGCGGCCGCCGGCGGGCACAACATCCTGCTCATCGGTCCGCCAGGAGCCGGGAAGACCATGCTGGCTCGTCGCCTCCCGACCATCCTGCCCGCCTTCTCGCTGGAAGAGGCCCTCGAGGCGACCCGGATCCACAGTGTCGCCGGGTTGCTGGCGCCGGGGCGCTCGCTCCTCGCGGCCCGCCCTTTTCGGGCCCCGCACCACACGATCAGTGACGCCGGGTTGATCGGCGGCGGTCCCAATCCCCGTCCCGGCGAGGTGAGCCTGGCGCACGGCGGGGTGCTCTTCCTCGACGAGTTGCCGGAGTTCCGGCGGAACGTCCTGGAGGTTCTACGGCAGCCGATGGAAGACGGCTGCGTCACGCTGAGCCGGGCGGCGGTGAGCCTCACCTATCCGGCGCGTTTCACGCTGGCGGCCGCCATGAATCCCTGCCCCTGCGGCTACGCCGGCGATCCGACCCGCTCCTGCCGCTGCGATCCCGTGGCGGTGGAGCGTTACTTCGCCCGGCTCTCGGGACCCCTGCTCGATCGCATTGACATCCATCTCCGAGTTCCGGCCGTGGGTCACGGCGAACTCTGCAGCGAGCACGCCGAAGAAAGCAGTGCTTCCATCCGGGCGCGCGTGGAGGCGGCCCGGGCGCGCCAGCGGGCCCGCTTCGCCGGGCGGCCGGGTCTGCACGCCAATGCTCACATGGGATCGCGGGACCTGCGCCGCTACTGCGCGCTTGACGGCGGCGGCCAGGCGCTCCTGCGCCGCGCCATGACCCGGCTCGGCCTGTCCGCGCGGGCCTACCACCGGGTGCTCAAGCTGGCGCGGACGATCGCGGACCTGGAGGAGGCGCCGGCGATCCTCGAGCGTCATCTGAGCGAGGCGATCCAGTACCGGAGTCTGGATCGGGGCCGGGCCGGGGTCGGGGCGCCGCAGGAGGGGAGCTGGGGGGGCGAGGGCGCGTAGCGAGACGGTTGCGTCCGGGATCCCGGCCTCTACCTTGGGACATCCTTCGCCGCTTGCCCCATCCGTGCGCTTGCGTCTCGGGCCGCTGGCACTGACCGGGTCCTGCTTCCTCGCCGCGTGTACGCCGCTCGGGGCATGGCTGTACGACGATCCCTCGTTCGCGCTGCAAGGCGCCACCTTCCGCCCGGCTCCCGCCCCCGGCGGGCGGGATTCCTTGGAGCTGGTCTTCAGTGGTTGCAACCTCAACGACTTCGACCTCGTGGGTGAGGGGTTCGAGGCCCGCCTGGTGCTGGCCGACCGCCAGGTGGGCACGGGCCGGCGCGAGCATCCCTACTATCTGCACACCCGCGACACGTCCCGGGTGATCGTGACGCTGGCGCTGGACGACGACTGGCTCGAGGCCGCGGGCGCGTCGGGGGTGCGCTTCGAGCTCTTGGCGGAGTTGTTGCTTCTCTCTCCCGCCGGTGAGCGGCGCGTGGGTTTCCGCAAGCAGGGCACGCTGATCGGTGGCGCCCAGGGCCTCGCGATCCACGGTCTCGGCCAGCGCCCCTGCCGGCCGGGCCTGTCGCAGCTCCCGAGCGTCTTCGTCCCGCGGGTGACGATCAGGCGGGGGGGGGAAGGAAGTCAATGACGGCTGGCGAGGGTTGGCGGCGGCGCCGCCGTTCCCGACGCGGGGTGCGTCGCCGCTACCGGCGCGCGGCCCGCTCCAGCCGGTCGCGCACCGCCTCCCAGGCGCTCCCGGCGGGTGGCTCTTCCACCATGATCACCGAACAGCCGGCGTCGTCCAGTTCATGGAGCGCCTGGTAGAGTCCCCGGGCGTAGCCTTGGGGGTCATCGGGGAGGACGACGGTCCGGGCCGCGAGCGGCACGGTCGCCTGGCGGAGCAACGCGCCCACGGTCTCCCCCTGCCGGGCCAGGGCGGACGCCTCGGCGGCGACGATGGCGGCGGCTTCGGGAGGAAACAGGAGCAAGCGAGCTCGGGGCGCGTAGTGCCGTTCGAGCATCCCGGGCGCGGGGCGCGGCGTCTCGCCGGCTGGTGGGGCGGGCGTGCGCTCCAGCGGCCCGAGGACGGCCTCGAGGTCCGCCCGGCCGATCCCGCCGGGGCGGAGCACCCGGGGACGGGGGCCTGACAGGTCCACAACCGTGGATTCGATGCCCACGTCCGTCGGCCCGGCATCGAGCACCAGCGGCACCGCCTCACCCAGACTGCGAACCACGTGGGCCGCGGTGGTGGGCGACACCTGTCCCGAGCGATTGGCGCTCGGCGCTGCGACCGGCACTCCCGCGGCCCGCAGCAGGGCGAGGGCCACGGGATGGCGGGGCACCCGCAGGGCCACGGTCGGCAGTCCGGCGGTCACGTTGTCAGGCACGATGGGTCGCTTCGGGAGCACCATCGTGAGCGGCCCCGGCCACCAGCGCTCGGCGAGCCGGGCCGCCGCCTCCGGCCAGGCGGTGACCAGCGCGCGGGCGGCGGCTGCGTCCGGCACGTGCACGATGAGAGGGTTCCAGCCCGGGCGGCCCTTGGCCTGGTACAGCCGATCCACCGCCGCGGCGTCCAGCGCATGGGCGCCGAGGCCGTAGACGGTCTCCGTGGGAAACGCCACCAGCTCGCCCCGGCGGAGCAGGGCCGCCGCCTCGGCCACCACCGCGGGATCGGGCCGCTCCGCGGAGACCGGAACCACCCGCATCCCGCGGCTACTCCTCCGGGCGCGGCTTCCGCCGCTCGCGCTTGCGCTCGCTCCGGGCCCGCTTGCCGGCGAGCCGGCGCTCGTGCGCCGACCGGGGCGGGCGGGTGCGCCGACGCGGGCGCGGGCGTACCAGCGCCTGAGCCAGGAGGGCGCGGAAGCGCTCCAGCGCGGCCGCCTTGTTGCGGGTCTGACTTCGGCTCGCGTCCGACACCAGGCGCAGCATGCCCTCCGCCGTGAGCCGGGGCCTCAACCGGGTCCGGAGCCAGGTCCGGTCCTCCTCGGTCAGGCTTGGGCTCCCGGCCAGGTTCCACCAGAGCTCGACGCGGGTCGCGGAGCGGTTCACGTGCTGGCCGCCCGGGCCACCCGCGCGGGTAGCTCGGAACTCGATCTCGTCCAGGGGGATCGCGAGCCGCGGCGACACGACGATGCCACGCGGGCCGGTCATGCCGGAGAAACCTCGCGCCGGAAGGCCGCCGGAGGAAGGCCCGCGCCTGGTGCCGGGCGGCCACGAGGGCTTACGTTTCGGCCATGAGCGATGTGTCGGCGCTGGCGCAGCACCTCGACGGGCTGGGACGGATCCTGCTCGGCTATTCGGGCGGGGTGGACTCCGCGGTGCTCGCCGTGGTGGGGCGGCGCGCGCTGGGACCCGAACGGCTGCTAGCCGTGATCGGCCGCAGCGCCTCCTATCCGGCCGCGCAGTACCGCGCCGCCCTCGCCGTGGCCCAGCGGTTTGACGTGCCCCTGCTGGAGCTCGCCACCGGTGAGCTGGACGACCCCCGGTACCGCGCCAATCCGGTGAACCGCTGCTACTACTGCAAGCAGGAGCTGTGGGCCCGGCTCGGCGCGCTGGCGGACGAGCGGGGCTTCGACACGATCGTGGACGGCACCAACGCCGATGACCTCGCCGAGCACCGCCCCGGGCTCCGGGCCGCCGCCGAGCGGGCCGTGCGGTCGCCGCTCGCCGAGCTGGGCTGGACCAAGGCGATGGTGCGCGAGGCGGCGCGCTCGCTCGGGATTCCGGTCTGGAACGCGCCGGCGTCGCCCTGCCTCGCGAGCCGCATCCGCTACGGCCTGGAGGTGACCCGGGAACGGCTCCAGCAGGTGGAGGCCAGCGAGGCATTCCTCCGGTATCTGGGCGTGACCGGCGATCTTCGTGTCAGGCACCACGGCCGCCTCGCCCGGATCGAGACCACGGCGGAGGGACGGGAAGTGGTCGCGGCCGCCTGGCCGGCGGTGAGGCGGGCGTTCCGGACCTTCGGGTTCGAGGAGGTGGAACTCGATCCGCAGGGGTACCGCCGCGGCGCGCTCTTGGTGGAGCTCCCGGTCCTCCCGGCCTGATGCGGCTGTTTGTCGCCATCCCCGTGGGTGAACCGGCGCTGGGCGCTCTGGGCCGGTTGCTGGATCGGTATCGCCGGACCCGCTGGCCGGTCAAGTGGGTCGAGCGCGACGGGCTCCACCTCACGCTCAAGTTCCTGGGGCAGGTGGAGGAAGAGCGGCTGGAGGACGTGGGTCGAGTCCTGCGGGCGGCGGCGGCGGGGACTCCGATCCTCAGCTTCTCGCTCACCGAACTCGGCGCCTTTCCGACGCTGCGCCGGCCCCGCGTGCTCTGGGTCGGACTCGATGCAGAACCGGCGCTGGAACTCCTGGTGAACCGGCTGGAAAACGGCTTCGAGCCGCTGGGGTTCGCCAAGGAAGGGCGCCCGTTCCGCCCCCACGTCACCCTGGGGCGAATCCGGGAGGGAGGACAGCTCCCTTCGGAGGCGCTCCGGGAGTGGGAACAGAAGGCGCCGGACGCCACCTTCACCGCGCCCGCCCTGGTGCTCTTCGAGAGCCGGCTCTCCCCCGCCGGCGCCACCTACGTCCCGCGCCTGACCCTCCCGCTGGGCACGTGAGCCGTTCTGCCATGGGGAGCCTCGCATGAGCCGCCTCGTCGTACTGGTGCTCCGCCTGCTCGGCCTGCTCGCCCTGGCGCTCGTGCTCTCGGCGGCGTGGCTGTTCCGGCACGAGCTGGTCCGGATCGTCCGGCCCGCGGTCCGGAATCTCCTCGAAGCGGCGGACCCCGCGAGCGGGCGCCCCGATCCGCGCGCCGGGGCCCGCGCGCACGACAAGATCGACTCCCTCAATGCCTGGCGCGCCGACTCGGTCCGCCTCACGGCGAGCGAGGCGGCCTCCCTGATCGAAGCCGCGATCCCCCGCGAAACCCGGCGCCACCTCGATTCCCTCCGGGTCGTCCTGGGCGACGCCACGCTCACGCTGGAAGGCCGGGTGGAGCGCACCGTCTTCCGCAAGCAGAACTTGGGCCCGCTGGCGGACCTGCTCGATCCCTGGGAGCGGGTCACGCTGAGCGGCCGGCTGGTGGACGCGGGGCCCGGACGGGCCGCGTGGCGAGTGCAGGCGGTCACCCTCCGCGGCCTCACCTTTCCCGAGCGGCTGAGCCGGCGCCTGCTCGCCGACCTCCTGCACGGCTCCGGCGGCGACGTGCCCTTCGGGCTCCCGCCCGGTGTGGCACACCTGCGGGTGAGGCCGGACGGGGTTATTCTGTATCGGGAGACCCGGACATGAGCCCTCGCGTGCTCGTGGTGGACGACGAGCCCGGCATCCGTGACGCGCTGCGCCAGGTGCTGGAGTACGAGCACCTCGAGGTCAAGGGTGCCGCCTCGGGGGGCGAGGCGCTCACGGTCTATCCCGAGTTCCAGCCGCAGCTCGTCTTGCTCGACGTCAAGATGGCCGGCCTCGACGGACTCGACACCCTGGCCCGGCTGCGGGAGCTGGACCCCGAGGCGGTCGTGGTGATGATCTCGGGCCATGGCACGATCGCCACGGCGGTGGAGGCGACCCGCCGCGGCGCGTTCGATTTTCTCGAGAAGCCCCTCGATACCGACCGGCTGCTGGTCACGGTGCGCAACGCGCTCGAACGGGCCGCGCTCGCCGGGGAGAACCGGCGCCTGCGCACGGAGGCCGAAAGCCGCTACGCCATGGTCGGCGACAGCCCGGCCATCCGGGAACTCCGCGAACTCATCGCGAAGGTGGGACCGACGGCGGCCCGGGTGCTCATCACCGGCGAGAACGGGACCGGGAAGGAGCTTGTGGCGCGGGCGATCCACGCCGCCTCGCCGCGGCGCCACCGGCCGTTCGTCGAGGTGAACTGTGCCGCCATTCCCTCGGAGCTGATCGAGAGCGAGTTGTTCGGGCACATGAAAGGCTCGTTCACCGGCGCGGTGAGCGACCGGGCGGGGAAGTTCGAGCAGGCCGACGGGGGGACCCTGTTCCTGGACGAAGTGGGCGACATGGCGCTCCCGGCGCAGGCCAAGGTGCTGCGCGCCCTCCAGGAAGGGGTGGTGACGCGGATCGGCGGCAGCAAGGCGGTGGAGGTGGACGTCCGGGTCATCGCCGCCACCAACAAGCAGGTGGAGCAGGAGATCGCCGAAGGGCGGTTTCGCGAGGACCTGTATTACCGGCTCAACGTGGTGCCCATCCAGGTTCCGCCGCTCCGCGAGCGGCGGGAGGACATCCCCGCGCTGGTGGCCCACTTCACGCGCCAGCTGGCGGGTGGCGCCGGGGCCGCGGGGAAGACCTTCGAACCCGATGCGCTGGACCGGCTCCAGCGGCGGAGCTGGCCCGGGAACGTGCGCGAGCTGCGGAACGCCGTCGAACGCCTGCTCATCCTGTCACCCGGCCGGAGTATCACCGCTGCCGACGTGAGCCGGCTCCTGGGCGAGGGCGACCCCGCCGAGATCACCGGCGGTGCCGCGCCGGCCGACGGCAGCTTCGAGTCGTTCAAGCACGAGGCGGAGCGGGCCTTCCTCGCCGCCAAGTTGCGCGAGCACGACTGGAACGTCTCGGAGACGGCGCGCGCACTCAAGATGCCGCGGTCGAATCTCTACAAGAAAATCGAGCGCTACGGCCTCAGCCGGGAATCCTCATGAGCGAGCCACCCCGCGACTGGGACAAGGAGCTAGCCGAGATCGACCGGATGATCGCGCGGATGCCGGCCCGCTCGGCGAGCGAGGGAACCCCGGCGCCGCGGGCGCCGGCGCCCGGCCCGCCGCCGGGCGGGAGCAAATTCGGCGTCTTCACCACCTGGCTCCGGGTGGTGCTGGGCCTGCTCCTCGCCGTGGGCATCACGCAGTGGCCGTACCCCAACGCCTGCGGACTCAATCTGGCGGTGTACCTCGGCGCGATCGGGGGCGTGGTGGTCGCGGGACTCTGGAGCGCCGTCACTTCCTGGCAACGGCGGCTGGGCTGGGCCCACACCCTGTCGCTGCTGGTGGTGCTCTGGGGGCTGGTGCTGTTGGCGCGCGAGGTGCTGCCGCGAACGGGGTACGCCCGGACGACCGCGGCGTGGTGGTGCGGATAAGGGAGGCTGCGGGATCCGCAGGGCGCCAATCCCGGATCCCGACCGGTGCCGCTCGCCCCACGCCCGGAGTCCCGTGCACCGAGTCCGCGTCCCCATCGCGAGCAGCCGGGACCGGCACGGCGCACGCGCCCCCAACCCCCGTTGCCAACCCCTGCCGCCCCGGCTAAGGTACTACCCAGGCTCCTCCCCGCGGTCATCGAGGCCAGATCATCATGCGTCCCATGCGCGTCGGCAGCGGCAAGCGCGGCACGTCCTCCGACGACAGCTCGCTCGACCAGTACCTCCGGGAGATCAGCCGGTATCCGCTGATCAATCAGGAGGAGGAAGTCGAGCTCGCCAAGCGCATCCACGCCGGCGACGAGGAGGCGCTCGACAAGTTGGTCCGCAGCAACCTGCGGTTCGTCGTCTCGGTGGCCAAGAAGTACCAGAACCAGGGGGTGTCGCTGGCCGATCTCATCAACGAGGGCAACCTCGGGCTGATCCGCGCCGCCCACAAGTTCGACGAGACCAAGGGGATCAAGTTCATCTCCTACGCCGTCTGGTGGATCCGTCAGGCGATTCTCCAGGCGCTGGCCGAGCAGAGCCGGATCGTCCGGGTCCCGCTGAATCGCGCCGGGACCTTGCACCGGATCGGCAAGCGGTCCAGCGCCCTGTTGCAGGAGCTGGGGCGAGAACCCACCCCCTCCGAAATCGCCGAGGGGATGGACATCCCGATGGAAGAGGTGCAGAAGACCCTCTCGATCTCCCAGAACCATCTGTCGCTCGATGCGCCGCTCACGCCCGGCGAGGACAACAAGCTCCTCGATTACCTCCCCGATACCCAGAGCGCGGGCCCCGACAGCGACACGTTCGAGAAGGCGCTCACCGAGTCCATCGAGGAGGTCCTGTCCACCCTCAAGGAGCGCGAGGCGCGGATCCTGCGGCTCTATTTCGGTCTGGACGGCGACGAGCCGAAGACGCTGGAGGAGATCGGGAGCCTGCTCGGCATCACGCGAGAGCGGGTCCGCCAGATCAAGGAGAAGGCGCTGACCCGGCTGCGCCATGTGAGCCGGGCCCGGGCGCTGGAGAGCTTCCTGTCGTGAAGCGGTGACTCGGAACGCCTGTCCGGTGGCGCCCCCTTCGCCTTCCCGGCATCTCCGCGCCCGGGCCGGTCCCGCGTGATCGGCTTCGGCTTCCCGCAAGCCTTCACCCGCCTCATCGAACCCGATCCAAAACGCACCCTGCCCGCCGGGCGAGGTGATCGCCCGCGCCGGCCTGTCCGCCCGGCCGCAAAGCGGCGAACTCGATGCCCGACCGGTCGCGGTCCGGGAGGTCGCGACGCTCCGATCCTCAGTGCGACCGGCCCGCCGCCGGTTCGGCGCACGCGTGGGGCTCGCCGACGAAGGCGGCGTGAATGAGGCGGGCCGCCCGCGCCGCCGTGTCGGCCGGCAGGCGGAAGGTGCAGCGCGCCGGCGCGGGACGTACCTCCCGCGCCTCGAGCCTGGCCGCGGCCAGTTCCGCGGTCAGCCGGTCCCATTCGCGGGGAGCCACCGGTTGCGCGGCGACGGCCGTCACCGCCGAGACGCCGTCGCTCAGCCGCCGGACGGCCACGCCGCGGAGGAGGCCGTTCCCGGCGGCGGCACTCACGGCGGAGACCGGCTCGTCGTGGTCGAGCGGCAAGAACCAGAGCGGCAGCCCGGCCTGTTCGGCGAGCATGGCCGCCTCCGGCTGCATCACCTGCGCGCCGGCCTCCGCCAGGGCGGTGAGGAACTGGTGGGTCGCGCTCCGGAGCGGCCGGGCTTCGGGCACGAGTCGGGGATCGGCGGTGTAGAGCCCGCCCGATTCCTTGACCAGGTCGCATCGCTCCGCCCCTAACGAGATCGCGAGGGAGACGGCGGTACAGTCGGAACCGCCCCGCGGGAGCGTCGTGACCCGGCCCTCGTACCAGCCCTGGAAGCCGGTGACCACGGGGATCACGCCCTGGTCCAGGAGCCGGCGGATGGGGGCGGGGTCCACCGCGGTCAGTCGAGCCGTGCCGAATCTCCCGTCGCTCGAAAGCCCGGCCTCGCGCGCGTCGAGCGAAACGGCCCGGCAGCCGAGGCCCTCCAGGGCGAGGCTCAGGAGCGAGGCGGAGACCACCTCGCCGGCCGCGATCGCCCGATCCGCTTCGGGGTGCGACCCGGGGACCGCGCCCACCGCATGCTGCACCCGTTCCACCAGGGTGACGAGGTGGTCGGTGACCCCGCGCCGCGCGCTGGCCACCGCCACGACGCGCTCCGTGCGAGCCCGCCGGGCCAGCCGGCCGGCCTGGGCGGCGATCCGCTCCGCAGTGGCGAGGGCGTCGCCGCCCAGCTTGATCACGATCAGCGGGCGCGTCATCCCAGCACCCCCGGGAGCGGGAGCCAGCGGTCCGGCGCCGCCCGTCGGGCCGTCGCGAACGGCCTCACGGCGCCGATCGGTGCGCGGGCGGCCCGGCGACCCCACTCCCTGCCGTCCTCCCCGTGGCTTGGGGTGACCTCGATCGGCGCCGCGCGGGCTGTGGTCGCCGGATTCGGGCCCTGGCCGGCATGGATCGCGAGGGTATCGGGGTGAAGGCTCATCGGCGGCGTGCTCCTCGTCAGGGTGTCAGATGATGAAGCGCGCGTCAGGCAGCACAAAGGCCCGGCTCACGCGCGGGCGAGCCGGGCCTGGACTGGTCGCGTGCGGCGAGGGCTAGTTCGGGGCCACCCTCCGGCGACCGGTGCGCAGGGCGCGGCGCACCCCAGAAGAGGGGCGCTTGCGCATGATTCGACACATGGTCGCTGGCCGCATCGCCGGTATCGGTCCCCCGGTGGCCGGTTTAACGCCGAGATCCCCGAGGCCACGAGCCGCGGGGATCTCCGGCTCTTTAGCTCTTTGGTTCGGGGTACGGGCCCCCGGCGGGAGCAAGTGGCCTTAAATCCATCCGCCGCACCTGCCAAGCTAGGTGCCTCCCCTGGAGCCGTCAAGAGGCCCGCCGCCCGCCGCCGATGCGTCGAGGACCGGGCCAGTTTACATTGAGGCCGGCTGAATGGTCACGCGGCGGGCCTCACGCGAGGAGGGACCGCTCCTGGCTCTCCCGGAGCCCTGCGATACCCCAACCCGTGGAACGAACCGCGATTCGCTCGCGCCGGCACTCGCCCGTCTCGATACTCCTGCGCACCGGGCTCGCCCTCGCCGCCCTGGGGGCCGGGCTCACCTGCACCCCGACCCCCCCCGCCGAGCCGGTCCCCGCGCCGACAGGGGCCCAGCCGGAGATCCGGATCGGGCTCGCGACCGGTGTCTCCGGCGTCGTGGTCTCGGCTCAGAACGAGTTCGCGGTCCTGGACCAGGACGGGCGGGTTCTGGTGGACGCGCCGGGGGGCACGGTGTGGACGGTGAGCACGGCCGGCGGCGAGGTGGCGGCCACGAGTGCACGCGGGATCGGCACCGCCGCCCAGGCCCTGAGCTTCGCCCCGCGCGCCGCCGGGGATCTCCTGGCCGTAAACGGCCGGCCGTATCGGGGCCGGCTGGTGATCGCTCGCGACCGGGGAGGACCCGGGCTCACCGTGGTGAACCAGATCGGCCTGGAGGACTACCTGGCGGGCGTCGTGTCGGCCGAGATGGGCCGCCGGGACACCTCGGAGCTGGAAGCCCTCGCGGCCCAGGCCGTGGTCTCCCGCACCTACGCGATCCGCAACCTCGGCAAGCGGGCCGCGGAGGGGTTCGATCTCTACGCCACCGTCACGGATCAGGTCTATGGCGGCGTGGCGGCCGAAACGGCTCTGGGCTGGGCCGCCGTGCGGCAGACCGCCGGGCAGGTCCTGGTCTGGGACGGGACCCCGATTGACGCCTTCTTCTATTCGACCTGTGCCGGCCGCACCGCGAGCGGCCCGGAAGTCTTCGTGGGGGCGGACCGGCCCTACCTCGTCTCCGTGCGCGATACCGACCCGTCCGGCCGGGCGTACTGCCGGATCTCCCCGCGCTATCGCTGGCGCGAGCGGTGGTCCGGCGAGGAGTTGAGCCGGGTGATGCGGCAATCCCTGCCGGGCGTCACCGGGACGGCGGTCGAGGAAGCCGCCACCGTGCGCGGGGTGCGGGTGGTGGAGCGAACGCCATCGGACCGGGTCGCCCGGATCGCGGTGGTGCTGGCGCGCCAGACGGTGGATGTGGACGGCCCCGCCGTGCGGCAGGTCCTCCACCCGGTGGGCGAGCCCCTGCTCCGGAGCGCCGCCTTCACGCTCCACGAAACCCGCACCGGCAGCCGGCTGGACTCCCTGGTGGCCGACGGAGCCGGGGCCGGGCACGCCGTGGGGTTCTGCCAGTGGGGGGCGGTGGGCCGGGCCCGCGCCGGGCAGAAGGCCGCCGAGATCCTGGCGGCGTACTTCCCCGGCACGACGCTCACCCGAGCCTATTGAACGACGCGGGGCGACCGGCGCCTCCGGAGGGGGTGGGGGGGGGGCAGCATCCGGGTTCTCTCACGCGCACCGCGCGAGGCCAGAGGTCCATGACCGAACCATTGCGAGTCGGTATCATCGGTGCCGGGGCGATCACCCAGGTGGCGCACTTGCCGGTGCTCCGGAAGCTCAAGGGCGTCCGGGTCGCCGCCATCTGCGACACCGACCTCCCCAAGGCTCGGGCGCTGGCCCAGCGGTTCGGCGTGCCGGACGCCTACAGCGACATTGACGAGCTACTGGAGTACGAGGAACTCGACGCGGTCGCGATCTGCACCCCCAATCACCTGCACGAACCCCACGCCATCGCGGCGCTGTCGGCCGGGCTCCACGTGCTGGTCGAGCGCCCGCTGGCCCTGAACGGCGCCGGGGCGCAGCGGATTCTCCGGCAGGCGGAGAAACGGGGCCGGCTGCTCCATGTCGGGCTCAACCACCGCTACCGCACCGACGTGCAGATCGTGCGGAGCTTCATCCAGAGCGGCGAGCTCGGCCGGGTGGAGAGTGTCCGCGGGAGCTGGCATGTCTTCCGGCCCAGCCGGGCCCAGCTGGGCTGGCGGCTCAAGCGGGAGGAGGCCGGCGGGGGTGCGATGCTCGACCTGGGCGAGGCGATCCTCGATCTCGGCCTCTGGCTCGCCAACAACCCGAAACCCCTCCGGGTGAGCGCCGCCCTCTACCCGCCCGAGGCCGATCGCGGCGTGGAGACCTCGGGGAGCGCGTTCGTCGTGTGTGACACCGGGGTCTCGCTCTTCCTGGATGTGACCTGGCGCCACGTCGGCGCCGGGGAGCGGTTCGGGGTCGGGGTGCGGGCGAGCAAGGGGACGGCGGGGATCAACCCGCTGCACGTCTGGACGGAGTTGCAGGGCGTGCCGACCGACGTCGCGCCGACCGGCGCGATCGGGCGGGAGAATGCCTTCATGACCTCCTACCGGGCCGAGTGGGCCCACTTTCTCGCCTCGATCCGGGGCGAGGCCAAACCGCTGGACAACCAGGAGCAACTGGTCCTGCACCGGGTGCTGGACGCGATCTACGAATCGGCGGCTCGGGGCCGGGACGTGGAGCTGTGAGGGCGGGGATCACGGGCCCCGGGCCTGGCCGGCGGGGGGCCATCCGCCTCACCCTCGGGCTGATCGGGTCGCTGGCCCGCCCTCTCGCCGCCCAGGCGCCCGCCGCCGCGCCGGGGCTCCCGTCCGCTGAGCCGGGTTCCTCGCTCACCATCGCCGTCATGACCATGGGGATCGGGGCCTACCCGTGGGAGCGTTTCGGCCACAATGCCATCGTAGTGGAAGACCGGGCCCGCGGGACCCGGGTCTCCTACAACTACGGCATGTTCAGCTTCCGGCAGGAGAACTTCCTGCTGCGATTCGTGCAGGGGCGGATGTGGTACTGGGTGGACAGCGTGGACACCGACTGGGACGTGCCGCGCTACCTGGCGGCCCACCGCTCCGTGTGGTGGCAGGAGTTGAACCTGACGCCGGCGCAACGGGTCGCCCTCCGGGACTTCCTGGAATGGAACGTGCGCGAGGAGCATCGGTTCTATCGCTACGACTACTACCGGGACAACTGCTCGACCCGGGTGCGGGACGCCCTCGACCGGGTGCTGGGCGGGGCGATCAAGGCGCGCACCGACACCGTGCGGACCGGGGTGTCCTACCGGTTCCACACTCAGCGGCTCAACAGCCACGATCCCCTTCTCTATACCGGCCTTCTTCTCGCCGTGGGCCGGGGCGGCGACCGCGAGATCACCGCCTGGGAGGAGATGTTCCTCCCGCTCAAGCTCCGGGACCACCTGCGGCTCATCGAGGTGCCTGACAGCGCCGGGCGGCCGGTCCCGCTGGTGCGCGCCGAGCGCACGATCTACCTGAGCGATACGTACCGGGAACCGGACGCGCCCCCGGATTGGGTCCCGGCGTACCTGGCGATCGGGATCGTGCTCGGCGGCCTGATGGCCGTGCCGTCCCGCTTCGGGGGGGACCGGGGCCCGGCGCCCGCCGGCCTGGCGCTCCCCCGGTACGCCTTTCTGGCCGTTGCGGGCTCCTGGTGCCTGCTCGCAGGACTTGCGGGAGTCGTCCTGGCGGGGCTCTGGGCCTTCACCGATCACACGATTGCGGCCCGGAACGAGAATCTGTTCCAGCTCACGCCGCTCGCGCTGGCGCTGGTGCCGCTCCTCGCCCGGGGGCTCGCGGGCCACGATCGGTGGCTCCGCGGCGCGCGCCGACTGGCTCAGGCCGTCGCGGTGCTGTCCGGGCTCGGTCTGGTGACGCACTTCGTCCCCGGGTTGTCTCAGGGCAACGCCGAGATCCTCGCGCTCGCGGTCCCGGCCAATGTGGGGCTCTGGCTCGGGGTGGAGGGGTGGGTAGGCCGCCGCTGACAGGGGAAGGCAGCCTTGCCGGTCCGGGGCCGCCCCGACTCGTCGCCGGCGCCGCAGGCACTCAAGCCCCGTCCCGCGCCTCCCACACTCTCCCTTCGACGAACAGCCGGAAGAGTTCCGCGTCGAGCATACCCTGTTTCACTTCGTCGGCCAGGATATCGAGCGCGCGGGGGGCGGGGAGGGCCCGCTTGTAGGGCCGGTCCTGGGCGGTGAGCGCGTCGTAGATGTCGGCGATGGTCATCATGCGGGTCTGGATGGGGATCGCTTCGCCGCCCACGCGCCGAGGGTAGCCGGAACCGTCCAGTTTCTCGTGGTGGCCGTAGGCGATGTCGGCCACCTGGGAGAGCCCCTTGGTCCAGGGGATCCTCCGCAGAAAGTCGAAAGTGTGGCTCACGTGGCTCTCGATCTCGAGCCGCTCCGTATCGTCCAGGCTTCCCTTGCGGATGCTGAGCAGCTTCAGCTCCGGCTCCCGGAGGTAGGGCTGCGGGGCCCCCTCCATGTCGAGGTAGGTGAGCCGGGCGAACTCCTGGAGCTGGGCGAAGTCCCCCTCGGCGAGGACGGTCGGCTCGTTGGCCTGGAGCACCACCTGGAGGAACCGGTCGGCCAGCTCGAGCGCGCGCGCCTGCTCCGCCTCGAGCTGCCGGACGAACGCCTCGTACCCTTCGCGGCCGTGCCGGAGGAGGAACTCGGCGCGCTGCCGCTCGAACTGCCAGTGCGCCGTGCGCTTGATGAAGGCCTGGCGCTGGCGGATGAGCGCCACGTCGCTCTCGTAGAGCTTCTTGGCTTTCACCAGCACCTGTTCCCGCACGCCCACCTTGCCGAAGTCGTGCAGCAGGCCCGCGTAGCGAAGCTCGCGGATCTGGTCCGGGTTGAAGCGGACATACCGGTAGGGGCCGTCGTCGGCCCGGTCCACGACCTTGGCGAGGAGGACCGTCCGCGTCGCCACCCGCTCCGAGTGGCCGGACGTGGTGGGGTCGCGCTGTTCGATCGCGAGCACCGCCGCCTTGACGAAGCCCTCGAACAGCCGCTCGATCGCCTCGTAGAGCTGGCTGTTCTCGATCGAGACCGCGGCCTGGCCCGCCATCGCCTTGACCAGCTTCACGGTATGGGGACTGTACGGGATCACCTGCCTGGCGAAGTCGTCCTGCGTGGCGAGCCGTGCGGCCGGGTCGCGCTTGCGGTTGATGAGCTGGAGCACCCCGATGACCTCGCCGTGATGGTTCTGCATCGGGATCACCAGCATGGACTTGGTCCGGTACCCGTACTGATCGTCGAATGACCGGTTGAAGGAGTACGCCACGTCCGCCGGCAGGGTGTAGACGTCGTCAATCACCAGCGGCTCGGCCTCCAGGGCCGCGGACCCGGCGAGCGAGCCGTGATCGAGCGGCATCGTGAATTCCACGAACGGGATATCGGGACGGCTGTCGTTCTGGCTCAGCTTGAAGCGGAGCCGCTTGCCGCCCTGCTCGTCGCTCTCGACGATGTAGAGGCTGCCCGCGTCGGACTGACTGATGCGGCGGGCCTGGTTGAGAATCAGATCGAGCAGGGTGTGGTAGTTCTTCTCGGTGGTGAGGCGGACGGCGATCTCGGTGAGCTCGGTGATCTCGTGCAGCCGGGCGGCGCTCTCCGCCCGGGTGCGGGCGCTCTCGCGGTGGAGCGCCGACCAATGGAACCCGTTGCGGAGCGCGACCAGGAGCTGGCGCGGCCCCGCCGGGGAGTGGACAAATCCGCTGAGCAGCTCCGCCGGGAGGTCGGCCGGGACATCGGGATCCCCGGGTTCTCCCAGCGCCACCACGGCGATCCCGGCGTCGCGGAGGCCGGCGAGGGCCTCCCGCGTGGCGGTTCGCCGCGCCGCCGCGTCCAGCAGGAAGACGGTGGGCCGCTCGTCCGAGCCTCCATGCTGAGGCAGGGTGCAGGGCCGGAGCTCCACCCCTTCGGCGGCCAGCGCGTCGGCGATCGGCCCGGGTGTCCAGCCCGGAGGATGGAGCAGCAGGTACTTCACTCGGAGGCTCCGGGGATCGAGTCCCGCGCCAGGGGCCGGACTCCGGTGATCATGCGGAGCGGCCGGCGGCTCACCTGGTCCACGAAGTGCTCGAGCTTGGCGCTCACCACATAGAGATGATCGGCGGTCCGGCGGATCACGTCGCGGTTGTCGCCGGCGATCGCGGCGGCCGTGAGGGTCAGGCTGTCCAGGTGGCCCATGAGGGTCCGGGCACTGCCCAAGGTGGCGCTGATCGAGTCCTGGAGGACCCCCAGCCGCCGGTCCGCGGTGCCGAGCAGGGTGTCGGCCCGGAAGAGAGTCGGGCGGAGCGCGGCCAGGGTACGCTGGACGTCCCCCAGGGTCTGCCGCAGTGCCGGGGCGGTCTGGGTGAGTTCGGTGTGGGCGACGGCGGCGGTGCGGTCCAGCGTGGCCAGCAGGCGCCGGGTGTCCTTGAGAATGTCGGACACCTGTTGCCGGAGCGTGTCCGCCACTTCCTTGAGCACGTCGGTCCAGCCCTGCGTGAGGGTTCCCCGGATGGTGTCGCCGGGTTCGAGGGCCGCGGCGATGTCGTTGGGCGGGACGACGAGCGCGATGGACGCGCTCCCGATGAGCCCCGTCGAGCTGATCTCCGCCCGGGTGCCGAGCGGCAAGCGGATCGGGACCCCGTTGGCGTAGCGCTCCCGGAGCCGCAAGGCCACGAGGAACTGGGGCGGCCCCATCCGCCCGCTGTCCACGACCGGAGAGATGGCCGCCACCTCGCCGATCGCCAGCCCCTGGAGGTAGACCGGGGTATCCTGCTTCAGATCCTGGACGGAGGGGCTGAGCATGTACAGGGTCACCCGGCGCTCGGTCCAGCCCCGCGTCACCACGATCGCGACCAGGAGCACCGCGATGGCGGAGAGGACCAGCAGGCCCACCAGGGCGTCGGCGGTGCGGCGCGTCATGGCCGCAGCGCCCCCACGCCACCCCGGCTGAGGCGCACGATCCGGTCCACCCGGGGACGGAGCAGACTCGGGATTTCCTGCCCCGTGATGAACACGGTGCGGCGGCTGCCCTCGGCCACCTCGCCGCCGCGGGCCAGTTCGAGCAGTTCCGCCGCCACCCGTTCGGTCAGGCCATCGAACGGCTGCTCCAGGATCACCAGCTCCGGGTCGAAGGCCAGCGCCCGCCCGAGGGCGGCGCGCCGCCGGTCCTCGTCGTTGGCCTGGGCCGGGAGCAGGTGGGCAGCTTTGGAGAGCCGGAGCTGGGCCAGGATCACGTCCACCTTTCCTTCGATGTCCCGGGAGCGGAAGTTGCTTCCGAAATGAAGCGGCAGCCGGATGTTCTCCCGCAGCGTCAGATTCTGGAGCAGACCGTCTCCGGCCGGAAGGTACCCGACCCGCCGGCGGAACGCGAGCAACTCGCGCCGTTCCAGCCGGGCCGGTTCGATGCCGAGCGTGAGCACCCGGCCGTCGGGGACCGGGTCGAGCGCGAGCGCCAGCCCGCCGAGCGAGTCCACGCCGCTCCCCTCGTCGCCCAGCACCGCCACGGTCGTGTGGGGGAGGACTTCGAGGGTGAACCGGGTCTCCTCGAGCAGGTCCTCCGCGGGCCGGGCCTGGGTGCTTCGGCGGAGCCGCGCCAGCGGCAGGTCCTGGAAAAGCAGCGGGGCCGGGGGGGGCGACGGAGCGGCCATGGCTACAGGACCAGCACGATGAGCGCCGAGACGATGAAAATGACGGCGATGGATCCCACGGTGCCCCGAATGACGGCCTGGGGGATCTCCGTGGGGCCGCGCCGCACCGCCAGACCCTGATAACTGGGCAGGAGGCCGATGACCAGGCCGAAGAGGCCCCCCTTGAGCACGGTCAGCGTCACGTCCCGGGTGGTGAGACTCGCCGTCACGATGTTGAGGTACCGCGGGAGGCTCATGCCGGCGATGCTGGCGGCGCCGAGGAAACCGCCGGCGATCGCCACGACATCGAACAGCACCATGAGACAGGTCACGGAGACCACGCAACCCAACAGCCGGGGGAGAACCAGATAGTGGTAGGGGTCGATCCCCATGCCCTCCAGCGCGCGGACTTCCCCCAGCACCGTATTGGTCGCGAGCTCGGCGGTGATGGCGGTGCCGCTCCGGCCCACCACGGCCAGGGCGGTGAGGAGCGGCCCCAGTTCCCGCACGATCGCGACGACCATGAGCTCGCCGATCAGCTCGGTGGCGCCCACCCGGCCCAGCTGGGCAATCGAGCTCGAGATCACGAGATAACTCAGCACCCCGCTCAGCAGGACGATCAGGCCCACGGCCTCGAGCGCCGTGAAACGGAGTTGGTTGAGGAGCACGCGCCCCGCCACCCGCCGGCCGGCGCCGGGCAGCGAGGTCAGGGAAGCCGCCGCTTCAAACGCGAAGCGCGCCAGCGCGCCCACGCGGGCGAGCCAGCGCGCCGTCCCCCGGCCCAGGGCCGCGAGGAAGCCGATCATCTCACGCCGGCATCAGGACTTGGACTCGATGCGCTTGAGCCCCTCGCCGGCCTCGGCGTACTCCGGGAAGACGTCGAGCGCCTTGCGGAAGTACTCGGCGGCCTTGGCGTTGTCGCCGCGGTCCTGGTAGAGGAGCGCGCGGCTGTAGTAGGTGAGCGCCTCGGTCGGTACGTTGCGGGCCTTGACCCGCTGGCTCACCTCGACGGGGAGCGGCGGCAGCTTGGTCTCGGCCATGAGCTTCTCGGCGAGCGACTGGATGCTCCGGAAGAGCTCCTCCCGCTTTTCGAGCTTCGGATCGCTCCGGACGGTCTTGATGATTTCGCTGGTTTCCACATTGATGATGCGGGCATCCACGCGGAACCGCCCGTAGAAGTCGGTGAACGTGCCGGCGATCATGTACCGGGCCCCCACCAGCTTGCCGATCTTGGCCGCGGTGGCCGCGTCCACCCGGCCCTCCTTGCCGAGGTTCTGCTCCTCGAGCAGGCGCTGGATCTGCTCGCGGTCCACCAGCCGCACGTTCGGGTTGTTGGACAGCTCGCTCGCCAGCATGGCCGGGATCCCGCGCTTGAGTGCCTCGAAGTTCTCCTTGTCCTGGCCGTACGACCCCCCATCCTCGAACGGCAGGATCGCGAGGCCCGGCCGCGTATCCTGGGCGGCGAGCCCGCCGGTCAGGGCGGTGAGAGCCAGGGTCATCGTCCACAGCCACCGGTTTCGCATAGCCAATCCATCTCCCTTAGAGGGTGAGCGTCATGCCTTCGCGCGCCGCATCCACTTGGAGCCCGGGCGCGGTGCGCCGAGCGTAAGTCCGCGCATCGTCCAGCAGCCGGTCTATGGCCGAATCGTCGTGCTCCGGCTCGTGGTGGAACAGCACCAGGTGCGGGCAGCCGCACTCCCGGGCCAGGTCCACCGCCTGCCGCGGCGTCGAGTGGCCCCAGCCCGCGCGCTCCTCCAGCAGCTGCTCGGAGTACATCCCGTCGTGAATCAGGGTCTGGACCCCGGCCAGGAAGCGCACCAGCTCTGCCCGCCAGTCCGGCGGGACATCGTAGGAACCACCCGAGCCCAGCTCGTTGTCGGTGACGTACGCCATGGTCGGCCCGCCCGCCACGGGCAGCAGCTTGTACCCCAAGGTGGTCCCGGGGTGGCGGAGCCGGAACGCTTCGACATAGAACCCGTCAATTTCGAACCGGCCGCCGCTCACCTCCGTCACGGTAAGGTCGGCCGCCAGCGCCTTGAGCGGCACCGGAAAGACCACGGGGTCCATCTGGCGGTCGAGAATTTCTTCCAGCGGAACCCCCGCCTGGGCCGCGCCGTAGATCCGGACCGAGTTGCCCGGGGTGTTGAGCGGCTGAAAGAACGGGAGCCCCTGGATGTGGTCCCAGTGCGTGTGGGACAGCAGGATGTCCAGGCTCATCGGCCCGTTCTGGGTGCGCATCAGCTCGCGACCCAGGAGCCGGATCCCGCTCCCAGCGTCGAGGATGACGAGCTGGTCCGCCGCCCCCGCGACCGCGACGCAGGAGGTATTGCCCCCGTAACGCGCCGTGTGGGCACCCGGTGTCGGGATGGACCCTCGCGTACCCCAGAAGCTCACCGTATAGCTCACCGTTCGTCTCCGCCTGCCAAGGTCCGCAAGGTCCCTGCCATCGCGGTGGCGTCACCGCCCGGCTGTGCGGCAGATCACCCGCGGCCGGCCATGCGCTCCAGCACCGGCCGGTTGAGTACCGTGATGTCCTTGCGGGTCACCTGGATCAGCTCCCGCTCGACGAAATCGCGCATGGTCCGCGAGACCGTTTCCCGACTGGAGCCGATCATCTGGGCAATGACATGGTGAGTGATTTTCTTGGTGATCTTGTCTCCCCCCTCCTCCTCGGCCAGGCGGAGGAGCAGGTCCGCGACGCGCCCGTTCACGTCGAGCAGCACCAGGCTGCCGATCTTCTCGTCGGCCCGCCGGAGACGCCGGGAGATCTCCCGCAGCAGGGCGATGGCGATCTCGGGCGAGGCTTTGAGCCGTGACTGAAAATCCTCGCGCCGGAGCACCAGCACCGAGGCGTCCGTCATGGCGATCACGGTCGCCGAGCGCGGCTGATCGTCAATGAGCGCCATCTCCCCGAAGAAACTCCCCTCGCCCAGGACAGACAGGATGACCTCCCGGCCATCCTCGCCGATCAGCACCACCTTCACTTGGCCCGCCGCGACAAGATAGAGGGCGTCGCCCGGGTCGTCCTCGAAGACGATCACACTTCCTTTGGGATAACTGCGCTCCCGGACCAGCTCGGCGAAGGCGTGGATATCGCCTTCCCGCATCCCGGCGAAGAGGGGGACCTTCTTCAGGACCTCCAGCGGCGACAGCGGCACGGAGCCCTCGATGCGTGTGGAAGTTATGGTCACTACGATATTTGCGCGTGGTGATGGTGTCAAACCGGAACCGGGCGATGCTGGCCCGGAGCAGGTCGCCAGGCTCGAGGGGATATGGCAGCGGGCGGACGCGGGGGGTCAGTTCGGACCCGGGTTGGAGGCAGCTTGCGGCCCCCGGCCGGAGGGGACGGAAGGAGGGCGCGGTTCCGGAGGGAACCGCGACTGGCCGTAGCGGGTGGGTTTCGGGTGAGCTTGGGCCCGGTCCGTTGCCAGCAAATGCTGATCCGACTATACTTTACGGCTTCTCAAGGAGTTGCGCGTGAAGCCGAACATCCATCCCGTGTACCACAAGGTGATGGTGCAGTGCGCGTGCGGGAATCGGTTCGAGACCCGTTCGACCAACGTGAATCTGCACGTCGAGATCTGCGCCCGGTGCCATCCGTACTTTACCGGCAAGCAGCGCCTGGTGGACACCCAGGGCCGCGTGGACCGCTTCCGGAAGAAGTACCAGACCGAGAAGGCGACCAGCGACACCCAGGGCTAGATGATGGAGGCCCGACTCCGCCAGGCGCTCGCCCGGGCGGAGGAGGTCGCCAAGGCCCTGGCCGACCCCTCGACGGCGAGCGACCCCGCCAAGCTCAAGGCGCTGGGTCGCGAGCACGCCAGGCTCGCTCCCATCGTGCGGGCCGCAGACCGTCTCCGGAAACTCCAGGACGAACTCGCCCAGGCCCGGGAGCTGGCCGACGCCGCCGATCCCGAGCTGGCGGCGCTGGCTCGGGCGGATCTCGCCCGCCTGCCCGAGGAGATCGCCCGGGTCGAGGCCGAGCTGCAGGAGGCGCTCACGCCGCGGGACCCGCTCGACGACCGGGACTGCATTGTCGAAATCCGGGCAGGCACCGGGGGGGACGAGGCGGCGCTCTTTGTCGCCGATCTGCTCCGGATGTACCAGCGGTTCATCCAGCGCCACGGGCTCGGCTTCGAGCTCATCTCGCTGAGCGAGGGCACGGGGGGGGGCATCAAGGAGGTGATCTTCGCCGTGCACGGTCCCGACGCGTTCGGGTTGCTCCGGCGCGAGGCCGGCGTGCACCGGGTCCAGCGCGTGCCCGCCACCGAGGCCCAGGGCCGGATCCACACCTCGGCGGCGACGGTCGCGGTGCTGCCGGAGGCCGAGGAGGTGGACGTGGAGATCCGGCCGCAGGATCTCAAGATTGACGTCTTTCGCTCGTCGGGGCCCGGCGGGCAGAGCGTCAACACCACCGACAGCGCGGTGCGCATCACGCACCTCCCGACCGGGCTCGTGGTATCACAGCAGGACCAGAAATCCCAGCTCCAGAACAAGCAGAAGGCCCTCGAGGTGCTGCGGGCCCGCCTGCTCGACCTCAAGCTCGCCGAGCAGGAAGCGGCGCGGGCGCGCGAGCGGCGCGCGATGGTGGGTACCGGCGACCGCTCGGCGAAGATCCGGACCTACAATTTCCCGCAGGGCCGGGTCACGGATCACCGGATCAATCTGTCGGTCTACAATTTGGCGGAGGTGCTCGACGGGCAGCTGGACGAGTTCGTCACGGCGCTCCGGCTGGCCAGCCGTGAAGAGCTGGCCGGTGTCTGAGGCAGCCCCGACGCTGGAGTCGCTGATCCGGCATGGCGCGGCCGCGCTCGCGGCGGCGGGTATCGCGGAGCCGCGCCGAGAGGCCTGGCGAGTGTGGGCCGGGCTCACGGGGGAGAGCGGCGGCTCCGCCTGGCTCCGGCGGGAGGCACCGGTCGCCGGGCCGGCGCGGGAACGCTTCGAGCGCGCCATCGCTCGGCGCGCCCGAGGCGAGCCCTTGGCCTACGTGACCGGCCAGGCCGGGTTTCGGCGGCTCACAGTGCGCGTGGACCGGCGGGCCCTCATTCCCCGGCCGGAAACCGAGGGGCTGGTGGATCTCGTGCTGGCGCGCCAGCCCGCCGGGGTCGCCGTGGACGTGGGGACCGGTTCTGGCTGTCTCGCGCTCGCGCTGGCGGACGAGGGGCGTTACCGTCTGGTGATCGGGATCGAGCGGTCCCGGGCGGCGCTGGCGCTGGCCCGGGAGAACGTGGCGGCGACCGGCCTCCGGGTGGCGCTCGTGGCCGGTGACCTGGTCGAGGCCTGCGGGACCTGCCTGGCGGACGTGGTGGTGGCCAATCCACCCTACGTGGCGGAGGACGAATATGCCACGCTGGATGCCGGGGTCCGGGAGTGGGAGCCCGCGGCGGCGCTGGTGAGCGGGCCCGACGGGCTCGAGGCGACGCGGCGGCTCCTACCCGGCGCGCTCCGGGTCGTGCGGCCAGGCGGCTGGCTGGCGCTCGAAGTTGACCTGCGGCGAGCCGGGGACGTGGCGCGGCTCGCGACGGCGGCGGGATGGAGGGATGCCACGGTGCACCTGGACCTTTTCGGCCGCGCGCGGTACGTGCTCGCGCGGAGGAGCGAGGCGGAGTGATCTGGGACAAGGCGGAGGAACTGGGCCGGCTGATCGGGCAGACGCCGGAGTACAAGGCGCTCCGCCGGGCGGAGGCCGCGCTGCGGGACGATCAGGACACGGTGCGCAAGCTCGAGCTGATCCAGCGGCTGGCGCGCCAGATGGACGAGCTGGTGGGGCAGGGGCAAATGCCCGATCAGGCGACCGCCGAGTCCTACGAGAAGGCGGTGCGCGACCTCGAAGTCAGTCCGGCGGGGCAGGCCTACGCGGTGGCCCGCGCCAACTTCGAAAAGATCATGATCAAGGTGAACCAGCTCATCGCCCAGGGGATGGAGAAGGGCGCCTCCAGCAGCATCATCACGCTGGGATGAGCGGCGGGTTTTTCCTCGCCATCGAGGGGAGCGAAGGGGCGGGGAAGTCCACCTTGATCCAGGGGGTGGCGGCCGAATTCGAGCGGAGCGGAGTCCGGCCCCTCGTGGTGCGGGAACCCGGGGGCACGCCGGTCGCCGAACGCATTCGCGCGCTGCTCCTGGATCCCACAGAACCGATTGGGCCGGCCAGCGAGCTCTTTCTCTTCCTCGCGGCCCGGGCCGATCTGGTCGAGCGGGTGATCCGCCCCGCGCTCGCCGCCGGCCGGACCGTCCTGGCCGACCGGTTCCACCTCTCCACCGAGGCGTACCAGGCGGCCGGCCGGGGGCTCGACCTCGCCTTCGTGCGGCTTGCGAACCGCGTCGCGACCGGCGATACCGTGCCCCACCTCACGTTGGTCCTCGATCTCCCGCCCGAGGTCGGGCTGGAGCGACTGCGGCGGCAGGGCCAGCGGCTCGATCGCATCGAGCGCGAGGACGCGGCGTTTCATATTCGGGTCGGGGCCTTCTTTTCCGCGGCTCGCGGCCCTGATATCCTTCACCTGGACGGTACCAGGACCCCGGAACAGGTCTTGCGGGCTGCGTGGCAGGCAATCGTGGCGCGCCTCCCGGCTGCCGGAGGCGCCGGACCCCATCAGGCCCCGCGGGGCGACGGGGAGGGAGCATGAAACAGCGTTGGGGCGTGATCGCGCTGGTGGCGATCACCTCGTTCCTGAGCGGCGGCTGGCTGCTGCAGCGCGGCGGCGGGCCTGGCGATCTCTATCGCAGTGCCCGGCTGTTCGAGGACGTGCTGTCGCACATCAGCGCGTACTACGTGGACTCCATTCCTCAGGCCGAGCTCTACCAGCGCGCCACCACCGGGCTCCTCGAGCAGCTCCACGATCCCTACTCCACCCTCCTGCAAGGGGACGACTACCGGCAGCTCACCGAGACCACCACGGGGAATTACGGCGGCCTTGGCATCCAGATCGACGTGCGCGACGGCTGGATCACGGTGGTGGCCCCGCTTCCCGAGACGCCCGCCGAGCGGGCCGGCATCGAGACGGGCGACCAGATCATCGCCGTGGACGGCAAGTCCACCGAGGGGTGGAACAACGACCAGGCCGTCAAGGCGCTCCGCGGCACGCCGGGCACCGAGGTCGAGCTCCAGATTCGCCGGGCCGGTTTCACCAAGCCGGTGACCTATCGGCTCACCCGGGCCCAGATTCATATCCGCTCCGTCCCGCCGGGCACCCTGTTCCCGGGTGGCGTGGGTTACGTCTCGCTCAACCCGGTGGCGGAGAACTCCGCCCAGGAGCTCCGGAACGAGATCAAGGCGCTACTCGGCAAGGGGATGAAGACGCTGGTCCTCGACCTCCGGAACAACCCCGGCGGGCTCCTGGACCAGGGGGTGCGGGTGGCCGATCTCTTCCTGGATCGGGGAGCGGAAATCGTCTCGACCCGCGGTCGGACCCGCGAGTCCACCAAGCGATTCCTCGACGAGGCCAAACAGGAGTGGCCCAATCTGCCGATCGTGGTGCTGGTGAACGAGGGCACCGCGAGCGCCGCCGAGATCATCTCCGGCGCGCTCCAGGATCACGATCGGGCCGTGGTGGTCGGCGTCCCGACGTTCGGGAAGGGACTGGTGCAGACCCTGTTCCAGTTCTCCGACAACACGGCGCTCAAGCTCACGACCGGGCGGTGGTATACGCCGAGTGGCCGCACGATTCAGCGGACCGCGCGCAGCGAGGAGGACCAGGCGCGGCAGGCCCTCGTCGAGGCGGAAGGAGCGCCTGACAGCAGCGCGACGGCGGACACCGCGCGGCCGGTCTTTCGCACCGACCTGGGCCGCGTGGTCCGGGGCGGGGGCGGGATCGTCCCCGACCTCATCGTGCGGCCCGATTCCCTGACGGACGGCGAGCGGCAGTTTGCCGCGGCGCTGGGCGCGAAATTCGCCGAGTACCGCGACGTGCTCACCAGCTACGCGCTCCAGCTCAAGAACGACAAGGCCATCACGAGCGAGGACTTCCGGGTGACCCCGGCCATGCGGGCCGAGGTGCTGCGGCGGCTGCGGGCCAAAGGGGTCGAGCTGAGCGACGAGACGTTCGCCAAGGGCGCCAGCCTGGTGGACCAGCAACTGGGGTACGAGATCGCCCGCTACCTGTTCGGGCGCCCCAGCGAGTTCCGGCGCCGGGCCAGGGACGACCGGCAGATGCAGGCCGCTCTCGGCCTGCTGCGGCGGGCTCAGAATCCGAAGGATCTCCTCGCCCTGGCGGCGGCCGCCGCCCCGACGGTCGGGAGGTACTGAGCGATCGCTCCCGGATGGGAACTGGCGGGGGCGTTCGGTACCGGGCTGGCCGTCGGCGCGGTCTCGGCCGTCGCCGGCATCGGGGGCGGAGTCCTCATGGTGCCGTTCCTCTACCTCGTGTATCACGGCACCCCCGTCTCGCTGTCCGCCCAGACGGTGGTGGCCCATGCCACCAGTCTGGGCGTCGCGTTTCTGGCCTCCTCGATCGGCACCTGGCGCTACGCGCGGGAGCAGGCCATTGTCTGGAACGTGGCGCTCGCCTACGCGGTGCCGGGGATCGCGACCGCCTACCTGACGGCCCGAGTGCTGACCCGGAGCGAACAGACCGTCTGGCTGCGCGGGGCGTTCGGGATCTTCCTGCTGGTCTCGGCGGCCGACATGCTGCGGCGCGCAGAACGCCCGGCGGCCGAGGAGCGGGATCATCCCACCCCCCCCCATTCCCCAAGCTGGCTGGTGGCAAGTGGTGCGGTGGGCGGCGTCATGGCGAGCCTGCTCGGCATCGGGGGCGGGCTGATTGCGGTGCCCGTCCTCCTCTACATCGGGCGGCTCCCCATCCGGGCCGTGGCGCCCACCGCGCTCGCCGGAGTCTGCCTCACCACGCTGGCCGGCGCGCTGGGCTACGCGCTGGCCGGACCGGCGCCTCCGGTCTCCTGGGCGATGGCGGGATACGTGGATCTCCGCATGACGGTTCCCCTGGCGCTGGGCGCGGCGCTCACCGTGCCGCTCGGGGTCCGGATCAATCGCGGGGCCCGGCCCCGCCGGCTGTACTGGATTTTCGCGGTGCTGCTCGGCACCATCGGCGTGTCGCTCCTCTGGAGCTGGCTCCGTGCTGGTTGACCGAGTCACCGTGCTCGGGGCGGGCCGGATGGGGCAGGGGATGGCCCTGGCGCTCCGCCGCTCGGGCCTGCCGGCGCTCCTCTGGGGACGGCGGGCCAAGGCGGTGCATCGCGAGCTCCAGCTGCAGACCGGGGAGCTGGCGAAGGCGGTGGGGGAGGACGGCGTGCTGCTCCTCGCCGTCCCCGACGACGCCATTGCCGGCCTCGCCCGCGAGCTGGCCGAGACGGGCGCGGTCCGGCGTGGTCATGTGGTGCTCCATCTCTCGGGCCTTCAAGATCGGGAGGTGCTGGCACCGCTGGCGGCGGTGGCGGGCGGGTTGGGGTCGTTCCACCCATTGCAGACGATCGCCGACCCGGCCGACGCGGCCGAGCGCTGGCGGGGCGCCTACGCCGCCATCGAGGGGGATGCGACCGCGCGGGAAGCAGGCCGGGTCCTGGCCGAGCGGCTGGGGCTCACGCCGGTGGAGGTGCCGGCCTCCGCCAAGCCCGCCTATCACATCGCGGCGGTGTTCTGCGCGAACTACGTGGTGACGCTGGCCGCCGTCGCGGAAGAGATCGCCACGGGGGCGGGCATCGAGCCCCGCCTGGCGGCGAACATGTACCTGCCGCTCCTCGCCGGGGCGGTGGGGAACCTCGCCGGCCGCAGCCCCGCCGAGGCCCTCACCGGGCCGATCGTGCGGGGCGACGTGGCGACGGTTCAGCGCCATCTCGAGGTGCTGGAGGGGGCCCGGCGCCGGCTCTACGCGGAACTCGGGCTCGCCACGCTGGCCCTGGCCCGGAGCGCCGGTCTGAGCGCCGAGCGGGCCGAGCCCCTGGAGCGGCTGCTGCGCGCCGCTACTGCTCGATGACGCGCACGCCCGGCGGGACGTCGAACCGGAAGGTCTCGGCGGTCACCCGGCGGTTCGTTTCGACTCCGGTGAGAATGAGGGTCCGCAGCGTGCCGCCCCGCTCCCGGATCTCGAGCCGGCGCGGCAGCGCGTCCGACTGATCCAGCCACACCACGGCCTCACGGAAGGGCAGGGTGGGGTCCACCGGGGTCAAGGCCACGACATCCGTACCGCGCCCGGCCACCGCATCCGCGCCCACGTAGCGGATGCGGTACCGCTCGGTAGGCCGGGTGAGGAGCCAGGCGAGCACGTTGGGGCCATAGGTGGCATCCTGGGGGATCGGACTCCGGATCACCTGACCCGGTGTGGTGCTCGGCGTGTAGACCCAGATCGCCTGCCCGTCCATCACGATCGCCTCGCCCGGGGGCTCGGTGAACCGCATCGCGAGCCGCGAGGTGCCGGCCTGGATCAGGCGGCCCCGGCTTTCGTAGGTCCCGATCATCGAATCGGCGATGATCTGCCGGAACGTAGCCGAGAACGAGCGCAGCGCCTGGTACCTGCCGGCCGCGCGCTCGACCAGGGCGATGGGATCGGGTGACTGTCGCACGGCAACCGGCCGGGGGGCGGATCGAGCCGGCGGGACGGCCGCGGGCGAACCCGAGGCGAGGAAGGACGTTCCCGCGCCGAGGCTCGCCAGGAACCCGAGCAGCCGCCTCGGCATCCGCGCGGTCCGTGGGGCCCGGCTGGCTCTCACGGGACCCCTGCCGGGACGGCAAGCCGGCGGCCGATGGCGTCGGCGATGATCCGGATCTCCCGCATCATCCGGGTGAACTGCTCGGGGTAGAGGCTCTGGGCGCCGTCGGAGAGCGCCCGTTCGGGGTCGGGGTGCACCTCGACCAGCAGGCCGTCGGCGCCCGCGGCGACCGCGGCGCGAGCCATGGGGGTGACCATATCGCGGTGGCCGGTGCCGTGGCTCGGGTCGGCGATGATGGGCAGGTGGGAGAGGCCGTGGACCACCGGCACGGCGGAGAGATCGAAGAGGTTCCGGGTGGTGGTATCGAAGCCCCGCACCCCGCGCTCGCAGAGGATGACGTGGGGGTTCCCCTCGTTCAGGATGTACTCCGCCGAGAGCAGGAGTTCGGTGATCGTGGCGGCCAGTCCGCGCTTGAGCAGGACCGGCTTCCCGAGTCGGCCCACCTTCTTGAGCAGCGAATAGTTCTGCATGTTGCGGGCGCCGACCTGGATGATGTCGGCGACCTCCGCCACGAGATCGGCGCCCTCAGGGTCCATCGCCTCGGTCACCAGCAGCAGCCCGCTTTCCTCCCGGGCCCGCGCCAGGAGCCGCAGCCCTTCCTGGCCCAGCCCCTGGAAGGAATAGGGAGAGCTCCGGGGCTTGAACGCTCCCGCGCGGAGCACTGTCGCGCCCGCCTCGCGCACCTGGCGGGCGGCCGTGAGGATCTGCTCCTCGTTCTCGACGGAACAGGGACCAGCCATCACCACGACGTCCTCGCCGCCGATGGTGAGCCCGCCGGGGAGCGGCACGACGGTGGATTCCGGTTTCCACTCCCGGGAGACCTGCTTGTACGGTTTGGTGACGTGAATGATCTCCCGCACCCCGGGGAGGGCCGCGAGGCGGGAGCCGTCCACCCGGCCGTCGTTCCCCACCAGTCCCACCGTGGTCCGCTGGCGGCCGGGCATGGGGCGGGCCTGATACCCCATCTCCACGATCACCTCGCAGACGCGGCGGATCTGCGCCTCGGTGGCGTTGTGGTCCATGACGACGAGCATGCGGCGGACCTTCTTCTGGCGTGAACGGTGACGGTAAAGTAACCGGGGAACCGGGAGCGGGCAGCGGGGACGGGAGGAACGCTTGCCGCTCCCCGGTGGCCGTCTTACGCCGCCTGGTGTTCTCCGAGTCGCACCCCCACGATGGTGCTCACCCCGGCTTCCTGCATCGTGACGCCGTACACCGCGTCAGCCGCCTGCATGGTGCGGGGATTGTGGGTGATGACGATGAACTGGGTGGAGCGCTTGAACTCCTCGAGCAGCCGGATAAACCGGCCCACGTTGGCGTCGTCGAGCGGGGCGTCCACCTCGTCCATCAGGCAGAAGGGGCTGGGCTTGGTCAGGTAGATGCTGAACAGGAGCGAGATCGCCACCAGGTAGCGCTCGCCGGTGGAGAGGAGGTGGATGCGTTGCACCCGTTTGCCCCGGGGCGCCGCGTGGATGTCGATCTCGCTCTCCAGCGGGTCGTCGGGGTTGGCCAGCCGGAGATCGCACTCCCCGCCGCCGAAGAGGGTCTGGAAGACGTGGACGAAGTTGGCTTTGACGGCGGCGAACGTCTCCAGGAACATCGCCCGGGCGGTGCCGTCAATTTCCCGGATCGCCTGCTGGAGGGACTGGCGGGCGGCGACCAGGTCGTCCCGCTGGGCGATCAGGAACTCCAGCCGCTTGCTCTCTTCGGCATGCTCTTCGACCGCCAGGGCGTTTACCGGGCCGATCTGCTCCAGCGCTTGGGCGATGCGGGTGGCTTCGGCCTCGAGGGCGTCGAGGTCGAGGTCCAGGTCGGGCGCCTCGGTGAGCAGGGCGAGCAGCGGCCGCCGCCATTCGCTCTCCAGCCGCTCGACGAGGGCCCGGCGCCGGCCGGCCGCTTCGGTCCGGTCGAGTTCCAGGCGATGGGCCTCGTCGGTAAGCCGGTCGAGGCTGGCCCGGGCGGTCTGGAGGTCGGCTTCGATGGCTTCGAGGGTGCGGGCCGCCTCGTCCGCGGCGCGGTCGGCGTCGGCCGCCGCGGCCTCCAGCTCGAGGACGGCGACCCGCTTCTCGGCGCGCTGTTCCAGCCACAGGGCCTGCTGGGTGCCCAGGGCCTCGGTGTCGGTCTCGATCCGGGCCAGCTCGTCCGCCAGGGCCAGGGCGGCCAGATCGGCATCGGCGCCCAGGCGCTCGGCGCGCTGGAGCTGGGCCTGGGCCGCTTCGAGGCGCGCCTGGACGTGGGCCGCCTGGACCTGCCAGTGGACCCGGGCGTCGCGGGCCGCTTCCTGCCCGGCCTCCAGGTCGGCGAGGCGGGCGCGGGCCTGTCCCAGGTTCTCGTCGAGCCGGGCCCGCGCGAGCTCGCCTTCGGTGAGCGCCGCGTCAATCTCGACCAGCCGCCGCTCGGAGCGGGTGATCCGCTCGGCGAGGGAACTCCGCTGGGCCTCCGCCTCGCTCAGCTCCCGTGCGGCGGCCGCGGCCTGGCGGGCCGTGTCCTCCCGCGCGGCCAGGGCGGTGCGCTCCAGCTCTCGGGCCTGGTCGGCTGCGGCGCCGGCCGCCTCCAGGGCGGCCTCGGCCTCGGCCAGGCGGGCGACGGTGGCGCCTAACGCCAGTTCGGCCCGGTGCAACGCGGCCTGCGCCTCGAGCACCTCGCCGGACAAACTCTCCAGTTCAGCCCGCCGCCGGAGCGGCCCGGAGGGGGCGGGGGCCCCGGCCAGGAGGACCGCGCCGTTCGGCCGGCGCTGGGCCCGCCCGCCCGGCTCCAGGACCTCGAGCCCCGCGAGCAGGGCCGCCACCCAGGCCTGGGCCGGCTCCGCGGCGCGGAGCCGGCCCTCGAGCGGGTCGGGGCCGGCGGCGGGCGCGGGGCCCAGATCCACCGGGAGCAGCATCAGCATCCCGGGCTGCTCCGCCGCGTGCCACGCCTGGATCGCGGGGATGGCGCGATCGTGCACCAGGACGGCGTGCACCCACTCGCCCAGCAGCCGCTCGGCGGTCTCGGCGTCCTCCCGGCCAGCGCGGATGAAGTCGCTGAGCGGGCCCAGCACCGCTCCATCGAACCGGGCGCGGGCCGCCAGCAGCGCGGCGGCGCCGGGGGCGAGTCCCACCCGGTCTCGCTCGAGTTCCTCCAGCGCCTGGCGACGGGCGCTGAGCTGGGACAGCAGCTCTTCCGCGCGCCGCCGGTCCGCCCGTTCCAGCGCCTCGCGCCGCCGGAGTTCGGCCACCAGGTGACGGGCGCGCTCCGCCTCCGCGGCGAGCCGTTGGGCTTCGGCCACCTGCCGCTCCGCCAGCGTCCCGGCCTCCGCTTTGCGTTGTTCGGCGAGGGCGAGCTCCGCCTGGAGCGTGGCACAACGGGCCCCGGCCTGCGCCGCCTGCTCCCGGAGGACCGCGAGGTCGTGCTCCAGCGCGGTGCGCTCGCCCTCGAGCGCCCGGAGGTCCTGCATCCGGCGCTGGATCTCCTCCTCGAGCTGGCGCACCGCCTGGCGCTGCTCGCCGAGCCGCAGGCGCACGTCCTGTTCCGCGGCGGTCCGGGCCGCTACCTCGGCCTGGATGCGCTCTCGCTCGGTCAGCGCTGCCTGGTACTCCGCCTGGGCGGCCTCCCGGTCGCGCGCAGCCTGCTGGCGCCGGGTCTCCATCTGGCCCCGCTCCTCGCTGGCGCGAAGCTTCCGCGCCGCCGCATGGGCCAGGCGTTCGGCGGCGACGGCCAGCTCGCGATCCAGGTCGCCGAGGGCGAGCCGGGTGTCTCCCAGGAGGCGGGCGATCTCGGTGCGCTGGGCGTCGGCGCGGCTCCGGCTCCGGGCGGCCTCTTCCCGCCGGTGCTCCAGGTCCTCGAGCGCGGCGCGCGCGGCGGGCAGCTCCGCCTCGAGCTCGCCGTGCCGGCGGTCGGACGCCGCCAGCTGCCCGTCCAGCTCGGCGAGCAGCCGCCGCGCCAGGGTGAGCTGCACCGCGAACTTCTCCTCCATCAGCTTGGCGTGCCGCTCCGCCTTGCCTTTCTGCCGCGCCAGGCTCCGGAGCTGGCTCTGCACTTCGGCGATCAGGTCCTCCACCCGCTGGAGATCGGCCGCTGTTTCTTCGAGCCGCCGCTCCGTGGTCTGCCGTCGGTCGCGGTAGAGCCCGATCCCCGCCGCCTCCTCGAAGAGCGCCCGGCGTTCCTCCGCGCGGTCCGAGAGCAGCCATTCGATCATCCGGGCCTCGATCACGACCCCCGCGTCGCTCCCGAGCCCGGTGCCCCGGAGCAGATCCTGGATGTCGCGCAGTCGAACCGGCGCCTGGTTGAGCAGGTATTCGGACTGGCCGCTGCGCGACAGGCGCCGGGTGATCTGCACTTCGCGATAGGCGACGGGCAGCATGCCGTCGCTGTTATCGAGAAAGAGCGAGACCTCCGTGACGTTGACGGGCCGGCGTCCGGTCGAGCCCTGGAAGATCACGTCCTCCATCTTGCCGCCGCGCAACAGCCGCGCCGACTGTTCGCCCAGCACCCACCGCACCGCGTCGGAGACGTTGGACTTGCCGCAGCCGTTGGGACCCACGATCGCCGTGACGCCGTCGTTGAAGTGCAGCGTGACCGTGTCCGCGAACGACTTGAAGCCGGACAGCTCGAGTCGGGTGAGCTTCATGCGCGGGGTGGATCAGCGATCCGGTTGGTAGATGAAAAAGGGACGGCCGAGCTTCCGGCCGACGGATTCCGCCGCTTCGCGGGACGGATACGGCCCGAGCACGACCCGGAACCCTTCCTCGCCGGGCCTGGGATCCAGCACCTGTGCCGGCAGCCCCGCCTCGGCGAGCTGGCGGGCCAGCTCGCCGGACCAGGCCCGGTTCTGCGAACTCGAGACCTGGAGAAACACGCGGGCCAGCGTCGCCTCGGCCTGGTCCGCCGGGATGGCTGGAGCCTCCGGCTCGAGCGAGGTGCTGGCGGTGCCGGTTTCGGGAGTCCAGGCGAGGGGGAGCCAGAGATCGGCGGCGCCGCCCGGCACCCGGCCGGTCTCCGGCATGGCGGGGTCGTTGAGGTCGTAGGCGACCAGATCCGCCCGCTGCTTGACGAGCAGGATGCCCTGGTTGGTCACGGTGGGAACATCGCTGGCCCAGGCGGTGGCGAATCCCGCGACCAGGCGTCCCCGGGCCCCGTCCACCAGCCAGACCGAGTCGGCGCCTCCGGGGTGCACCAGCAGCCAGCGGCCCCAGGGGTCGGCGCGGAGGGCGCTGGCGGGCCGCGGGAGTTCGATGTCCCCGATCTGCTCGCCGGAGTAGCGGTTGAAGACGAGAATCGGGCCCTCACGCCGCGCGACGTAGAGCCGATGGCCCGAGGGCGAGAACAGCACGGCCCGGGCATGCCCCGTGACCGGCATCGCCATGGGGCCACCGGGATCGCTCGGGTCCACGAGGATCACCGCCGTGTCGGCGGCGATCGCGACCAGATCGCCCCAGAAGGTGGCCGCCGCATCGCCGGGGGGCAGTTCCATCCGCGCGGCCGGCGCATCGGCATGCAGGGCGTAGAACTGATTGCTGCGCCCGGCGGTGATGGCGAGGGCGTCCGACTCCTTGGTGCCGAACAGGTCGCGAGGGGGCCCGGGGAGACGGCCCTGGAGCCGGACCGGGTTCCGCCGGACGAGCGCCACGACGGCGAGACTGTCGCTCACGGTGAACAAGGTGCCGTCGGGGCCGATCGCGGCCTCGCGCACCCCGGTGGCCACGGGGGGGCGGACCCGCGCGGTCTGGAGATCGAGGGCCAGGACCTCGTGCTGGGCGCCGAGGAGATATACCAGTCCCTGGTCGAGATCAGCGCCCAGCGCGCGGCGGAACGCGGGGAGCGGCGCGCCCTGGGAGCGCCAGCCCCACGGCTGGAGCCGGGGCAGGCGATACAGCTCCGCCACTCCCCCCGCAGGGGGAAGGCGGAGCAGACTCGATGGCGGAGTCGTGGAAGCGACTGAGAGTGCTTGGCCGGACGTTGCGGGGCCCGATTGACACCCGACAGCGCCCAGCACGAGCACCGCGAGGGTCGCGGAGCGGAGGGGTGGCACGGGAGGAAGATAGGGGAGGCCCGGGGGAGGGACAAGACAGGCGGCGCGGCGGCGGTTCGCCGCCGGTGGCGTATGACGCCACCGGGCCGCCGCCAGGCGCCCGGTTCCGCCGCCGCCTCCCGCCGGAGCGCGCGGCTAGAACACGGGTCCCAGGCTCAGCGTCCAGTAGCCGCCGATGGCCCGCCGCTCCTGGGGGACCGAGTAGTCGAGCCGGAGAATGACGAAGTTGAAGAAGTTCATCCGGAAGCTCACGCCCAGGGTCTGGTGAGGCACCCGGACCTGGAGCGGGTCGTCGCCGGCGTCACGCCGGAACCTCACGGTGTTCCCCTCGTTCCACGCCACGCCGACATCGTAGAAGAGCGCCCCCTCGATCGGCGGGAATCCGAGCGGGATGAAGTGGAACTGGGGGGTCAGAATGGGGAAGCGAAGTTCGGCGCTCGCCACGGCGATCCGGGTCCCCAGGAGCTCATCGAGTTGGGTGCATCCCGTGATCGTGCCTGACACACTGAGCCGGCATTCGTTCCGGTAGTAGGAGCCGGAGGTGTTGCCGCGGAGCAGGTCGGTGCTGCCGAGAAAGATCTGGTACCCGAACTGCTGGGCATCGCGCCCCAGCCGGCCGTAGAACAAGGCTCGGGTGGCGAAGGTGAACGGCCCCACGACCTTGTCGTAGCGCCGATAGTCGGCCAGCAGGGTGGTGAAGGTCCGCCCGCCCAGGGTCTGGGAGGCCTCCAGCCGCCAGCGCCGGCCATAGAAGGGACCCACGTACCCCGGGAGCGAGTTGTCCCACACCAGGGCCGCGGAGGGGGCCACGTAGCTGTAGCCGTCGAGCGCGACCTCGCGTACCGAGGCGTCGTCGGTCTGTTCCCCGGTGAGCGGGTCGTAGGGGATCGTCACCGTCTGGCGGTGGTCGGTGACCGTGGCGGCGGAGAAGCCCAGCTCGGTGCGCAGGAACCGGCTGAAGGGGTAGAGCCCCGCGAAATCCGCCGAGCGCACCACGATGCGCCGGAGCCGGCTGTGAAAGAGGTTCTGGTTCGGATTGTTCGGGTCCGTCTCGATCAGGCTGGGTTCGAAGAAGTAGAACGGCTCCTGGGACAGGCCGGCGGCCCAGTTGAGGCGCCGGTTCAGGTTGACGTAGGTGGCGGTGACGGAGGCCTCGCTCAACCTGCCGTTGACGAACCCGGCGAAGATCAGGTTATGGTTGCCCAGAATGTCGCTCAGGACGATGGCGCTGCCGCCGTAGATGCCGCCGCCGAAATTGTCCCGCACGTACCCGATGCTGGGCCGGGCCACGTAGTCCGGTTTGAAGTCGACCTTGTACGGCCGGATGCTGAACTCCGTCGTGTCGGGAAGCGGCAAGGCCGCCGAGTCGAGGAGCGCCGTGATGCTGACGGGACGCCGAGCCGAGTCGGCCGGGAGGGTGGGCGTGGAGTCGGCCTGGCGGAACCCACCGTCGCTCACGTAGATCGAGCCGCTCTGGACCAGGGGTGCCGCGGCGGTGTCGGCCACCCGGCCGAGCGGCGCGAAGGCGGAGTCGCGGGGCCGGTCCTCGACCCGGCCGATCGGCCCGAACGCCGAGTCGCGCGGGAGTCCCGCCAGCGCCGGGGAGGGCTGCCGCTTGAGGGCGCGGGGGTTGGTGACGGCGTAGACGTCGAAATCGCCGCGCGCGTAATAGACGAAGGCCAGCCGATCGGCGCTGCGGGCCCAGGAGAGGACCGGCGAGTAGGGCGTGATCCCCTGCGCGCCGGTGTAGAGGTCGGTGAGCTGGTACACCTGCTGATCGCGCAGGTCGAACAGAAAGATGTTGCTCACCCCGTTCCGGTCGGAGACGAAGGCGATCTCCTGCCCGTCCGGCGACCACTGGGGGCTCACGTTCTTTCCGGCTTCCATGTGCGGCAGGACCTCGATCCGCCCGCTCGCCAGGTCGTACAGGGCCAGCTTCAGGTTCCCGATCCGGAGCCGGTCGAGCTCCGTGCCCGGCCCGCGATCGGTGGCGAAGGCGATCCGCGTGCCGTCGGGCGACCAGACCGGCTGGAGATCGGCGTACTTGTCCCGGGTCAGGCGCCGCAGATCGGAACCGTCCGCGTTGACGAGGAACAGATCCGAGAGGCCGCCGTCGTACCCGGTGAAGACCAGTCGCCTGCCGTCGGGGCTCCAGGACGGCGTGGTCACCCCGTTCAGCTTCACCTGGATGCGGCGGTGCTCCCGGTTCCGGGCCACGTCAATGATGACGATGTCGTCCCGGGGCCCCCGCTTCGCCGCGATGGCCAGATACTTCCCGTCGGGCGACCAGCTCGCCTGCGAGTTGATGAAGCGGTAGGTCTCGTAGTTGCTGCTGTACGACGACTTGAGGAGCCGGCGCTTCACCGCCCCCGTCCGCGCGTCGGCCAGGTAGAGGTCAATGAAGTAGAAGTCCCGCTCGCTGAAGTACGCCACCTCGCTCCCGTCCGGCGAGAGGGCGGGGGCCAGGTGGTACCTCCCCTTGGAGCGCCGCTCGGTGAGCACCGCCTCCGCCACGTCGCGGGCCTTCTGGCGGGTGCCGATCTCCGGCAGGTAGCGCCGCTGCACGGCGTCCTTCCACTGCTCGGACAGTTGCCGGTAGTCCACGCCGATGACCCGCCTGAGCGCGCCCTCGAGCCCCCCGCCGCCCACCAGGGTGCCGTGCAGAATGGCGCTGATGGCCTCGTCACCCCAGCGCTCGGCGATGAAGGCCACCAGCGCCTGGCCGAAGCGATAGGGGAAGATCCGCGGGTCGTTCTCCAGTTGCTCGATGGTGGGAATCTTCCCTTCGATCGCGGCATCCCGCAGCCACATCGCCGTGTTCGGGTCAATGCCCCCGATCGAGAGGTACTCGGCCATCCCCTCGACGAACCAGAGCGGAGGGTTCACGGCGATCAGCGTCTGGAGGCCCGCCCCGGCCCGGCCCCGGCTCCAGATGTCGTACTGGAACTGGTGCACCATCTCATGCTGGAGCACGTGCTGCAGTTCGTCGTAGGAGCCAGTAAACGGCAGGATGATCCGCTGCTTGAAGAAATCCGTCACCCCGCCGGTCCCCTCGCTGGGGGACTCCCCCCCGAGCGCGTTGGTCTGCTGGAAGTCGGAGTGGGAGGCGTAGAGGATGATCGGCTTCCGCTCCCGGTACTGGTGGCGGAGAATCCGGCTCAGGATGGCGTAGGAGCGCTCGGCCATGCGGCCCGCGTCGAGGGTAGCCTCGCGGGCTTCGGGGTAGAAGTAGATGTCGAAGTGCTCGGTCTTGAGCACCTGGAAGTCGAAGGTGCGGTACTGCACTTTGTTCTGGCCGAAGTAGTACTGGGCGCGCGCGCCGCCCGGCAGCGCGGCGACGAGCCCTAGACCCAGCGCGAGCTTCCTCAGCATCATCGAGCATCCTCGTCAGGCGCCGAGCGAGAGCTCCGGCGCATCCCCCCAGAGCCGCTCGAGCTGATAGAACGAGCGCGTCTCCGGGTGAAACACGTGGACCACGAAATCCACGTAATCCAACAAGACCCAGCGGCCACCCGGCAGGCCCTCCACGTGGTGGGCCCGGAAGCCGCTCCGGTGGAGCTTCTCCAGCACGGACTCCGCGATGCCCCGGACGTGGGCATCCGAGGTCCCGCTGGCCAGGATGAAATAGTCCGTCGCGTCGCAGAGGCCGCGGAGATCGAGGACCAGCACCTGGCGGCCCTTGAGGTCGTCAATCGCCCGCACCGCAGCGGACAGGCCCTCCACGACCGGCTGGGGCTGTCTGGCCGCGGTCACGCCGCCCCGCTCCCTGGCGCGCCGGGCGCGCCATCCTCCACCTGATAGAACACGGCCCAGGCCCCGAACCCCACATGGGCGCCGAGGACGCCGGTGGCTAACGCCACGAAACAGTCGCGCGGATTCCAGGCCGCCACCAGTGCGGCGCGGAGCCGCTCGGCCACTTCCGGTGCCTCCGCGTGCGCGATCCCGAAACGTACTCGGGTCGGGCGGGGGCTGAGCCGCTGCTCGAGGAGGCTCAACACCCGCGGCACCAGGTTGTCCCGGCCTCGCACCCGGTCCACCGGCGTGATACCGCCCTCGCCGTCCAGGGCAAGGATCGGCTTGAGGTCCAGCATGCCGGCGAGCAACGCCTTGCCGCGGGTCACCCGGCCCGAGCGGAGCAGGTTGTCGAACCGGTCCACCGTGAGCAAGCACCCTGATTGCCTCCGCACCCGGCGCAACTCCAGCGCGATGGCGGCCGCGGTCCACCCCGCTTCGGCCAGCTCCGCGGCCCGGAGCGCGAGGAGGCCCAGGCCGAGGGAGGCAGAAGCGCTGTCCACGAAGTGGACGCCGTCTATCCCGCCGGCCTTCGCTGCCAGGACACCCGACTGGTACGTCCCTGACAGGCGGGAGGCGAGGAGCACGGCCACCACCTGGTCCGCCTCGGCCCGGGCATCGCGAAGCACCCGAACGAAATCGCCCGGCGCCGGCTGCGAGGTGGTGGGGTGGACCCGAGAGGCCCGCATCCGGCGGTAGAACTCTTCCGGCTTGAGTTCCACCCGGTCGAGCCAGCTGCGCTCCCCGAACAGCACTTGGAGCGGCACCAGCGCGATCCGGTGCCGGTCCAGCACGGCATCCGGGAGATCGGCCGAGGAGTCGGTCACGATCGCAACGCGCCGCCGCGCCGGGTGGGCCAGCCGGCGGTGCTGGGCCCGCATGTCCTCGGCCTTGGCGGCCAGGAGGGCGCCCCACCGCTTCGCGAAAGTAAAGACGGCCTCCGGCGTGTCGGTGTGCACATGCATCTTGAGCACATCGTCCGCGAGAAGCACCTGAATGGAGCCGCCGAAGGCGCGGAGCTGCATCCGGACCTCGTTGGCGGGAGGGAGCTGTTCGCCCCGCACCGTCGCTTCGGTGCAAAACCGGAAGTCCCGCTCGGGTGCCACCTCCGCCAGGGCGGCAGGGGCGGCGGAGTCGGCCGCTCCGCCAGGCGGTGGGGCGGGGAGGATCGGGTCGCCCGCGATCAGCCGGACCACCCCCTCGATCATCCGGAGAAAGCCCTTGCCGCCCGCATCCACCACCCCGGCTTCGCGCAACGCGTCCAGGAGCTCGGGGGTCCGGGCCAGCGCCAGCTCGCCCTCCTGGAGCATACGGTTCATGAAAACCGAGATGTCCGGCGAGTCCGACGCCGCGCGTTCGGCGGCCGCGGCGGCCTCGCGGGCCACGGTGAGGATGGTTCCCTCCCGCGGGTCGTCGAGGGCGGCCGACAGGTGCTCGGCGCCGCGCCGGAGCCCGGCCGCGATCTCGCCGGCGGTGGCGCTCGCCTTGCCGTCCAGCTCGTCCGCGAAGCCCAGGAGGAAGTGGGCCAACATCATGCCGGAGTTGCCGCGGGCGCCGAGGACGGCACCCCGCGCCGCGGTGCGGGCGGTGACCGAAAGCGGCGCGTCGCCGAGCGCCCGGAGGGCGTCGGCGACGGCGCGGAGCGTCAGGGTGAAGTTGGTACCCGTGTCTCCATCGGGCACCGGGAAGACGTTGATCCGGTTGATCTCCTCTTTTCCCGCCGCCACCCAGTCGGCCGCCGCCAGCAGAGACCGCTTGAGGCGCGGCCCGTCCACGTATCGGATCCCGACCGTCATCCCCGAGCGGTCATTCCGCGACGACGGTGACCGAGATCGCCGCCTGCACGTCGTGATGCAACCGGATGGACACGGTGTGGGTGCCCAGGGTCTTGATGGGATGCTCGAGCTCGATCTTGCGCCGGTCCACCGCAATGCCCTTCTGCGCCAGCGCCTCCGCCAGGTCCTGCGCGGTAATGGAGCCGAACAGCCGGTCGCCTTCGCCGGCCTTGCGGGCGAGCGTCACGGTGACCCCGGCCAGCCGGGCCGCGGTGGCCTCGGCCTCGGTGCGCTCCTGGGCCCGCCGGGCCTCGCGAGCGCGGGCCTCCGCCTGGACCCGCTTCTTGTTGCCTTCGGTGGCCTCGTAGGCCAGGCCCTTGGGCAGCAGATAGTTCCGGGCGTAACCCGGCTTCACCCGGACCAGCTCGCCGGCCCGGCCCAGGCTCTTGACGTCTTCTCGGAGAATGACCTCGATCATGGTCGCAACCTCATCGTGAGTCCGGCTCCCGGGCCGCGGAGCCGGCACCCCGAGCCGCCTCGACGGCCCGGGGGGGGCAGCGGGCACCGGGACGCCAGCGGGGGGATCAACCCGAATAGCCCTTGATGTACGGCAGGAGCGCGAGCTGGCGTGCCCGCTTGATGGCCACCGAGAGCTGCCGCTGATGCCGGGCGCAGGTCCCCGAGAGCCGGCTGGGGAGAATCTTCCCCCGTTCGGTGAGGAACCGCTGGAGCGTGCGCTCGTCCTTGTAGTCCACGACCCGCACGCCGGCTTCGCAGATCGCACAGGTCTTCTGGCCGCGCCTCATTCGTCCTCCTCTTCGTCTGCCTTGGGGGCTCCCACCGGCACCGGCTGGGCGCCCTCGTTCACCACGACCAGAAACCGGAGGACGCTGTCGTCCAGCTTGACGGCGCGTTCGAACTCGGGAAGCTGGTCGGGCCGGGCGTCGAACTTCGCCACCACATAGTAGCCCGTGTCGTGCCGCTTGATGGGGTAGGCGAGGGTACGTTTCCCCCAGTGATTGACTTCGGGGGGCGGACCGCCGGGCTGCTGGAGGAGGGCGTGGAAGCGGGCGAGCCGCTCGTTGATAGCGGTCTCCTCGAGCGCGCTGTCGAAGATATAGACCGCCTCGTACTGACGGGCCATGTCACCTTCCTTTGGTCTGGTCGCCCCGGGCCCGGTGCCGGCCCTGGGGAGGATGGTTGTAAGCGGGGCGAAACATAGGCGGGGTGTTCGCGGCGGGCAACGGGCAGGGCGAACTCGTGCGGCGCGCGGGCGGCGCGCCCGCCCGGTCCGGATCCCGGCGTCGCCGCCTTGCCTCGCGGGGCCGCATGCCTCCGGCTCGCCGCCGAGGCGGAGCCCGCCCCTCCGCTCAGACCCGGGGCCCGTCCCCTACGCGCTGAACCTGAACAGCAGAATGTCCCCATCCTGCACCACGTAGTCGCGGCCCTCCGCCCGGGCGAGACCCTGTTCCCGCGCCGCCTTGTAGCTCCCGGCCCGGATGAAGTCCTCGAAGGCGATCGTCTCGGCGCGGATGAAACCCTTCTGGAAGTCGGAATGGATCTCGCCCGCGGCCTCGTACGCCGTCGCCCCCCGGCGAATGGTCCAGGCCCGGACCTCGTTCTCGCCTACCGTGAAGAAGGTTTCCAGGCCGAGCAGCCGGTAGCCGGCGTGGATCAGGCGGTCCAGCCCCGGTTCGCCGATGCCGCTCGAGGCAAGAAACTCCCGGCGCTCCTCGGGCGGGAGTTCCGCCAGCTCGGCCTCGAACTTGGCCGAGAAGGGGACGATCTCCGCCTCCTCGTGGTGAGCCTGGACGGCCTTCCGGAGCGCGTCGAGCCAGGGCCCGCCGCCCGCGGCGAGGTCGGCTTCGGTGACGTTCGCCGCATAGAGCACGGGTTTGGCCGTGAGGAGGCCCAGCCGGCGGAGATAGCGAACCGTCGCCTCGTCCTCCCCGGCCTCGCGCGCGCCGCGGCCCGCGTTGAGCTCCGCGACGACCCGCTCCAGCACCGCCGTCTCGGCCCTGGCCTCGGCGTCGCCCGCTCGAGCGGTCTTCCTGGCCTTCTCCAGCCGCCGCTCGACGATCGCGAGGTCGGCGAGAGCCAGTTCGCTGGTGATGATGTCGTGGTCGCGCACCGGATCCACCGGTCCCATGACGTGGATCACGTCGGGGTCCTCGAAGCAGCGGATCACGTGCACGATCGCATCCACTTCCCGGATGTGCGCGAGAAACTGGTTGCCGAGGCCCTCGCCCCGCGAGGCGCCCTGGACCAGGCCCGCGATGTCCACGAACTCCACGACGGCCGGTACCCGGCGTTTCGGCTTCACCAGCTCCACCAGCCGGTCGAGCCTCGGGTCCGGCACCTCGACCACGCCGACGTTGGGCTCGACGGTACAGAAGGGATAATTCTCCGCCGCCGCCCGCGACGACGTGAGGGCGTTGAAGAGGGTGGACTTGCCGACGTTAGGCAAGCCGACGATGCCGAGGCGAAGCACGATGGGGTCCGGGTCGGGGAAGCACGGCGGAGGAGAACGAGGCGGGCGGTCCGGTCACCCGTCGCCGCCTCGGCCGCCGGCGCGCTCCGGGCCGGCGGACTCCCGGCGGTTGTACCGGTTCATCGCGACCTCGATGCCTTCCGCGAGCCAGCACTCCACGGCGTCGGCCATCGGGTCGAGCAGCCTGGCGAGCGTCTCCCGCTCCTCGCGGGTGAACTCGCCCAGCACGTACTCGGCGCTGTCCTCCACCTGCTCCGGCAGCGGGCCGACGCCGATCCGGAGCCTGGGGTAGACCTGGCTCCGCAGGGCCCCTTCGATGCTCTTGAGCCCGTTGTGCCCGCCGGCCGATCCCCGGGCCCGGAGCCGGAACTGGCCCAGCGGAAGCGCGAAGTCGTCTACCAGGATCAGGAGATCGCGCGCCGGGTCGAAATCGGCCCGGGTTCTGAGCGGGGCCAGCGCGGCGCCGCTCCGGTTCATGTAGGTCTGCGGCTTGAGCAGCACCACATCCTGGCCGGCCACCGTTCCCCGGGTCTCCCGGGCCGCGGGAATCCGGCGGAAGGGCGGGAATCTCCAGCGCCGCGCCAGGTGATCGGCCAAGAGAAACCCGGCGTTGTGCCGGGTCTTCTCGTACTCCGGGCCCGGATTGCCGAGCCCCACAATCGCGCGCAGGGGCTATTCCTTTTCTTTGTCCTCGGCCTCGGCCTCCTCCTCGGCCTTGGGCTTGCGGATGAGCTCGGGTTCCGCGGGCGTTTCCGTGGCCGGCGCCGGCGCCGCCTCCTCGGTGCGCGGCGCCACCACCGAGCAGATCGGCAGCGCGGGATCGTTCAGGATCTCGGCCTTGGGAATCGTGATGTCCCGGACGAACAGGGAGTGGCCAATCGCGAGGTTGGTGACGTCCACGTCCACCCGCTCCGGGATATCGGCAGGATATACCCGGATCTCGATCCGGT
>DATLYZ010000102.1:0-124484 GCA_035574255.1 Gemmatimonadales bacterium | reverse complement strand
CCCCGCCGTTCGAGGGGGTGGCGGGTCCCATCCGCTTCAACGTCCTGCGGAACGCCATGAACAAACCGGTACTGCTGGGCGAGGTCGGCCGATGAAGCGCCGCCCGACGCTGCGCCGGCGCCTGCTGATCGGGTCGGGCCTCGCTGCCCTCGCGCTCTCGGGGGCGAGCCTGGTCGCCTTCCTGGCGCTCCGCACCCTGCGGAGCCGGGTGGAGCAGAACCTGGCGCACTACGGCACCGTGAGCGGCCGGGTCTTCCAGATTCACGACATCGCCCTCCGGCTGGTCTCACGCTCCCAGGCCGAACTCCTGACCCCCGGCGCCGACTACGCCCGCGAGCTGGACAGCCTGGGGTACGCCGGCGACTCGCTCCGGCGCGCCCTGCTCGCCGAACCCGGACTCACGACGGGGGAGCGGACGGCGCTGGAGCGGATGGGGGCGTTGCAGGGCCGCCTGGAAGTCCGCTTCGCCGTGGCGCGCGCCTATCGCGACGTGAACCGGCCGGCCGACGCCGTGCGGGTGGCGGAGACCACCGCCCCGGACATCGACAGCCTGTTCGCGGAATCCCAGCGGGTGAGCCGCGCCCAGCGCGATCGGGCCGATCAACTGGTCGCGCACGCCAACCGCCTGGTGGACCGGGCCACCATCGCGATCGCCGGCTTCTTTTTGGCTGGCCTGGCCGGCGCCCTCGTGGCGGGGCGGCGCACCTGGCGGGCGATCATCACCCCGCTCGACGGCCTGGTCCAGCGCTCGCGCCAGATCCAGGGCGGCGATCTCACGCCGGCGGCGCCGCAGCACGAGCTGGACGAGGAGTACGCCGCACTCGACCGCGCCTTCGCCGAGATGGTGTCGCAACTCCGGGCCATGATCGGCCAGATCCGGCAGGAGGCCGAAACGCTCCAGCAGGCCGCCGAGGCGCTGAGCGCGGCCTCGGAGCAGAGCGCGGCCTCGAGCGCCGAGATCAGCAGCGTGGTCTCGACGATGGCGGAGACCGCTCAGGCCCAGCACCAGCAACTCCTGGCCGGCACCGGCCAGCTCGAAGCCGTGGGCCACGCGGTGGGCGCCCTGGAGCGGACCGTGGTACAGGCCCGGGAGCTGGGCGGCGAGATCGGCCGGCTCGCGGCCCGCACCCGAGGCGGCATTCTCGACGCCGTCACGTCGTTAGGCGATGCCCAGGCCCTCATCACCGATACCGCCAACCGCCTGGGCGAGCTGGAGGAAGCTTCCACCGCCATGGTCGGGTTCACCGAGTCGGTCACCCACATCGCGTCCCAGACCAATCTGCTCGCGCTCAATGCCGCGATCGAGGCGGCGCGGGCCGGCGAGTTCGGGCGCGGGTTCGCGGTGGTGGCCGAGGAGGTCCGACAGCTCGCCGGCGAGAGCGAGGCGGCTGCCCGCGAGACCCAGCGGGTGGTGGACCGGGCCCGCGCGAAGATCCGGGAAACGGTGCGCGACTTCCGGAACGGCGTCGAGGACCTGGCGGGCGTCGAAACGGTCTCGCGGGTCGCAGCGGAATCGCTGGAAGCGATCGGCGACGCGGTGGCCCGGGTGGAAGCCCTGGCGGAGGGGGTGGCGCGGGCGGCGCAGGCCTCGCGAGACGCGGCGGCGCTGCTCTTGGAGCAGCTGGCGAACGCCCGGCGTCAGGCGGAGGAACAGGCAGCCGCCAGCTCCGAGGCGGCCGCCGCGGCTCAGGAGGCCGCGGCCACCACCGAGGAGGTCACGGCCACCTCACAGGAGCTGCACGGCAGCGCCAGCCGGTTGCGCGAGCTGGTGGCGCGGTTCCGGCTGTCGGAATCGGGCGGGCAGCGCTGAACCGGTACGGATCCCGGCGTCTGTCCGGGAGACGCTGCCCCCCCCCCCGGGTTTCCGGCCCCTACCTCGCCCGCCGCCCCGCCCCCGGGCCCCAGTCGTCTCCCTCCCAGCCCTCCTCCGGATCCTGCCCCGGATCCAGGTCTCGCAGGTCGCGCTCCGCAGCCTCCAGCTCCTCCCGGTCAATTGCCGCGCCGGGGTCCTCCGCTTCCCATGGCTCGCGCTCCATCCGGCGGCGCGGAAGGACGAACCACAGCACCAGGGCCACCAGCACCACGAGCGCGAGGACCATGGTCACTCGGCGCTCAGCGCTTCCACCCCGCGCCCGGTCACGCGATGGGAGACGAGGGGCCTGGGTTCCGCGCGGCCGCCGATCCGGACGGCCTCGCGGAGGGCGGCGAACCCGGTCGCGATCCCGGCCGCGTCGCGGGCGAACACCGAGGCAATCGGTTCGCCGCGGCCCACCGGCATCCCCGGCCGCGCCGAGACGATGAACCCGACGCTGTGATCAATGGGATCGCCGAGCCGGGTGCGGCCGCCTCCCATCGCCACGACGGCCTGGCCAAGGGGGCGGGGTTCCACGGCCGTCACCACTCCTTCGGCGGGCGATTCGAAGATCTCGACTTCGGCCGCCTGGGGGAGCGCGCCCGGATCGTCCACGATGGCGGGGTTCCCGCCCTGCGCCTCGATCAGCTCGCGGAACTTGGCGAGCGCCCGCCCGGATCCGAGCGCGCCGTCCACCAGCGCCCGCGCCTCGGCCGGTTCGGTGGCGCGGCCCGCCAGGAGCAGCATCTCGCTCGCGAGGGCCCTGGTCACCGCCATCAGATCCCCCGGCCCTTTCCCTTCGAGCGCGGCCAGCGCCTCCTCGACCTCCAGCGCGTTGCCGATGGCACGCCCCAGCGGCCGGTCCATGGCGGTGAGCAGCGCCACGGTGCGGCAGCCGTGGCTCTCGCCGAGCTGCACCATGGCGGCGGCCAGCTCCAGCGCTTGCGATTCGTCGGGGAGAAAGGCCCCGCTGCCGGTCTTCACGTCGAGGACGAGCCCGTTCAGGTCCTCCGCGAGCTTCTTGGACATGATGCTGGCGGCGATGAGCGGAATCGAGGGCACCGTGCCGGTGACGTCGCGCAGGGCGTAGAGCCGGGCATCGGCCGGCGCCACTTCGGGGCTCTGCGCGAACATGGCGATCCCGATCTGCTGCACCTGGCGTTGCACGTCGGCGAGCGAGAGCTGGGTGCGGAAGCCGGGAATCGCCTCCAGCTTATCGGCCGTCCCGCCGGTATGGCCCAGCCCGCGGCCCGACATCATCGGCACGGCCACGCCCAGGCTGGCGACCAGCGGCGCGACGACCAGCGAGACCTTGTCGCCCACCCCGCCGGTCGAGTGCTTGTCCACCCGGGGGACCGGCCAGTCGCCGAAGTCGAGCCGGGCACCCGAGTCGAGCATGGCCTGGGTGAGCGCGGCAAGCTCTTCGGAAGCGAGGCCGCGCCAGACCACCGCCATGAGGAGTGCTGCCATCTGGTAGTCCGGCACCTCGTTGCGGAGGTAGGCCGCCAGGGCCTCGCGCCACTCCGCCGGCGTGAGGGCGCCCCCGTCGCGCTTGCGTTCGATCAACCTCTGGAACACCATTCACGGTCCTCCGCCCAGTTCGGCCATCGTCCCGCGAGGCTCCCATGGTTCCACGACACCGCGTGCTCGCCTGGCTGATGGTGCCGGCGCTCGTGGCCCGGCCGCTCGCCGCGCAATCCATCGAGGCGTGGCTCGTGCGAGGCGCCGAGCTGCACGCGAACCCCCAGGCGGCCCTCGAGGTGTACCAGCAGGTGCTGGCGCTCGAGCCGGCGAATTACGAGGCCAACTGGCGCGCCGCCCAGGCGCTGCTCGACATCGGCAAGCAGACGCCCGATTCGGTGAAGAGCGCGGAGCGGGACTCGCTCTACGCCCAGGCGGAAAGGTACGCCCGGGCGGCGGTCGAGGCGAACCCGGACGGGGCCGACGGCCACTACATCCTCGCCGCGGCGATCGGCCGCGCCTCCCTCACCAAGAGCAAGAAGGAACGGGTGCGGCGCGCGGCGGAGATCCGGCGCGAGGCGCTCCGGGCGCTCGAACTCGATCCCGAGCACGACAAGGCCTATCACGTCCTGGGCCGCTGGCACGCGGAGATCATGCGGCTCTCGGGGTTCGAGCGCTTCTTCGCCAGGACCTTTCTCGGCGGGAAGATCTTCGGCGAGGCGTCCTGGGACGGCGCGATCCGGAACCTGGAGCGCGCCGTCGCCTTGGCGCCGGAGGTGATCTACCACCACTTGGTCCTGGCCGAGGTCTTGATGGACCGCAAGCGGTACGCCGAGGCGCGGGTCCACCTGCAGCAGGTCCTCGACCTGCCGCTGTACGACGTGATGGACCCGCAGTACAAACGGGAGGCGGAGCGGCTGCTCGCCACGACCGAGGAGCCGCCGGCCGAGGACCCGCGCTCCCGGTGAACCGTCCCCGCCACCGGCCTCGGCCGCGCGGGCCGCTTGACCCCCCTGCCCCTGCTCGGCGAACTTCCGGCACCTCTCCCCGAGCATCGCCATGACCGCCACATCGCCCCCCAGCATGGAAGAGATCGAGCGGCTCCAGGCCCGGGTGCGGGAGCTGGAGCAGGAACGCCGGCACCTCCTCACCGCCATGGACATTCTCCAGGAGATCGCCGGATCGCTCCATTTCGCCGATATCATGCAGTCCATCGCGCGGCGGCTGGGCGAGGCGTTCGGGCTGGACCGCTCCTCGATCTTTCTGGCCGGCCGCGACGGCAAGACCGCCCGGCTGGTGGCGAGCTTCGAGGATCCGGGGATCCGGAACTACGTGGTGGATCTGGAGCGCTACCCCGAGCTCGCCCGGGCGCTCCGCACCGGGGAGACGGTGTTCATCCCGGACGTGGAGCAGGACGCGGCGTTCGCCCATCTCAAGGGAACGCTCGCCAACCGCCGGGTGCGGTCCATCACGGTGGTGCCGATCCGGTGGCGGGGCGCGGCCATCGGTGCCATCCTGCTCCGTACCTTTCGCGATGGGCCGGCGTTCTCGGAGGCCGACCTGCGGTTCGTCCAAGTGGTGGCGAGCCTCACGGCCAAGGCGCTCCGGAACGCGCACCGGTTCGAGCGGCTCCAGGTTCGGCTGGGCGACACCTCGGCCCGCATGGTGGAACGGGAGCGGGTGGCGCTGATCGGGTTCCTGCGCCGCCTGCTCGACGAGTTCGCCGACCGCGAAGGCCCCTGGTCCGAGGGGAGCCTGGCCCGGGCGAGCGCCGAGGAGATCGAACGGCTGGTGGGGGTGGCACTCACCGTGATTCAGCAGGAGGCGTCGGCCCGTTGATCGCAGACCGGTACCGGTATCGAATGACGGGCGACGGGTAGCGTGTGCCGTCCCGTCCCGCGGCAGGGGAGCGTCCCGTTCTGCCGCGGGCGCCGCTCGCGCCACTCGCCACCCGTCACCCGACCGCCCCGCGATGACCCGCCCCGCGCCCGCCGCCCGCGCCGAGCAACTCCGCAAGCTCATCGAGCGCGCCAACTACGCCTACTACGTTCTCGACGCGCCGGAGGTCTCCGACGAGGAGTACGACGCCTGGATGCGGGAGCTCCAGGAGTTGGAGCGCGCCCACCCGGAACTCCGCACGCCCGACAGCCCCACCCAGCGGGTGGGGGCCGAGCCGGCCTCCGCGCTCCGCAAGCACACCCACCTCCGGCCCATGCTCTCGCTCGCGAACGCCTTCAGCGAGGAGGAACTCGAGGCATGGGAGAAACGCAACGCGGGCATCGCGCCGGACGTGCGGGAGGCCGGCTACACCACCGAGGTGAAGATCGACGGCTCCGCCGTGAGCCTGACCTACCGTGACGGCCTGTTCGTGGTCGGTGCGACGCGGGGGAACGGGTTGGTGGGCGAGGACGTGACCGCCAATCTCCGGACCATCGCCGACGTGCCGCTCCGGCTGCGAGGCCGGCACCACCCCAGGCTGATGGAGGTCCGCGGGGAGGTCTATCTCCCCCGGGTGGCGTTCGAAAAGTTGAACCGGGAGCGCGAGCGCGAGGGCGAACCGCCCTTCGCCAACCCCCGCAACGCGGCAGCCGGGAGCCTGCGCCAGCTCGATCCGCGAATCACCCGCAAACGCCGGCTCCGGTTCTTCGCCTTCCACGTCGAGCCGGTGGAGGGCAAACTCCCGGCGGAGACCCAGTGGGAGGTGCTGAACCTGCTGGAGGCATGGGGGTTCCCGGTGGAGCCCCACCGGGCCCAGCACCCCGATCTCGCCGCCGTCCACCGGAAGGTTGAGGCCTACGAGAAACTGCTCGACACCCTCCCGTTCGACGCCGACGGCGTCGTGGTGAAGGTGAACCGGCTCGCGCTGCACGAGGAGCTCGGCGTCGTGGGCGAACGCGAGCCGCGCTGGGCCATCGCCCGCAAGTTCGCGCCCGAGGTCGCGGTCACCCGACTCCTCGACATCCGCATCAACGTGGGCCGGACCGGCGCGCTCAATCCCTATGCCGTCCTGGAGCCGGTGGAAGTGGGCGGCGTCACGGTGAGCAGCGCCACGCTGCATAACGAAGAACTCATCGAACAGAAGGACATCCGGATCGGCGACTGGGTCCAGGTGATGCGGGCCGGCGAGGTAATCCCTCAGGTCCTGGGTCCCCTCCCGGAGCGGCGGGACGGCAGCGAGCGGCGCTTCCACATGCCGACCCGATGCCCGGCCTGCGGGACCGAGGTGGTGAGGCCGCCCGACGAGGTGATGCGCTACTGCCCGAACGCAGCCTGTCCCGGACGGGTCCTGGAGGGGATCGTGCACTTCGCCTCCCGGAGTGCCATGGACATCCGCGGCCTGGGATACGAGCGGGTCCGGCAGCTGCTCGACGCCGGATTGATCGCCGACATCGCCGATCTCTACGACCTCAAGCCCGAAGCGCTGGAACCGCTGGAGGGGTTCGGGAAGCGCTCCGCGCACCAGCTCGTCCAGGCGATCGAGGCCTCCAAACAGCGCCCGCTCTCCCTCCTGCTCTTCGGCCTCGGGATCCGCCACGTGGGGAGGACCGTGGCCCAGATCCTCGCCCGGCGGTTCGGCACCCTCGACGCGCTCCGCCAGGCTCGCTTCGAGGAGATCGAGAACATTCCGGGCATCGGGCCCACGATCGCCGCCGCCGTCGTGGAGTTCTTCCGGAACGAGAACAACCGCAAGCTCCTGGCGCGCCTCGAGCGGGCCGGCCTCAACCTGACCGAGCCCCACGCCGTGGCCCCCCACGGCCCCCTGGCCGGCCAGACCTACGTCCTCACCGGCACCCTCCCCACGCTCTCCCGGCAGGAGGCCACAGCACTCATCGAGCGGGCGGGCGGGCGGGTCGTGGGGAGCGTGAGCCGCAAGACCGACGCCGTGGTGGCCGGCGCCGACGCGGGGAGCAAGCTGGACAAGGCGCGCGAACTCGGCATCGAGGTAATTGACGAAGCCGAGCTGCTCCGCCGGGTCGGGCGGCAGGATTGACGATTGCCGATCGGCCGCTGATGATTGAAGGCACACCCCAACCCGTTCCAACTCGACCGGCACTCCCCATGTCCCAGCCCAGCGACGGCGCCCCCTCGACCTGCCTCGTACTCAGCAAGCGGAGCCTGCACCAGTTGCGCCAGAGCCTGGAGCGCGATACCGGGGTCCAGTGTGCGAGTTACCTCCAGGAAGCCGGCTTCGCGGGCGGCGAGGCGATGTACGAGGGATTCGTCAACTGGCTCCGGGCCCGCTACGGCGTGGACCAGCCGGCGGCGCTCGACGTCCGCCACCTGGGCGAGACGCTCTCCGGATTCTTCGAGGAGACCGGGTGGGGCAACCTCACGGTGACCCCGCTCTCCCGCTCGGTCATCGCGCTCGACTCGACCAACTGGTCCGAGGCAGAGCCGGCACTCGGCGCCGCCTACCCGTCCTGCCACCTCTCCACGGGGATGCTGGCCGACTTCCTGGGCCGGGTGGCGCGCACCACCCTCGGCGTGATGGAGGTGGAATGCCTCTCGCGGGGGGACGCGCGGTGCCGGTTTTTGGCCGGCGGGCCGGAGACCCTCCAGGTGCTCTACGATCGCATGGCCCGCGGCATGAGCTACGCCGAGGCGCTGGGGATCGCGAACTGACGGCGAGTCCGCTTGACGGGCCGGGCCCGGTCTCGATTAAGATGGGGCGGCATCCGCCGGGGGGCGCCGTGGTCCGGGCGGCGGTCCCCCGGCCAGCGCACCACTCCGGAGGCTGGCTCAGGGATGGCGTATAACGTCCGACACAGCAAGCGCGTTGACCACGAACCCGCCACCGGTGTCGAACGCCAGGTCAACCTGGTTCGCGAGGCGGCGGCGTGGATGATCGGGCTCGCGGTGATGCTGTTCGTCTTCTGGTTGGCGCGGCGCTACCTGTTTTGACCCGGGGTCGGGAGCCGGGGCACCCGGCGGCCGGCCCCGCGCCCGATTCCTCCCGTCAGCTCGGTCCGAGCACCGACACCCCCTCCACCACGATCGGCGGGACGCCGAGACTGCCGACCCAACGGTGCTCCGTGCCGAGACCGCGCAACCGGTTGAGCAGCTCGTAGGCGTTTCCGGCCAGGGTGAGTTCCTCCGCGACCCCGGTGACCTCACCGCCCCTGACCCGCCAGGCAACGGCACACGGCAGACTGAACGTCCCGCCGGCCACGCTCCCCTGCCCCGGTCCGACGAATGACTCGACCAGGAGCCCGTCGCCCACGGCCTCGAGCACGCCCTGAGGCGAGAGCGCGCCGGGCGCCACGACCAGATTCGAGAAGGCGGCGTGGGGCTTCCCGAAGACTGTGCGGCGGCCGTGGCCCGTGGGTGCGACCCCGGCCCGGGCGGCGGTCTCGAGATCGTAGACCAGGGTTTCCACGGTGCCGTGGCGGATCAGCATGGTGGACCGGCTCGGGGTGCCTTCGTCGTCGATCGGCCGCGAGCCAGGCCGCCCGTCCAGGAGCGGCTCGTCGCTCAGGGTGAACTGTTCGCCGAGCGCCCGGTGCCCGCGCCGCCCGCCGAGCGGGGAGAGGCCGTACAGCGCGGCCTTGCCGACCAGGGCCTGCTGGAGCGGCAAGAGGAGCGCGAGGGCGGCGTCACCGGCGAAGCACACCGGGGCATGGCCTCTCGGCGATTCCTGGGGCCGTGCCGCCCACCGGAGCCGTCTCAGGAGGCCGTCCACCATCCGCTCCAGGGAAGGGAGGTCGGGGACGTCGCCGCTGCTCAGCTGGTCGCTCAGCCGGAGCAACCGGCCGCCGGCCTGCACGGCGACCTGGGCCGCGATGGTGACCCGCGAGACGTCATACCCCGCGTCGAGTCCCCGGGTGTTGGCCACCCGAACCGATCCGACCGAGCGCTCCACCACCACCCGGACCTGGGCGCCCTCGCCTGCGAGCCGGTCGCGGACCAGGTGGCCGAGCAAGGCCAGATCGTTGAGCGAGGCGGCGGCCGCCCGAGGGTAGTGCGTCACGACGCGCCCCGGTTCCGCCACCCGGGGCAGGACGAAGCCGGCCGGCTCCCCGAGTCGGGCCGAGGCCATGGCCGCCTCGAGCAAGGCCTCGGGGTCGTCGCCGGTGCTCCCCGCACACCCGGCCCGCCCCGCCACGACCACCCTGAGGTTGACGCCCTGGGTGGCGCTCACTTCCGCGCTGGCGAGCCCGGCGGTGTCGAAGCTCAGGGTGAGCGTTTCGTCGGTTTTCAGGGCCAGGTCGCCGGTCTCGGCTCGGCGGCGGGCGCGCTCCAGCAGCCGGGAGATCACACCGTCTCGCCTCCGACCCGGACCGCCCGCAGCCGAAGGTGGGGTGCCCCCTCCGCGACGGGAAGCGGCGCCTGGCCCAGCTTGCCGCACCCGCTCGCGAGCTGGGTCCAGCGGAAGTCGCCCGCCACCGCGTCCACCGCGTTCAGGGTCTCGACAATGTCGCCCTGGAGGACCACCGGTTTCACGAGCTCGCCCAGCCGGCCGTCGCGGATCATCTGGCCGTAGGCCGAGGTGATCACGAACCGGCCCCGGTGGACCCGTCCCCCCAGCGCGTCGCAGCAATAGACGCCGAAGGGCAGTTCCCGCACCAAGTCCTCGACCGACCCCTGGCCGTTCGCGATGTAGATGTTGGTCAGGCGCACGGTGGGTGGGTGGCGATACGACAGGGCCCGCGCGTTCCCGGTGGCCCGCTCCCCGGCGCGGCCCGCGGTTTCTCGGGTATGGAGCCGCCCGACCAGGACGCCGTTCTGGACCAGCAGGGTGTTCTGGGTGGGGGTGCCTTCATCGTCGAACGGCAGCGAGCCCCGGAGCCCCAGGGCGCTGCCGTCGTCGCCGATCGTGAGCAGGGGGGCGGCGACCTGCGCGCCGGGGCGCATCAACCCGGCCAGCTCCGGCTGGGTGTCAAGGGTGTCGGCCTCGCTCAGGTGGCCGATGGTCTCGTGAATCAGCGCCGCGGCGAGCCGCGGGTCGAGCACCACGGGGACGGTGCCGGGACGGACCCGGGGCGCCGCGAGGAGCGAGACCGCACGGCGGGCCGCGGCCCGGAAGAGCGGCGCCGCTTCCCCCACCGATCGCCACCCGCCTCGCACCGCGTAGGACTCGAGAGCCCGCTCGACCACCGAGTCCTCGCGGGCCACGGCCACGGCCGACAGGGTGATCTCCGACCGGAGCTCGTACAGCCGGCTGCCCTCGGAGCTCGCGAACCAGCGCTCGGTCACCTCGTCCCGATAGGCGGCCTGGGTATCCACGATCCGCCGGTCCGCCGCCAGCATCTCCTGGTTGAGCTGCTCCAGCAGCCGGCGCTTCTCGTCGAGCGGGACGCCCCGCACGTCGCCGTCCAGGTCGGCGAGCGTGTCCTGGATGCGGTGGTGGATCTCCGCCAGGCGGATGGGGCGCTCGACGGGGAGGGCGAGCGAAAGTTCGTGGGCCCGGGCCACCATCGCCGGCAACTGCTCGACACCGCTGAAGCTAGCGATGCCCCAGCCCCGGCCCCGGTTGAGGCAACGGACGAAACCGCCGAGGTCGAACCCGCTCGTGGCCCCTTCCAGACGGCTCCCCCGATAGGCGACCGCGGCGGTCCAGCAGCGCTCGAGGCGGATGTCGGTGTAGTCGGCGCGGGACGCGCGGAGAGCGTCGTCGAGGAGGTTGTGCACGCCTACGTGCTGCCCCGGAGCCGGGCCGCGTACTCCGGCCGCATGACCAGCTCGCCCCCTTCGAAGATCTCCCGGTCCCACGGGAGAATGATGAAGTTGTCGGTTTCGAAGGCGTGAAAGTCCGGCAGGAAGGGGCCGGTACGGAACGAGACCGCGGTACGGACCTCCTTCGGATGCAGCGCCCGCACCTCGCTCAGCGCCAGCCGCAGCGTGGACCCGGTATCGCAGGTCTCGTCCACGAGGAGTACCCGGCGGCCGCGGATCGTCGGTGGGGGGCCGCTCACCAGGACGGGCTCGGCCCCGGCGGTCCGGCGGGTGACCGCCATCGAGGCGAACTCGGTCTGGAGAATGGACGCCACCACGACCCCCGGGATAACGCCGGCCTTGGCGATGCCGAGGACGATCTCGGGCTGGTAGCTGCGCGCGACCTTGAGGGCCAGGGCGCGGCAGAGCTCGCCGAAGAACGGCCAGTCCACTTCGAGGACGCCCTTGGGCCCGACGGGCGCGGGTGGGGAAGATCGTTTCATGGCGATGGTGAAAGGGAAGACCACCCCGGACCAGCCGCCGCCGAGGTGGCGGCTCTCAAACCTATCGCGCTCGGATCAGCCCTTCAACCGCATTGCGGCGCCCCGGGGCGGGGAGTATCTTAGGCCCGATGCCTTCCTCTTGCTGCACAAGGGTTTATCTCGCCCGATGAGTTTCTGGCGGCGCTGGTTCGGCGGCAGCCGGTCGGACGCTCCCAAGCCGCAGCGTCTCGACTACCTGAACGAAGCCCTGGCGCTGGAGCGCCAGAAGGACTACGACGCCGCGCTCACCTCCTACCGCCTGGCGCTCCGGGACAGCCCGAACAATCCCCAGATCCTCCAGAACATGGCGATCTGCTTCACCAAGACCGGGCAGCACGAGGAGGCGATCCGGCACTATCGTCGCGCGCTGGAGCTGGACCCCACGCTGGTGGGGGCGCACTACGGCCTCGCGTTCCGGCTCAAGGAGAAGGGAGACCGGGCGGGTGCGGCCGAGCATCTGCGAGCGTTCCTGGCCCGGCCACCCAAGGGCGCCGACGCCGAGCGCTGGATCCGTCACGCCGAGGCAACCCTCCGGGAGCTCGAGACCAGCACGGCGCCGGAGTCGTTGTGAGGCGGTCGGGGATCCTGCTCCTGGCCGCGGTGGCGTGCAGCGACCTCACCGGCGGCTCGCGCAGGGTGGTGGCCCTGGAGGTACGGATCCCGCAACCGGCCTACGTCGAGCCGGATGACACCCTCCAGCTCCAGGCCCGCGCGCTCGACGCCGACGGCGACTCGGTGAACGTCCCGGTCTACTGGCGGGTGCTCGATACCACTCTCATTCTGGTGGACAGCGCCGCTGGCCGGGTGACGACCACGCTGACCGCCGGCACCGGCCGGGTTCAGGCCCGCGCCGGCGGGGTGCAGTCGGACCTGGTGACGCTCAACCTGCGAGGCCGGTCCGATACGGTACTGGTGACGGGGAGCGACACGCTCCGGGTCCCGAGCGGCGACACGGCGTCAGCACCGCTCCTCGCCGCGATCCAGAGCGATACCCCGCCGGGCCAGGGGGTGGCCAATGCGGTCATCGTCTACCAGGTCGAGGACACACTGGCGGCGGCGGGCCGGGTCCGATTCCAGGGCGGCGGGCTCCGGCTGCGTGCCCTCACCGGCCCGACGGGCGAGCCGGCCGTCGGGGTGACCCTCCGCCGGGTGCCGGGCATCGCTCAACCCGACACCGTGCGGGTAGGGATCAGCGCCACCCGCCCGAGCGGCGCCGTGGTCCCGGGCTCGGGACAGCACTTCGTCGTGCTTTTCGATCCATAGGAGGGAGGTATGGCCGCGCCTCGCACCCTGAACGAACTCTTCTTCAACGCCATGGACCGATACGCCAACCGGCCGGTGGCCATGCGTGCCAAGCGGGGGGGCGTGTGGGTTGACTACTCGTACCGGGAGTACCTCGAGACCGTGCGCGCGCTGAGCGCGGGGCTCCGCGAACTCGGCGTGCGCGCCGGCGACCGGGTGGCGATCCTCTCGGAGAACCGGCCCGAGTGGGCCTTCACGGATTATGCCTGTCTCACGATCGGCTGCGCCGACGTGCCGATCTATCCCACCCTCCCGCCGGGCCAGATCGCCTACATTCTGCGGGATTCGGGGGCCGTGGCGATCGTCGTGTCCAGCAAGGCGCAGCTCGACAAGGTCCTGGAGATCCGGGACCAGGTGAGCGCCACCCTCCGCCACGTGATCGCCATGGACGAGGACGCCACCGGGCCCGGTGTCCTGTCGTTCCGGGACCTGGTGGCCCGGGGCCGCGCCGCCCAGGACAAGTATCCGCGCTGGCGCGAGGACGCGCTCGCGGTACGGCCGGACGACTTGGCCACCCTGATCTACACCTCGGGGACCACCGGCGACCCCAAGGGGGTCATGCTCACCCACGGGAACCTCGCCTCCAACGTGGTGGCGGCGCTCTCGGTCCTGAGCCTGCGGGACGAGGGCGACGAATGCCTGTCGTTCCTGCCGCTCTCGCACGTGTTCGAGCGACTGGGCGGGCACTACGTCATGCTGCACAGCGGTGCCATCGTCAACTTCGCCCAGAGCATCGATACCGTCTCCAGCGACATGCTGGAGATCCGCCCCACGGTGATGCTCTCGGTGCCGAGACTCTACGAGAAGATCTACGCCCGGGTGCTGGAGAACGCGGTGGCCGGCGGGAAGGTGAAGAAGGCCATCTTCGACTGGGCCAAGAAGACCGCCGAAACCTGGGCCGACTACGTGCTGGCGAAGAAACCGGTGCCGGCCGGGCTCGCGTTCAAGAAGCGGATCGCCGACAAGCTGGTGTTCTCGAAGCTCAAGGCCAGGACCGGCGGGCGGCTCCGGTTCTTCGTCTCGGGCGGCGCGCCGCTCTCGGCGGAGATCGCCAAGTTCTTCTACGCCGCGGGGCTTCCCATCTACGAGGGCTACGGGCTCACCGAGACCTCGCCGGTCATCAGCCTGAACACGGTGGAGCACATCAAGATCGGCACGGTGGGCCGGCCCATTCCCGGGGTCGAGGTGAAGATCGCCCCGGACGGCGAGATCCTCACCCGGGGGCCCCACGTCATGAAGGGCTATTACAACAAGCCCGAAGCCACCCGCGAGGCGATCGACAGCGAGGGGTGGTTCCACACCGGCGACATCGGGATGATCGACGCCGACGGCTTCCTCCGGATCACCGACCGCAAGAAGGACATCATCGTCACGGCAGGGGGCAAGAACATCGCGCCGCAGCCGATCGAGAACCGAGTCAAGACCAACAAGTTCATCCTGAACGCGGTCATGCTGGGGGACAAGCGCAAATTCCCGATCATGCTGGTGGTTCCCAACCTCGAGGCCCTCAGGGAATGGGCCGCGGTGACCGGGCTGCGCTACCAGGACGACGAGAGCCTGCTCCGGATGCCCGAGGTGGGCGACAAGATCGAGCGCGAGGTGCGGCTGAGCCTGCGCGACCTGGCGCAGTTCGAAATGCCCAAGAAGGTCGTCCTCATCGAGCGAGACTTCAGCATCGAGACCGGCGAACTCACGCCCACGCTCAAGGTGAAGCGGCGGGTGGTGGAGAAGAACTACCGGGAGCGGATCGAACAGGTGTACGCCGAGCCGGTGGGCGGCTTGCACGACGTCTAGCCGGTCCGGGCTCTACCAGGGGCGGGCCGCCCGGTGCCCGGTCTCCGCCGGTGGGACGAGCGCCGGCAGGAGCCTTCCGCCGCGGCCCTCCGCGTCCTCCGCGGCCCGCCTTGCCAGGCCAAAAGATGCGCCGCGGAGCAGCGCGGATGCACCCGGAAGAGTTCCCAATTCCCCCTCCTCGAATGATCCGGCCAGGCACCCCGAAAGCCTCTCTGGCCGGACCCAATCCCCTCCGCGGCCGCTACGCCCGTGGGGCCAGGCAGGCCAGCTGCGGAGTCATGCACATCGGCGCGACGAATCGCTCGCGCCTTCCCGTTAGCGGCAAGCCGGTGCGCGCCTCGCCACGGAGCAGCCCCCCCCACGCTACCCGGCCTGCGCCACCCGGGCCACCCACCACTGCGCCGCGGCCGCCAGCAACTCGAGCCCCTCGCCCAGGGGCGGCGCGCCGGGTCCCGTGACCCGGAGCCCAGGGAGGACGGATCGGGCCGCCTCGCGCTGCCACAACGGATCGGCCCCGTATCCATTGCCCAGTACGGCGCCCCGGACGCTCCGTGTCTTGAGGGGCGACCGCGGGGCCCGGAGCAGGCTGCAGAACGGTTCTTCCTTCACGTCAGGCGGTGGGTTCACCGCCACCCAGTGGACCCCGGGCCGGAGCGCCGCGAGCCCTTCGGCAAGGCGGGCCGCGTCGCCGAACAACGCCACATACCCTCCGGGCCCGCCCAGTCCGAGAAACGCCAGCACGGCATCCGCGGCAGGAAACGGCACCGCGCCGCCCGGCCCGCCCGGAAGCGAGCCCGCGGCGCCAAACTCCGCGACACCCTCCACCACGGGGTACTCCCGCCGGCAGACCGGGCAGCCCAGCACTCCCCGAATCACCCGGCGATGTTCGAGCTGGCCCGGGATCAGGACGAGGTAGCTCTCGTCATGCGCGGCGGGACAGCGCAGGAGATCGGTGAGTTCGATGAACACGCTTGACGGTGAACGGTGAGCGGTGAACAGGGACGCCGAGCGGGACGTGGCGAGCAGGCCCAAGGACAGGTCGCGGTTGACTGGTGAGCCATGGCTCCGTTCGCCGTTCCCCGTTGACCGTTACGGCCGAAAGACGACCCAGCTCACCTTGCCCGGCTCCACCAGGACCGAGCGGTAGACCCGCTTGCCCCCGATCTCGGTGCCCAGCACGTAGGTCCCCGGCGGCACGTCGCCGATGGCGAAGTGCTCGCCGTAGAGCGGATGCGGGTGGGCCCGGTCGCCGTAGGTCTCGATGTACGAGAACGGGGTCTCCACCGGATCCGGCTTCACCAGCCCGTAGATGCGGGTCTGGGGTACCGGTTCCCCCAGCTTGTCGAATACCTGTCCCGCCACGATGCCGGTGCCGGGCAGGGGTTCGATCCAGAGCTCCGGGTTGGTGGTGTAGCGGGGATAGCGCTCCAGCGAGTCCACGATGGCGCCCACGGAATCGGTCGGGGCCGCGTGGACCTCGAGATGGAGGTGGTCGTTGGTGGCGCGCCCGCTGTTCCCGACCAGCGCGATCGTGTCGCCGGCCTCCACCTTCTGGCCCGGATGTACCCGCAGCGCGGAATTGTGATAGTAGACCGAGTAGATCCGGAGCCGGGCCTGCGGCGTGACGAGCACCGAATCGTGGCGGATCGCCACGGTCAGGGCGCCCTGCTCCGCGGGACCGGCGTAGACCACGCGGCCGCCGCCGATCGCCAGCACCGGGGTTCCGTCGGGGTTATTGAACTCCACCCCCTGGTGCTGCTGGAAGTTGCCGCCCATCGTCGAGCCGTAGCGATAGGTCTGGTCAATGAAGCTGTTGTCGGCCCGATCGATGGGACGGCGAAACCAGGTGGTGAGCGGGGCGCGCGGGGGGAGCGGAGCGGCCGTTCCCCGCTGGAGGCAGGGCAGCGTGTCGGTGGCCCGCTTGAGGCCGCAGTGGCTTCCCTTCCATGCGACGCCGTTCAGCACGACCTGGCCGCGCGGCCGGAACGCGGCGCTCGCCAGCGGCTCCGTCACCCAGGAGGTCCCGTTCCAGGAGAGCCGCTCGTTCCCCTTGAGGGTCGCGAGGAGGAGGCCGCGACTGCTCCAGCCGATCCGCCGCACGTACTCGTTGGTGAGCACCGGCACCGCACTGTCGGCGGGGCCGCGCGCCGGCGGGCCGATGCGGTCGGTGAACGCGGTCCAGTGGGCTCCGTCGTCGGTGGTCATCTGGAGGCCGTCGGCGGTCGCCACCCAGGTGGTGTCGCCCCGCGTCAGGATGCCGTCAGGCGCCACGTACTGCCACTCGGGGCCGAGCTCGCGGTAGGTCCAGTTGGTCCAGGTGGCGCCGCCGTCGTGCGAGACGCCCCAGCCGTTGCCGACCGTGCCGTACCAGATCGCGCCCCGCTCCCCGAACGCGAAGGCGTGGACGAAGTCCCAGGAGAGGCTGGTGGCACTGGTGTCCCGGCGAATCCGCTCCCACGCGGGGGCCCCGGGCCGCAAGCGGAATACGCCCTGGCCGTAGGTCCCGACCCAGAGCGACCCCCAGGGGTCGCGCGCCACGGTGAGCACGTGGACCCCCCAGCCCGTCGAATCGGGCAGCGGCGGAAGCCCGCGCTCCTGCGCCGACAGCGTGCCGGCGAGGGCAGCGAGGCCGAGGGCCGCCGGTGCGGCCCTCACGCGGAGACCCGCGGCGGAGTGGGAGCGATCCGCAGCCATTCGAGGGTGACGCCGGGCGGCCGGGTCGCCGCAAAGACGACGGCTTCGGCCACGTCCTCGGGCCGGAGCATCTCGGCGCGCGCGAGGAAGCCCTCCCGCGCTTCGGGGTCGAACGGCTCCCAGATATCGGTGTCGGTGGAGCCGGGGGAAATGAGCGTGAAGCGGATCCCGGAGCCCTGGTATTCGGCGGCCAGCGCCTCGTGCAACCCCCGAAGCCCGAACTTGGTCGCCGTGTAGGCGCTGTTCTCGGGGAAGGCCAGATGGTCGCAGGTGCTGCCGATCGAGACGACGATCCCCTGGCCGGACCGGCGCATCGCGGGGAGGAACGCTCGGGCCAGGACGAAGGGCGCCCGGACGTTGACCGCATACTGCCGGTCCAGCTCTGCGGGATCCGTCTCCTCGAACGGCTTGAGCTGAAAGCGACCGGCGTTGTTCACGAGCAGATCGGGCACCCCCCACTGCTCGAGCACCCGGGCGGCGGCGCGGAGCGTCGCCGCCACGTCGGCGAGGTCGCAGCCGAGGTCGAGAAACCCGTCCTGGCTCCCGTCGGCCAGACTCCGCGCCAGCCGCACCACCCGGGCCCCCTGGGCCTGGAGGGCGCGGGCGGTGGCGAGCCCGATCCCGCGCGAGGCCCCGGTCACCACCGCCAGGCGTCCCGCCAGCAGCGTCATTCGACCGGACGCCCGTGCACCAGGCGGAGGAACTCCTCCCGGGTCCGGATATCGCTCCGGAAGATCCCGCGCACCGCGTTGGTCACGGTGCGGGAGTTCTGTTTCTCCACGCCGCGCATCGCCATGCAGAGGTGCACCGCCTCGATCAGCACGCCGACCCCGTGCGGCTCCAGCACCTCCATGATGGCGTCGGCGATCTGGTCGGAGAGCCGCTCCTGCACCTGGAGCCGGCGGGCGAAGACCTCGACGATGCGGGGCAGCTTGGACAGGCCGACGATCCGCCCCTTGGGGATGTAGGCCACGTGGGCCCGCCCGAAGAACGGCAGCAGATGGTGCTCGCAGAGCGAGTACAGCTCGATATCCCGCACCAGGATCATGCTGTTGTGCTGCTCCTCGAACAGCGCGTCGCCCACCGCGTCGGCCACGGTCATCTCGTAGCCCTTGGTGAGCCAGCGCAGCGCCTTCTCCACGCGCTCCGGAGTCTGCAGCAACCCCGGCCGGTCGGGATCCTCCCCCAACGCGGCGAGAATGGAGCGGACCTCCGCCTGGAACGAGATGTGCGGGCGGGCGTGGCGGCGGGCCCGGCTTTCAGCGGCCTTCATATTCGACATAGTTGCGAGGCGTCTCCCAGAGCCGGACCCGAACGAGCCGGCCGGACGGTAGTTCGGGGGCCAGCACCTCCCAGCACACCACCGCAATGTTCTCCGCGGTGGGGATCCGGTCCTGGAACCACGGCACATCCAGATTCAGGTTCTTGTGATCGAGGTGGCGCAGCAGTTTGTCTTCGATCACTTGTTTCAGTACGTTGATGTCGATCACGTACCCGGTCTCGGGATCCACCCGCCCCTCCACGGTGACATCCAGCTCGTAGTTGTGACCGTGATAGTTGGGGTTGCTGCAGACCCCGAAGACCTGCAGGTTCCACTCCTCCGACCGGGCCGGGTTATAGAGCCGGTGGGCAGCGTTGAAGTGGACCCGGCGGGTCACGGACGAGATCGGCATCAGTGGGCGTCCTCCTCGTGCGTGGAAGATCGCCCGGCCGGTACCGGTGTCAAGGAAAGCGGCCGCCTCCTCGAACAACGAGGCGCCGGCCGGTGCGGCCGACGCCCCGCGAAAGACAGGTGAGGCGATACCGGAGGGGTTTATTGAAGCCCGACGAACATGCGTGGCGCCCTCACCGAGACTCCTGTCTTCCCCCAGGGGGCCTGACATCGGAATCAGTATATGGGCCCTTCATCGGACTTGTTGGCTCAATAACGGGTACTCCGGTACCGCTTCGGTTCTCAAGATAGAGCCCGGTCCCGTGACCGTCAACGCGTCCCTCGTCTCCCCTCGTCCCATGACGCTCGTCGCCGCGCTGGTCTGCCTCGTGGTCTGGATTCTGTTCACCTTCGTCTTCCCGCTGGGACCCGCCGGGGCCCCCCTCCATCTGCTGCTCGGCCTGACCGGAGTGCTCCTGGTGCGCTGGTGGGCCCTCACGGGAAACGGCAAACAGTAAACGGGAACGCGGAACGGGGAGCGGGGGGCCGACCGGCGCGGCCCCCGAGTGAGCCATCCGACCCGAGCTTCCGGGAGCCGGCCCTCCCCCACCCGTGCATCGCCGACTGACTCCACCCCGAACCCACGACTGGAGCGCCTCGTGGAAGCTCCCGCCCGCGATCCACTCCCCACTATCCTCACCGGCGCCCTCTTCGTCCTGCTCCTCGTGAGCGTCCGGGAGGTGCTGGTCCCGCCCGTGGTGCTGCCGTTCCTGCTCTTCGCAGGCTGGCCGCTCCGCGGACGGCCGGGAGTACGGATGGTCCTGGTCTCGGCCGTCCTGCTCACCATCATCTGGACCCTCCACCTCTACGGGAGCCTCCTCGGCCCCTTCCTGCTGGCGCTCGCGGTCGCCTACCTGCTCGCCCCTCTCGTCGCGCGGCTCGAACGCCGCGGGGTGAACCGCGGTCTCGCCATCGTCCTGGTGTGCGTCCCCCCGGTGGGGGTGGCCATCACGCTCTTCAGCCTGGCCGCGCCGCAACTCTGGAGCCAGGCGGTGGCGCTGGTCGAGGCGTTCCCCCGCTTCGCGACCACGGTGCTGGAGGCGCTCCAGGGGCTCCGCACCCGAATCGCCGGCCTGGCGTTTCTCACCGAGGAGCAGCGAACCTGGATCCGCGGCTTCGACGCCCAGCAACTGGCGCTGCTGCTCCAGCAGAACGCCGACGAGATCCTGAGCCGGGTCGCGGAGTGGGGGTGGGCCTTTGCCCGCCGGGTCGGCACGCTGGTCGGGTTCCTGGGCTACGTGGTCGTGACCCCGATCGTGGCGTTCTACGTGCTGCGCGACTGGCGCCCGCTGCTCGAGTTTCTCGAAGGCCTCATCCCGCCCGGAACCCGGGCCAGCGCGGTCGAGTTCCTCGAACGCTACGACGCCGCGCTGGGCCGCTTCGTCCGGGGCCAGCTCCTCGAAGCCACGCTGGTCGGGATCCTCACCGGGATCGGCCTCGCCCTACTCGGTGTGCCGAGTGCCCTCCTCCTGGGTGTCACGGCGGGCGTGTTCAACCTCATCCCCTATGTGGGGCTCCTGATCTCGCTCCTCCCGGCGCTGGTCGTGGCCCTGGCGATGCCCTCCCCGGGCAGCGGGCTGCTCCGGGTGGGGATCGTGTTCGCCGTGGTGCAGTTCCTCGACGGGTCCGTCACCGGCCCCCGGATCGTCGGCGGCTCGGTGGGACTGCACCCGGTGGTGATCATGCTGGCGCTCGCGTTCGGCGGGGCGCTGCTCGGCTTGGCGGGGCTCCTCCTGGCGGTGCCCCTGGCGGTGCTCGTGAAGCTGCTGGGGACGCTCGCCATCGAACGCTACCGGCACTCCCGGCTCTACGGGGCGGGAGAGGCGGCGAACGGGTGACGCCCCGGCCGCCACCTCGGCGAACGCCGGGGTCCAGGCGGGTCGCCACCGGATGCCCGGCTCTCGCCGGCATGACGGGGGGGGGAGGGGGGGAGGCACGCACTCGGGTGCCGCACGGTCCGCCGGCTGCCGGGCGCGGCGTCGCCCCCCCCCTCCCTCTCCCCCGGGGGTCCCGCTCGGCGTCAGATCTCCCAGTTGGAGAACACCACCGCCTCGCCCGGCGGCTCCAGTTCCGGATGGCTCACCAGCGACATCCGCAGATCGGTCCAGTGGGCCCGGAACCCCTGCTGGATGAGCCGCTGATAGGCGTCCGCGAAGGCGGTCTGGGCCCGGAGGCTCGTGCGCTGGATATCGCTCAGCAGGGCCGTGGCCTCCACGGCGTCGAGCAGCCGGTCGAAGGTGGCCGCGTCGCGCGCGACCAGCTTGAGCACCCGGAGCTCGTCCGGCGGCCGGCCCGCGGCCAGCGGGGCGGTGTGGACCAGGGCAAACCCTGCGAGCCGCCCCCCAGGGTCGCGCGCCAGGACGGTGTCGCCGATCCGGAGTTCCGCCGTCAGCGTCTGCTCGCGCGTGAAATCCGTGCCGGGCACCAGCTCGGCGGTGAGTTCCCGGCACTCCCGCAGCCGCTCGGGCCGTGCCGCTCCCGCGGCCGACAGCAGTTCCGGCAGCGGCACCGGCCGGCGAGCGGTCTCGCGGGTGACGGTGATCGTGAGGTGCCCGGGTGCGAACCCCAGCCGGCTGTAGAACCCGATGTTCTCGATGGTGCGAGGCATGGTCTCGAGACCGATGGTCCGCGCCTGTCGGGCCCGGAGCCACTCCACCCCGGCGCGGATCATCGCCTTGCCCAATCCGAATCCCTGGCGGTCGGGCCGGACCGCGAGCGGCCCCATCCATCCCTCGCGCCCGGAGAGATGCACGATGTTGAACCCCACCAGCGAGCCGTCGGCGTCCCGCCAGACCATCGCCCCGTCGCCGGCGTCCTCCAGCGCGTACCGCCAGATCATCGGATTGAGGTGCGGCACCCGGACCCCGGTCATCCCGTCGCGGCGGTAGCGGTCGGTGAAGGCCTCGGAGAACACCCGGTTCAAGGGCTCGATGTCCCGGACCGACGGCCGCTCCGGCCCGTAGATCTCCCGGTCAGGCAGCCAGGCCATCCAGCGCTCCCGGCGCCTCGTCCCGCACCCGCGCGGCACCCCGCTCGGCGTCGAAATCCACCCGGATCACGCGGTCGAATCCCTCCCGCACCGCCTCGATGTGCGTGATGAGGATCACCTGCGGAAAACGGTCCGCCAGGCTCCTGAGCAGGTCGAGCACGGCGTTGCGCCGCTCCTCGTCGAGCGACCCGAAGATCTCGTCCAGCACCAGGAGCGAGAGGGGCTGCCCCGCCCGGTCCGCGATCATCTGGCTGATGGCGAGCCGCAGAGCCAGGTTGGCAATGTCCTCCTCGCCGCCCGAGATCACCGGCCGCGGCTCGCCTCCCTCGAGCAGGGTCGCCTCGTAATCCTCGTCCAGTTCGATCTCGCTGTACCGGCCGTTGGTGAGGTCGCGGACGAACCCGCTGGCCAGCTCCGAGAGATCGGGCCGGAGCTGAAGGTTCAGATGGGTCCGGAGATCGGAGAACGCCCGGTCGAGTTCCTGGTAGAGGGCGAGTTCGGCCGCGGCCTGTTTGGCCTCGGCTTCCCGTCGAGCCCGTTCCGCACGGCGCGCCGCCACCTGGCGCATTCCCTCCTCCGCCGCTCCCACCTCGGCCCGGGCCCGCACCCCCGCCAGCTCCGCCTCACGCCGCGCGCGCTCGGCCGCCTCGAAGGCCTCTCGGGCCCTGGCGAACGCCTCCTCCGAGTACCCCAGGGCCAGCAGTTGCTCGCGAATCGCCCGGGCCCGGGCCTCGCGCTCGGTGAGTTCCCGCTCCGCCGCCTCGGCCTGGTGCACCAGGGCGCCGGCCTGTTCCGCGGCGTAGCGGAATCGCTCGGCCTCCAGCGCGATCGGCTCGAGCTGCTCGAGCAACCGCCGCACTTCCTGATGGCGCTCGTGGTCGTACCCGTCCGGCGCTTCGCGCAGGACGTGTTCGAGCTCCCGGATGCGTCCCTCCAGCCGCGCCTGCTCGACTTCCAGCCCTGGCCCTTCCCGGGCCTGCGCCTGGAGACTGCCGTACTCCCGGGTCGCCTCCTGAAAGGCCTTCTCCGCCTCCGCCCGCTCGCGCTCCAGGTCCCGGAGCTCCGGCGGCGGATGCTCGAGCTGGTCCGCCCGTTGCTTGTAGAAGTTGCCGTTGAAGAGGACCTCCTGAAGCTGCCGGTCCAACAGCTCCAGCACCTTCGCGAACTCGGCGCCCAGCGGCCGGGCGCAGGTGGGACACACGCCATCGGGGCCGGCCCGGGTGATGCGCTCGTGCTGTTTCTTCAATTCGAGGTATTGCTCGCGAAGCGTTGCCAGCCGGGTGTCGGCGTCGGTCTTGTCCCGGACCCAGGCGGCGCGCCGCTCCTCGATCGCCTCCCCCAGCTCCCGAACCCGGCGCCCGAGCGCCTCCATCCGCTCCCGGGCCGCCTCGAGCGCGTGCGCGGGCGGCAGGCGCCGCACCCGGTCCAGCACCGCGGCGAGCGCGTTCCGGGCCTCGTCGAGCTGCCCCGCCGCAGTCCGGCGCCGGGAGTACCCCTCGGCCAGCTCGTCGAGGTGTTGCCGCTCCCGGCGGAGGCGATCCAGGGGGGCAAGGTGCTCCGCAAGGGTCTCGAGCTTGAGTCGGGCTTCGTTGGCCTCCACCAGCCGGCGGTCCAGCTGCTGGAACGCTTCGCGCGCGTCGCTCACCCGGTGCTCCGCGAGGCGGAGGTCGGCCGCCAGCGCGGCCATCCGGTCCCGGGCCTGCTGGGCCTCGCGCCAGGCAGGCTCCGCCTGGGCGAGCCGGTCCTGGGCGGCCCGTTCCGCGGCCTTCGCCCGGGCTTCGGCCGCCCGCGCCGCCTCGAGCCGTTCGCGGGCCTTGGCTTCCGCCTGATCGAGTTCCTCCAGCGAGGGGAGGCTCGACTCCAGGGCCTGCAACCGGAGCCGCAGCTCGGTCCGCCGTTCGCGCAGCCGTTCCTGGGCGACCTTGAGCCGTTCGTAGCCCAGGACGCGCGACAGAAACTGGGCCCGATCGCTGGGGCCCAGCGCGGCCATCACGGCAAGCTGTTTCTGTCCCGTGAAGTAGGTATTGAAGAACTCCTCGCGCGTCATGCCGAGGAGCCGGGTGATCTTCTCGGTGACCGCCTCCAGGCTCAGGGCGATTGGGGCCGAGTCGTGGTCCTGGTACAGCTCGGCGGTGTTGAGGGACCGGACCACCCGGTAGCGGTGCGGCCCGAGGACGAAGTCGAGCTCGACCCGCACCGGGGCCCGGGCCCCCGCGCCACGGCGGCGGATCGTCTCCTTGGTGCCGCGGGTCGCCTGACTGCCGTAGAGCGCCCAGGCGATCGCCTCGAGCAGCGTGGTCTTGCCCGAGCCGTTCGGCCCGATGATCCCCGTGAGCCCCGCGCCCAGCACGAGCTCGGTGTCCTCGTGCTGCCGGAAGTTGACGAGCCGAAGGCGCTCCAGCTGCATCAGCCCTCCATCCCGGCCCACTCCCGCTCGACCTCGGCCATGAGTTCCGTGCCGGCCCGGACGAAGGCCTCCCGGTCGAGGTCCGCCGGCAGGGCGCGGCGGCGGAGAAACTGGCTCACGAGCTCGGGGAGGGTCTGGCGGCGGCCCGGGGCGGAGATCCCCGGCTCGCGGGTGGGTTCGGGGCGCCGCAGGTCGAGGTGATAATGCAGCGCCTCGGCCTTGTACGCCCGGATGGCCGAGTGGTTGAGTTCGCGGCCCACCGGGCGCAGCACGTTCCAGACCACCTGGCGCACGATCTGGTCCCGGATCCCGCCCGGGACGGCTGCGATCGCCGCCGCGATCCGCTGGTCGAGTTCGGCCGCGGAGAGCCCGGCGCCCTCGAGGGGCGGCAGGTCAATCACCCGCCGGGCCGGCGGGACCGGCTGGCGGGTCACCGTGCCGGTGTCCAGATCGGCGAGCAGCCAGCCCTTGCCCGGGATCCGGAGCCGTTCCTCCTCGTGCAGCTCGCCCCAGGGATTGGGGCTCACATAGTCCAGCGCCCCCGCATACCAGGTGCGCGGCCCCACCTCGCGCTGCACATGATAGTGGCCCAGCGCAACGTAGCTCCACCCGCCGCGGGCGAGTTCTTCGGGCTGGATCTGGGCGCCGCCGTACTCCAGGCTGGAGCGGTCCTCCGGGATGATCCCGGCCACCTCGCCGTGGAGCAGCAGCACCTGGAAGCGCTCCCGTCCTTCCGGTTCGAGCACCGGGCGCTGGCCGGTGACGAGCGCCAGGTGCGGCACCGCGAGAATGCTCAGATCCAGCTCCGGGTACGCGAGCCGCCTGGGCCGGTCCGCCACCACATCGGCGCCCAGATTCGCAAAGAGCGCGAGGATGGACCCCGTCTCGGTCGAGCGCGGCGTGTCGTGGTTCCCCGCGATGATGACCAGCCGGGTATCGGGCAGCGCGGCCCTGAGCCGCTGCACCTGGGCGAAGGCGAAGAGGATGGCGGGGTTGCTGGGCCGCACCGAGTGGAACAGGTCGCCCGCCACGACGATCGCCTGGGGCTTCGCCGCGATGACCTGGTCCACCGCGAGGCGAAAGGCGCGCGCCACGTCGGCCTCACGCTGATTGATGCCGTTCGGGGTCTGCCGGTGGTATTGCCGGAAGCCGAGGTGGAGATCGGCGAGATGCGCGAGTCGCACGGGAGAAAGGTAAGCGGAGCGGGAGGCGCGGCCAGAGCGGCGGGCGCCCTCGCTCCGGAGGCGCCGTTTGGACCGCCGCGCCGCCGGTCGCTGGCAACCCTCCTCCCGGCGAGCCGAGGCCGGGCCGGCCTCTTCGGGTGGGCAGCCGGTCACCCCTCCGGGTCGCTCGGGTCAGGCTTCTGCCCCGAGGTCCCAACGGACCCCGGCCGCCCGATCACCCGTACGGATCGTCGCTCTGCTTGAGGGCGGGGATGCTCCGCGGGGGCGCCACCTCGCGCTCCACCCGCCGGCCGAGCTGGCTCGTGAAGAAGCCGAGCACGTTCTCGGGACGCATCCGGCGGGTGGCGTGGAGGGCGCGCCGGACGTCGTCCTCGCGGCGGCCGTGGATCAGGTGCTCCACCTTGGGGGTCGTGATGCCCGGGTCGAGGGCCCGGAGCTGGCGAGCCACGGCCTGGGCGAACGGGAGGTCGGCCGCCGGGGGGAATCGCTCCACGCCCAGGCGTCCGGGGAGCACCGCGGGCCGGGGGAAACGCACGAAGAGCGGCTGGGTGAAGTGCGGGTGGCGGATCATGAGCTCGCCCTTGGGGAGGGCCGCCAGCTTGGCCTTGGTCGCGGGAGAGAGCGTCGCGTAACCCGGGAGGGCCAGCTCGTCCATGTCCATGCGGCCGAACACGGTCGTACCCGCGTTGCCCACCACGCGGCGCAGCACCTGGGAGCGGAACTGCTGCGCCGAGAACAGCACCAGCCCCAGGTAGCGCCCCCGCTCGGAGAGATCGAGCAGCATCCGCCGCACGTAGGTGTCCTGCCCATCGGTGGGCGCATACTTGTTGAGCTCGTCCACGAAAACCACCACATGGTCCACCCCGAGATCGCGGCGCTCGAGATGCTCGCGGAGCTTCGAGACGACGCGGGCGAACACCAGGTCCTGCACCAGCGGGTCGAGGCCCGCCACGTCGATGACGTGGACGCTCCGGTCGGCGAACGCGCCCCAGGGCAAGTCGCTCGCGATGCCGTCATCGGTGACCAGCCCCTTGGCCCGGACGCTGATATTGCCCAGGCGATTGCGCACTTTCCGGATGGTGGCCAGATGGTGGTTGCGCCAGACCTCGCTGGACCGCCCCTGGGTCTCCATGAACTCGAAGATCCGGCGGAAGAAGCCCTCCAGGTCGGCGAAGCTCCGCACGGTCAGGGCCTCGTCGGCCAGGGTCACGTCCCGGAATTCGCGCCCCACCACCCGCTCGCCCAGAAAATCAATGAACGCCCCGGCCTTCGCATCCACGTCGTCCCGGTTGAGGAGCACCTCCGCGTAGTCCAGCACTTCGCGGAGGCCCCAGACCAGCGGCACGGTCGAGGCCGCCAGCGCCTCGTGGGTCCGGAGCGTGTTGAGGTTCACCCCGTCCGGCTTGTACGGGGCGTAGTAGCGGACGTCGCGAAACGGCTCGGGCCTCAAGCCCAGCCGCGCGTACAGGCGGCGGTCCTCGTCGGTCAGGGCGCCCGGCTGGTCGAGGAACAGCAGGTCGGGGCCCTTCACGTTGAAGCAGAGGGCTGCCACCGTCCCCTTGTGGGCCGGGAACGTCTGGAAGATGCTCGCGAGCAGGAACTCCACCGCGCTGGTCTTGGTGGCGAGGCCCGAAACGCCCGTGATGTTGAGGTGAGCCGCCTCGGGACCGAGGAGGAAATCGGCGTCGAGGTACACCGGGGCTTCCAGGCCGCCCGCCGCGTACACCCCGCAGGGGATCCCGGTCGGCTCGGCGACCTGGGTGAACGCATCCATCCGGAGCGCGGTGACCACGTCCGCATCGGTGGCGAGGTGCACCGCGCCGAGCGGCACCGGCTGGAGCGGCTCCTCGGGGAGCTGCCGCAGGACCGCCGCGGTGTACAGCCGGATCTCGGCCCGCTCGGTGGGGGTCTCGAGCGCAACCGCCGGATCGCCGTCGGCCCCGATCACGTCGTGGATCGGCGTGACCAGGTCGGAGTAGGCGAACCCGTCCGTGACGATCCCGAGCACGGTCCGGCCCGGCGCCTCCACCCGGACAATGGCGCCGATCCCGATCGGAGACTCCCGCGCGGTCCAGAAATGGAACTGGTGCGGCGTGGACGGCTTGAGTTCGGTGGCGACGACGCGCCCGATGGGCGGGGGCGGGGCGGCTGGCATGCGGGAAAGCTAGGGGGAGGGAGGGATGGCGGTAAGCCGTGGGGAACGGCGGACGGTTCGGCTGTCGGCGCTCAGGGCCCGTGCCCGGCGGTCAGGCGCTGGGCCACGAGCGACCCGGCGACCCCTCGCCGCGCGCGGCGCCGCTCGGCTCACGGGACGACCCGTTCACCGTCCTGGCGTTCACCGTCCCGCACTCGCCCTCAGGTACTGCTCCACGGCGTGAATGCCGTAGAGCAGCCGGTCCCAGCGGGGGTCCGGCGTGGACACGGGGGCCCGCTCGGCGAGGAGCCAGCGGGAGAGCTGGTCGGCCTGCGCGAGGGTGTCGAGCGTGGGGGCCGCCTCGATCCGGACCAGCCCGTGCAGCACGTCGCGGCCCTCCCAGGGCCAGAGCCGGAGCGCCCAGGAATGAACTGGGGTCACGGTATGACCGGCCGGCTCGAAGACCGGCGAGCGATGGCCCGCGGCGAGCCGGAGGTAATGATCGAGCGCCTCGCCGCCGAAGGGGAGGGTCGCGTGGCTCTTGCTCACCCCGAGCATGCGGGGGTCGCGGGCCCACTGAGGGCTCTCGGTGAGCGGGCCGTCCACGATCAGCCAGGCGTCGGAGCGGGCCCGGTAACGCCGTCCCACCTCGACCTCCAGCCGGCCCCGGGCCTGGTCCACCGCTCGGCGGGCGAGCTGGAAGTCGCGCACCGGATGGACGGGGCCCTCGTCGGGGAGGGCGATCGTCTCGTGGCCCTCGGCGGTGCCTTCGAGGCGGGCCAGCGCCTCCGGCCGGGCGACGATCAGGCGGCGCCGCTCGGCCAGGGCCAGGCGGAGCCGGCGCTCGCGCCGTTCCAGCACCGCCGCGCCGATCTCCGCCACCACCACCGGGGTGGAATCGGCATAGGCCATGACTTCGTAGCGCTGGGTGCCGTCGAGGAACGCGACCACGCCGGGCCACGGCTCGGGACGTCCGACCGCGCGCCCGGAGAGCGGCAGGTCCTCGAGCAGGCGGGCCGGCTGGATGGTGGCCTCTTCGGCCCGGCCCTCGCTGGCTGCGGGAATCCAGGTGGCCGGCGTGAATCCCCGGGCGGCCACGGCGCGCCGCATCCGGGTCCAGGTCATCGTGCCCACGGGGGTCCCTCCGCCGCCGCGCGGCTCACCGGGCCGGGCTCCGGGTCGCAGCGGTGCCAGCCGGCCGGCTGGCGCCCTCCCCGGCGCCGAGCCGCCTGACAAGCCCCAGGATGCGGTCCAGCGCGGTCTCGAGCTCGCGGTCGGAGACGGCGTAGCTCATCCGGACCCAGCGATCGTCGCCGAAGGCCGCTCCCGGCACCAGGGCCACGCCGGCCGCCATCGCCTGCTCGCAGAACGCGGTGCCCGTGAGATCCCGCGCCGCCGTCATGCCGTCCACCCGGAAGAAGAAGTAGAACGCCCCGGTGGGCTCGACGAATTCGACCCCGGGCGCCTCGCTCCGGAACCGCTCCACCACCCGGTCGCGGCGGCGGCGGAAGGCGGCCACCATCCGCTGCACGTCCTGCTCGACCCGCTCGTCGCTGAACGCCGTGGCCGCCGCCCACTGCGCCGGATGGTTGGCTCCGGTGGTGGTGTGGGACTGGAGCGCGGCGATGGCCTTCGCGACCGGGAGCGGCGCCAGCGCGGCGCCGATCCGCCAGCCCGTCATGGCGTACGCCTTGCTCGCGCCGTAGATGAGGACCGTCCGCTCCAGATACTCGTCGGGCAGATCGAGGAACGAGGGCGCGGGGCCGTCGCCATAATAGATCCGGCGGTAGATCTCGTCCGCGATGATCCAGACCTGGCGGCGCCGGGCCCACTCGGCGATCGCCCGGATCTCCGCGGCCGAATAGGTCGCCCCGGTCGGGTTGCAGGGGGAGCACAGGATGAGCCCCCGCACCAGCTTGTCGGTGCGCCGCTCCAGGTCGTCCACGCTCACCTTGAGCCCCCACTCGGCATCGCCCGGCACCATGACCGGCTCCGCCCGGCAGAGATGCACGAGCTGGGGATACGAGACCCAGGCGGGCGCCGGCACCAGCACCTTGTCCTTGGGACCGAACAGCGCGAAACAGGCGTTGAAAATCGCCTGCTTGGACCCCGAACTCACCACGAACTGGTCCGGATTGACCGGCCGCCCGCCTGACAGGAGCGAGAGATGGCGCGCCATCGCGCTCCGGAGCTCCAAGATCCCGATGTTCGGAGGGTAGCGGGTCATCCCCTTCCGAATGGCCTGGATCCCCGCCTCCGCCACCGGCCCCGGGGTGTCGAAATCCGGCTCCCCCACGCTCAGGTCCAGCACATCCTCCCCCTGCGCGCGGCGGCGCCTGGTCTCGTTGCTGATGGCGACGGTCTCGGAGGGCCGCAGATGGGCCAGATTCGGTGAAAGCGGATCGGTCATGGAACCTGCAGCGCGCAACTGGAAAACCGTGGGAGGACGCCCGGTGAGATACCGCCACGCCCCGCGAGGACGCTCAAAGGTCCCCACCCCGGCGCGTGATGTCAACTGGCTTCCGATCAGGTCCTCGACTACTTTCGCGGCGGGACCGGGAGCAGCGATCCCGGGCTTCCGAGACGCCTTGGTCGGCTGCGGGTGGCGTTGCCAGTCCCGCCCGCGGCACAGCGCACCGATGGAGATCGCCGCATGCCGGGCCTCACCGAGCTCCACCTCGTCCCCCCGGTGGCGTCCCTGCTCGAGGCCTGGGGATACACCGCCGACGACGCGGGCCCGCGCGAGCAGGCGTCCGGTGCCGCGCGGGGGACCAACCTGGTCCTCGCGGTACCGCCCGCAGCCCGCTACGCCGCGCCAGCCCTCGCCGGTCTCGTGAGCGGGCTCACCCCGGGCGGCCTGCGCGCCCTGATCCTCGCCCCGGCGCCGGCACTCGCGGAGTGGGCGGACGTGTTGCTCCCCCTTGCCGAGGCGGCCGGGCACCGCGCGCACGTGGCCTACCGGGCGGCCCGCGCCACCCGGCTGCTTCGCGAGGGGCGGGTCGAGATCCTCCTCACCGCCCCCTCGACCGCCGCCGACCTCCTTGCTCGCAGCGCCCTCAAGCTCGAGGCCGCCGAGTACGCCGTGCTCGCCTGGCCCGACCTCTATCCGAGCGACGAGCTGCTCACCAGCCTGATGCAGGAACTGCCCCGCGAATGCTGCCGGATCATCCAGCCGGCTACCCCCGGGGCGCGGCCCGACCTGGTCGAGCGATACGCGCGCCGGGCCTTCACCACCGGGCCGCTGGTGCAGGCCGACAGCAGCGCAGCCCGGCCCCCGGTCCGCACCGTCCAGGTGGCGTGGGGCCAGCGCAGCACCGCGCTCCCGGCGCTGCTCGAGGTCCTGGATCCTGCCCACGCCGTGATCTGGGCGGCGGACCGGGCCAGCGCGGACCGGGCCGAAGCGGTGCCGCTGGGCCGCGATACCACGGTCGTCACGGGCGACGCGCCCTCCGCCCCCGCGATTGTGGCGTGGGACCTGCCCGCCCCGGCGCGGCTCGCGCAACTGGCCGCGGCCGGCGAGGTCGTGCTGCTGGTCCCCCCCCACGGGCTGGGCTACGTGGCGCGCATCGCGGGCAAACAACAGGCGCTCCGGCTGCCCGGGGCCCCCGACGATGCGCGCGACCAGGCCAGCGCCCGGCGAGCCGCGATCGAGCGGATCATCGAGCAGGAGGACCTGACCGCGGAGCTCGTGGCGCTCGCGCCGCTCTTCGAACGCCGCGACCCCGCCCTGGTGGCGGCCGCGCTCCACCGCCTGGCCGGTTCGGCCAGGGCGGAACCGGCCGCCGGCCCCGGGGTGGCCCAGGTGTGGATCGGGGTCGGACGCAAGGACGAGGCGTCGCCGAACGACATCGTCGCCGCGCTCACCAAGGAAGTGGGCGTGGACCGGACCAAGATCGGGCGGATCGAGATCCGCGAGCTCTACTCGCTCGTGGAACTGCCGGCCGGCGAGGCTGAAGACATCTGTCGGCGCTTGAGCGGCCGGACGATCCGCCGGCGCCGGGTCGTCGCCCGGCTGGACCGGCACGGGAGCCGGTGACGGAGGATCAGGGAGCGAAGCCCGGCGGATCGGCACCGGGAGGGAGGGCCGGGAACCCGATCACCGGGGCGTTCCGAGCCGTCCGAGTTCCAGAGCCCACACCGGGCCGGTCACCGCCGATTCAACATCGCCTTCAGCCCCTTCCCGGCCTTGAAGACCGGCGCGATGCTCGCCTTGATCAGCATGGCCCGGCCGGTCCGCGGGTTCCGGACCGACCGCGCCTTGCGCCGGCGGGCTTCGAAGGCGCCGAACCCCGAAAGCTGGACCTTGCGCCCGCGCTTGAGCTCGAGAGCGATGATCCCCTCGGCGCCGAACAGCGCATCCACGGCGCGAGCGGCGACGGCCTTGCTGGTCTTGAGGTGGGCGGCGAGCGCGGCCACCAGCTCGGGCTTGTTCACGCGGCGACTCCTGTCCTCGGGGCGGGCGGGGAAAGGTGGAAAGCCGGGCCCGGGGGGTCAAGGAAGTTCCTTGACCCTCTCCCGTCGCCCGAGTAACGTGTGTTCCCTCCCGCTGAGTCGTTCCCGTCGTTTCCGTCAGAGGCCACCGATGTACCATGGGTCGCGGCCGGGGTGGATCGAGGTGATCACCGGCGTGATGTTCAGCGGCAAGAGCGAGGAACTGATCCGCCGGGTGCGGCGGGCGATCATCGCGCGGCGCCGGGTGCAGGTCTTCAAATCGCACTTCGACACCCGCTACGGCCCTTCCAGCATCGCCTCACACGACGGCCGCGAAATCGAGGCGGTGCCGGTGGACTCGGCGGCGGAGATCTTCCGGCAGGTGCGGCCCGACACCGAACTCGTGGCCATTGACGAGGCCCAGTTCCTCGACCCCGAGATCGTCACGGTGGTGACGGCGCTCGCCGCCCGGGGGGTGCGCGTCATCGTCGCGGGGACCGACACCGATTTCCGGGGTGAGCCCTTCGGCGCCATGGGCGACCTGATGGCGGTGGCGGAATCGGTGGACAAGCTGCAGGCCATCTGCGTCATCTGCGGCGACCTCGCCACGCGGAACCAGCGCCTGGTGGATGGCCGCCCCGCGCGCTACGACTCGCCGACCATTCTCGTGGGCGGGCGCGAGTCCTACGAAGCCCGGTGCCGCCACTGCCACCGGGTCCCGCGACAGGACGAGGATCAGACGGCCCTGCTCTAGGGTGCCCGGCTGTGGTGAGGGGCGAACCGCCGAACCCCGGCGGGGGAAGCCGCGCGAGCGCCTTCCCGTCAACCCTGCTACCCCGCGCCGCTGGTCCGGCGAGCCGGAGCAAGGGGCCACCGAGGACGCAGAGGGACACCGAGGGTGCAGGCCCGGTTGGTCAGGGCGCCGGCCCGGGGCGGCTGTCGAGGAAAGCCCGGTGATCTCTCCGCGTCCGTCCGCGTCCCTCCGCGGCGTTCGGCTGGCGGGCAAGGAGCCGGCGGAGGGAAGGGAGAAGTACCGCGGCCCGGGTCGTCGGGTGGACACGGCGAGCTACCCCCCCCGCCGTCCCGCCCCGCGGCTGGCGACGCGTGAACCGCCCGTGAACCTCAACAGCCCGGGGACGGCCGGCATCGGCGTCTGGCGCCCCGGCCTGGCCCCCATCGCCTCTCCCCCATGCTCCTCGTCGCGCTTACCGGTAACGTCGCGTCCGGCAAGTCCCGGGTGGCCGACCTGTTCCGGCGCTGGGGGGCGACGATCATCGACGCCGACGCCTTGGTGCGGGAACTCCAGGCCCCGGGCTCGCCGGTGTTCGCGGCCATCACGGCGCGCTTCGGGCCCGCGGTGGTACGGCCGGACGGGACTCTGGACCGGGACCGGCTCCGGGCCCTCATGCTCAGCGACCCCGACGCCCGCTCGGCGCTCAACGCGATCGTGCACCCGGCGGTGGAACGCCTCACGAGGGAGCACATCGCGGCGGCACGCGACCGGGGGGACCGGATCGTGGTTTGCGACATCCCCCTCCTCTTCGAGGTGCGCGACCCGGGCCGCTTCGATGCGGTGGTGCTGGTGGACGCCCCCGAAGCCATTCGCCTGACACGGCTCCAAACCACCCGCGGCCTGAGCGAGGTGGAGGCCCGCCACCTGATGGCACTCCAGCTGCCCGCCGCGGCGAAGCGCGCCTGGCGCGGCGGCCCCGGGAACCGGAGCCCGTTCGTGATCGAGAACGACGGCGACCTGCCCACGCTCGAGCGGCGGGCCCGGGCCGTGTGGGACGAACTGGAACGGCTGGCCGCGGCCCAGACTTGATTCCCTCCCCCGCCGCGTCTATCCTTGCCCCCGTCAATCCCGGAGCCCTCCCGCGTGGCCACCATTCCCGCCGACCTGCTGTACACCCCGGAACACGAGTACGTCCGCAAGACCGGCGACGCCGTGGTCGAGGTCGGCATCACCGATTACGCCCAGGGTGAACTGGGCGATATCGTGTTCGTCGAGCTGCCCAAGCCCGGCGCCCGCTTCGACCGCATGGCGGTCTTCGGCACCGTGGAAGCCGTGAAGGCGGTCTCCGAACTCTTCTGCCCCGTGAGCGGCGAGGTCGTGGAGGTCAACACCAAGCTGGAAGGGGATCCGGGCCTGGTGAATCGCGATCCGTACGGCGCGGGCTGGATGATCCGGCTCCGCCTCCAGGATCCCGCCGAGCTCGGCACCTTGCTCGACGCGGCGGCCTACCGGGCCAGGATCGGCCAGTAGGAGCGCCATGCCCACGCCGCTCGCCGCCCGGGCGCCCCGGCCCTGCTGGCCGGGGCGCCCGCCGTTTTTCGGGAGTCGCACACCATGACCGACACGCTGCAGAGTCCCGCCCGGCCCGACGTCCCCCCGTACACCCTGCTCCGAACCGACCGGTTCGTGCGGCGCCACATCGGCCCCCGCAAGCAGGACATCCAGCAGATGGTCCGGGAACTGGGCTACGAGTCGCTGGACGCGTTCATTGACGCCGTGGTCCCGGAGGACATCCGCCTCCGGCGGCCCCTCGACATCCCACCCAACCGGAGCGAGCGCGAGGTGCTTCAGGCCTTGCGCGGCATCGCGGCACAGAACCGGCTCTTCCGGAGCTATATCGGGATGGGATATTACGGCACCTTCACTCCCCAGGTGATCCAGCGGAACGTCCTGGAGAACCCGGGCTGGTATACCGCCTACACGCCCTACCAGGCGGAGATCGCCCAGGGGCGGCTGGAAGCCCTGCTCAACTTCCAGACCATGGTGGCGGACCTCACCGCCCTGCCGGTGGCGAACGCATCGCTGCTGGACGAGGCCACGGCCGCCGCCGAGGCGATGTATCTCACGCTCGCCGTGGCCCGGCCCTCGGGCCCGGCGGTGTACCTGGTGGACGAGGGTTGCCACCCCCAGACCATCGCGGTGGTGCGGACCCGCGCCCAGGCCCGCGACCTCGCGGTGCGGGTGCTCCCCGCCGAGGAGTTCAGCTTCGAGCCCGGGGTGATCGGGTGCCTGGTCCAGTACCCGGCGACCGACGGCTGCCTCCGCGACTTCCGCGAGCTCTGCCGCCAGGCCCACGCGGCCGGCGCCTTGGTGACGGCGGCCACCGACCTCCTCGCGCTCTGCCTGCTCACCCCGCCCGGCGAATGGGGCGCCGACATCGCCGTGGGCTCGAGCCAGCGGTTCGGCGTGCCGATGTTCTACGGCGGGCCGCACGCGGCCTTCTTCGCCACCCGGGACGAGTACAAGCGGCACCTGCCGGGCCGCATCATCGGGGTCTCGAGGGATTCGAGTGGCCGGCTGGCGCTCCGGATGGCGCTCCAGACCCGCGAACAGCACATCCGCCGCGACAAGGCTACGAGCAACGTCTGCACCTCCCAGGTGCTCCTCGCCGTGATGGCCAGCATGTACGCCGTCTACCACGGCCCCGAGGGGCTGCGCCGGATCGCCGAGCGGGTCCACACCCAGGCCACCCTTCTCGCCGCCGCGCTGCGCCAGCTCCGCTACCACGTGGTGCACGACCGGTTCTTCGATACCATCGCGGTGGACGTGAAGGCGGCCAACCTCCCGCGCATCCTCGACGCCGCGCGGGAGCGCATGATCAACCTGCGGGTGATCTCCCCCACCCGGGTGAGCGTGGCACTGGACGAGACCGTGTCGGTCCGGGATCTCTCCGACCTGATCGCGGTCTTCTCGCTGGAGGTGGCGCTGCCGTACATGCTGGGCGACGCCGGCGCCCGGGCCCAGCCCGCCATCCCGCCGGAGCTCCGCCGGACCAGTCCCTATCTCACGCATCCCGTCTTCCGGCGCTGCCACAGCGAGACCGAGATGCTGCGCTACATCAAGCGCCTCGAGGCGAAGGACCTCTCCCTCACCTCCGCGATGATCCCGCTCGGCTCCTGCACCATGAAGCTCAACGCCACCACCGAGATGATGCCGGTGAGCTGGCGGGAGTTCAACCGGCTACATCCCTTCGCCCCGCTCTCCCAGGCCGCCGGCTATCAGATCCTCTTCGCCCAGCTCGAGGCGGCCCTGGCCGAGATCACCGGCTTCGATGCGGTGTCGCTCCAGCCCAACGCCGGCTCCCAGGGCGAGTTCACCGGCCTCCTGGTGATCCGTGCCTATCATCAGAGCCGGGGCGAGGGCCACCGGCGGGTCTGTCTCATCCCGATGTCCGCCCACGGGACCAATCCCGCGAGTGCCGTCATGGCCGGGCTCCGCGTGGTCCCGGTGGCGTCCGACCCCGAGGGGAACATTGACCTGGCCGATCTCCGCGCCAAGGCGGCCGAGCACCGCGACACACTCGCCTGCCTCATGGTCACGTACCCCTCCACCCACGGCGTCTTCGAGGCCTCCATCCGGGAGATCTGCCGGATCGTCCACGATCACGGCGGCCAGGTCTATCTCGACGGCGCCAACATGAACGCCCAGGTGGGGCTGTGCCGCCCGGGAGACTTCGGCGCCGATGTCTGCCATCTCAACCTGCACAAGACCTTCGCCATCCCCCACGGCGGCGGCGGCCCCGGCGTCGGACCGATCTGCGTCGCGAAGCACCTCGCCCCGTTCCTCCCCGACCATCCGGTGGTACCGCTCGGCCACCCCCGGAGTTGCGGCACCGTCTCGGCGGCGCCCTGGGGCAGCGCCGGGATCCTCGCCATCTCCTGGGCCTACATCAACCTGCTGGGCCAGGACGGCCTGACCGAGGCCACCAAGGTGGCCATCCTCAATGCCAACTACCTGGCCCACAAGCTCAAGGATCATTTCCCGGTGCTCTACACCGGACCGAACGGGCACGTCGCCCACGAGTTCATTCTCGACATGCGGCGCTTCAAACAGACCGCGGGCCTCGAGGTGGAGGACGTGGCCAAGCGGATCATTGACTACGGCTTCCACCCCCCCACGGTGTCCTTCCCGGTCCCCGGGACCCTGATGATCGAGCCCACCGAGAGCGAACCCAAGGAGGAGCTGGACCGTTTCGTGGCGGCGCTCATCAGCATTCGCGAGGAGATTCGCGAGATCGAGGAAGGGAAGGCGCCGCGAGGGAACAATCTGCTCACCAACGCGCCGCACACCCTGGTCCAGGTGATCGGCGACCGCTGGGACCGGCCCTACTCGCGCGAGCGCGCCGCCTTCCCCATGCCGATCCTCCGAGAGCACAAGACCTGGCCCACCGTGAGCCGCATCGACGCCGCGTACGGCGACCGCAACCTGGTCTGCACCTGCCCGCCGGTGGCGGAGTATGGCAGCAACCGGGACTGAGCTGGCGAACCCGGAGTCGGGGATGCCCGGCCTGCCCGACCTGGAGGCCGGGACGCATGCCGGGCTCCGGGCCGGCGCCTCCGCCACCCGGCCTCCCCTCTCCTGGTCGCTCCTCCTCTCGCCGCCCCTGCCCGGCTGGGCCAACATGGCGCTCGACCTGGCGCTGCTGGAACACGCCGAACGGACCGGACATGGCATCGTGCGATTGTACCGGTGGGATCCCTTCGCGCTGTCCTTCGGTCGCCACGAACCGGCGCTCCGGCGCTACGACCGTGACGCGATCACGCGGAGGGGGCTCGACGTGGTGCGGCGACCCACCGGGGGTCGCGCGGTGTGGCACGCTCGGGAGCTGACCTACGCGGTGGCCGCCCCGGTGGGGGCGCTCGGGGGGCACCAGGAGAGCTACCACCGGATCCACCGCCTGATCGCGGCCGGGCTCGCGCGGCTCGGCGCGCCGGTGGAACTGGCGCCGGCCCGGCCGGCCGAGTCGCCCGGCGCCGGCGCGTGCTTCGCCAGCGCGGCAGGCGGCGAGATCACCGCCGGAGGCCGGAAGCTGGTGGGCAGCGCACAGCTCCGGCAGGGCGGCGCCGTGCTGCAGCACGGAAGCGTGCTCCTCGAGGACGATCAGTCGCTCGTGACGGAGGTCGCCCGCTCCCCGGAGACCCCGAGGAGGCCTCGGGAGGCCACCCTGCACGGTCTCCTCGGACGCCGGGTGGCGTTCGACGAGGTCGCCGCCGCGATCGCCGAGGTGCTCGAGGACACCTGGGGCCCGGTCACGAGACTCGGCACCACGCCCGCTCCGCTCGCCCGCCGGGCCGAGGCACTCGGCCCGGCGTTCCGCGATCCCGCCTGGACCTGGCGGCGCTGAACCGGTGCCCCGGAGCGTGGCGTGGCGGCCGGGCCGCTCGGTAGGTTAAGGAATGGCCCCTGCCCCCCGGCGTCTGGTCCGCTGGTCGTTCCTGCTGGTCCTCGCCGCGCCCGGCGCGGCCGCACCGCAGGCCGGCACCCTGGTCATCGCCGCGCCCCGCGAGGCACCCACCCCGATCCCCACGCTCTTCCGGAACGACAACGCCAACCGCGAGGTCTCCGACCTCCTGTTCCTGCGGCTGGCCGATCTCGGGCCCTCGCTCTCGACCACCGACGAGGCGAGCTTCATCCCCCGCCTCGCGCGGCGCTGGATCCGGCGCGATCCGCGCACGCTCGTCTTCGAGCTCGACCCGCGGGCGCGCTGGCACGACGGAAGCCCGGTCACCGCGCGCGATGTCGTGTTCACCTTCGCCCGGGCCCGCGATACCACCCTGGACCGCCAGCTCGCCGTCCTCCTCCGCCGGATTCGCTCGGTGACCGCGGAGGGCGATCGCCGGGTAGCCTTCACCTTCACCGACGCGTACCCCGAGCAGCTCTACGACGCGGTCTATCACGTCCCCCTGCTGCCGGCGCACCTCCTGGAGGGTCTGCCGCCTGACTCGGTCAGCGCGGGATCCTTCGGCCGGCATCCGATCGGCACCGGTCCGTATCGCTGGGTGCGCCGGGAACCGGGCCAGCTCATCGCGCTCGCCGCCGATCCCGATTTCTTCCTCGGCCGCCCCGGGATCGGGCGGGTGATCTTCCTGTTCGCCTCGGACCCCGAGGCGCGGGTGAACCTGGTCCTGGCCGGTCAGGCCGACGCGCTGGACAACGCCTACAACTACCCCAACCCGGAGCGGCTGCTCCGGGCACCCGCCCTGCAGAGCTTCCCCGGCCCGAGCCTCACCCTGGGTTACCTGACGTTCAACCAGCGCGATCCGGCCGACACGGCGCGGCCACACCCGATTCTCTCGAATCCGGCCGTGCGCCGGGCTCTGATCCAGAGCCTCGACCGCGAGCGCATCGCCCGGTCGGTTTACGGCAACCATACGGTGCTCACGGACGTCCCGATCTCCCAGGTCGTGGCGCGAAACATCCGGCCTCCTCGCCCGCGGCCGTTCGATCCCGCCGAAGCGCGCCGCCTGCTGGGCGGCCAGGGATGGCGTGACAGCGACGGGGACGGCGTCCTCGACCACCAGGGCACTCCGCTCGCCCTCACCCTCATCGTGCCGGCCACCTCCGCCCCGCGCCGGGCCATGGCCCAGCAGGTTCAGGAACAATGGCGCGCGTTCGGTATCCGGCTCGAGGTGCAGACCCTCGAGCCGGCGGCCTATGTGTCCCGCCGCCGGGCCGGCCAGTTCGATCTCGAGTTCTGGTCCGTCACCCAGGATCCCACCCCGTCGGGACTGGTGCAGAGCTGGTCCTGCGCCGGGATCGGGGGGTCCAATGTGGCGCACTACTGCAACCCCGCGCTCGACAGCCTGATCGCGCGGGCCACCGAGGGCCGGGGAGACCCGGGCCGGCTCTGGCCTGAGGCGCTCCGGATCCTTGCCGACGACGCGCCGGCCCTCTTTCTGTATGCTCCCGAGTCGGTGCCTCTGGTGCACCGCCGCTTCCAGGGCGTCGTGCTGCGCCCCGACTCCCCCTGGTCCGAGGTGTGGCGCTGGAGGGTCAGGCCGGGAGCCGAACTCCCGCGAGACCGGGAATGAGCTGAGATGACGGGAGCGAGCTGGCTCTTCCGCCGCGCGCTGCAGGCTGCCGCGACCTACGTGCTCGCCGTCATCATCATTTTCTTTCTCATGCGCGTCACGCCGGGCGACCCCCTCGCCCGGCTCTCGGAGGACCGCCCGCTCCCCCCTGAGGCCATCGCCTCGCTCCGGGCCCGATACGGACTCGACCAGCCGCCGCTCCGGCAGTTCGCCGCGTTCCTCCGCGGGGTGGGCACCGGAGACCTCGGGCTCTCGATCGAGCAGGGCCGGCCGGTTACCCGGCTGCTCGCGGAACGGCTGCCGGCCACCCTGCTCCTGGGCGGTACCGTGCTGGCTCTCAACTTCACGGTGGGCCTCTGGCTCGGGGTGTGGCAGGCGCGGCGCCGCCACACCCGGGCGGATCGCATCCTCACCGCCCTCACCCTCGCCGCGTACGCCACGCCCTCGTTCTGGCTCGGCCTCGTGCTCGCCTGGCTCTTCGGGACCACGTTGCACTGGCTCCCGGTGGCCGGGATGCGGAGCCCCTGGCTCCCCGCCGACGCGGGCTGGCTCGCCCGCCTCGGCGACCTGCTGCGCCACCTCGTCCTGCCGGTGTTCACCTTGTCGGCCGTGACCATCGCCGCCACCATCCGGCACCAGCGCGCCGCGATGCTGGAGGTGCTGCGCCAAGACTACGTCCGCACGGCGCAGATGAAGGGCCTGCCGCCGAGGGCCGTGTACTGGCGCCACGCCTGGCGGAACGCGCTCACCCCGGTGCTCACCCTCTTCGGGCTCTGGCTCCCCCTGCTGGTGGCGGGGTCGGTTTTCGTGGAAGCGGTGTTCGCGTGGCCCGGCCTGGGGACCCTGGCGGCCCAGGCCATCGGCAGCCGCGACTATCCCGTGATCATGGGGTGCGCCCTGCTGGTGTCGGGCGTGGTCGTCCTCGGCAATCTCCTCGCCGACGGCCTCCAGCGCCTCGTGGACCCGCGCGTGGGGGGGGGAGGGGCATGACCCGGCCCGGTTCGCCCTGGCGCCGGATCTGGCGCCGGAGCGGGGGGCGGGCCGGTGCCGCCGTCCTGCTCGGGCTCCTCCTGGCCGCCGTCGCCGTGCCGCCGTTCCTCCAGGACCCCCGGGCCCAGCCCGACGTGGTGGGCGGCGCGCTCGCGCGCCCCTCGGCCGCGCACTGGTTAGGCACCGACCACCTGAGCCGAGACGTCCTGGCCCGGGTGGTGTACGGCGCCCGGGTGTCGCTCGCGATCGCGACCGGCGCCGTGGTCCTCTCGATGACGCTCGGACTCCTGGTGGGCCTCGTGGCGGGCTACACCGGCGGCTGGCTCGATGCGGCGCTCATGCGCCTCGTGGACGGCGCCCTGGCGGTCCCCCGGCTCTTCCTCCTGCTGCTCATGGTGGCAAGCCTGGAGCGGATCCCGCTCCCCGCGCTGGTCGCCGTCATCGGGGTCACCGGCTGGTTCGGCACCAGCCGCCTGGTGCGGGCCGAAGTGCTCCGCCTCCGGACTCTGGACTTCGTGGGCGCGGCCCGCGCGCTGGGCGCAGGCCCCGGCTGGATTATCTTTCGCCACCTGTTACCGAACGTGGCGCCCCCCCTCACGGTGGCCACGACACTCGCCGTGGGCGACGTGATCCTCCTCGAGGCAGGACTCTCCTTCCTCGGGCTCGGGGTGCAGCCGCCGACGCCCACCTGGGGCGGGATGATCTACGACGCCAAGCCGTACCTCGTCGCCGCTCCCTGGATGAGCCTGGCCCCCGGCCTGGCCATCGTCCTCACGGTGCTGGCCGTCCAGCTGGTAGGCGAGGCGCTCCAGGAGGACTCCGACTCCGGTCCGGCATGACCCCCCTGCTCGAGGTTGCCGATCTTCGGATCACCTTTCCCACGGCCGCCGGCCCTGCGCGGGCGGTGGACGGGGTGAGCTTCACCCTCGCGCGGAGCGAGACGCTCGCCCTGGTGGGCGAATCGGGCTCCGGCAAGAGCCTGACCAGCCTGGCGATCCTCCGGCTCGTGCCGCCGCCGGGGCGCATCGAGCCCGGGAGCACGATCCGCCTCGACGGCACCGATGTGCTGGCCCTCGAAGGGGAGGCGTTGCGCCGGATTCGCGGGCGGAGGGTGGGGATGATCTTTCAGGACCCGATGACCAGCCTGAACCCGGTGTTCACGGTGGGCGACCAGATCGCCGAGGGGATCCGGGCCCATTTCCCGGTCTCCCGGCGCGAGGCCCGGGAGCGGGCCGCGGCCCTCCTCGCCGAGGTCGGGATCCCCGACCCGCGAGCCCGCCTCGCAAGTTACCCGCATCAGCTGAGCGGGGGCATGCGGCAGCGCGTCATGATCGCGATCGCACTGGCGGCGGAGCCGGAGCTCCTGATCGCCGACGAGCCCACCACCGCGCTCGACGTGACGGTGCAGGCCCAGATCCTCGAGGTCCTCGACCGGCTGCGGGCGGCGCGCGGGATGGCGGTCCTCCTCATCACCCACGACCTCGGCATCGTGGCCGGCCGGGCCGACCGGGTGGCCGTGATGTACGGCGGCCGCATCGTCGAGGAGGCCTCCACCAGTCGCCTCTTCGCCAGCCCGTCGCACCCCTACACCCAGGGGCTCTTCGCCTCGATGCCGCGGCTTACCGGTCCCCCGGGTCGCCTCACCCCGATTCCGGGTATGGTGCCCTCCGCCACCGCCTGGCCCGAGGGATGCCGATTCCACCCCCGCTGCCCCAGGCGAATGGAGCGCTGCCGGACCGAACCGCCCGTGGTCCCGCTCGGCGAGGGGCACTGGATGCGGTGCTGGCTGGGAGAAACGAACCCCTGACCGCGGCAGCGAGCGCGGCACCCGGCGGCCGCCCGGGTCCCGCACCTGACGCGGTGCCGATCGCCGAACGCAGCCGGCGGAACCCCGCACGCGGCACTGGGCCTGGAGCCACGATGCCCCTGCTCGAAGTCCGGAACCTCGTCAAACACTACCTCCCCGCGGGTCTGTTCCGACGAGGGCAGGCGCCCATCAGGGCCGTGGACGGCGTGTCGTTTACCATTGACCGGGGGGAGACGCTGGCCCTGGTGGGCGAATCGGGCTCCGGCAAGTCCACCGTGGGACGCACCATCCTCCGGCTCCTGGACGCGACCGCCGGCCAGGTGGTGTTCGACGGCCAGGACGTCTTCGCCCTCGAGCCCGCGGCGCTCCGAGCCCTGCGCCGGCGCATGCAGATCATCTTCCAGGATCCGTACAGCTCGCTCAACCCGCGGATGCGGATCGGCGAGGCGGTGGCGGAGGGGCTGGAAATCCACCGGCTGGCGCCCCGGGCGGAGATCCCGCGGCGGGTAGCGTCGCTCCTGGAGGAGGTGGGCCTCGATCCCGCCTACGCGTCGCGCTATCCGCACGAGTTCTCCGGCGGCCAGCGCCAACGGATCGGGATCGCGCGCGCGCTCGCCGTCGAGCCGGCCTTCCTGGTGTGCGACGAACCGGTCTCGGCCCTCGATGTGTCGGTCCAGGCCCAGATCATCAACCTGCTGCTGGACCTCCAGCGGAGCCGGGGTCTGTCCTATCTGTTCATCGCGCACGACCTGGCCGTGGTGCGGCAGATCGCGCAACGGGTGGCGGTGATGTACCTGGGGAAGATCGTCGAGCTCGGCCCCACGGACGAGGTGCTGGGCTCGCCACGGCACCCCTACACCCAGGCGCTTCTCTCGGCCGTGCCCGTCCCCGATCCGGTCACCAAGCGGAGCCGGATCATTCTCCCCGGCGACCCGCCCAGCCCCGCCAACCCGCCCCCGGGCTGCCGGTTCCACACCCGCTGCTTTCACCCCGCGCGTGACGTCCGCTGCGCCGCCGAGGAACCCGCGCTCAGGACCCTGGGGCGGTCAGTGGTCGCCTGCCACTACGCCGAGCTCCCGGCAACGGCGGCTGGCTGAGCCCGCTCCACCTGCTCCACCAGCGGCTGCACCGCCCGCCACGCTTCCCAGATCCGGCTCATCTGCTCCCCGGCCTGATGCAGCGCGCCGGCCGCCGCCTGGCGCTCCAGCACTTCGGCGCGGAGGCCGAGGTCCCGTGCCCCGATCATGAGACACGACCCCTTGAGAGAATGGGCCACCCGCTGGATGTCGGCGATCTGCCCGTCCTCCACGGCGCGGGAGAGTTCAATCAGCCGGAGCGGGGTTTCGGAGAGGAAGATACGGCAGATTTCGCGCGCCAGCCCGGCGTCGAGCTGGCGGAGCTGGTCGAGCGGGGTGGGGTCGAGGGCGCCGCTCTGCCCGGCGGCCACCGATCCGGCCTCGCTCGCCGGGCCGCCAGCCCCAGGCGCTCCCGGAGGCCCCGCCCCGGTCCAGCTCGCCAGCATCGCCGCCAGCGCTTCCAGGCTGATGGGCTTGGTGAGGTAATCGTTCATGCCGGCGGCAAGGCAGCGCTCCCGTTCACCCTCGACCGCACTCGCGGTGAGCGCGACAATCGGCACCCGAGCCGAGGGCGCGTCGGATGCGCGAATCTGCCTGGCTGTCTCGTAGCCGTCCATCTCCGGCATCTGGCAGTCCATGAACACGAGGTCGTACGGCCGGCGCGCCACCAGGGAGACCGCCTCCCGTCCGCTCCCGGCGACCTCAACCCGACACCCCAGCCGTTCGAGCAGTGACACGGCGAGCTGCTGGTTGACGGCATTGTCTTCCGCGAGGAGCACGCGCAGGGGCGCTGGCCGGGGCGCCGGCGGCAGGCCGGGACGGGCCGCCGCCCTGGCTTCCGCCAGCGAATGTCGGGTGATGAGCGGTTGCGGCCCGGGAAGGCGGCGCCGGCGCCAGGCCAGGGCCAACCCCTCTCGGAGATCGGCCTCCCGGACCGGCTTCACGAAGTACGCGGCAAACCCCAGCTCCGCGTAGCGCCGCCCCTCGCCGGGGCGGCCGTGCGCCGTGACCAGCACCAGCACCGGCCGAGCGCCCAGGCGCAGCGCCCCGAATAGCTCGACCAGTTGCGACGGGCCAACGTCAGGCAGGCCGGCATCCAGGATCACCATCCCGAACGGGGCTCCGCTTCGGTCCGCCCGCCCGATCGCCGCGATCGCCTGCGCGCCCGTCGCCGCGGGTTCCACCTCCGCCCCGGCGGCGGCGATGCGCTCGAGGAGCACGGTGCGGTTAGCCTCGTCCGGGTCCGCCACCAGTACCCGGACACCCTCGATCCCCGACTGCGGGGGGGCCGCGTCCGGAACGGTGCGGTCGACCGGAAGCTCCAGCTCCAGCGTGAAGCGGCTCCCCTGGCCTTCCTCGCTCTCCACCGAGAGCCGTCCCCCCATGAGCGCGGCCAACTCCCGGCAGATGGCGAGCCCGAGACCCGTGCCACCCGGCCGCCGCCACCCTGCGGATGCCGCCTGGGTGAAACAATCGAAGATCCGCTCCAGCTTCGATCGAGGAATCCCGATGCCGCTGTCCTCGACCGCGAATCGGAGCCTGGCCTTGCCCTCCGCTTCACCGGCCAGCTCCACGTTCACCCGAACGAAACCCCGTTCGGTGAACTTGATGGCGTTCCCGACCAGATTGATCAGGACCTGGCGAATCCGCCCGGGGTCGCCGACCACTCGGCGCGGCGCTTCCGGCGCCACCCGGATCACGAAGTCGAGTCCCTTCTCCTGGGCCCGCGAGGCCAGCAATTCGCCCACCTCTTCCACCGCCACCCGGAGATCGAAGGGGAGCGGCTCGATCGCGAGCTGCCCCACCTCGATCTTCGAGAGGTCGAGGATATCGTTGATGATGGCGAGCAGCGCGTGGCCCGATCGCTGAATGGTGAGCGCATAGTCCCGCTGCTCCGCGTCGAGCCGGGTCTCGAGCAGGAGCCCGACCATGCCGAGTATGCCGTTGACCGGGGTCCGGATCTCGTGGCTCACGCTGGCCAGGAAGTCGCTCCTGGCCTGGGCCAGCGCCAGCGCCTCGTCGCGGGCCGGCACCCCGGTGTCGAGGTGCTCCACGGTGCCCTCCGCCTGCATGCGCTCGAGCTGCGCCGCGATCCGCGCCGAGGGCGCGAGGAAGAGCCGCCTCGCGGCCAGGGCGAGGAGGACCAGCAGGGCCGCGCCCAGCCCAGCAACCAAGACGTCGCGACTGACCTCGCCCCAGGTGGCGCTTTCTTCGAGGCGCGGCCGGCGCCCTTCCCGGAGGAGGAACGCGTCGGCCGCCACGACGATGCCGATGACGAACACAACGACCGCCCCCAGCATCGCCATCTGGGTTCGGAGACTCCGCATCGAGTTCCTCCGTGGCCGCAGGCCCGGCGGAAAGCACCCGCCATCTTGGATCATCGGCCCGGTGGGGCAAAATCCTGAGCGAGAACGGCAAGCACAGGCCCCCCGCCATGCCCCGAGCCTGATTACTGAAAGCGGTGCTCCAGGGAGAGGTAGAAGAAAAGATCGGAATCGGCCTCGCCACGGGTCCAGGCAACCGGCACCGCGAATCCCGGCACGATCTGCACCCCACCGAGGTTGACGGCCCCTCGGACCCCCGGACTCGCGATCCAAACGGCCGAGCGGTCCACCCGGCCGGTGCCCGTGATCTCGCTCTCGAAGGTGACGACGCTCTCCAGCAGGAGCTGGAGCGGCAGATGCGCCGGCGCCACGATGCTCCCGCCCAGATGGTAGTCCGTCAGCGTACGCCGGACTCGCCCGCCGGTCTGGACCAGGCCCTGGGCCCCGGGCAGGTGGGTCAGACCCGCATTCCAGTGGGTGACGACGGCCCGGGAGAGCTGGTAGCTGAATGGGAGGTTGGCCTGGACGCCGAGACTTCCGTCCCCTCGACCCTGGGTGACGCTGCCGGTCGGGAGGACCAGGGAGAGTCGCGGGGCCAGCGCCCAGCGCCGGGAACCTGCGCCCACCTGCAGGCGGTAGTTGAGCAGCACGTCGCCGAGGCCACCCCCGCCCCCCGAGGGCCGCACCACGGGAACGGTGTAGCTCAGCTGGTGCCGCTGGCCTCGGAACGGCCACTCCTGTGTGAGGGTATAGGAGAGATCGCGATTGGAGCGGCCAGCCGCCGTGAACGTACTGATATGCTGCACCACTCCCGGTTCCTGGTTGTACCCTTCCTCGATGAAGAAGGAATTGTCGGCCACGGCCGCATCCGGCAGGCTGGGGTCCTGGGCAGCCAGGAATCCCGGTGCCAAGGCCAGCACGAGTGGTGAGGCGAGTCGGGAGCGGCGCGGCTGCAGTCGAGGCAATGGAAACCTCCGAAAGGTGTCTTCATGAATACGGAACTCCGCTCGATCCCGACAGGCTTCGGATCGGTGTCGTTCCGTGGCAGATGTGCGCGTGCCCGGTGTACACAGGCGATGGAACCCCGGCGCCTCGACTGAGGGGATAAGTGGTTGGCAAGTCGTCGTTTAGTGGCTGGAGCAGATCCGGCCGAAGGGCGAATCAGGCTGGTGCGGAAGTTGCGGGGATGGCCCGCAGGGGCAGGACGGTCGCCCCGGACAGGGATCGCTGCGCGAAAGGAGGGCGCATGCTCAAGGCTTTGTTCGTGCTCTTGGTGGGAACCAACGAGACTGCCGCCAGGCTGGTGCGCGCCTTCAGCAGACGATCCGCCTGAGGTCAGCCCGCGGTTCGAGTTCGAGACCCCCAACGCCGCGGGGCGGCCGGACGGCCGCCCCGCCGTCCTTTCGCATCCCGGCCGCTGGCGGACTCGGCGATGCCATCGCGTTGCAACCTCGCCGGGCCCAGCCGTAGGATACCGGGCGCCACCTCCCCGAGCGACCCGCAGCCATGCCCCTTCCACCCGACTGGACGCGAGCCGCCCCCGTCGAGTGCCTCGAAGCACTCCTGATCCGGGCCGATTGGGCCTCGGTCTCGGGTTCCCTGGTTCGCGGCATGGTGCACGACAGCCGCGGCGCGCTCCAGATTCTGACGCTGCTCTCCCACTCAGGAGCGCCGCGCTCCGCCGCGGACGAGGCCAGCGTGCAGGGCCACGCGGCCGGCGCGGTTGACCATCTCGCCGCCGCGGTGGAGCGCTTCGGTACCGTGTTCGCCACCCCTCCACGCGACCTGGAACCGGTGATTGCGGAGGATGTCCTCGCCGAAGTGGCGGAGTTGCAGCGGTTCCAGAAGGCCCTCCCGGCCATGCACGTCGAGGTGCGGTCGGCCGGCGGGCTACCGCCGGTCCGCGCGGTCGAGACCGACCTGCGGCACGCCCTGCTCAGCCTGATCAAGAACGCCAAGGAAGCCGCTGCGCCGGCGGGAGGACGCCTGGTGCTCGGGGCGCGGGCCCACGGCGAGGGGGTGGAGATCCTGGTGCAAGACGACGGGCCCGGCTTTCCGGCCGGGCTCGCCGAGCGGGCCTTCGAGCCTTTCGTGAGCACCCGGGAAGGCCATCTCGGGATCGGACTCACCGCGGTCCGCCTGCTCGTGGAGCGCTGGGGCGGGCGGGTGAGGCTCGGCCCGGAGGGAAGCGGCGCGGAGGTGGCGATCCAGCTGGTGCGGTGGAAGCGGTAGGAGAGGCCCTTACTTCGGCTCGTCCGGCGTCGCCTTCGCCACCCGGCTGAGCAGTTCCTCGCGCTGGATATTCACGTGGGACGGCGCTTCGATCCCGATCCTGGCCCCCCGGCGATCGGAGGACAGCACCACGATGCGTATCCCTCCATCGATGAGGATGGCCTCTCCCTGGCGGCGATTGAGAATCAGCATGCCGGCCCCACGGTAGTTGGAGTGCATTCAAGCTGTCGCACCCGGGCGCTCTCCACAAGGTGCGCGAACTGGCGGCCGCGGGCTCGGAATTCCGGACGGCCGGCCCGGGCTGTTACTCGGTCAGCCATGGGGTGCGGGGAGCCCCCTTGCGGCCGTTCAGCTTGTTCCGCAGGGTCCGCTCGCTGATCCCGAGCAGCCGGGCCGCCCGGGTGCGGTTGTTGTTCGTCGCCAGCAAGGCGCGCCGGATGGCCCGGCGTTCGATCTCCTGAAGGTCGAACGGCTCCCCGGCGGTCTCGGGGGAATCGGGTCGCCCCGGGGCGGCCCGCCACCCCGGTGCTTCCGGCACCCGTCCGGCCGCCTCCAGCACCCCCTGGAACGCCGCCGGCGGCAGCACCCCCCCCCGGGAGAGGATCACGGCCCGCTCCACGGCGTTCTTGAGCTCGCGGACGTTGCCCGGCCAGGCATGCCGGAGCAGCAGGTCAATCGTCTCCGGGGCGATGCCGGTGACGGTGACGCCGATCTCCTCCGCCGCCCGCCGGGCGAAATGGTGCACCAGCAGCGGAATGTCCTCGCGGCGGTCCCGGAGCGGGGGAGTCCGGATGGGCACCACGTTGAGCCGGTAGAACAGATCGCCCCGAAACCGCCCCGCATCCACCTCGGCGAGGAGGTCGCGATTGGTCGTCGCGATCAGGCGGACATCCACGCGAACCGGCTGCTGGCCTCCCAGCCGCTCGAACTCCTGTTCCTGGAGCACGCGGAGCAGCTTCACCTGGAGGTCGAGCCGCATCTCCGAGATCTCGTCGAGGAGCAGGGTGCCGCCGTGGGCCCGTTCGAAGGCGCCCGGGGTCCGGTTGGTGGCGCCGGTGAACGCACCCTTCTCGTGCCCGAACAGGGCGCTCTCCACCAACCCCTCCGGCATCGCCGCGCAATTGACGCTGATGAACGGCCCGTCGCGCCGCGGGCTCTGCTCGTGCAGCGCGCGGGCGAAGAGTTCCTTGCCCGTGCCGGACTCGCCCTCCAGCAGCACGGTCGCGCGGGTCGGGGCCACGGCGGCGATCATCTCCATGACCTGGCGGAACGGACGGCTCTCGCCGATCAGGGGTTGCGCGGCGCGGTACTGGTTGATCTCGCGGCGGAACTGCTCGTTCTCGCGCCGGAGCCGCACGACTTCCAGGGCCTGGGCGACGGCGATTTCCAGCGTCTCGGGGCGGACGGGCTTGGTGAGGTAGTCAATGGCGCCGCTCTTGATCGAGGCCACCGCGTGCTCGATACTCGAGAACCCGGTCATGATGATCACGGGAATCGAGTACCCCTCGCGCGCGAGCAGGCGCAGGAGGTCCAGCCCGGTGGCCTCCGGCATCCGGTAGTCGGCGATGATCAGGTCCACCGGGCTCCGGACCACGACTTTCAAGGCCTCGTCCACGCTGGAGGCGAGGACCGGTCGGTGGCCGAGCCGGGCGAGATGGTGCTCCAAGACGACGCCCGTGGCGGGTTCGTCGTCCACGCAAAGGATGGTGGCCACGCCTCCCTCCGGCGGTCCCGGGCTCGAGACCCGCCTTTCGGCCAAGATACCACGCGGCGCCCCGCGGGGGAACGCCTCCTGGCCGCGGGCCGCCGGGGCCGCGGCTAACTTTTTTCCCGGCTCGGCCGATACCGAGGGAGAGTGGACGGAAGAGGACCCCAGGCAGGTTGGGACGCGCAGTCAGCCCTCCACCCACCGGCGGCGAGAGGCCCCGACACCGCATGACCAGAGAACCGGCAGACCTTCGAACGAGCCCCCTCGGGGAGGCCCCGGAACAACACCCTGGAGAGGGAACCACCCCGGGCTCCCGCCCGGCGCACCGGGCGCGCCTCCCCTGGCAGCTCGCCCGCCGCCGGCGGCTCACCGGTCCGACGATCTCCCCGGACCGCCTGGAGCAGATCCGGGACCGGCTGCTCAGCGGATACTACGACACGCCGGAAGTCCGCTCACGGGTGGCCGAGCGGGTCCGCCGGGTCCTCATCGGCCAGCCGTGAGCGCGCCGGGATCGGGGGGGGGAGGGGGGACGCACGGCCCCTCCGCGCCTCGGCCGCGCCGCACTGGTGCGCCGCCCCAGCGTAGCTCCGGTCACCGCGTTGACGTGAGGCGGCTGGACCGCCTGGCACAGGCGTTGGTCCCCTCCCGGATACTTCCTCGAGAAGCAGGCGCCGCGCGGAGGCCGGTGGGGAGGCCACCGCCCGGCTTCGGCCTGCCCGGGCGGAGGCGCCGAGCTGCGCTCCCTGCGCTGGGAGAAGCCGGCCCGTCCGCACCCGCGGGGTGAGATCTGGGCCCCCTGGCGTCGCGGGCCGGACGGAGTACCATCTCTCCGCATGCGGATCGACCTCTCCGCGGACATGGGGGGGATCGCGGGTGCGGTCCACGAGGACCAGACCAACCCGGCCGATCCTCGTCTGGACGTCCGGCTCAACGGGCCGTCGGTGGGCGAGCTCGGCCTCAACGCCGCGCTCGCCGGAAGCTTCGGCGTGCCAGTGGCGCTCATGCTACCGCCCTTTGCCCTGGCCCTGCTCCTCGCTCCCCTGCCCGCCCGCTCCCGGCCGGTCGCCTCCCCGGCCGGGTTGCAGGCAGATACCGCCCGCCGGCAAGCGGACAGCCTCCCCCTCGCCCCCTCGCGGACCATCGAGTTCGAGACCGACGAGGGCACCTGGATCTCGCTCGACGTCTCGCCCGACGGGACCCGCCTCGTCTTCGAGCTGATGGGAGACCTCTACCTGCTCCCCCTCGCAGGCGGCGAGGCCCGGCCCCTCACCTCGGGGCCGGCATTCGATTCGCAGCCCCGCTGGTCGCCGGACGGCCGGCGGATCGTGTTCCTGAGCGATCGGGACGGCAGCGAGAACGTCTGGACCATGGACGCCGACGGGACTCGGCTCAAGCAGGTGAGCCAGGGGGACAAGGAGCTCTACGCCTCGCCGGAGTGGACCCCGGACGGCGAGTACATCGTGGTCTCCCGGACTCAGGGACCGATCGGCAGCAGCTACATGCTCTGGCTCTTCCACAAGGACGGCGGGGCCGGCGTGAGTCTCACCAAGGATGACAAGGGCGAACGCGCCCTCGGGTCGGGGCGGGGAACCACCATCAACTCGCTCGGCCCGGCCTTCGGCCCGGACGGCCGCTATATCTGGTATGCGCGCAAGCGAGGCGGGTTCGGCTACAACATTGACCTGAGCCAGTGGCAGCTCGCGATTTTCGACCGGCAGACCGGACGCATCTACGTGCAGACGGACCTGTACGGGAGCGCCATGCGGCCGGTGCTCTCGCCCGACGGGGCCTGGCTGGTGTACGCCTCGCGCCACGACGCGGAGACCGGGCTCCGCCTCCGGAACCTCCGCACCGGCGACGAGCGGTGGCTCCGCTACCCGGTCCAGCGGGACGACCAGGAGTCGCGCTTCACCCGCGACCTCTACCCCGGGTCCTCCTTCACCCCGGACAGCCGGGCGCTGGTGACGACCTGGGGTGGGCGGATCTGGCGCGTGGACCTCGCGACCGGCGCCGCCGCCGAGATCCCGTTCCGCGCCCGGGTCCGACTCGCGCTCGGCCCGGCCGTGAGCTTTCCGGCCCGGGTGGACACCGGCGAGGTGCAGGTCAAGCAGGTCCGTGACGCCGCGCTCTCGCCCGACGGCACCCGCCTGGTCTTTTCCGCGCTGGACAAGCTGTACGTCATGCAGTACCCGAACGGCAGGCCGCGCCGCCTGACGACGGATACCCTCCACGAGCAGAACCCCGCCTGGTCGCCCGACGGCAGGTCGGTGGCCTACGTGACCTGGGGACTGGAGGGCGGTGCGATCCTCAAGGTGGATGCCGGCGGCGGCCGGCCGGCCCGGCTCACCACGGAGCCCGGCTTTTACCAGTGGCCCTGCTGGTCGCCCGACGGCCGCCGCCTCGTGGCACTCCGCGGTCCCCGCGAGGCGCGGCTCACCGAACGGTTCGGGCCTGGATACGAACTGGTCTGGATCCCGGCGGGCGGCGGGAAGGCCACCCGCGTCACGCCGGTCAATCCCGGGGGACGCCCCCACGTGAGCCGCGACCCGGACCGGATCTACCTCTACGACCCGGCCGACGGGCTGGTCTCCCTGCGCTACGACGGGACCGACCGTCGCGCCCACGTCAAGATCACCGGATTCACCGTCAACGTGCCGGACGCCCAGCCGAATTCCGCGGACGAGATTCTCATCGCCCCGGACAGCGGCCGGGTGCTGGCCCTGGTGAACAACTATGTCTACCTAGTAACCCTCCCTCAGACCGGCCAGCAGCCGCTCGTGCTGAACGTGGCCGACCCCACCGCCACCGCCTTCCCGGCCCGGCGCCTCACTCGGATCGGCGGCGACTTCATCGGCTGGGCCGGCGACGGCAGGAGCGTCTTCTGGTCGCTGGGCCGGAGCTTCTTCCGCTACGACCTTGCGGCCGCCGACTCGCTCGCCGCGCGCAAGGCCGCGGCCGACAGCGCGCGGGCCGATTCGCTTCGAGAGCTGGGTGACCGGGCGGATTCGGCCGCCAGGGCCCGGGTGGACTCGCTCAGGAAGGCCCCGGCCTACGAGCCGCGCCGGCTCGACGTCACCGTCACGGTGCCGCGCGACGTGCCCCGCGGCACCCTCGTGCTCCGGGGCGCCCGGATCATCACGATGAAGGGCGACGAGGTGATCGAGGATGGGGACCTGGTGGTGAGCGACAACCGGATTGCCTACGCCGGTCCCCGCACCGCCACCCCCCCTGGCGCCCGGGTGCTCGACGTGGCGGGACGAACCATCATCCCGGGGCTGGTGGACATTCACGCTCACCCCTGGCCGCAGTGGGGCATCCATCAGCCGCAGGTCTGGAAGTACCTCGCCAATCTCGCCTGGGGGGTGACGACCGTCCGGGACCCCCAGACCGCGACCACCGACGTCCTCACCTACGCCGACCAGGTCGAGGCGGGAGCGCTGCTCGGGCCCCGGATCTACCACACCGGCCCCGGCGTCTTCGGCCCGTTCCTCGAGGAACCGTTCAAGGACCTGGACGAGGTACGGAACGCGCTCAAGCGCTACTCGGAGTTCTATCGGGTCGGGACCATCAAGCAGTACATGGCGGGCAACCGGAAGCAGCGCCAATGGGTGATCATGGCGGCCCGCGAGCAGGGACTGATGCCCACCACCGAGGGCGGACTCGATTTCAAGATGAATCTGACCGTCGCGATGGACGGGTATCCCGGGCTCGAGCACAGCCTGCCCATCATGCCGCTGTACCGCGACGCCGTGGAGCTCTTCGCCCGCTCGGGCATCACCTATACCCCGACGCTGCTCGTCTCGTACGGCGGGCCCTGGAGCGAGAACTGGTACTACGAGCGCTATGACATCCACGACCTGCCGAAGGTCCGGCGCTTCATCCCGCACCAGGAGATTGACCGGCGGGTGGAGCGGCGGCCCTGGTTCCGGGAGAACCAGTACGTCTTCCGCCGAATCGCCGAAGGCGCCAGGCGGATCGTCGAGGCGGGGGGCCGGGTGGGACTCGGGGGCCACGGCCAGCTCGACGGCCTGGGCGACCACTGGGAACTGTGGTCGCTGGCCGCCGGGGGCCTGAAACCCCACGACGTGCTCCGAGCCGGCACCCTCTTTGGCGCCGAGGCGATCGGGCTGGGCCAGGACCTGGGCTCACTGGAGCCAGGCAAGCTGGCCGACCTCGTCGTGCTGGACGGCAACCCCCTGGAGGACATCCACCAGACGGAACGGATCCGCTACGTGATGAAAAACGGCCGGCTCTACGACGGGGACACGCTGGACGAGGTGTGGCCTCGCGCCAAACCGCTGGAGCGCCTGTGGTGGTGGGCCACAGAACCGGCGCCGTGACGGCGAAGGGTGATGATCGGGAGCTCCGGCGGACAGTTGAATCGGGCCCGGATCACGGTCGTTCCGACCCCCCGCGATACGTAGAGCGGCGCCAGCGTGTCATGGTACCAGCCGGCCACGAACCGGCCAGCGCCGCGGGGGAGTACCGGTGGCAGCCCCGGGATCCGGATCTGGCCGCCGTGGGTGTGGCCCGCGAGCATGAGTTCGGGGCGCGGCGTGCTCGCGGGCAGGCGCCCCTCCAGGTCCGGCCCATGGTGCACCCAGATCACCGGCGCCCCTGAAGGGGCGCCGCTCAGCGCCCGATCCGGATCCGGGAAACCGAGGACCGGGTCGTCCAGCCCGACCACCACGAGCAGGGCTCCGCCCACCCGAACCACCCGCGACTCGTTGAAGAGGAAATCCGCGCCCGCTGCCGAGCACGTCCTGGCGAGCATGGCGGGCGTGATCCCGCTCTGGCGCTCCCAGTTGCCGATGGTGACGAAGGTGCCGAGCCGCCCCCGGCAGGCGGCCAGGACCTGCTCCAAGTGGGGTAGCTCCGCCGGCCGCTCGCACAGGTCGCCGAGGAAGAACACCACGTCGGGCTGCTCGGCAGCGAGCACCTCCATGACGCGCCGGGCGGCGCGGTGGACGCCGTTGTACAGATGGACATCGGTCACCTGGGCCAGGCGGAGCCCGTCCAGTTCCGGCGCGAGGCCGGACAGGCCGAAGTCCATCCGGCTCACGGCTACCCGGTGGGGAGCGAGGGCGAAGGCGTCGGTCGCCACCCCGGCCGAGGCCGCGGCAACGAGGCCGCCCCCGGCGAGGAGAAACTGGCGACGAGTCCAACCGGTTCGATTCGGCATGGTAGGGATGGCGTGGTCGCGCCGGCGCACCGGCTGCACCGGGTCAGGTCTTCCGGGACCGGTCGGCGGCCGCCCGGCGATCAACGAAACCGGCGCACCAGGTAGACGAGGAGCGAGGCAACAAGGGAGAGGACCAGGCAGGAGACGATCGGAATGTAGATCCGCGTGTTGCCCGACTCGATCCGGATGTCGCCCGGGAGCCGCCCGAACCAGGCCAGTCCGCCCGACCACACCAGCACTCCGAGGAGACTGATCGCGAGTCCCACCCCGACCAGCCAGGGTCCCAGTTGCGTTGACATGACCGAATGAGTAGCGACCTCCCGCCCCGGCGAGAAGAGCGGCCGCGAGCAGCAATACCGGTGCCTGGCGCAGCCCGGCCTTCGCACCCAACGGGCTGCGCTCGACTCTGAGGGGACCGGCTCACCCCTCGAGCCGGCTCGAAGCGGCAAGGCTTCCCCCGGTGGCCCAGAGCCGATCGCCCGGCCTGGCGGTACCCGCCCGGGACGACTCGGGATTCACGGCGACCAGGCCAGCGCCCCCACCGCCGCGGCCGCGCGAGCCCGCGCCCGGTTCCAGCTCCGCAGGTCCCGCCTGAACGAGGCGCCGGGGGCGGGGGCTTCGGCATGCCAGCGCGTCACGAGGGCCGACCGGAGTGCCGCGCGCGCGTCGGGCTCGAGGCGATCGAGCTTCGCGACCAGCGCGGGCACGGCGTCGGCGCTGAGCCGCGACAGGTAGGCGACGTCCAGCGCGCGGCCCTGCTCCGCCCGCCGCACGTTGACCTCGACCACCACGCGTTCGGGGTTCACCAGGTGGAGCAGGACCAGCCACGCCGCCCATGCCCCGAGCGCGCCAGGGACGAACTGCCGGGACCGGCCGCGGAGTTCCGTGGCCGCGAACCAGAGCAGGGTGGCGGCCAGGCCCACCTCGAACGCCGTCGCATAGAACCGGTCGGTGCTGAGCCCGTACTCGCGTTGATAGATCAGCATGCGGTGGAGCGCCGAACCGATGATCGCCAGCATGAGCCCGACCTGAATGCCGGCCAGCACCCGGTACACGAGACGGGCCGGTCCTTCCTCGGCGAGGCGGGCACCGAGCGCCAGGAGCAAAGGCAGGACCAGCGCGGACGCCAGCACCAGTTCGAAGAACCCGCGCCGGGCGTACTCGGCCAGGCTCAGGCCTCCGGTGGCCAGCACGAAGGCGTGACCGCCGAACAGATAGGGGATCTGGAAGGCGATGAATGCCGCGAAGAGGAGGTCGAGCGAGCCCAGCGGCACCAGGATTTCCAGGGCACCCAGTCCACCGGCACCGGGCCGGGAGGCGGTGGCGGGGACAGGCGCCACGCGAGGCAGAGCGCCGGACAGGAACCCGGCGCTGAGCCACGCCCCCGCCAGGGTTCCGGCGGCGTGGGAGGCCACGCGGTCCAGGTCCCATCGGACCAGCCTCGCCAGGAAGCGCTCGAACGACGGGTCCGCCGCCGCGAGCAACCCCCCGAAGACGACGAGCACCGGAATGGTGATCACCACTCCGCGCAGCAAGGCCGAGGCCACGCGGGCGGCTCGAGCGGTTCGGCCGGCGTCCGCCCGGCGGACATCGAGGGCGAGCGGGATCAGCCCCGCGACACCCCGGGCCACAAGTTCGCCCGCGCCGCGCACCAGGCCGGCCGGGCTCCAGACCCGCGGCTCGCCCTGCGCCGCCAGCGGCAGCAGGATCGCGAGGCCGACGAGAGCCGCGGCGTCCAGGAGGTGGAGCAACTCCGCGTCCCGGGCCAGGAACCCGAAGCCCACCAGGAGTGCTGCCCCGAGCAGGAGCTGCTCGCCGCGAGGCAGTCCCCCCGGCCCGCCGCGCCGCGCCCAGATCCACGCCCCGGTCATCCCCCAGATCCAGAGCGCGGCGTTGAGGCCCAGGCCGGGGGCGCGGAACAGCAGGTCGCCCAGGATGCCGAACCCGAGCGCCAGCCCGAGGAGCACCCCGGGCTGCCGTGTCGCCTTCGGCATCAGGAGGTCCGTTCCTCCACCCGGCCGAACCGGCGCTCGCGGCGCTGGAACTCCGCGACGGCCTGGGCCAGGTGCTCGGGGCCGAAGTCCGGCCAGGGGACCTCGGTGAAGACCAGCTCGGCGTAGGCGCACTCCCAGAGGAGGAAGTCGCTCAGGCGCTGCTCCCCACCGGTCCGGATGAGCAGGTCCACGTCCGGGGAGGGGCCGTGGCCGTGGCCGGCATGTCCGAGCAGCGCGGCGAATCGCTCCCGCCCGAGCAGGCCGCCACGCGCCAGGGTTGCGGCGCGGAGGATCTGGTCGCGGGAGGAATAATCCATGGCGAGCCGGAGATCGAGCCGGGCGCACCGGGCCGTCAGGCGCTCCGCGGCGGCCACCGCGCTCCGGAGCGGGAGCGGGAACCGGTCGCGCCGCCCGATCACGGTGAGCCGGACCCCGTTCTCCCGGAGCCGCGGCAGCTCGTTCGCGAGGTGCTCCTGGAAGAGCTGGAACAGCGTGTTCACCTCGGCTCGCGGCCGCTGCCAGTTATCGGAGGAAAAGGTGTACAGCGTGAGGATCCGGATGCCGAGTCCGGGGGCGGCCTCCACCACCCGGCGCACGGCGTCCACGCCGGCCCGGTGGCCCGCTGTGCGCGGGAGCCCCCGGCTTCGGGCCCAGCGGCCGTTGCCGTCCATGATGATGGCGACGTGGAGTGAAGTGCTTTGCATCACAAAGAGGCTCCGCGTACCGCCCCGGGGGGGATGCCGCCCCTTGCCGGGTGCGAGAATCGTGCTAGGGCCCCTGCCGGGTGGCCCGGATCAGGGCTTCCATGTGGGCGAGGTAGCGCTCCAGCGCCTTGCGTCCCTGGGCCGTGAGGCGGAATTCGGTGCGGGGGATCCGGCCGTCGAAAAACTTGAGGCAGTGCACATACCCCGCTTCCTCCAGCTTGCGCGCGTGCACGCTCAGGTTCCCGTCGGTGAGATCGAGCAAGGTCTTGAGCGCGTTGAAGGACAGCGTGTCGTTCACGGCCAGCGCGCTCACGATGGCCAGTCTGACCCGTTCGTGAATGACCCGGTCCAGCTCGACCGGCACGGCCGACCCGCCGCGGATGCCCTGCAACCGAGCGCCCGGACCCGATCGGCTCGCCGGGGCCTTCCGGGCTGCGCTGTGCCTAGCCACCGTGCCTCCGCGCGATGATGACCCCGAAGACGAGATGCAGGCCGCCGAACCCCAGCGCGAGGAGCGTGTTCCCCCAGGCGGCGGGGCCGAAGAGCGCGACCGTCCCGAGGACCATGAAGCAGAGGCCCATCACGGGAACGACCCGAACCGAGAAGGCGCCCCCGGTGACCACCGCCGTCCCGTACAGCAGGAGCCAGACCCCGGGGAGAAGCGGCGCGAGCCCGAGCCGGTAGAGCGCGGCGGTGAGGATGGCCCCCACCAGCATGGGCGGGGCATAGCTCAGGACGAACCGCCGTCCCGGGCCGGTGAGGAGCGGGGTATTCCCGGCCATGGCCTTCCGGACCATGGCGGCGCCACCGATGGCGAAGGCGAGCCAGCCGGCCGCAATCCAGGTGAGGAGCCAGTGTTCGACGGTGGGCTGGCGGGCGGCGATCAGGCTCGCCACCAGGGCCGTGAGCCCCATCGCCACGCCACCCCATCCCGGCACCGCCGTAAAGGAGCCGGCCCGCTCCATGGTATCGCGAATGAAGCGGAGATCTTCCAGCGCCCGATCATGGAGGGGCCGTTCGGGGGGTGGGGCGCGGAGCGGACGGGGCAAGGTCGGGTCTCGGGGTCGGTGTCGAGGTACAAGGTAGCGGGGGCGCGCCTGGCGGTCAAGTACTTTATGTCACAAAGCGCGCCCCCGCCGCGGCCCTCCCCTCGCTCCGCCGTGCCGGCCCGCGCGCCACGGCCAGCGGCCGGGATGAGCCCCGGCCCCGCGCGCCCCGAGCAGCGGTGGATCCTCCCGGGCCGCCTGGCGGGACCCCGCCCCTGGTGCACCCCTTCGGCCCGCGGCACATTTGCAACCCGGCTATCGCGGCCCGCCGCTGCCAGGTGGCGCAGGGGATCCCGCGAGCCTCAGCGGGTCCGAGACCCGGCGGAACACTCCCCGCCCGTTCCCGACCCCACCGTGGCCAGCGCCGCTCACCTGCTGAACGTCGAGCCTCCATGCTCTTGGACCGGACGACCATCCCGCCGCACCGCACCTCGCTGGACGTCCGGGCCCGAGCGCTCCGGGCGCTGGCGCGCCTGGCCTGCGACCACGCGGCCCCGTTCACCCCCGGGGGATACGCGCCAGGCATCCCGTTTGGCAACGCGATCCCCCGGCGCCTCACCTGGAATCGCTTGCAGGACCGCACGCCCGCGTGGTCCGACGACGGCCAGCTCCTGTTCTACGCCTACGAGGCGCCGGCGGACCCCGGGCACGATCGCTGCCTGGCCGCCCTCCCACCGCGCGGCGGGAGCCGGCTCCTCGACATCTGCCCTGACACACCGGGACCCGCGGATTCCGTTGACGCCTGGGAGAGTCCGGCGGCCACCCGCAGCCGGGTCGCCTGCCTGAAGTCGAGTAGCGGCATCGCCCAGGTCGCCGCGAGCCGGCCCATGCCCGGCCGTACAGTTTTCTTCACCGTGATGGGGGATACTCGCGTGTTCGCCCTCGACCTCGTCACGGGCCTCGCGACCGTCGTCCACGATTTCGGCACCGGGATCCCGCGCGAGGTCCAGGTGAAGGGGAACCGGCTGGTGGCCGTCATCGGAGGCCGGGTCACGTTCACCGTGGATCCCGCCCTGGGGCCGCTGCAGCGGGACGACGGTGGGCCGCTGATCGCCGTGGACCTGACGAGCGGAGCGGAGACGGTGCTCGCGTTGCCGAGCCACGGGTTCCGGCGGCCGGCGCTGGCCCCGGGCGGCCGCCGCCTGGCGGTCGAGGGGTCGCCCACGGTCGCCCCCCGCTTTCTCGCCGATCTCTGGTTGCTGGAGGAACCGTGAGGAGGCTGGCGGCGCTGCTCGTCCTGGCGGCCTGCGATCATGCCGAGCCGTTTCGTCCCCCCGACCCGCGCGAGCCTGGCCCCTTCCGCGGCGCCTTGCCCCGGCAGCTCACGTTCAACCGCGGGACCGATCGCATGCCCTCGTGGTCAAGCGATGGGCGATACCTGCTCTACTCCTACGAGGATCTGAGCCGGACCGTGCCGGATCGGTGCCTGGGCGTGCTGCCGGCGGGCGGCGGGAGCCGGGTGCGGAGCGCCTGCCAGAATCTCCCCGGCTTCGCCGATTCGCTGGACGCCTTCGAGTGGCCCGCCGAACGCGGCGGTCGGGTCGCCTATCTCGTCGCCACGAGCGGCGCCCTCGACGACGCACCGAGCCGGCGGGCGCTGGTGGTCGCACCGCTCGCCGATCTGCTCCGGACCCGACGGCTGGTGAGCTTCCCGTACCACTCGAGCACCGGCCGGCCCCACGACCTCGCCCTCGCGGTGAGCTGGCTCGATTCGACCACGATCCTCTACATCGGCGCGGTCGGGGCCGTGGTGCGGCCCTGTCTCAACTGCCGGTCGGACACGCTGTTCCTGGGCCAGGATCTGGTGCGGCTCGACCTGCGGACCGTGCCGCCGACCCGCGAGGACATCCCGGGCACCTATCTCGCGAATTCCGCCGCCCCCGCGCCGGACGGGCGCTCGGTGTACTACACTGTGGCGGGCGACTCGCGGGTGCTCCGGCGCGACCTGGTGACCGGCACCGTGACCGAGGTGCACGACTTCGGCCTGGGCCGGTTCGCCCGCGACGTGCAGGTGGCCGGCGAGCGGCTGGTGGCCGTGGTGGGCGGACGGATCAGCCTGACGAGCGACCCGTTGCTCGGCCTGCTGGCGCGGGACGAAGGGGGCCAGCTTGTGGAGGTGGACCTGCGCGCGGGCGCCGAGCGCCCCCTCCCGCTCGACCAACGGTTTTACCGGCGGCCGGCCCTGTCGCCTGACGGGCGCCGGCTCGCGGTCGAAGCCTTTCCCTTCACGGTCACCGTGATCCGCGACCCCGCCGGCAACATTCTCGCCGCGGACACCGCCGTGGCCCGCGCCGCCGATCTCTGGCTCCTGGAGGAGTGATGCAGCGCCTCCTGTGGCTCCTCTGCGCCCTGGGGCCGGCCGGGCCGCTCGCGGCCCAGTCCCTGGGACACGTGACCGGCACGGTCCGCGACCGGGAGGGGGGCGCTCCCCTGGTCGGGGCCCGGGTCGAGGTGGACGGCGGGCGGCAGGTGGCGATGACCGACGCGCGGGGCTCCTACCGGCTCCGGGAACTCGTCCCCGGCTGGCACGCGGTCCGGGCCGGCGCCATCGGGTACCGCGCGGTGCAGTACGACAGCGTGCTGGTGCGCAGCGGCCAGACCACCGCGCTGGACTTCGCGCTCGAGGCCCGGCCGGTGGAGCTGGCCGGCCTCGAGGTCCGGGGCGAGCGGGTGGACTCGGTGCTGGATCCCCTGGCGATCGCGGACGTGCAGCGCTTCACCGGGGAGGAGTTGCGCCGCCTCCCCGTCACCACGGTCGCGGAGGCGATCGCGCTCTCGGCGGGAACCGTGGGCGAGAGTTACCGCGGCGGGCGGCCCGGCCAGCAGGCGTTCATTCTGGACGGGCTGGGGCTCAAGAACCAGCTCGATGCCTCCACCGGATCGTTAGGCCTCCGCGTGCCCCCGGACCTCCTCGCCGAGGTCTCGCTCATCACCAACGGGTTCTCGGCGCGCTATGGACAGGCAGTGTCCGCCCTGGTCAACCTCGCCACGCGGGACGGCGGCGAGCGCTGGGCGGCCCGGGCCAGGTACGAGACCGACCGCCCGCTGGGTCAAGGCGCGGACTACGGCCTCGATCGGACCGTGCTCACGGCCGAGGGACCGCTCCCCTGGGGCGTGCGGTTCGTGGGGGTCGCGGATCTCGCGGCGCGGCTCGATGCGGACCCGGTCCACGCCCCCGATCCCTCCCAGCCCCGGGACCCGCGGCGCCAGAACCCGAGCCTCCTCCCGCATAACAGCGGCGAGCAGTACGATTTCGCCGCCAAGCTCACCGTCCCGCTCGGCGCCCGGCATACGCTGCGGCTCCTCGGACTGCACTCCACCGAGCAGCGCGAGCTCTACGATCCGGCCTGGAAGTACGACCTGGATTTCGCGCCCGCTCGCCGGGTGTGGGGCCGGCACCTGAACCTCCACCTCCAGAGCCTGCTTCCCGGCCCCGGGATGATCGCCGACCTCCGGCTGGGCTCCTTCGAGCGGGAGTTCCTCCAGGGTCCGCCGGCCGAACCGGCGGACTTCTTCTTCGGCGCGTTCACCGGCCGGCGGCTCCGGATCCTGAACGAAGGCCTGGCCCGGTCGCAGGACACCGCCCTGGCCCGCCGCCCCCTCCCCGGGCTCTTCCCGCCGATCCCGAGCGAGCGCACCCCGTGGGGCGTGCCGGCCTTCTTCCAGGGGGGGGCACCGCGGGGCGACCTCGGATGGAACCGGTTCCGCGAGCTGCGCGGCCGCCTGGATGTGGCCATCGCGGCCGGCACCGCCGCGGACCTGTACCTGGGAGGCGAGTACGCCGGTCAGCGGGTCCGCACCTTCCAGCGGATCCTGGGGTCCTTGCCGGTGGGCGACTCGGTCCCCGCCGCGAGCGCGGCGGACTTCACCCCCTGGGCCGGCGCGCTCTATTCGGAAGTGCAGGTCCGCCACAACGACCTGGCCTTCACGGCGGGTCTGCGCTACGACCAGTTCCGCGGACGTACCGACCTGCCCGGCCGCACCGGCACGATCCGGCGCTCGCTCTCCCCGCGGTTCGCGGTGAGCACCGTGTTCCGGGGCGCCACCTTTGTCGCGAGCTTCGGCCAGTTCCGGCAGGCGCCTGACTACCAGTACCTGGTGGACGCCGCCTTCGACGACACGACCCGGACCGGCCGCTTCCGCCAGGGGAACCCCGACCTGGGCTTCGAGAAGTCCACCCAGTACGAGTTCAGCCTCCGGGTCCGGCCCGTGCGCCAGGCGTCGGTGCGGGCCAACGTGTTCGTCAAGCGGCTGGAGGGCCTGGTGGCCTCGGTCCCGCTGGGCACCGATCCCGACTCGAGCATCTTCGGCAACGCCGATGCCGGCTCGGTCAAGGGCATGGAACTCATCGTCGAGCGCGAGTTCCGGGACGCCTGGGGCCTCCGGGTGAGCTATACCCTGCAACAGGCCGAGGCGACCTCCACCGACGCCTTCCTCGTCCGGCGCGCCATCACCATCGACCCGGTGAGCGGGGACACCATCATCCCGGCCAAAGTCGAGTTCCCCCTCGACTTCGACCGCCGCCACGCGTTGGTCGCAATTCTGAGCGGGGCCGTGCCGGCCCGATTCGGGCCCACGGTCCTCGGCACCCGGCCGATCGGCGGGCTCGAAGGGACGCTGGTGTTCCGCTACTTCTCGGGCCTCCCCTTCTCACGGGTGGCACCCGGCACCGACTCGATCATCGGAATCCCGAACGACTCCCGGCTGCCGAGCACGCGGACCGTGGACCTCCTGGTCCGCCGCCCGTTCCGGCTGGGCCGGACCGCGGGCAGCCTCTATGTGGATATCCGCAATCTGCTCAACCGGCGGAACCTGGTCGCGGTGCGCCGCGATACCGGAACCCCGTTCCAGACCGCCGCCGGTCTCCAGGCGATGGCGAACTCGGCCTATCAGGCCCATCCCGAGGCCATCCCGTACGAATCGCCCCGCTACCGTCGCTGGGCCGACCTGGACGGGAACGGCTATGTCGAGGGACCGAACGAACTGATGCCGCTCTATCTCGCAGCGGCCCGCGATTTCACCCAGCCGCTCTTCGCCTACGGACCGCCGCGACTGTTCCGGCTCGGCGCGGAGGTGAGCTTCTGAGGTGGAGGACCACCCCCTCGGTCACCGGCAACGCGTGCCGCAGCGCGCGAGACCCCGCGCCTCAAAACCACTCGCAGCGCCACTTGGCGCCCGGCCGGTAGCTGCAGTGGACGGGTAGCGGGTTGGTGTAATTGATGGTGAGCTGGTAGATCGGCCCCAGCCGCTCGTACTCCGGTTGGGAGCCGTTGGCGAAGGTGACGCGCCCGCTCAGGAACTCCGGGTTCAGGTCGTCGAGGTCGTGCGGGTAGATCTGGCGCGCCGCCTTGTACGCCTCCAGCGCCCGGAGGAGCGGCTGGGCCGCCCGGATCGCCGCCTCCGCCTCGGGGCCCTTCCCCGGAGGCTCGGGCCTGAAGTAATACCATGCCCCGCCCAGCAGCAGGGCGAGCACCAGCAAGACCTTCATGACACGCCTCCCTTGGCGATGCGTGCAGCGACCCGGCGCGATCGGACTGGAACGGCCTGCAGCGAGGAAGCAAGTCGGGTGCCTCCCGGTGCGAGCCGCGGTGCGCCTCGGCAATTCGTGGCGCGGCTTGGAGTTGCGGCCACCGCCCACCCGGGCCCTGGGCCGGGGTGGGGAGCTCCCGGTCACCGAGCTTTGCAAGAGTGCCCCCGTCACGAACCCCGAATCGGAGCGTGACCGGGCTCACGAGCCCCGCCTTCCACCCGGGACCAGCCGCGCGGGGGCCGCGGCCCGTGTCGCGAATACTCCGGAAACCGAGCGTGAGGCCATGCGCGGGTTGGCTCAGGGTCTCGCCATACTCCTGGTCGCTTTAGGGACCTACTGGACGCTGCTCTTTCTGCTCCAGCGCGCGGTGCTCTTCCCGACGCCGCGACCCCGGCCCACCCTGGCCCGTCCGTCGGATGCCGAACTCGTGTGGCTCGACCTCCCCTCGGGCGGCCGGGTGGAGGCCTGGTTTCTCCCGGCGAGCGCCGGGGGCGCGGGGCCGGGCCCGGTGATCGTCTTCACCCATGGAAACGGCGAGCTGCTGGATGACTGGGCGGAGGAATTCGGCCCGCCGCGCTCCTGGGGGATCTCGGTGTTGCTGGTGGAGTATCCGGGCTACGGCCGCTCCCCCGGATCGCCGTCGGAGCGGTCCATCGCCGAGGCGGTGGTCGCGGCCTACGACTGGGTGGTCGCGCGCCCGGGCGTGGATCCCCGGCGCGTCGTCGGGTACGGCCGCTCGCTGGGCGGTGGGGCCGCGGCACTGCTCGCCTCGCGCCGGCCGGTGGCGGCACTCGTCCTCGAATCCACCTTCACCAGTGTCCGCGACATGGCGCTGGCCTACGGGCTGCCGGGGTTCCTGGTGCGGGATCCATTCGAGGTGCGGGCGGTCGTCCGGCGTTACCCCGGTCCCGTGCTCATTCTCCACGGCGAACGAGACGAGGTGATTCCATTCCGGCACGGCCGCCGCCTCGCCGAGGCCGCACCGCGGGCGCGGTTCGTGGCGATGCCCTGCGCCCACAACGACTGCCCGAGACCCTGGCGCGAGGTGCGCCGGTTTCTGGTCGAGGCCGGGGTGCTGTCCGGGGGCGGGCCGGCTTATGGCCCTTGACCCCTCGGGCGGGCTCGCCACACTTCGGGCGTCCCCGCCGGTCAGGTGCCGATGTCGGTCCTGCGGACCCCGGTCCCGAGGGTGTGCCTTCTGGCGCTCGTCCTGGCCTGCCCCGGACCCCAAGCGCGCGCCGCTCGCGACAGCGTCCCGGCACCCCCGCCGCGTGCCCTGGCGGACAGCGCGCCCAGGATCCTTACCCCCTCCGGGCCGGCCGACACCGCCGTCTCCTGGGACGCCCTCGCCGCGCGCCTGCGCCGGCGGCCCGGCGAGATCCGGGCCGTGACCGAGTCCCGGAACGGAAAGGTGACCGTGCACTTCAAGGACGGCAGCGCGCTGCGATCGGTGGAGCCGGAGGCCGGAGCGCTCCAGCGGCTGGTGCGGGCAATTGACCCGAGCGGCGAGATCCTGGTGGCGACGGACTAGGTTCGGCGATCGAGCTTCCCGACTCCCCCTCCCCCAGCGGAAGTTGCCGTGTCGTGGCAGGCCGAGCACCGTTCATGGCGCCTGCCCCGAGGGAATTCCCCGGCGCGCCGGCACCTGGGTGGCTCCTGCGGCCGGGCCATCAGGGCGGGTCCGCGTGGGCTGAAAAGCCCTGGCAGGAATATTGCGGCCCGGGGGGCGGGGCGCCCCCCGGGCTTGCTGCCCGGCGGAACATCCGAAACGACAGGGAGGCGTGGTGTCCAAGCTGAGTGTCCTGGTGCCGGTGTACAACGAGGCCAGGACGATCGCCGAGCTGGTGAGCCGGGTGCTCGCCGCGCCGATTCCGATCGCCAAGGAAGTGCTCGTCGGGGACGACGGCTCGACCGACGGGACTCGGGAGATCCTGCGGGCCCTGCCGCCGCACCCCGAACTCCACCTTCACTTCATGGACACGAACGTGGGCCGCGGCGGCGTGCTCAAGCACCTCCTCGGCCTCGCCACCGGGGACATCATCATCCACCAGGACGCCGATCTGGAGTACGATCCCGCGGAGTACGCCCGGCTCCTGGAGCCGATTCTCGCCGGGCGGGCCGACGTGGTCTACGGCAGTCGGTTCAAGGGCGAGATCCGCCGGATGCGGGCGGTGAATCATCTGGGGAACCGCCTGATGTCGGCCGTGGCCCGCCTGCTCTACGGTGTCGCGATCACCGATCTCATGACCTGTTACAAGATGTACCGGGCCGAGCTGGTGCGCGGCCTCGCCTTCCGGGCGGACGGCTTTCACTTCGAGGCCGAGTTCACCGCCCGGCTGGCGCGGCGGGGGGCGCGGTTCGCCGAGGTGCCGATCAGCTTCGTGGGGCGCACCCACGCCGAGGGGAAGAAGATCCGGGCCTGGGACGCGGTGTTCGTGATCCAGAAGCTCATCGCCTGCCGGGTGGGGAGCGCCTGACGATGAGCCCCTCCGCCCAGCTGGTCGGCGTCATCCTCGCCGCGGGGAAAGGCACCCGGATCTATCCGTTCTCGGAGACCCTGCCCAAACCGATTCTGCCGGTGTGCAATCAACCCCTGCTCGCGCACCAGCTGGAGTTTCTCAAGCGGCACGGTGTGGACGAGGTCATCGTGGTGATCGGCCATCTCGGCTACGCCATCGTGGACGCGCTGGGGGACGGGCGCCGGTGGGGGGTCACGATCCGGTACGTGGAGCAGCGGGAGACCCTGGGGATGGCCCACGCCGTGGGCAAGCTGGAGCGGTACATCGACTCGCCCTTCGTCCTGCTCCTGGGCGACATCTACTTCATCACCGGCGACCTCCGGCCGGCGATCGCTCGGGTCCTGGGGGGGGAGATCAACGCGTGCCTGGCGAGCAAGATCGAGCCGGATCCGGAAATGATCCGGCGCAACTTCGCCATTCTGGCGGAGCCCGACGGCCGGGTGCGCCGGGTCATCGAGAAGCCGCGCTACGTCCGGAGCACGGTGAAGGGGTGCGGGCTGTACGTCTTCGACCAGCATGTGTTCGACGCCATCCGGCGCACGCCGCGGACCGCGATGCGCGACGAGTACGAGATCACCGACAGCATCCAGATCATGATTGACGACGGCCATTCGGTCTATCACAGCCCGGTGGTGCAGGACGACATGAACGTCACCTTCCCCGAAGATCTGCTCCACGTCAACCTGATGGAGCTCCGGCGCCGCGGTCTCGCGCAGTTGATCGGCGAGGGCGTGACGGCGCCGGCCGGAACGGTGCTCGACGGCAGCGTGGTCGGACCCGGCGCGAGCTTCGCCCACCCGGTGCGGCTCACCAACAGTCTGGTGTTCGCCGGCACCCGGGTCAACGAGTTGCCGGACCACGATCACATCATCGTGCACGGCGACAGCACCATCCAATGCAAGCCGCTGGCGCGCCCGTAGCCCCCCCCCGGTTCCGGCGGGCGCTGGTCACGGGGGGCGCGGGGTTCATCGGCTCCCGGGTGGTCCGGCTGCTCTTGGCGCGGGGCATCGCGGTCACGGTGCTGGACGATCTCTCCACGGGGACCCGGGCGGCGGTTCCGCCGGAGGCGCGGCTGGTGGTGGGGGACGTGCGGGACCCGGCGATGGTGCGGAGCGCGCTCGAGGGCGCCGAGGCGGTGTTCCACCTCGCGGCCAAGGTCTCGGTCCGGGGGAGCTTCGAGCACTTCTACGACGACGTTTCGACCAACATCCTGGGCACGGCCAATCTGCTCCGCTCGCTCGACGGGGCGGTCCGGCACTTCGTGCTCGCGTCCAGCATGGCGGTGTACGCCGAGTCCGAGCCGGGCCGCCCGGTGAGCGAGGACCATCCCTGCCGGCCCCTCTCGCCCTACGGGGTGGGGAAGCTCACAGCCGAGCTGCTCGCGGCCCAGGTGCTCCAGCGCATGGGCATCGCGTTCACGGCGCTCCGGTACTTCAACACCTTCGGCCCGGGCCAGCGTTTCACCCCGTACGTCGGGGTGATCACGATCTTCGTGACCCGGCTCCTCCGCGGGGAGCCGCCCGTGATCTTCGGCGACGGGCTCCAGCGGCGGGACTTCGTCCACGTGGAGGACATCGCCCGGGGGACCGTCGCCGCACTCGACGGTCCGCCCGGCGTCTACAACCTGGGGACGGGCACCGGCACCACCGTCCTGGAGCTGGCCCGGCTGCTGGTGGACCGGATCGCCCCCTCGGTGCAGGTGGTCCACGCCCCGGCGCAGGAGGGCGAGTTGCGCCATTCCGTGGCCGACATTCGCGCGGCCCGGGCCCGGCTCGGCTACCGGCCGGAGCGGAGCCTCGCCACCGACATTGACGCCGTGATCGAGGCCATCCGGCAAGGAGCCTGACCGTGGCCGAGCCCGCTGCCCCTTCCCCCCGCGGCCTCCGGCGCCACCTGCCGGCGGCGCTGCTCGCCGTGGCGGCCGTCGCCGCCCTCACGCACATGGCGCCCTTCTGGGCCACCCAGCGGGCCACCCCTCCGGGCTGGGTGTTCACCGGGAATCTCACCGGCTCGCCTGACGAAATGCAGTACCGGATCCTGATGGAACGGACCCAGGCGGTGGGGCCGATCGTGGAGAACCGCCTCACCACCGAGCCGAACCGGCCGCACATCGCCATGTTCTTCTATTACGGGATCGGCCGGCTCGCCCGCTGGCTCCACGCCCGGGAAGCGTACGTGGCCGCCTACGTCGGCATGGTGCTGGCCGCCGTCCTCGCCCTCGGGACGTTCTGGATCGTGGATCACTTCCTGGCCTCCCGCTACCAGACCTGGTGGGTCTACCTCGCGCTCCTCTTCGGCGGCGGGCTGGGGGCCCACCTGATGCTCCTCGACGAGGTGGACGCCCTGCGGGGCAATACCCTCTTCGCGCGCATCGTGAGCGAAGGGCTCCGCAACGCCATCGTCTTCGAGGAATACCGAAGTCATTACCTCTTCACGACCCTCTTCGACACCCATTTTCTCTTTTTCCTCTGCACCGCCCTCCTCGCCATCGTGGCCCTCTACCGGGCCGTGGCGCACTTCACCGTCCCGCGCCTCCTCGCCGCCGGCCTGGCCTTCGGAGCCGCCACCGTGCTCCATATCTACGACGGGGTGACGCTGGTCTTCATCGCCGCCGGCGTGGTGGCGGTGCTCCGGCTGCGCGGCCTCCCGGTGCGGCACGCCGCGATCACGCTGGCCGTCTGCGCGGCGGCGGCGGGCGCCGCCATTCTCTGGCAAATGCTCCTCTACCGGCACTCCGGCCTGCGGATTCCGGACTGGCGGGCCCAGAGCATCTACGCCTCCGAGCTGGCGCTCGCGTATCCGCTGGCCTGGGGCCTCCTCGCCTGGGGCCTGGGACGCTACTGGCGGACCGCCGGGCTCAAGGAGTGCTTCCTCCTCGGCTGGATCCTGGGGTGCACCGTCCTCACGCTGTCGGGGCCGTTTTACCCGTATCCGGATCGCGGCACCCTCACCCTGCAGATCCCGCTCACGATCGTGGCAGGCGCCATCTACTTCTCGTGGCGGCCGCGGGTCGCGCCGAGCCACGCCCTGCTCGCGGTGGCCCTGCTCGCGGCCACCCCGATCTGGCAGGTGAAGCGGCTCCTCACCAACATGAGTTTCTCCCACCATCCGAGCGGCGCCCCACCCGCCTACACCTGGATGAGTCCGGACCATCAGGAGCTGGTCACGGCACTCCGCCGGCAGGCCACGGAACACGACGTGCTGATCGTGGACAAGTCGCGGGTGCCGTGGCGCACCGACGACCTGTGGCTCACCCAGGGCTTTCCGGGCCGGCTCTACGCCGGACACTACGCCCTCACCCCGGATTACGCCCGAAAGCGGGAGGAGGTGAACACCTTCTTCGCCGAGGCGGACCCGGTCAAGGGAGCCGAGTTCCTGCGGCGCGCGGGGGTCACCATCGTGTTCGTGCGGCGGGACCAGGAACCGGCCAGGTTCGAGCGGATCCCCGGACTCCACCGGCTGGCCGGGAACGCCGTCGGCACCCTGTTCGTCTACACGCCGTAGGCCGCCGGGCCCGGCCCCATTATCTTCGGGGCCGACGGGAGGCGCTATGGCGAAACGACTTCCGGCCGACTGGAACGGTCTCCGGCGGGGCTGGGCACTGCTCACGCTCTACGAGCGCTTCGAAGTGGCCGTGGCCCTGCTGCTCCGCGCAGTGATCGCGGTCGTCATCCTGGTGGCCCTGTACCGCCTCATCGTGAGCGTGGTGGACACGCTGGTGCTGCGCACGCTCAATCCGCTGGACCACGCGGTCTTCCAGCACGTCTTCGGCGAGATCATGACGTTGCTGATCGCGCTCGAGTTCAACCACACGCTGCAGTACGTGGTCTCGCGCGAGCGGGGGATCATCCAGGCCAAGGTCGTCATCCTCATCGCGCTCCTGGCGCTGGCCCGGAAGGTCATCGTGATGGATCTCAGCCAGACCGGCCCCGGCACCGCCGCCGCGCTGGCCGCCCTGACCCTGGCGCTGGGCGCCACCTACTGGCTCATGCGGGAGCGCGACGACCGGCTCCGCGAACTCGGGGCCCTGCGGCGAGCCGAGAGCCAGCCGAAACCGCGCTGATACGCGCCCCGGGGCTCCGGCCCCGGCTCCCGCGGGGGGTGGGGGGGGGGCGTAACGATCGCCTGACAAGCCTCGGAGACCAGCGGGGTCACCGGGACCAGCCGGGGACCCCCGCGGGGGTGCCCCGCCCCCCGGTCCCACCGCCCGCCGGCCCCACCGGTTGACTGTTCACCGTTGACTGTTTCCGGTTTACCCTTTATAAGCCCCGATCGAGCTCGTTCTCCGGAGGACCCATGGACAGACGTCTCCTGACCGGCCTCGCGCTCGCGCTGGCCGGCTGTGCCGGTTCCGGTGCTCCCGATGGGCCGGTCTCCCAGAGCCCGGGAGGCCAGCCGGGAAGCGGTAACCCGACGACCTCGGTGATTCCGCTCGCCCGATTCCGTCCCGACTCCCAGGCCTACTCGCCGGTCTCGGGCTACCACCAGGCGGAACGCCTGGTCGTCACCGATCAGGCCACCTGGCAATCCGTTTGGCACACCGTCCACGCCACCCTGGCGCCCGAGCCGCCGCTTGCGGCGGTGGACTTCAGTCGCGAGGTGGTCCTCGTGGCGGCGATGGGGCGCCAGCCCTCGGGCGGCTATGCCATCCGGCTCGAAGCGGCCCAGCAGGACGATCAGGCGGTGACGGTAACCGTCCGGACCGTGGTGCCCGGCGCCGGGTGCGTGGTCCCGCAGGTGGTGACCTCGCCGGTGGACCTGGCCCGCCTCCCCCGCACGGCGCTTCCAGTGCGTTTCGCCGACCGCTCCGACACGCTCCGCTGCGAGTGACCGCCCCCCGCCCGATCGATCCGCGGGTGGACATCGGCCACGTCCACCTGAAGGTGTCCGACCTGGGCCGCGCGCTGGAGTTCTACTGCGGCGTGCTCGGCTTTGCGCTCATGGCGCGCCTGGGCACGGAAGCGGCCTTCGTGAGCGCCGGGGGATACCATCATCACATTGGCCTCAACACCTGGGAGAGCCGGGGCGGTTCGCCGCCGCCGCCCGGACATACCGGGCTCTACCATGTGGCCATCCGCTACCCGGACCGCCGCACGCTGGCCGACGCGATCCGGCGGCTCCTGGAGGCTGGCGTCCCGCTCCATGGCGCGGCCGACCATGGAGTGAGCGAGGCGGTGTATCTCGAGGATCCGGACCAGAACGGACTCGAGCTGTATTGCGACCGCCCGCGGGAGCAGTGGCCCGCCACCGCGGAGGGGCAGCTCCTGATGGTCACGCGTCCGCTCGATCTCGCGGGACTCCTCGCCGAGGCCGGCCCGGTATGACCCGTCCGGCTGCCGCCGGGCTCGCGGCCGGGTTGGCCCTGGGGCTCGGGTGCGGGCACGGGCCCGCGGGCTCGGCGCCCGTGCCTGCCCCGATCGCCGTCCGGGACACCGCCGGCACGACGATCGGAGAGGTCCGCCTGGCCCGCGAGCGGTCGGCGGTGCGGCTCACGCTCGAGGTGCGGGGACTCAGCCCGGGCCTCCACGGGTTCCATGTGCACCAGGTGGGTCGCTGCCTGCCGCCGGATTTCGCTTCCGCGGGCCCCCATGACAATCCGACGGGCAAACAGCACGGCCGGCGCAATCCCGCCGGGCCCCATCGGGGCGACCTTGCGAACCTGGTGGTGGATGCCTCCGGCCTGGGTCGGGCGGTCGTGACCCTGCCCGGGGCCTCCCCCGCCCCACCGGGATCACCGGGCCTGGCCCTGGTCATCCATGCCGAGCCCGACGACGAGGTGACCGATCCGGCCGGCAACGCCGGCCGCCGGATCGCTTGCGCCGAGTTGCCGCTCACCTGGCCGGTCGAGTAGGGGTATGCCGGATCTCCTCGCCGCGCGCGCCCAGATGGCCATGTCGCTGGCGTTTCACATCGTGTTCGCCGTCGTGGGGATCGGCATGCCGGTGTTGATGGTGCTGGCGGAACGGCGCTGGCACACGACCGGCGACCCGGTGTACCTGGAGCTCGCCAGGCGGTGGGCGAAAGGTACCGCCATCCTCTTCGCGGTGGGCGCGGTGTCCGGCACGGTGCTCAGCTTCGAGCTGGGGCTGCTCTGGCCCCGGTTCATGGAGCTGGCCGGCCCGATCATCGGCATGCCGTTCTCGCTGGAAGGATTCGCCTTCTTCACCGAGGCGATCTTCCTGGGCGTCTACCTCTACGGCTGGGATCGGATTCCGCCCCGCGCCCACCTCGCCGCCGGGATCCTGGTCGCGGTGAGCGGTGCGGTGTCGGGCATTTTCGTGGTGATCGCCAACGCCTGGATGAACGCCCCCGCCGGCTTCACGCTGGAGCACGGCCAGATCGCGAACCTCGACCCGCTCCGGGCCATGGCGAACCGCGCCGCCTTCCAGCAGACGCTGCACATGACGCTGGCGGCTTACACCGCGACCGGGTTCGCGGTGGCCGGCATTCACGCGGTCATGCTGCTCCTCGACCCCCTCAACGCCTTCCATCGCCGCGCGCTCGCCCTCGGTCTGGCGTTAGGCGCTCCCGCCGCGATCCTCCAGCCCCTCTCGGGCGATCTCAGCGCCCGCTCCCTGGCCCGGGAGCAGCCGATCAAGCTGGCCGCGGCGGAAGCCCTGTTCGAGACCCGCCGGGGCGCCCCGCTGCTGATCGGCGGGTGGCCCGACGTCGAGGCGGGGCGGGTGCGGTACGCGATCGAGATCCCGGGCGGCCTCTCCCTGCTCGCCTATCACGACCCGGACGCGGAGGTGAAGGGACTCGACACGGCACCCCGCGAGGAGTGGCCCCCCGTCCCCATCGTCCACGCGGCGTTCCAGATCATGGTGGCTCTGGGGACTTACCTGGCGCTGGTGGGGCTCTGGGTGGCCTGGGCCGCCTGGCGGCGTCGGGACATCGCCAGCAACCGGCGGCTGCTCCAGGCCATCGCCCTCGCCGGGCCCATGGGGTTCCTCGCGGTGGAGGCCGGCTGGACGGTGACCGAGGTCGGCCGCCAGCCGTGGATCATCCGTGGCGTGATGAAGACGAGCGAAGCGGTGACCCCCATGCCCGGCCTGGTGGTACCCTTCACCTTCTTCACGCTGCTCTATGTCTTTCTCGGCGTGGTCGTCGGGTGGCTCCTCTATTCCCAGATCGTCCGGAGCCCCGGCCACCGGGAATGGACCCGGCTCTACCGGCCCGGGACGGCGTCCGGCGCGCAAGGCTGACGCGTGTCCCACGACGCCCTCGCCCACCTGCTGGCGGTCGCGATCATCCTCGCGCTCAACGCCTATGTGCTCCTGGGCGGCGCCGATTTCGGCGGCGGCGTCTGGGACCTCTTCGCCCGCGGCCCCCGCCGCGACCGGCAGCGCGACCTCATCATCCACGCGATGGGCCCGGTCTGGGAGGCCAATCACGTCTGGCTCATCGTGGTGGTCGTCCTGCTGTTCACCTGTTTCCCCGGGGTGTTCGCCCGGCTCGCGATCGCGATGCACATCCCGCTCTCGCTGGTGCTGGTGGGCATCGTCCTTCGCGGGTCGGCCTTCACCTTCCGGAGCTACGGCAGCGAATCGAGCGCCGCGGAACGCCGCTGGGGCCGGGTCTTCGCCGTGGCGAGCCTGGTCACGCCGCTGCTCCTTGGCGTGGCCGTCGGGACGATCGCGGCCGGGCGGGTCCGCTCGCCGGCGGGACAGAGCTTCCTCGCCGACTACGTGACCCCCTGGTTCACACCCTTCGCCTGGGGAGTGGGACTCTTTACCCTGGTCCTGTTCGCCTTCCTGGCCGCGGTCTACCTCACCCTGGAAGCCCGGGGGGAGCCGGCGCTCCAGGAGGACTTCCGGCGCCGGGCCCTCGCCGCCGGGATCGCGGCCTTCGGGGTCGCGGTGCTCACGATCGTGCTGGCCTGGCGCGATGCGCCGCTCATGTGGCGCGGACTCATGGCCCGGCCCCAGGCGGTCCTGGTCCACGCGCTCACGGCCATCGCCGCCGTCACCGCGCTCGCCGCGCTCCATCGCCGCCGCTATGGGCTGGCCCGCCTGGCCGCCGCAGCCCAGGTCACGGCCATCCTCTGGGGCTGGGCGCTGGCGCAGTACCCCTATCTGCTCCCGCCGGACCTCACGGTCACCGGGGCGGCCGCCCCGGCGCTCACGCTGGGCCTCACCGCGGCGGCGCTCGCCGCCGGCGGGCTCGTGCTGGTGCCGTCGCTCCGCTACCTGTTCCGGGTGTTCAAGGGTGCCGGAACCGGCGTGCGGTGACGGTCACTCGCGTTCCATCATCCGCCGGATCGGGCGCACCAGCGCGGCCATGACCAGCGCCGCCGCGAGGGCGTAGAGGGTCACCGCAGTGAAGAGCCCCGAGAGCGAGAACGCCTCGTAGAACCCCGCGATCCGGCCGCCCAGGTAGTTGCCCACCGAGGCCGCGAGGAACCAGACGCCCATCATGAGGCCCGCCACCCGGGCGGGCGCGAGTCGGGTCATGGCCGAGAGCCCCACCGGGCTCAAGCAGAGTTCGCCGATGGTGTGGAGGAGGTAGGTCACCGTGAGCCAGAGCGGGCTCACCCGCTGGCCGGCGGCGGCGAGCTGGGCCGCCACGATGAGCACGGCGAAGCCCAGGGCCACGAAGAACAGCCCCACCGTGAACTTGGCCGGACTCGAGGGGTTGCGCGAGCCCAGCTTCACCCAGAGTGCCGCGAACACCGGCGCGAGCACGATGATGAAGAGGGCGTTCAGCGACTGGAACCAGCTCGCCGGGAAATCGAAGCCGAAGAGGGTGTTGGCCGTGCTCCGCTCCGCGAACAGGTTGAGCGTGGACCCCGCCTGCTCGAACACCGACCAGAACACCGCGGCACCGAAGAAGAGGACCGCGATCACCACCAGCCGCTTGCGCTCGGCGCGGGTCCAGCCGCCCGAGGCGAAGAGCCACACAAAGAAGCCGATCGCCGTCCCGAAGAGCAGGACCCCGAACCAGTTCCCCACGCGCTCAGGCGTGACCTCGAGCACCCCGGTACCCGAAAGCACGGCCAGGAGCCCGAAGAGCCCCACGGAGAGCAGGACCCCGTTGCGGAGCAGGCGCCGCGCCCGTGCCGCATCCTCCGGGCTCTTCGCGGGCGCCGGGTGCATCCCCGCCTCGCCCAGGTGTTTCCACCCCATCAGGTACTGGATCAGGCCGAACAGCATGCCCAGCGCGGCCGCCCCGAACCCCCAGTGCCAGGAGTGCTCCGGCCGGAGTCCGAGACCGGCCAGGACCCCCCGGAACTGGCTGCTCTGGGCCAGCCACCCGCAGACCAGTGGGGAGAGAAACGCGCCGAGGTTGATCCCCATGTAGAAGATGGAAAAGGCCGAATCCCGGCGGTGGTCCTCCTGCCCGTAGAGCTGGCCCACCATGACACTCACATTCGGCTTGAGCAGCCCGGTGCCGATGATGATGAGGAAGAGCCCGGGGTAGAAGAGTTCGGCCGAAGGAATCGCCAGGCAGAGGTTGCCCAGCATGATGACGGTGCCCCCATAGAGGGTAGCTCTCCGCTGGCCGAGAAACCGGTCGGCCACCCACCCGCCGGGCAGGGACATGAGGTAGACGAACGCGGTATAGGTCCCGTAGATCACCCCGGCCTTGCCGGTGTCGAACCCCAGCCCCCCTGCCGCCGCGGGCGCCGTCATGAACAGGATGAGAATGGCGCGCATCCCGTAATAGGTGAAGCGCTCCCACATCTCGGTGAAGAAGAGGGTCGAGAGGCCGCGGGGATGCCCGAAGAACGCGCGGTCGTCCGGGGCGCGGGGAGAACCGGGGACGGCGGTCTGATCGGGAGTGGTCGCGGTGGCCAAGGCAGTGCTCCTTGCGAGAACGTGGGGGGGGCGGGCCGGGGTGCCAGAGCCTAGCGGCGCTTGCGCAGGATGTCCTCCAGCACGACCCGGTCTATCTGGCCGTCCATCCGGACTCGGACGTCGTAGTTCTCCCAGTACATGAAATCCCGCAGCGCTTCGAGGAACGCCGGCGTGGCGCGGCCCTGACGAGCCTTCAACCACTTGTCCGGCTGGCCCAGGGGTTCTCGAAGCAGGATCGGCTCGAGCCGGCGGACGATCTCGGGTGTGATCGGGATCAGGTCGGCGGGTTCGCTCGGGAAGAAGTGGAGCTTGTGCAGCGCCAGCAGCCGTTCCAGCTCGGCGATGGGGTCGGGCGCATCGTACACCCGGATGTCGATGAACCGATCGTTCGCCCCGAGATAGCCCCCGCCCTGGCGGACCACGAGCAACGCCGCCGACTGCATGCCGCGCCGGTCGCCGCCACCGGCCTGCCCCGCCCGGAGCGCTGCCATCAGGCGGTCGGCCAGGGGGCCGGTGGTGCGCTCGAACGTCGCCGCCATGGTATCCACGGTGCGATGGGAGACCATGATGTTGGCCTGCACCGCGAAGGTGCGGCCCACGATCAGTTGGCCCCTGGTCCCCGGAACGCTCCCCGGCCCGTGGGGATGGCCCACCCGGCCCCCCGCCCAGTCGAAGGTCCGCTCCCCGGTGAAGCTGGCGGCGTTGCCCCGGGCGTCCACGATGCCCACCTGGCGGTCGCCCGCCATGGTGTCGCCCCGCATGACGATGCGCAGGGCCTCGTCCGCCGTCGCCCCCTGGCGGACGAGCGCGAGCCCGCGGGCGCCGTACTCGGTGTTGGCGAGGCTCTGGGTGGCCACCGCTCCCACCCCGGCCTCTGCCCAGGGCACGATGCCGCCGACATTGGGAAACTTCGACTGCACCGCCACGCCGAGATCGCCCGTGGCGGAGTCCCAGGCGACGATGCTGTACGTGTGGGCGAGTTTCTGGAAGTGGGAGGGAGGCGCGGGGGGCGCGTGCTGGGCCGCCAGGGCGTCGAACCAGGAGCGGCGAAGGGGGAGCGGCGCGAGCGGGACGGCCAGGAGCACCACCCAACCACTCGCCCGGACAGCCCGGCCCGGCCGAGGGACGCCGCCGTGAATCCGCCGGCTCACCGAGTTCCCGTGCACGGCTCGAGGGTCGTACCGGTCACCGGGAATCCTCCTTCCCCATCCGCTTCTTCAAGTGCTCGAGCTGCGCCTCCACCGCCTCCTCCCGCCGCCGGCGGTCGAGCTCGCGGGCGAGCCGTTCGGCATCGAGGTCGGTCTCCGGGCGGGTGCCGCCCGCCGCCTCGAGGTCTCGCCAGGCGGCCTCGGCCGAGTTCCGTCCTTCGCCCATCCCCTGCCTCGCCTTGCGAAGCTCGGCGGTCATCGCCTCGAGGTCTCGCTCCGCCAGGGCCAGCTCCTCCCGCTGGACGGCGAGCTTGCGCTCCAGGACCGTGATCCGCTCCCGGTGCCGGGCCGCGAACCGCTCGGCGACCCGCACCGTCTCCTCGTCCTGGATGCCCCGCGCGAGCGTGCCCCGCCGCTCCGCGTCGGCCAGCGCCTGGCGCTCCCGGGCGAGTTCGCGTTCCGTGCGGCCGACCCCGTCACGCAGGGTTCCCACCCCCACCTTGGCCTCGAGCACCGCGGCGTGGAGCGCCGCCACGCGGGTCCGCGGGTCGGCGGCCCGCGTGTGGTCGGCGAGCAATTTCTCCAGCCGGGCCTTCAGGTTCTCGAACACGGTCGCTCGGAGGGGAACGGGACACGCGAGGTGCGGCGATCGGTCGGGCGAAGGTGGCGCGCTCTCGAACTCTACGGCCCCCAGCGGGGAGCGTCAAGGAACGCCGTGCGTTACCTTACGACCATGGTGCGCACCGGTTTCCTGCTCCTCGCGGCGGCCGCGCTCGGGGCCTGCGGCAAACCGCCCGCCGGGCGGCCCTGCGGCCTCGCCGCCATCGCCGGCGCCACCCTGCTGCTCCAGGAATTCGGGGTCCCGAACCAGACCCTCGCCAGCCCCCCGGCCAGGCTGCCGCCGCGGCTCGTGGCCCGCGTCGCGGCGGGGCCCGCCTATCCGGCCCTCGTGGGGCGCACCGCCGACTCGGCCTGGATCATCGGGCTGGAGGGGCGGCTGCCGGAGCGCCTCCGCCCTGGGTTCGGCGTGCTGGTGCTCGACGAGCAGGGCGGCGCGCGCGGCGTCATGCTCTACGAGTCCGAGCCGATCCGCGGCGCCCCCCCCATCGGCCGGGTGAGCGTGGACACGCTGATGCTCCCGTTGCTCGGGATCCAGCTCGACCCGGCCCGGTTCCAGGACCCGGGCTGTCCCCTCTTCCCCGACAGCGTGCTCCAATGACCCGACCGCGTATCGGCCTCACCGCCGCCACCCGGGCCGGCGACCGGACCGAACGGTGCACCCTGAACAGCGCCTATCTCCGCTCGGTGACCGAGGCGGGCGGGCTCCCGCTCGTGCTGCCGCTGGACATCGGGCCCGCCGAGGCGGGGGCGGCGATCGAGGCGCTGGACGGCCTGATCTTCACCGGGGGCGAAGACATCGCGCCGTCGGCCTACGGCGCGCCGCCTCACCCGCGCCTGGAGGCCACCGATCCCCGGCGCGACGCCTTCGAGCTCGCGCTCTTCCGCGCAGCCTGGGCCCGGCGCCTGCCCGTGCTCGCGATCTGCCGCGGCATCCAGCTCGTGAACGTGGCCCTGGGCGGCACCCTCTGGCAGGACCTGCCTTCGGAGCTGCCCGGAGCCCTCGCGCACGCGCACCCGGGCGACCGGACGGACCGGACCCATCCGATCGCGATCGCCCCGGGCTCGCGCCTGGCGAGCGCGGTGGGAACGACCAGCCTCCAGGTGAACTCGTTCCACCATCAGGCCGTCCGGCGCGTCGCGCCGGATCTGGTGCCGAGCGCCGTCGCTCCCGACGGCGTCATCGAAGGGCTGGAGACGCCGGCCGGCGCCCCCTGGGTGCTGGCGGTGCAGTGGCACCCGGAGGAGTTCTGGCGCGACGGCCGGGCACCGGAGCGGGGAGTGTTCGCCGCGCTGGTGCGGGAGGCGGAACGGTTCGCGCTCCAGCTCAGTGGCTGAACAGCACCCGTTCGCTCAGCGTGTTCATGGCCTCGCGCAGCGTCCGGTAGCGCTCCGCCGCCGCCCGCAGCACGCCTTCCAGGTTGTAGCGATCGGCCAGCACATGGTCGCTGGCCATGGCATACCCCTGCCGGCCCAGGGTGTCGTAATAGGAGAGATCGGGCCCGCCCCGGCGGCGCTGCCGGGCCGCGATGTAGTGGGGAAAAATCCCAGCCAGCCAGAGCGCGTAGTTGCCGAGATGGACCATCACCTTGAACCGCCGTTCCCCCTGGGTCTGCTCCAGGTCCATCAGGATGTCCACCAGGTAGCGGTGCCGCTGATCGTCGTTCCAGTCCACCCGGAACGCCCGATCCCGGCGCCCGAACTCGAGCAGCAGGGCGGCGAGGTAGTCGGACAGTTCCCGGTCGTCCACGCCGGCGTTGCGCAACGCCTGCCGGACCATGACATAGAAGAACAGGGCCTCCGAGGGGACCATCATCGTGCGGACCGCGAGCAGACGCTCCGCCAGCTCCGGCTGATCGAGGAGCGCGTCAGGCCCCTCCCGCTCCAGCCGGCGCTCGAGCACACCCCGGCGCACCGCCGAGCCCTGACTCAACAGGAGCAGCGCCAGTTCCAGGTCGGCCGGCCGCAACCGGCCCCGGGTATTCGCGAGAATCATTGGTTGCCTCCTCGCGCGCTTCCATCGCACGCCACCGTGCGTAGTCTAATATCGGCAACCTTTGCGCCACACGGCCCGCGGCTGGCACTCCCGCTCGGCGAGTGCTGGCCGGATTCCGGCCGGGCCCCGGTCACGCCATGCGGCTTCGGGTGATCCAGGTCGCCTCGGGACGCGAGTGGCGGGGCGGGGAACGACAGACCTGGTTGCTGGCGCGCGCGCTCGCCGCCCGGGCGGACCTGGAACAGGTCATCGTCACCCGGCGCGACTCGGAGCTGGCGCACCGCGCGACGGGGGCCGGACTCTCCGTGGTCGAGACGGCCTGGACCCTGGGCCCGGATCCTCGGGCCTGCCGGGCGGTGCTTCGGGCCCTGGGACCGGGGCCGGGCATCGTGCACGCCCACGACGCGCACGCGCTGATCGTGGCCGGGGTGGCTGCCCGGCTCCGCGGGATCCCGCTCATCGCGACGCGGCGGGTGGACTTTCCGCTCCGCCGCCCCGGTTTCTGGCGCCGGGCGGACCGCGTTCTCGCGGTGTCCGACGCCGTGCGCCGCGTGCTGCTCGCGAGCGGGATCCCGGCGCCGCAGATCCAGGTGGTACGCTCCGCGGTGGACACGTCGCCCGCGGTGGCTCCCGCGGATCTCCCCGGCCTGCTGGGGCTCGGCCCCGACGCCGAGATCGCGATCACGGTCGGCGCCCTCGTGAGGCACAAGGACCCGGACACCCTGATCCGGGCGGCGGCGCTGCTGCGCGACACCCGGCCCCGGCTCCACTGGGTGCTGGTCGGGGACGGGCCGCTCGCGCCGGCGCTGGCGCGCCAGATCCGGGCCGCCGGCCTGGTGGGCCGCGTGCACCTGCTGGGGCGGGTGGCGGATCCGCTGCCGCTCGTCGCGGCCGCCGCCTGCTTCGTGGCCAGCTCGCGAGCCGAGGGGCTCAACACCTCGATCCTCGATGCGCTGGCCCTGGGTGTGCCGGTGGTCGGCACCGACGCGGGCGGGATCCCCGAAGCCCTCGCCGGCGGCGCCGGCCTTCTCGTCCCGCGCGAGAATCCGGCGGCGCTCGCCGGCGCGGTGGAGCGCGTGCTCGGCTCCCCGGCGCTCCGCGCGGCGCTCGGGGCCGCCGCGCGCGCGGCCCGGCCGCGCTGGTCGGTGGAGAGGATGGCCGCCGAGGTCCTCTCGGTGTATCGTTCCCTCGAATTCGCCCGGTGAGCCATGCTGTACCTGTGCCTTCCCACCTACAACGAGGCGCCCACCATCGGCCTCCTGCTCTGGAAGATCCGCCAGACCTTCCAGACCTTTCCCCGCGAATACGAGCTGCTGGTCGTGGACGACGCCTCCACCGACGACACCGCCGAGCGGCTCGAGCCCTATACCCGGGCGCTGCCGCTCACGATCGTGCGGCACGGCGAACGGCACGGGTACACCCGGAGCCTCGAAGCGTTGCTCCGCCTGGCGCTGGAGCGCACCGACCGGCCGAGGCGCGACGCGGCGATCGTCATGCACGCCGACTTCGCACACGGCCCCGAGTTCCTGCCCGAGATCGTCAAGCGGATCGAGAGCGGCGCCGATCTCGTCGTGACCGAGGCCACACTCAAAGGCCAGCCCTCGCGCGCCTATCGCTGGGTCCGGCGCGGGGCACGGTGGTTGCTCCGCGGTCTTCGGGTGCCCGGTGTCCGCGACCTCGCCAGCGGTTTCGCCGCAGTCCGGTTGAGTTGCTTGCGGAACGCCATCCGGGCGCAGGAAGGCCCGCTCCTCACCGCGGAGGGCTGGGCGGCGAACGCCGAACTTGTTGCCAGGGCGGCCGCTTACGCCCGCCGGGTGGACACGGTGAGTACGGTCGAGCGGCACGACCTCAAGTCCCGGCCGTCCCGGGTGGACCCGTGGGCGATGGCCCGGCTGCTCTGGCGCGAAGGGGGACGGGTGCGTGTCCGCGGGATGCGGCAGCCTGACCCCCGCCGGGGACAGCCCGGCACCGCGCCCGAGGAACCCGATCTGGAGGAAGCGACCCGATGAAGCTCCTGGGGGGAACTCTGCTCGCCGGCCTGCTCGTCGTGTCGCCCCCGGCGGCGCCGGCCCCGCCGGGCGCCACCTACCCCTTCCACGTGGGCGAGCGCTTCGAGTACGCGGCCAAGCTCGGCGTGCTCCGGCTCGGCACGGCGTGGATGGAAGTGACCGGGACCGACACGGTGCAGGGCCACGCGTCGTTCGTGTTCCAGTTCGGGCTCGAGGCCGAAGCCCCGTTCTACAAGACCAGGAACGTGCTCCGCTCCTGGACCGGCGTGGACGACCTGGTCTCGCGCCGGTTCTACCAGGACCTCAACGAGAACGGCAAGCTCAGGCAGCGCTATTTTGAGATCTACCCCGACTCCCTCATGTACCGGCAGCAGAACCGCCCGGAGACCCGGGAATCGGTGGAGGACCCCCTGGACGACGCGGCGTTTTTCTACTTCCTGCGGACCATTCCTCTCGAAGTCGGCAAGACCTACAGCTACCACCGCTATTTCAAGAAGGAGCTCAATCCGGTCGTCATCAGGGTGGTCAAGCGGGAGACCATGGCGCTCCCGGGCGACCGGGAGGTCCCCTGCCTCGTGCTCAATCCGGTCGTGGGCAACGACGGGATCTTCGCGCCGCGTGCCGACGCCAAGCTCTGGCTCACCGACGACGCGCTCCGCATCCCGGTCCAGATCCGGTCCAGACTTCCCTTCGGGACCGTCACGCTCCGGCTCATCAGCGTGCGGCTCCCCGATTCCGCTCAGGCGAGCCGTTAGGTGTGAGCTACCGCGAGCCGGACCTGACACGGCTTCGCACGGTGCCCTTCGCCGCGCGACCGCACCAGGTGGACCTCTCCCGGCTCGCCGCCGTCCCCGGTCCCGACCGCAGTTTCCGGGCCTTTCTCCGAAGCCTTCCCGCGTTGCTGGCGGGCGATCACCTCCGCCAGGTGGCAGCCGCGATCGCGGCCGCGGCCCGCGCCGGACGGGGCGTGGTGCTCCTGGTCGGCGGCCACGTGATCAAGACCGGGCTGGGCCCGCTCCTCGGCGACTGGATCCGCCGGGGCATCGTCTCGCACCTGGCGCTGAACGGTGCGGCGGCCATCCACGATGTCGAGCTGGCGGCCTTCGGCGCCACCAGCGAGGAGGTGGAGGCGGGACTGGGCGAGGGCCTGTTCGGCATGGCGGAGGAGACCGGCGCGGGGATGAATCAGGCGCTGCGCGAGGCGCAGCGCCGTGGCTGGGGGGCCGGCGAAGGGCTGGCCGCGTGGCTCGCCGCGCGTTCCGACCTGGCCGGCGCCGACGCATCGGTGCTCCTCGCGGCGCACCGCTACCGGGTGCCGGTCACGGTGCACATGGCGCTGGGCGCCGAGGTGATCCACCAGCACCCGGCCGCCGACGGGGCCGCGATCGGCGAGACCGGGTTGCGCGACTTCCGCCGCTTGGCCGGCAGCCTGCCAGCACTCGATCAGGGGGGGGTGGTGCTCAACCTGGGAAGCGCCGTCGTGCTCCCGGAGGTGTTCCTCAAGGCGCTGAGCGTGGCCCGCAATCTGGGACACGGCCAGCCGACCGGGTTCCTCGCCGCGGACTTCGACATGATCCGGCAGTACCGGCCCCGGGTGAACGTCGTCGAGCGCCCCACCCGGGCGGGCGGGACCGGACTCCTCTTCACCGGCCATCACGAACTCCTGGTGCCCCTCCTGGCGTGGGCCGTGGTGGAGGAGTTCGAGCGGCCCTGATTCCGATCAGACCGCCCGCTTGCCGCTGATCGCCTCCTTGACCTTGTCGGCGGTGTCCGGACTCACCAGGCGGAGCACCAGGTACACCAGGAACCCGAGGAAGGCAAGCCAGAGGATCTTTCCGAGCAAGCCGATCACGATTCCGAACAGGCCGAAGAGCAGCTGCAAGGCCACCCAGGCGACGATCGCCAGCAGGGCAAAGCCGAAGAGGCTCCGGAGCATGCTATTTTCCTCCAGCCATCAGGGAGCACGTCCGCCGGCCGTACGGGCCATATTGCAGAAAGTTTCGCCGAGCTGAGCCGTGGGGCAAGTCTACGAGGTCATCGTGGTGGGCGGCGGGCCCGTGGGGGCGGCTTGCGCGCGCGAGCTCGCCCGGGTGGGCCGCCGCGTGCTCCTGCTGGAACGGGGCGGCGAGCGGGGCGAGGCGTGGCGCGCGGCGGCGGGGATGCTGGCACCTCAGATCGAGGCGGAGGTGGACGATCCCCTGCTGGAGCTGGGACTGGCCGGCCGCGAGCGCTACGCGGAGCTGGCCGAACCGCTGCGGGACGCGACGGGCATTGACATCGGGTTCTGGCAGGGCGGCATCGCGCGCGTCGCGGCCAGCGAGGCGGAAGCCGAGCTGCTCCGGAATCGCGTCGCCTGGCAGCGCCAGCAGGGCCACGTCTGCGACTGGTTCGACGCCGGCGAGGTCAAAGCCCGCTGGCCCTGGCTCGGCCCCACCTGCGGCGCGCTCTGGGCTCCCCGGGAGGCCGCGCTCATCCCGGCCCGCCTGGTAGAGGCACTGGTCAAGGACGCCATCGCCCACGGCGCGGTCCGCCTTGCCGACGAGGTGACGGCGCTGGAGCGGCGGGGCGACCGGGTGGTCGGGGTGGTCGGCCAGGACCGCTACGAGGCCTCCGAGGTCGTGATCGCCGCCGGCGCGTGGTCGAAGCTGATCGGGGGGCTGCCCCGCCCGCTCTCGGTCGAGCCGATCCGGGGCCAGATGGCCTCGCTGGCCTGGCCCCAGGAATACGAGCCGGCCATCGTGGTGGGCCGCGGGTGCTATGTCGTGGCGCGGGACACCGAGGCGATTATCGGCAGCACCATGGAACACGCCGGCTACGCCGCCGAGGTGACCCCGGCCGGGCTGGCGACCATCTTCACGGCCGCGAGCACGCTGGTTCCGGCCCTCGCACGGGGGGAAGTGCTACGGACCTGGGCCGGCCTGAGGCCCGTGACCCCCGACGGCCTCCCCATCATCGGGCGCGAGCCCAAGCTCGAGGGCCTCTGGTACGCCACCGGACACGGCCGGAACGGCATTCTCCTGGCCGCCATCACCGGCCAGCTCATCGCCCGGATGCTGGGCGGCGAGCAGGATATCGAGCTGCTGGCGGCGGTGCGGCCGGAGCGATTCTGGCGGTGGTAGGCGGTCGGTCGGTCACCGACTACCACGCATACTCCACCCCCACCTGCAGCGCCCGCCCCGCCCCCGGGGTGAAGTGCAGCTCGGTCACGCCTTCGGGCGGTTCGCCCGGCAGGCGCGAGGTGGTGGCGAACTGGGCCTCGTTCCAGGTCACGTCGAACAGATTGTCCACCGCCACGACCAGCCGCGCGCGCCGTACCGACCAGCTCGCGAACACTTCGGTGAGAAAGTAGCCCCGGGCCCGGACCGAGTTGTCTTCGTTGGCCGGCCGGGCGCCCACGTACCGGTACCGGATGCCGCCCGTCACCGGGCCCAGTTCGCGTGCAGTGAGCCCGCCGGCCGAAGCGATGGTGGGGGCGAGCGGGATCCGGTTCTGCCCGGCCGGCTCGTCGCGGAGCCGCCCGTGCGAGAGATCGAGGTCGAGATCCGCCCAGAGCCACGGCGCGAGCTGGAGCCGCCCTTCGACGTCGAGCCCGATCCGCCGGGTACGCCCGCTCGCCTCGGTGGTGCCCTCGTCCCCCACCCAGATCAGCTCGCTCTGGAGGTCGAGACCCCAGAGACTGAGCGCCGCACTCCCACCCGTCCAGGTGTATCGCCCCCCCAGTTCGACGCCGAAGGCCCGCGGCACCACCCGGGCTCCCGCGGGCGCATTGACGGCGGCACGGGCGTCGTTCGAGTGGAAGCCGAAACCCGCGTTGCCGAAGAGCGTGAGTCTCCGGCTCACCTCGGCGGCCAGGTTGAGCTTCGGGCTCACCCGGGCGGCGGTCCGCGCCCCGCTCCGGTGGGGGAGCGGGGAGGCCCTCGACTCCAGCCGGTCGGTCACCTGGAAGCGAAAGAGGTCGCCGCGCATCCCGAGCTCCAGCCGGACGGCGGGACTCAGCGAGACCTCGTGCTTCACCCAGCCGAACCCGTGGTACTGGCGGACCCGGGCGTCCACGAGCGAGTTCAACACGGCCCGCCGGACCTGATGGTCGAGCGCCACATCCGTGAAATCCGCCCGCAGGCCGCCGCCGACCTGGACCCGCCCCCCGGGGGCCGGCGCGGTGAACCGGCCGAGGAGGCCGGCCGCCAGCCGGTCGTCGCGCTGCTCGATGCCGTCGCCGTTCACTGTATCGGCCAGGAAGAAGGTGAAGTTCGAGAACAGGCGAAAGTCGTACTTCGTGAGAAAGGCGCCGGCGTCCCAGTTGCGCGGGCCGCCCGCGGTGGAGCGAAGTCCAAGCTGCAGGTCGTAGCGGGCGGTCCGGCCGCCCTCGCTCGGGTCAATGGCGCCGTAGCGGTCAATGAGACCCGAGCGGACGGCCCGTTCCGGAATCTGGCCCGACGCATCCCAGGTGGAGTGAAACCCTGACGCGCTGGCGACGAGTTGCGTCGCGGGGCCGACCGGGGCCGTGACCTTGGTAAACCCGTTGAACCGGAGGTAGTCCTGCGGCGCCTGGAACGGCCCGTCGCTCCGGTGCCCCGAGAGCGCCACGTAGCCGCCGGCCCGGGTCGCATCGCCCCCGAACGGGGCCAGCAGCGAGGCATGGAGGGTGCGGAAGCTCCCGCCCCGGACCGCGACGGTTCGATGGGGCAGGCGGTCGTAGGTGAAGAAGCTCACCGAGCCGGCCGTGGCAAAGTCGCCGTCGGCGGCATCGAACGGGCCCTTGTGAACCTCGCCCCGGGCCACGACCTCGGGCATGACGAAGTGGAGATCGGCGTACCCCTGGCCGTGGGCATGGCTCACCATGTTGACCGGGACCCCATCCACGGCGATCGCCACGTCGGTCCCGTGATCGGCATCGAAACCGCGGAGGAAGATCTGTTCCGCCTTTCCACCACCGGCATGTTGGGCGATCACCAGGCCGGGCGCGAGGCGGAGCAGCTCCTGCGCGGTCTCCCGGGGCCGGAGATGGATGTCCAGCTCGCGCACCAGGCGGGAACTCGCCGCGCTCAAGGCGGGCTCGCTCGCCACCGTGATCGGTGCCAGGGTGATCGCGCTCTCGCGAAGCCAGATCGCGATGTCGGTGCGCCCGGCCTCTACGACGAGCGTTTCCGGCGCGAAGCCGATCCGGACGGCGACCAGCCGCACCACCCCGCTGTCAACGGCGAGTTCGAATTGGCCCGTGGGGCTCGTGAACGTGACGCCGGTCCGCCCCCCACCCAGTACCCGGACCAGCGCCTCGGCCACGGGCAGACTGTCGCCCGCGCTCCGGACCACCCCGCGCAGCCGAAGCGCCCCCTGGGCGGCCAGGGTGCGGCCCGCCGCCAGGAGCCCGAGGACCTCGATGGCCCCCAGCACGATGAGCTTCCAGCGTCCCATGAGCGTGCTCCTTTCGAATCGGACGCTGCGCCAACGAGCCCCGGCCCGAACCGGATCGAACCCCTCTACGCTCCGCGAGGCCGGCCGGATTGCCCCCATCCGATCGGCCCGTCCCCGCCGTACCAGAGACGCAAGCCCCGCGGCCCCTGGCGTCGCGGACCCGGTCTCACCCTCTGGACGGGAGCAGTGCCATGCAGCTCTGGAAGGCGCTCCGGCGCCCCCGGCGCCTCGCGGCCGTCGCGCTCGCCGCCGGCGCCGTGCTGGCAGGCGTCCGTATCGCCGGCGGCTCCGACCACCAGGACACGCCCCTGGTGGAACTCAACCCCCGGCTCGATATGACGGATGTGTACGTCTTTCCCGGCAAGACCGATCCCGCCAACCGGATCGTGCTGGTCATGAACTCGAGCGGATTTCTCTCTCCGCCGCAGACCGCGAGCGCGGCCTTCGACCCCAATGTGCTGTACCAGTTCAAGGTTGACAACACCGGCGACGGCGTCGAGGACAAGGTCATCCAGGTGACCTTCGACGGCGCATCCGTCAATCAGCGGGTCGAGGTCCGCGGCCCGATCGCGCCGCCCGTGCCCGGCGCCATGATGAACCGGATCGCGCGCACCGCCCCGCGAGTCACCGGCTCCCTCAACCAGGTGCTGGGGTCGCCGTCCGGCATGCAGGTGTTCGCCGGGCCCCGGGACGATCCGTTCTACATCGATCTCGAGGCCATCTTCTGCGTGCTGCCCGACCGCAAGCCCGTCACCGGAGCGCTGGCCGGGCCCTGCGCGCTGTCCTTGCCGCCGAACTCGTTCCGGCCGGCCGGCCAGGCCCTCAACTATACCGCCGGCTTCAACGTGCTCTCCATCGTGATCGAGCTCCCCAGGCAGGAGCTTGAAGGTCCGGGTCCCGGCCGCATCGGGATCTGGGCCACGATGAGCCGCTGAGCCCACCCGACCCTACGGAGAAACGGACCATGACGCTCCTCATCACCCGCTCGCTCAGCCGGCGCCTCGCCCTGCTCGCGGCCCTGGCCGGCGCGAGCGCCCTGGCCGCCGGGTGCAGCGACAACAACGAGACCACGGGGTTCGATCCCGACCGGAACTTTCAGCAGGTGCAGCGGCTGGGGAACCCGCTCGTGAGCGAGGCGCTGCTCGCCAAGCGGAACCATCCGCTCCACGGTGCGATCGGCCCCGCCGAGGATACCCTCCCCGGCACCGATCTCCGGCCGGAGATCAAGAATTTCATCGCCACGGTGGCGGGCCGGAGCGCCACGGTGCAGAACACGGTGGCCGCGGTCCTGCTGCCGGACATGCTGATCGTGGACACGAGCAAGGATCCCGCGACCAGCGGGTGGCTCTCTTGGGCCCTCGCGAGCGGCTGGGGCGGCCGGAATCTCGAGGACGACGTGGTGGACGCGGCCCTCTCGGCCGTGTTCGGCCCGCTGCTCGACGCGAACAACGTGACGCCGGGCTACGCCACCGACAACGTGGCGAACGACAACACGTTCTCGACCACGTTCCCCTATCTGGCCCCGCCGAACTAGCGCGCCCCATGCTACCGCGCGCGACCCGGCCCCGGCCTGGCGCGGTGCCACGGACCGCGAGGGTGCGAAGGGAGGTCTCATGGTTCGCCGGCGAATAGTCTGGGGCGGCCTCCTGCTCGCGGCCGCGGGCGCGGGGCTCCTCGCGGGCCGGCGGGGGGGCAGGGGCGAGACGCCGGTCGCCTTCGATCCGGCCGCCATTCGCGACCAGGAGATTGCCTTCTATCAGGCCCGGGTCGCCCGCGATCCTCTGGGTGCGCGCGACCTGGCCGTGCTGGCCGCACTGCATCTCGAGCGCGGGCAGGCCACCGGGAGTGACGCGGACCTCGTCCGGGCCGAGGCGCTCGCCCGCCGGTCCTTCTCCCACCGCCGGAGCCGGAACAGCGGCGCCGCGGTGGTCCTCGCCGCCAGCCTCGCCGCGCAGCACCGCTTCGGCGAGGCGTACACGGTGGCTCGCGATCTCGCCGAGTTCGACCCCGCTCCGGTCTCCCGGGCTCTCGTGGGCGAGATCGCCCTCGAACTCGGGCGCTACGACGAGGCGGCGCGCTGGATGGCATCCATCCGGCCGCTCCGCCTCGAGCCGGCCATCGCCCCGCGCTATGCGCGCTGGCTGGAACTCGAAGGCCGCCCCGGCGAGGCCAGGGACCTGCTCGATGCGGCCCGCCAGCGTCTCCAGGAGCAGTTCGGCACCCCGGCCTCCCAGCTCGCCTGGTTCGACTTGCGGCTCGGCGAGCTCGCCTTCCGGAACGGCCGGCTCGACCTCGCCGAGCAGGCCTACCGCCGGGGGCTCGGCCTGCTGCCGGGCGACCGCCGCCTGCTCGCCGCCCGGGCCCGGCTCGAAGCGGCACGCGGACACTGGCGCCAGGCCATCGGCCTCGCCGAGGACGCCCTCGCTCAGGGGCTCGATCCGGCTGTCCTGGCACTGTTGAGCGATGCCTGGCGCGCTGCCGGCGATACCGGCCGGGCCGCCGAGTACAGCCGGGCCCTCGAAACGGCGGTGGCGCTGGTCCCGGGCGACCTCCACCGCGCCTGGGAGCTGTTTCGCCTCGATCACGGCGGCGACGCCCGCGCCGCGGCCCGGAGGGCGCTGGCCGGGCTCCAGCGCCGCCGCGATGTGTACGGCTCCGACCTCGCCGCCTGGGCGCTGTATCGCGCGGGCCGGCCCCGCGACGCCTGGCCCTTCGCGAACCAGGCGCTTGCGCGCGGCACGCGGGACGGGCTCCTCCACTATCACGCGGGCCGGATCGCGCTGGCGCTCGGCGACTCCGCGCGGGCCCGGCGGGAACTGGAGACCGCGCTCGCGATCAGCCCGCGCTTCGATCCCTGGCACGCCGACACGGCGGCGGCGCTGGCCGACGCGCTGCGCCGCCGCGCCGGCCCGTGATGCCGCCCCCCTGCCTCCCCCGATCCCGTTCCCCAAGACGCCGGTGTCCGCATGTCCACCGTGATCGCCTACCTCCAGCTCGGCATCCATCACGTCCTGTCGCCTGACGCGATGGACCATGTGCTCTTTCTCCTCGCGCTGGCAGCCGTCTACCGGCTCGCCGAGTGGCGGGAAGCCGTCTGGGTCGTCACGGCCTTCACCGCCGGACACTCGTTGACGCTGGCCCTCACGGTGCTCGGCGTGGTGGCACCGCCGTCCGCCTGGATCGAGTTCCTGATCCCGGCCACGATCCTCGCCACCTGTCTCGCCAACCTGGTTCTCGCCACGGGAGACCTGGATCCGCGCCAGGCGCGCCGTCGTGCCGGGCTCGCGGTTCTCTTCGGCCTGGTGCACGGTGCGGGCTTCGCGGGATACCTCTCCCGGTTGCTGCTCGACGAGGTCGCCTGGCCCCTGCTCGGGTTCAATCTCGGCATCGAGCTGGGCCAGGTGGCGGTCCTGTTCGGCGCCGGACTTCTCTTCGCCGCGGTGGATCGCCTGCTCGGCGCCCGGCTCAGGCTCCGGGCGGCGGCCGTCTCCGCGCTGGTGGGGGCCGCGGCCCTCCGCCTCTCGGTGGCTCGCTGGCCGTGACGGTGCGTCGCCGGACCCTCCTCGCCGCGGCGGCGCTCGCGCTCCCGCCGGCGCATCCGCTTCACACGACCCACACCGACCTGGTGGAGCGCGGCGGCACGATCGCCGTGACGGTCCGATCGTTCACGGACGACCTGGCGAACGCCGTGCGGCAGGACCGGCCGGACCTGGTGCCTGACGACTCCGCCCTGGCGCGCTACGTGCGCGCCCGGCTCGTCCTGAGCGATCCGGAGGGCCGGCCCCTGCCGCTCCGGTGGCTCGGGAGGCGCACCCAGGGAGACCTCACGCTCCTGGAGCTGGCCTGCCGGGCCCCGCGCCTGGCCGGCGTGCGGGTCACGAACCGCCTGCACTTCGAGCGGTTCCTCGATCAGGTGAACATCGTCCAGGCCCGCTACGGGGGGCGGACGGCGACGCTGCTGTTCACGCCGGGAACCGGACCCAAGGTGCTGCCGTGAGGGAGGCCCCCGCGACCCGGCCGCGAGCACCGCAGGCCGGACCGGGCGATCAGGTCGGCCGGTGGACGCACCCGAGGATCGCGAGCTATGGACTACGCGGCGTTCTGGCCCTTCCCGGCGAAGCGGCCTTGTATGGAAACGAAGCGGGATGGTAGACTGATGCCTGTCCCCCAGGTCTCTGGAGCCACCACGCCCGCAAAGCCCACGGCAGTCATGGCCCAGAGCGATGCCCCGCCCTCGCGTTCGGCGGACGCCGACGCCGTCCGACGCCTGGCGGCCGGCGACGACTCGGCGCTGGCCTTCCTGTACGACCGGTACGGCCGGGTCCTGTACGCGGTGGCGTACCGGGTCACCGGACAGCGGGCGGATGCCGAAGAGGCGGTCATGGAGGCGTTCGCCCAGGCCTGGCGGGAGGCCCCGCGGTTCGAGGCCGGCCGCGGCTCCGTGGCGGCGTGGCTCACGATGATGGCCCGGAGCCGCGCGCTCGACCTGGTCCGGGCCCGGGAGCGCCGGGTCCGGATCACGGAGACGGCGGCCCGGGAGACCTCGAACGACGCACCGGCCATGGGAACGGCCGCGGCCGAGCCGGGCCGCGGGCTGGAGGAGGAGGAACGCCGGCGCCAGGTGGCCGCAGCACTCGCCGCGCTGGCGCCCGCCCAGCGGCAGGCGATCGAGCTGGCCTATTACGAAGGGCTCTCGCAATCGGAGATCGCGGAGCGGCTCCAGGAACCGCTGGGCACGGTGAAGACGCGGATGCGGCTCGGCATGCAGAAGCTCCGGGAAGCGCTCCGGCCGTACTACTTCGAGGGGGCCGTGTGAGCGATCCGCGCGACGACGATCTCCAGGCACTCGCCGCGGCCTACGCGCTAGGCGCCCTCGATCCCGAGGAGGCGAAGGCGTTCGAGGCCCAGCTCGCGCGCCATCCGGAGGTGGCCCGGGAGGTCGCCGAGTACCGGGAAGTGAGCGCGCTCCTCGCCCTCGCCGCCCCGGGGCCCGCGGCCGCCGCCGACCTCGGACGCCGGGTCGCGGAGCGGATCGCGCGGGAGCGGGCGGCCGCCCATCGCCCGGCCCGGACCCGCCCCGGCTGGATCCCCTGGCTCGCGCTGGCCGCCGGCCTCGCCGCCCTCGCGCTCGGTCTCGTCCAGGGAGACCTCCGCCGCCGACTCGGGGAGCGCGAGCGCCTGATCGCGGCCCTGCGCGACAGCCTGGCCCGGCGCGAGGCGCGGCTCGCCGAGCGCGAGGCCACCCTCGACGTCCTGCTCGAGCCGGACGTCGTGCTCAGCCGACTCACCAGCACCACGACCTCCGAACCGGGGGTCCAGCTCTTCTGGAACCGCCGGAGCAACCGGGCCATCGTGCATGCGTTCAATCTCCCGCCCGCCGGGGCCGGCCGCGCCTATCAACTCTGGTTCATTCCGAAGGCGGGAAAGCCGATCCCCTCCGTGGTCTTCAACTCGGAACCGAGCGGTCACGCCTTGGTGGCGCAGATCGAGGTGCCGGCGGGCGTGCCCCTCACGGCAGCCGCGGTCACCGAGGAACCGGCCGGGGGATCGCCGCAGCCCACCACGACCCCGATCCTGGTGGGGCCCCTGGGCGCGAGCTGACGCCGTGCGGCGGGCAGGGCGCTCCGCGCCTCGGGTCCCCCGGCGCTCCTGGCCGGTCGCCGTCGCGGTGGCGCTCGGCGCGCCGCCCGCCGGGGGACTTGCGGCCCAGCTCCCGCTTGACCTGGCTCGCGAGCGCGCCGAATGCGCGGTCTGGCTGGCCTCGTCTCCGATCTCGCCCTACGCCGCGGTGGCGCTGCAGCCGCTGGGCGGCGGGATCACCCTGGGCCCCGCGAACACCGACGTCCCCGCCCCCGGTCTCGGCCGGGTCCGCCTGACAGAGGACCGAGGCGCGATCCGGATGCTGGACGGCTCGGCCGTGCGGATCGTCCCCCGAGGGCGGCCGGTCCCGCTCGGCGGGGGCTACACCCTTCTCGCGGCCGGACCGGCGGGCCGCACCGTGGTGGGGCTCTACGGCGCGGTCCGCGGGGCCAGGCCGCCGGAGTATTATCCGTTCGCGCCAGACCTCCAGTTCACGGCAACGCTGGAGCCGCCCGAGCGGCGCGGCCGGTTCCTCACCCTGGGACTCGACGGGGTGGAAACCGAAGCCGTCGAGGCAGGGGTCGTCTCCGTGGCGATCGGGGGCGCCCGGCGGAGGCTTCGCGTCTATCAGCTCGGCGAGGCCGGGAGGGAGGAAGCCGAACTGTACGTCTATTTCCGGGACGCGACGAGCGGGCAGGGGAGCTATCCCGCCGGCCGGTTCGTCGAACTCGTCCCCACGGGCGGGGGTCGTTACCAGCTCGACTTCAATCGGGCCCGGAACCCGTTCTGCGCTTACAGCGCCGTCTACCCCTGCCCGGCCCCCTGGCCAGGGAACACCCTGGCGGAGGCGGTGGCGGCGGGGGAGCGGTACTCCGGCGGGGACCGCCAGGGCCGGAGCGATCGGTGAGCCGGACCGGGTCGAGCACCCGCCGGCCCCCTGGTGAAACCGCGGCGGGTGACGGGTGGCCGGTGCGGAGCACCGGCGGGACCGGGCCGCGGAGCGATGGACGCATGAGCGATGGACGCATGATCGTGGCGGTGATCGTGCTCGGGGTCAGCGCGCTCCAGCCCGGGTCGCGGCTCGCCGGCCCCTGGCGCGCCGTCCTGGAGCAGGCCGGCGGTCCGCTCCGGTTCGCGATCGAGGTGGAGGCCGCCGGGGCCGGCTGGCGGGCCAGGCTGTGCAACGGGCCCGCCTGCGAGCCCTTCAGCGCCGTGCGGCTCGAGGGCGACAGCCTCGTCTTCGAGATGGCTGGCTATGCCGCGGCCATCGTCGCGGGCTTCGCGGGCGACTCCTTGATAGGCAGTTACCGCAACGTGGGGCGCCGGGGACCCCGGACCATCCCGTTCCATGCCTCACGAGGAAGGTGGCCGGTCACCCGCGGCCCCGCGGCGCTGCTGGGCCGCTGGGACGCCTGGTTCCATACCGGAATGGCGTCGTCACCCCGCGTAGTGGAATTCTGGAACGGCCGCCACGGCCTCGAGGGCACGGTGATCGCGAGCGCGGGCGACTACGGCCGGTTCGCGGGTCTCTGGGCCGGCGACAGCGTCATGCTCTCCCACTTCGACGGCTCCTACGTCTACCGCCTGACGGGGCGGCTCGACGGCGACACGCTCCGCGGCACCTTCCACGCCGGCCTGCGAAGCCAGACCCCGTTCACGGCGATCCGGAGCACGGGCCGCCCGCATCTCCCTCCGCTCACCGAGGTCACCCGGGCCGACTCGACCGCACCGTTCCGCTTCGCCTTTCCCGATCTCGACGGGCGGCTCGTCACCAGCGGGGACGAGCGCTTCCGCGGCAAGGTGGTGCTGGTGGACATCTTCGGCACCTGGTGCCCCAACTGCCACGATGCCGCGCCGCACCTGGTCCGGCTCTATCGGGACTACCACGGGCGCGGTCTCGAAATCGTGGGGTTGGCCTACGAGGTGACCGGAGACACCGCGCAGGACGCCCGGCAGGTCCGGCGCTATCGCGACCAGTTCGGCATCGCCTTCCCCCTGCTCCTGGCCGGGATCAGCGAGACCGACGCAGTTGCCGGCTCGTTGCCTCAGCTCGCCGGGTTCAGCGCCTTCCCGACCACGCTCTTTCTCGACCGGACCGGCCGGGTGCGGCGGATCCACGCCGGGTTCTACGGCCCGGCCACCGGCCGGCAGCACGAGAAGCTGGTGGCCGAGATGCGGAGGGAGGTGGAGCGACTGCTGGCGGAGCCGGTGAACGGTGAGCGGTGATCGGCCGGGGTCGTGCAGGGAGGAGGTCGGCGCCACCATCCCCGGCAACCGGCCATTCACGGTTCACCGCCGTGACCCGTTCACCGTGTACCGGTGGCGGGTTACCGTTCACCATCGCCCGTCACCCTCGGCACCGTCGCCTCCCGATCCACCCGGAGCCCGATCCACTCGCCGCGGATCGCATGGCCCGGCACCCCGCAGAGCATCCAGTACCAGCCCGCCTGATCGGCGCCGAAGGTGGTCCGGTCGTGCTGCCCCGGCTTGAGGCCCTGGAGCACGGCCCGCGTGAGGGCGTTTTCGAACGCCGGCGCGCCACCCTGGGCGGGGAGCTTTTCCCGCTCCGCCATGACCACGAGGCTGTGGCTGGCTGCGCTGTCTTCATTCGCCCAGGTCCACCGTACCGTCCAGCCCACCGGGACCACGATCCGATGATCCCCGTGATGATACCCGTTGAGCGTGGCGATCCCCTCGGGACCGCCCCCCCGCGCGACGAGCGCGAGCACCACGGTCCGCCCGGCGGAGTCGGCCTGAACCCAGGCGGGGAGCGAGGGGGCCTGGGCGGCCAGCCGGCCGGGCAGGAGCCCGCAAGCCACGGCGAGCACGGTGGCAGAGCGGCGCGTTCGGCGAGACATCACACTGACTCCTCTCGGGTTTCTACTTCCGAATCCTATTGCAATTCCGTTCGGAAATGGTAATGTATGCCCCGCTCGACGATTGTGGTCCAAGGGTTCGCTCCCATCCCCAGAGTCGCTGACCTTTCGCCCGGAGGCAACGTGGCCCCGCGTTCAGCCCCCTGCTTCCTCGCCGTCCCCGCCCGCCTCGGAGCCCGCTGATGGCGGGCCTGCTCGACAAGGAACGCATCATCGCGAAGCCGGGATTCAACCGCTGGCTGGTCCCGCCCGCGGCCCTCGCGATCCATCTCTCCATCGGGATGGCCTATGGGTTCAGCGTGTTCTGGCTGCCGCTCAGTCGGTCGCTCGGGGTCACCGAACCCGTGCGCTGTCCGGAGCTCTCGTTCCTGGACGAGATCTTCACCACCCGGTGCGACTGGAGGATCAGCACCCTGGGGTGGATGTTCACCCTGTTCTTCGTCTTCCTGGGCTCCTCGGCCGCGCTGTTCGGGAGCTGGCTCGAGCGGGTCGGGCCGCGCAAGGCGGGAGTGGTGGCCGCGTTCTGCTGGGGAGGGGGGTTCTTCATCTCGGCGCTGGGCGTCCACCTGCACCAGATCTGGCTCATGTGGATCGGCTCCGGAGTCATCGGCGGCTGCGGCCTCGGGCTGGGCTACATCTCGCCAGTCTCCACGCTGATCAAGTGGTTTCCCGACCGGCGGGGCATGGCGACCGGCATGGCGATCATGGGCTTCGGCGGCGGCGCGATGATCGGCTCGCCGCTCGCCGACCTGCTCATGAAACAGTTCGCCACCCCCACCTCGGTCGGGGTCGAAGAGACCTTCCTCGCGATGGGGGCGATCTACTTCGTGGCCATGCTCTGCGGGGCGTTCGGCTACCGCCTCCCCCCACCGGACTGGCGGCCCGCCGGCTGGGTACCCAAGACCAACCAGGACGGGATGATCACCACGCGGCACGTCCATGTCCGGGTGGCCCACCGCACGCCGCAGTTCTGGCTCCTCTGGGGGGTCCTCTGCCTCAACGTGAGCGCGGGGATCGGCGTGCTCGGGATGGCCTCCCCGATGATCCAGGAGGTCTTCGGCGGGGTCTTCGTCCAGCGACCTGGCACCCCGCTGGCGCAACTCACCGAGACGGAAAAGGCCGCGGTCGCCTCGATCGGGGCGGCGTTCACCGCCCTGCTCAGCTTCTTCAACATCATCGGCCGCATCATCTGGGCGTCGCTGTCGGATTTCCTGGGCCGGAAGCGCACCTACATGGTGTTCTTCGCGCTGGGCACCGTGCTCTACGCCTCGGCGCCGGCCGCGGGCCAGAGCGGGAGTGTGGCGCTCTTCGTCGCGATCTTCTGCGTGATTCTCACGATGTACGGGGGCGGGTTCGCCACCATCCCTGCCTACCTGGCCGACATGTTCGGCACCCAGTTCGTGGGCGCGATCCACGGCCGGCTGCTCACCGCCTGGTCCACGGCCGGTATCCTGGGTCCGGTGCTGGTCAATTACATTCGGGACTACCAGATCAGCCTCGGCGTCCCCAACGCCCAGGCGTACAACACCACCATGTACATCCTGGCCGGGCTGCTCGTGGTGGGCCTTCTCTGCAACCTGGCGGTCCGGCCGGTGGCGGAGCGATTCTACATGACCGAGCACGAGCTCCGGGCCCTGCGCGGAACTCCGAGCTGAGAGGTCCCCGTGACCACGGCGCGAAACGAAGGCAGCGAGGTACACCCCAGTGCGGCCAGCTGGTTCGGCGTCGCTCTGGCGTGGCTGGCCGTGGGCATGCCGCTCCTCTGGGGAATTTTCACCACGTTCCACAAGGCGCTCCCGCTGTTCCGGTAGCGCACTTGACGCCACCTGAAACGCGCCGTATTGGTATTGCCCTCGACCGGGCCGGCGGGCCGGCCGGCGCCGGTGGCTTTTTCCCTTCCTCAGGAGGCCGTCCTCATGCGCAGTGCCATGTGTAGGGGGCTCCCGCCCCTGCTCCTCGCAGCAGCGGCGGCGGGCCTGTCCGCCCAGGCGACCGGCAACTGGAGCACCTACGGCGGCAATGACTGGAACCAGCGGTACGCGACCTTCACCCAGATCAACACCACGAACGTGAAGAACCTGGTGCCCCGGATGGTCTTTCAGACGGGCATCAGCCGGTTGGGGTCCTTCGAGAACACCCCGATCGTGGTGGACGGGATGATGTACGTCACGACGCCGTTCAACACCCTGATCGCCTACGACCTGGACACCGGCAAGCAGGTCTGGCGCTACGAGCACAAGCTGGGCACCACGATCTACTGCTGCGGTCCCAATAACCGCGGCGTCGCGGTCCACGGCCCCCACGTGTACATGGGGACGCTCGACGCCCGGCTCGTCGCGCTCGACCGGAGGACGGGCGAGGTCGTCTGGGACGTCGAGGTGGCCGACCCGGAGTACGGCTACAGCATCACCCACGCGCCGCTCGTCGTGGACGACATGGTGATCGTCGGGGTTTCGGGCGGCGAGTACGGGATCCGGGGCCACGTGACGGCCTACAACGCGGTTAACGGGGAGATCGTCTGGCGCTGGTATTCGATCCCGGCCCCGCGGGGCGATCCGACCTTCGACGAAGCGGCCCCGAACGGCTGGTGGGGTGTCTGGACGCCGACCACGCCCGAAGGCAACAACCTGAACCGCGACATCGCCAAGGAGAAGGCGGACAGCGCGAAGTACGCCGACGCCTGGCAGAAGGGCGGCGGTGGGGTGTGGATGACGCCCGCCTACGACAAGGGCCTCGGCCTTATCTACGTCGCGGTAGGCAACCCCTCGCCGGACCTCGACGGCTCGGTCCGGCCGGGCGACAACCTGTACACCGACGCGGTCGTCGCGATCGACGCCAGGACCGGCAAGACCAAGTGGTACTATCAGACGGTGCCGCACGACGTCTGGGATCTGGACGCCGTCTCGCCGCCGGTCGTCACCACGGTGGGCGGCCGGAAGGTCGTGGTCCACGCCGGCAAGACGGCCTGGGTCTACATCCTCGATGCCGCGACCGGCAAGCTGGTGCGCAAGAGCGAGAACTTCACCCCGCAGGAGAACATGTTCGCCCTGCCGACGCCGGAAGGGACCCGGATGCTCCCGGGCGCCAACGGCGGCTCGGAGTGGTCGCCCATCGCGGTGGATCCCCGGCTCGGCTACGCGTTCGTGACCGGCCTCCACCAGCCCATGCACTACATCACCCACAGCGCCCCCTGGGAGAAGGGACGGCTCTGGCTGGGCTCGGCCTTCGTGGCCATCCCGGGCGAGGAGCAGTGGGGGACCTACACCGCGATCAACCTGGCCACCGGGAAGATCGTCTGGCAGAACAAGGTGGCGCAGCCGATGATGGGCGGCGCGCTGGCCACCGCCGGCGGGCTCACCTTCACCGGCGAGGGGAACGGCAACTTCAACGCCTACGATTCCCGGACCGGCAAACTGCTCTGGCAGTTCAACGGCGGCGCCGGCTGCAACAGCGCTCCGATGAGCTTCATGCACAAGGGCGAGCAGTTCATCGCGGTGGCCTGCGGCGGCAACTTCCAGCTCAACTACCCGCTGGGCGACGCCGTCTTCGTCTTCGGGCTGCCGAAGCCGTACGCGGTGCGCTGACACCGGCCTAGCAGGTCCAGGCGAGGCGGGTCGGGCAGGACGGGGCGCGCGAGGGGAATGGCTCCCCTCGCCGTCCCGACCTGCCCGTCCTGCCTTCCGCAAATCGGCCGCCGCCCGATTACCTTTGGCGGCGACGGTCTCGCAACCCAGGAGTCTGGCCGATGTCCGCAGTATCGAGGGTTCGCCCGTGGGGGGGGCTGGTCACCGTGTTCACGATGACCGCGATCGCGCCGGGCCCCGATCCGCTCCGGGCCCAGGACCACTCCCAGCACCAGCAGGCCGCGGCCGGCCGGATCGACCCCTCGTGGCTCTCCTTCGACTCGGCCAGCCGCACGGTGCGCTTCAAACTGATCGCGGGCCTCACCGGTCAGGTGAAGAGTCCGTTCAACTTCAACGGGTTCGTGGACGGGGAACTCACCCTGGTCGTCCCGGAGAGCGCCACGGTGGTCCTGGACTTCGTCAACGAGGATGGCACTCCGCACAGCGCGGTCGTCATCGCGGACAAGGATCCCATGCCCAACATGGCGGACACCCCGGCCATTCCCAGGGCCTTCACCACCAAGGCCGCGGAAGGGCTGGGCTACTATGCTCGGGACGTGGTCCGGTTCCGCGCCGCACCGGCCGGGGCGTATCGCATTTTCTGCGGAGTTCCAGGCCACGGGCTCTCGGGGATGTGGATCCGCTTCCGGGTGGACCCCGGTGTCACCCGCCCGGAATTGGTTTTAACCCAAGGCAAGACATAGAGTTACCGCTTTTCGATCAGGGCGGCATATTTATCCGAGCGGGGCCATGGCGTTTCGGTGGGCTTGGGTTGCGGTCGCGGCCGGGATAGGTATCTTTGTTTCGCCACGCCGGGTAGCCGATCCAGCCTGGCTCCGGGCCGATGGACGGAACTGGGAAGCCTTGAGTCCGGAAGCCCGCGAAGCGTACCTGGCCGGTTTTCTGGCTGGCAGTGCCCTCTCGCAGGCATTGACCGCCGGCACCGAGGATTCCGCGAGCCTCGTGCAGGCGATGGATAGCGTGGTCCGCGGCGAACTTCGGTTCCCGTTCAGCCCCAACGTCTACGGGGCCCGGATCGAAGATTTCTACTGGTGGGACAACCACCGCTCCTTACCCATCTGGTACGCGCTCTGGGAGGTGAACAACGGTCTACGGCGATCGCCCGGGAACGGGCGCTGAGATCACACCAAGCTTGGTTCGGAGAGACTCACAACGCAGGACAGGTGCAGGCAGGAAGGTGTTCTGGAAGCGTGCGGGTTTTCAGTCCTCTTCTAGTCAGGAGAAGCACCGATGAAGCGTTCCTCTCTGTTGTGCGCTGCGCTGGCGCTCGGATTCGCCTCCGGCGTCCAGGCGCAGGGACTCACCATGCAGATGTCCAACGGCTGGACGTTCGCCTTCGCCGGCAACGTGAACATTTTCGCCATGTACCAGAGCCAGGACCAGGACGGCAACACCGTCACGCCCGGCGGGATCGTGGGCGCCGGTGAGGCCAAGGGTCTGTTCTACGGCACTGGTCTCCTCCCCTCGTTCGCCACGTTCGAGGCCCGGGGCAAGGAAGGCAACACCGACCTCATGGTGCACTTCGGCTTTGCGCCGCAGGTCCAGTGCGGCGGGAACGCCCATGACTGCTTCGGCGCCGAGTTCTCGGGTGCGTCGATCGACATGCGGCAGGTGTACCTGACCGTGGGCGGAAGCTGGGGTACGATCCTCGCCGGCCGCGAGCTGGGCGTCTTCCAGCGGCAGAACATTCTGAACGACCAGACCCTCTTCGGCGTGGGCGGCACCGGGATCGCGCCGCGCGGGACCACCCTGGGGCGGATCGGATTCGGGTACATCTATCCCAACTTCGTTCCCCAGTTCACCTACACCTCGCCGGCGGGCCGGCCCGGGTCCATCTCGATCGGTCTGTTCGAGCCGAGCACGTTCGGCCAGTACACCCGGCTCGAGGTGCCGCGGGTCGAGGCCGAGGCGAGCTACAAGAGCGGGAACGTGCTGGTCTTCGCGAGCGGCACGGCGCAGACCGGCAAGGATCCCGTCAATGACGAGAGCAAGGCGGCCGTCGGCGTGGCCGGCGGTGTCACCTACAAGGCGAGCCAGTTCTCGGTCCACGGGTCGGGCTACTACGGCAAGGGCCTGGGAACCACCCTCATGTTCGGCGGGCTCGCCACGAGCGGTGACGCGGACGGCGACGGGACCGACGAGCTGCGCGACTCCTACGGCTTCTACGGCCAGCTCACCGTGACCCCGGCGAACAGCAAGGTGACCCTGGCGGGGAGCTTCGGTGTGAGCTGGCTCAAGAACGCCGATGACGAGGGCACCGAATTCAAGACCGAGAACGCCCTGATCTCGGGCGGCCTGTACTACCAGGCGACCAAGAGCCTGAAGCTCGTCTTCGAAGGCGACTATCAGTGGACCAAGGACAAGGAAGCCCCGAGCGGCACGGAGAAGAACAAGGCGTTCACCGGCGCGTTCGGCATGATGCTCTTCTACTGATCGCCCGCGTTCGCGCAGGCGGTTGGGCGGCGGCCTCCTCTCCGGAGGCCGCCGTGCTTTCCGGGGTGGCCGCGTCGGCTGAGCGCGGTGTAGATTTGGCCGCCCCAACCCCCTGCAAGGATCTCCGATGCGCCTCGCCCGCCCGCTGCTCGTGGTGCTCCTGTTCGCCGGATGCGCCCGCGCCCTGTACGCCGCCTATGTGAGCACCTCGCCCCGCGCCCCCGATGACGTCTACGGGTGCGTCCAGGAGCAGCTCCGGAAACTCCGGTTCAGCCGGACCCAGTACGACACCGGCGATCGCTGGATCGTGGCCCAGCGGATCGACAGCACCGGCCAGGTTTCCAGCGGGCTCTATCGGCGCACGGTGGACGTCATCGAGGCGCGAGCCCGGCCGGACGCGAGCGGGAATACCACGATCGAGCTCAAGGTGCGAACCTTCGACGAGTTCGCGACCACCCGCGGCCTTACCCAGGAGGAACGTCCCGCCTCGGCGGCCGCCAAGCGCGAAGCCCAGCAGCTCGCCCTGGCCTGTAGCCAGGTGACCTGAGCCCGAGCCCGAAGCAGGTTCCGCCGCCAACCCTGACGGACCAGGAAGTCGCCCCGGGTGGGGCCTACTCGAGGGCTCCCGTCGGCGGGTCTTAGGGCTGGCGATCGTTTCAACCAATTGACTGATTAAGTGAGGCCCGCCCATGGTCTCCCAAGTGGTCTCCCCTTAGTTTCGTGGCTGCCCTGCCCCGGCACCCTGGAGCTCCCATGGCAGCATCGCTCGTCCAGCTCACCCGCAGCGTCCCGGCGGACGGAGTCGCCCCGAGGCCCGGTGCTCCCCTCGCCCGGAAACCCTCCTGGCTCAAGGTCAAGGCTCCGGGCGGAGCCGAGTACCTCCGGATCCAGGCCCTCATGCGCGAACTCGGGCTCCACACCGTGTGCGAGGAGGCTCGCTGCCCCAACATCGGGGAGTGCTGGGACCACCGGGCCGCCACGTTCATGATCCTGGGGGATGTCTGTACCCGGAACTGTGCCTACTGCGCCGTGGCCCATGGCACCCCGGCACCGTACGACCCCGAGGAGCCGGCTCGCCTCGCCGAGGCCGTGGCCCGGATGGGTCTGGCGCACGTGGTCATCACCTCGGTGGACCGCGACGATCTCCCCAACGGGGGGGCCGAGGCGTTCGCGGCCTGCATCACCGAAATCCGGCGGCGCATGCCGGGAACCTCGGTGGAGGTGCTGATCCCGGATTTCAAGGGCTCCGAGCGGGCCCTGGCCGTCGTGCTCGAGGCCGGCCCCGACATCCTCAATCACAACCTCGAGACCTGCGAGCGGCTCTACCGCCTGGCCCGGCCCGGAGGCCGCTACGACCGCGCGCTGCGCTTGCTGGCCACGGCCCGGCGCCTGGCCCCCCGGAGCCTCACCAAGTCCGGCCTCATCCTCGGCCTGGGCGAGGAATGGGACGAGGTGGTGACCTGCATGCGGGATCTCCGCCGGAGCGACGTCAACATCCTCACGCTGGGCCAGTACCTCCGCCCCTCGGAGGCGCACCTGCCGATCGCCCGGTACTACACGCCGGAGGAGTTCGAGGAGCTGGCGGCGATCGGGCGGGACCTCGGATTCGTGCACGTGCAGGCGAGTCCACTCACCCGGTCGTCCTACCACGCCTGGGACCAGGCGCGGGCCTCCGGGATCGGGGCCGGGGGCGGGGACGAAGGCGGGGTGGCGGGGAACGGCTGACGGGGCGCAAGCGAGGGGGCACCCAACGCCCCGAGACCCGAGACGGGGCACCGACGCAGGAGGCGAGCGTGGCCACAGCGCAGAAGACCAGGAAGCCCGACCCCGCCACCGCGGACCGCTATCGCCATTTCCTGCGGCAGATGCTCCTCATTCGCCGCTTCGAGGAGAAGGCGGGCGAGGCGTACAGCCTCGGCAAGATCGGGGGCTTCTGCCACCTCTACATCGGGCAGGAGGCCGTGGCCGTGGGGACGCTGTCCGTGCTCCGGCCTGACGATTACGTGATCACCTCCTATCGGGAGCACGGCCACGCCCTGGTCCGCGGGATCTCGGCCCGCGCGGTGATGGCCGAACTCTTCGGCAAGGCTACCGGCTGCTCGCGGGGCAAGGGCGGCTCGATGCACCTGTTCGACACCCGGCTCAACTTCCTGGGCGGGCACGGGATCGTGGGGGCGCACATCCCGCTCGCCACGGGGATCGGCTTCGCGATCAAGTACCGCGAAGGCGACCAGGTGGTGGCCTGCTATTTCGGCGAGGCCGCGGTGAACAACGGCGCCTTCCACGAGGCGCTCAACATGGCGAGCATCTGGAAGCTGCCCTGCATCTTCATCTGCGAGAACAACCGGTACGGCATGGGCACGGCGGTCGAGCGCGCCACGGCCACCTGGAACATCGCCGAGCGGGCCGCCAGCTACGACATGATCCGCGAGGTGGTGGACGGCCAGGATCTCCTGGAGGTGATCGGCGCCATGGAGCGCGCCGTGATTCGCGCCCGCCGGCCTTCCGCCCCGACCCTGCTCGAGATCCGCACCTACCGGCTGGTCGGTCACTCGATGTCCGACCCGATTCACGGCCACTACCGCACCAAGGAGGAGGTCGAGGCACACCGCCGCCGCGACCCGATCCTCCTCTGGTCCGAGCGGCTCAAGGCCGAGGGCCTGATGGACGACGAGGCCATCCGGCAGCTCGACGAGTCCGTCAAAGCGGAGGTCCAGGACGCCTGGGATTTCGCCGAACAGTCGCCGGATCCGGAGCCGGGGGAGTTGTGGACCGATGTCTATGCGGCTGACGCGGGCCGGCCAGCGGCCAACGCGGAACAGTGAACGGCCAACGGTGAACGGGAAACCGCCGTCGGCGAGCCGCGCCCCGCGGGCCGCCGGGCGCCACGGGGAGGAGCCATGCCCACCCTGACCTACCGCGACGCCCTGAACCAGGCGCTGCGCGAGGAGATGCAGCGCGACCCCAACGTGTTCCTGATGGGCGAGGAGGTGGGGGTGTACCAAGGCGCCTACAAGGTGAGCCGGGGGCTGCTCGAGGAGTTCGGCCCGCTGCGGGTGGTGGACACGCCGATCACCGAGCTGGGGTTCGCGGGCGTCGGCGTGGGAGCCGCCATGGTGGGCCTGCGGCCCATCATCGAGTTCATGACCTGGAACTTCGCCCTGCTCGCGATGGACCAGATCGTGAACTCCGCGGCCAAGATGCGGTACATGTCAGGCGGTCAGGTGAGTGTCCCGATCGTCTTCCGCGGCCCCTGCGGCGCGGCGCTCCAGCTCGCCGCCCAGCACTCCCAGTGCTTCGAGAGCATGTACGCCAACGTGCCCGGCCTCAAGGTGGTCATGCCGGCAACCCCCGCCGACGCCAAGGGCCTCCTGAAGAGTGCCATTCGCGACGACGACCCGGTCGTGTTCATGGAGGGCGAGATGCTCTACAACGTCCGGGGCGAGGTCCCGGAGGGCGAGCACCTGGTCCCGATCGGCGTGGCGGACGTGAAGCGGGCAGGGACCGACGTGACCCTGATCTGCTATGGCAAGACGGTGGCCGTGGCGCTCAAGGCCGCCGAGCAACTGGCCGCCGAGGGCATCGAGGCCGAGGTGCTCGACTTGCGGACCGTCCGGCCCCTGGACCGGACGGCCCTCGGCGAATCGGTCAGTCGAACCCACCGCGCGGTGGTCGTCGAGGAAGGCTGGCCCTTCGCGGGGGTCGGCGCCCAGGTGGTGGACGACATCCAGCGCGGCAGCTTCGACGAACTGGATGCCCCGATTCTCCGGGTCACGGGAGCCGACGTGCCCATGCCGTACAACAAGCACCTGGAACGGGCGGCCAAGGTCAGCCCGGAGAAGGTCGTGCGGGCGGCGAAACAGGTGTTGTACCTCGACGCTGGCCGCTGAGCGGTCCCGTTCACCGAGCCCCATCCCCCTCGACCCACGCTGGAGCGTCCGACCGAATGGCGACCAAGGTGTTGATGGAGGCCCTGTCTCCCACGATGGAGGAAGGCCGCCTAGTGGAGTGGAAGAAGGCCGAGGGCGACGCCGTGGCGATCGGTGATGTGCTCGCCGAGGTGGAGACCGACAAGGCGGTCATGGATCTGGTGGCCCGGGCCGGGGGCGTGCTGCTCAAACAGGTGGTACCGGCGGGCGCCACGGTGCCAGTGGGATCCGTGGTAGGCGTGATCGGCGCCGCGGGCGAGGCCCTCGGCCCGGAGATGGAGGCGGAGCGGCGAGCCCCGGGCCCGGCCGAGCGGCCGGCTGGCGAGCGGGCCGTGGCTCGGGCGGAGGCTCCCCCCCCCGCGGCCGCCCCGATGCCGGCCGCACCGCCCGCTCCCCAGGGGGCCCCGTCCGGGAGCCCGGCGACGCGTCCCGCCACCCGCGTCAAGGCCTCCCCCCTCGCCCGGAAGATCGCGGCGGAACGCGGGCTCGATCTCTCCGTCGTGCGGGGGAGCGGGCCGGAGGGGCGGATCATCGTCCGGGATCTCGCCGCCGCGGCGGCGCCGGCCGGAGCGGCGCCCGCCGTTCCGCCTCCGGCGGCTCCGGGCGTCGCCTATCACGATGTGCCCCTGACCCAGATCCGCAAGACGATCGCCAGGCGGCTCGCCCAATCCCTGGGCCCGATCCCGACTTTCTATCTCACCACCGAGGTGGACATGGAGCGGGTCTGGGAGGCGCGGGAGGCGCTCAACGCGGCGGAGGATCGCGAGGCCGCCGCAGCCGGGGAACGCCCCAAGGTCTCGATCAACGACATCGTCCTCAAGGCCACCGCGCTGGCCCTGCGACAGCACCCCGCCTGCAACGCCTGGTGGCAGGAGGACCGGATCCGCTACTGGAACGAGGTGCACCTGAGCATGGCGGTCGCGGTGGAGGACGGGCTCATCACACCGGTCCTCCGGCACGCCGACCAGAAGTCCCTCCGGACGATCAGCGCGGAGGCCCGCGACCTCGCGACCCGGGCGCGGGAGCGGCGGCTCCGGCCCGAGGAGTACACCGGCGGCACCTTCTCGGTCTCGAATCTGGGAATGTTCGACATTGACCAGTTCACGGCTGTCATCAACCCCCCGGAGGCGGGGATCCTGGCGGTGGGCAGCATCGTCCACAAGCCGGTCGTGCACGGCGGCGCGGTGGTGCCACGGCGCCGCATGCGCCTCACGATGTCGTGCGACCACCGGGTGATTGACGGCGCGGCCGGCGCCGCGTTTCTCCGGACGCTCAAGCGCATGCTGGAGAATCCCCTGGCGCTGGTGTGGTAGGCCCAGCCTTCACCCCGGAGCCGCGATGCCCACCTCGCTGGTGCTTGCCCCGTTCCTCGCCCTGGCGGGCCTGGCCGCGGGTCCGGCGCGCAGGGCGGCGCCATCGCCGAAGGTCCGGCCCGGCGTGGAGTTCGGCGTGCAGCGCGGAGCCGGGCGCGACGATGGGGCCTTGACGCTTGGCCTCCGCGATCAGCTCGGCCTCACGACCATCGGCGACAGCAGCGCTCACCTTCTTCCCTCGGAGATCTGGACGTGGCGACCTTCGACGTGATCATCCTGGGTGGCGGCCCGGCGGGCTACGTGTGCGCCATCCGCTGTGCCCAGCTCGGTCTCGACACCGCGGTGATCGAGCGGGACAAGCTGGGCGGTGTGTGCGTGAACATCGGCTGCATCCCCACCAAGGCCCTGCTCTACAGCGCCCGAGTGGCCAACCTGGTCACGCACGAGGCCCGCGACCTCGGGGTGGAAACCGGTCCGGTCAAGACCGACTACGCCGTCGCGATGCGGCGTTCCCGCAAGGTCGCGGAGCAGAACTCCCGGGGCGTCGAGTTCCTCATGAAGAAGCACAAGGTGACCGTGGTGCGGGGGTCCGGCGTGCTGCAGCCCGGCAAGCAGGTCAAGGTCGGCGACGAGGTCCACCAGGCCCGGCGCGCGGTGGTGCTGGCCACCGGCTCGCGCGTCAAGGGGATCGCGGCGCTCGGGCTCGAGATCAACAAGACCACGGTGATCAGCTCCGACGAGGCGCTCTTTCTGGAGCGCGCCCCGGCGACCCTCGCGGTGATCGGGGCCGGGGCGGTGGGCTGCGAGTTCGCCGACATCTTCGCGTCTTTCGGATCCAAGGTGACGCTGATCGAGGTGCTGCCGCGCATCCTCCCGAACGAGGACGCCGAGGCCTCCGAGACCGTGGCGAAGAGTTATCAGAAGCGCGGCATCACGGTGCGGGCGGGGGCCCGGGTGACCAAGGCCGTGGTCGGCCCGGACAAGGTGACCCTCACCCTCGCGAGCGGCGGCAAGAGCGAAACGGTCGAGGCGGAGAAGGTGCTCATGGCGGCGGGGCGGGCGGTGAACGTGGAGGGCGTGGGTCTCGAGGCGGCGGGCGTGGCCCTGGACGACCGGGGTTTCGTCAAGGTGAACCCCGCCACGCTGGAAACCACGGCCCCCGGCGTCTACGGCATCGGCGACGTGGCGGGTCCGCCGATGCTCGCGCACAAGGGGAGTCGGGAGGGAGTCCTGGTGGCCGAGCTGATTGCGGGCCGGAAGCCCCACCCCATCCGCTACGACAACATCCCGAGCGTCACCTATTGCCACCCCGAGGTGGCGAGCATCGGCCTCACCGAGGAGCAGTGCAAGGAGCGGAAGCTCGACTACCAGGTCGGCCGGTTCCCGTTCAGCGCCAATGGCCGGGCGCGGGCCACCAACGAGACCGAGGGGTTCGTCAAGATCATCCGCGAGAAGAAGTACGGCGAGATCCTCGGCGCCCACATCGTGGGCGGCCACGCCTCGGAGATGATTCACGAGCTCGCGGTGGCCCGGGAGAACGAATACACCGTCGAAGAAATCGAGCTCGCGGTCCACGCCCACCCGACACTCTCCGAGGCGGTGGCGGAGGCGGCGCTGGATTCGATGGGGCGGGTCATGCACATATGAGAAGGCAGGGCAGCCGGCCGCGAGGGCACCCGTGACCGCCCCGGAACGCCTGGCCCTGGTCCCGCATGCCGTCCGCTCGGTCGCCGTGGCCGCGTTGGTCGGCGCCGGCGGGATGGGCGTGGTGCTCTTTGCCGTGCGCGGTCTGGTGCCCGCGCTGCCCCCGGGCGGCACACCCGATCCCGACAGCGCGGCGGCCAACCTGCTCCTGGCCGGCGCGCTCGCGACACCGATCGGTGCCGCCTGGATGGCCTGGCGGCTGCTCGAGCCGGTAGCGTCGGTGTATCGGCGAGGAGGCCTGAGCCTGGTGGCGGGGTCGGCCTGTGTGGCGCTCTGGCTCGTGGCGACGCCGTTCGTCAACCACTGGTTCGGGCGAGCGGGCCTGCTCGGTTTCGCGGGCCTCGCGCTCGGACTGGCCGCTCTCCTGGCCCGCCGCGCCCGCGGCGGGGTCCGCGGACGGGAGTCGTGATGCCGCGGATCCTCGCCGTGCTCGACCTGGGGCGGCACCCCTATCGAGCCACCCACCTCCTCCAGCGCCGGATCGCGGAGCGCCGGCTGGCAGGCGCGCTCGAGCACGATGTGCTCCTGCTCGTCGAGCACGAGCCGACGGTCACGCTGGGGCGCGGGACGAAGCCCACCAGCCTGCCGCTGCCGGTGGCCGAGCTCGAACGGCGGGGCCTGACGGTGGAAGAGGTGGAGCGGGGCGGCGATGTGACCTGGCACGGCCCCGGCCAGCTCGTCGGCTACCCCATCCTGGACCTCGCCCGGCATCGCCCCGACCTCCACTGGTACCTTCGACAGGTGGAAGAGGCCCTGATCCGAGCGCTGGCGCGGCTGGGCGTTGCCGGGGAGCGCAACCCGGGCTGCACCGGTGTCTGGACCGCGGGACGAAAAATCGCGAGCATCGGCATCCATGTTCGCCAGTGGGTCACCACCCACGGCTTCGCGCTCAACCTGGTGAACGACCTCGCGGCCTTCGACCTGATCGTGCCCTGCGGCCTCAGCGGGGTCCAGATGACATCCGTGGCGCGCGAGCTGGAGCGGGCTGGAGCCGGAGCCGATCCGGCAACGCTCCGGCCGGCCGCCGTGGCGGCGGTGGTCGAGAGTTTCGGCGAGGTGTTCGGGCTCGAGCCGGAGCGCGTGCCGCCGGGCGCGCTCCTGCCCGAGGGAACCGGGGTCCTGCATCCGGCGTTCTAGGCGTACCCCTTGCCCCACGCTTCCGATGACCGAAACGCTCGACCTCCGCCCCCGACAGGACCGGTTGCCGCCGGGACAGATCCTGACCCACAAATGGCCGGTGCTCCATTACGGCACCGTCCCGCTGGTGGACCTGCGGGAGTGGCGGTTGTTCGTGCGGGGCGCGGTGGACCAGCCCTTCGAACTGACCTGGGAGGAGTTGCTCGCGCTCCCGCGGCAGGAGACGCTCTGCGACATTCACTGCGTCACCCGCTGGAGCCGCTTCGACAACCGGTTCGAGGGGATCCCGCTCGGTCCCCTGCTCGAGCGGGCGAGGGTGAAGCCGGAAGCTTCCCACGTGCTGGTCCACGCCGAGCGCGGGTTCACGACCAACCTGCCGCTGGCGGACCTGTGGCGCCCCGGCAACCTGCTCGCGCTCCGGCACAACGGGAGCGATCTCACCCCGGAGCACGGCGGACCGGTACGGCTCCTGGTGCCGCATCTCTACTTCTGGAAGAGCGCCAAGTGGGTGCGGGGATTCGAGCTCCTGGAGGAGGACTACCCGGGGTTCTGGGAGCAGAACGGGTACCACATGCGCGGCGACCCGTGGCGAGAGGAGCGCTACGGCCGTCCGGATCCGCCCCGCATGCGGCGGGGGCCGCGGGGGTAGGGCTCCCCCCGAGAAGCCTTGTGTTTCGGCGGGCAGGGGGACATTCTCTCTGTCCTATGCTTTCGCCTTCGGAGCGCCGGTCGCCTGAGGCTCAGGCCGACCAGATGGTTCACGATATTCTCAAGGCCGCGACCGGTTGGGCACGGGAAGCGCCCCCGGCGTTGCAACCCGCGGTGCGAGCGGTGTGCATCCGCCTGGGTGAGATGGTGGCGGATCAGCGCAACTATTTTGCCCCGCTCCCCCAGGACCGCGAGCAGGAGCGGGCCCAGGTGCTCGCGCTGGTGGCCCAGCGGCTGGCGTCGGCGGCGGTCGCACAGGGCGTGGAGCGGCAGCTCGCGGCGCTCACCGAACTGGAACTCCGATCCACCTCGAGCTGGTCGCTTATGCCGGGCGCGCAGGCGGAATGGATCACCACCGCGGTCCGGTATCTCGAGTCGTGCGCCCGCCAGCTCCCCGCGGCGGAGCAGCCCGATTCGTACTGGGCCGATGACGTGGTGGCCGGCGTGGTGGCCTCGGTCCGGGCGGTGCTGGGGATCGACGAGCTGCACGCGCGGACCGAGGCCCAGTACCCCGGCCAGCGGAAAAGCGGGCCCGCCGAGGTGGAAGAAGAGCTGGAGGGCGGGCGCTGATCGAGCGCCGGCCGCCGGCCGCCGGCCGCGGCGGCCTTCCGGGCGTCAGGCGGTCCTGCCCGCCTCCGCGAACCGCTCCATGAACCGGCCGAAGATGACGATCCCGTCCCAGAGCTGCTGGAGATCGAGCTTCTCGTTGGGCGAGTGCAGGCCGTCGTCCGGGAGGCCGATCCCGGTGAGGAGGACCGGCGCGCCGCTGAGGCCGAGCTTGGGCACCACCGGGATGGAGCCGCCGGCCCGCACCCGGACCGCGGGCCGCCCCACGACCTCGGCGAACGCCTCGTCCAGCACCGTGAACGCCGGATGGCTGGTGTCCACCTGCACGGGGTCGCTTCCGTGCAGCACCTTGACCTCCACGTCCGCGTACTTGGGTGCCGCGGCCCGGGCCGCGCGTGCCAGCCAGGCGGCGACCTTCCGGAACTCCAGGCCGGGCACCAAGCGGAGGCTCACCTTCGCGGTGGCCGCGGCGGGAATCACGGTCTTGGCCCCCTCCCCCACGAAGCCGCCCTTGATGCCATGGATCTCGAAGGTGGGCAGCGCCCAGGTACGCTCGAAAACCGAGTACCGCTTCAGACCGGTGAGCGCCTTCGCGGTCACCTCCTCCTTGAGATAGCGCTTCGTCCCGAACGGGAGCCGCTTCCAGGCCTTGACCTCGTTTTTGTCAGGCGGGATGACCGCCTGGTAGAGTTTCGGAATGCGGATGCGGCCGGATTCGTCCTTGAGCGCGCAGAGAAGGCGGGCCAGGGTTTCGAGCGCGTTGGGCGCCACCCCCCCGTAGGTGCCGGAGTGGAGATCCCGCTGCAGGGTGCGGACCGAGATCTCCGTATAGCAGATCCCCCGCAGCGCCGTGTACACGGCCGGAATGCCGGCCGCGTAGTAGGACATGTCGCAGACCAGCACCGCGTCGGCCCGGGTCCGCTCCGGTTCCCGGGCGAGCAGGTCGTCAATCACGTGCCCGCCGCATTCCTCCTCTCCCTCGACGATGAAGCGAACGTTGAGGGGCGGCCTGCCGTTCCGCTGGACCGCCTCGAACGCCCGGAGCAGGCAGAACACCTGGCCCTTGTCGTCCGCGGTGCCGCGGGCATACAGCCGCCCGTCCCGCACGGTGGGGACGAAGGGCGGGCTCAGCCACTCGTCCACCGGGTCCACCGGCTGCACGTCGTAGTGCCCGTAGATGAGCAGGGTGGGCGCGCCGGGGACCTCGGGGCCCTCGGCCCACACCACGGGATGCCCCCGGCCTTCGAGGAGCTGGACCACCGGGCATCCCAGGCGCCGGAAGTCCTGCACCAGCCACTCGGCGGCCCGCCGGCAATCGGCCGCGCGATCGGGGAGCGCGCTGATGCTCGGAATGCTCAGGAATTCCGAGAGCTCTCCGAGGAGACGGGACTGGTTCCGGGCAACGAAGGAGGGATCCATGGCCGCGTAAGGTACTTGCGGCCGGGCGCGGAGAAAAGTGAGGGAACAGCCGGCTGCCTCGCGCACCGGACGGCCCACTGGCGCTTCCGGCCCGCGGCGATACATTCGCGCCCATGTACTCCACGGATCAGTATCGCGTCTTCTCCGGCGAGGCGGTGGACCGCTTGCTCTCGCGCCCCCGCCGCCTGGTGCAGGAGGGACGGCTCGAGGCGGCGCTGGAGGCCTACCGGGAGGTGCTGGCGGCCCAGCCCGGCGTGAAACAGGCCTGGCTCGAATGCTTCGAGGTGCTGCGCCAGACCAGGCGCCACCCGGAGGCCCTGGCGCTGGCCGAGGCGTCCCGGGCCCAGCTCGGCGACGACGCGCTCCCCGATGCCTTGCGAGGCGCTGCCCTGGTCGAGCTGGGGCGCTATCGGGAGGGCCTCGCCGCGCTGGAGGCCGCGGCCCAGCGGGAACCGGATCTGGGGCTCATCTGGCATGAAGCGGGCTACGCCGCGTATCGCCTGGGCGAGCTGTCGCGCGCGCTCATGGCCTTGGACCGTGCCTTCGCCTTGGAGCCGCACAGCGGCACCCTGCATCTGCGCGGGAAGGTCCTGCGGCAGGCGGGGCGTTACCTGGCCGCCGAGGTGGCCTTCGAGGGCGCGGCCGAGACGGCGGAGTTCCCCGCGCAGCGCCAGGCGGCGGAACGGGAGATCCGGATCACCCGCCGGTACGCCGCGTTTCCCGGCCGCCGTCCTGACGCGCTGCCGCCCAGCCGGCGCTGGTTCGCGGAGACCGGCGCCGTGCCCCTCACCCTCGAGGTGGATGCGCCGGGCGCGAGCGACGAGGAGCTGGCCCGGGCCTTCCTCCAGCTCGGGACCGACGAAGGCTGGCGCTTCACCCACTTGATCGTGCTGGACCACTGGGAGGGGTGGCCCTCCTTCGCATCCGCCCTCGATCTGCCGGCCCGGCCCCGGCTGCCTGACGATCCGCTCGCCGTGCCACTCGTGGTGGCCCGGCGGGCGGAACCGGGCGACGCGGTGTGGGCCCGCGCCACCGGCCACGTGGAGACCTCCGGCCGCGGCCTGAGCTTCGCCCTCTGCCAGGAGCCCGACGCCCCCCCGGCCGACGTCCTGGGCCGGCTGGGCCGGCAGACCGGCGCCATCGACCTGGCGTTTGCCATGGAGGCGGCCAATCATCCCGCGGGCCGGCTCGCGGGGAGGCTGCTCGCGGCCGGGTGAGCCGCGCCCGCCTGGTCGCCCGGCACGGCGACATCACCCGGGAGCGGACCGACGCGATCGTCAACGCCGCGAACGAATCGCTGGCTCCCGGCGGCGGAGTCTCCGGCGCCATCCACCGCGCGGCCGGCCCGGAGCTGGCCCGCGCCTGCCGCGCGCTGGGGAGATGCCCCACCGGCGAGGCCCGGATCACGCCCGGCTTCGCCCTCCCTGCCCGCTACGTGATCCATACCGTAGGCCCGGTCTGGCAGGGCGGCCACCACGGAGAAGCGGATCTCCTGGCCGCGTGCTACCGGGCCTCGCTCGACCTCGCCCAGGCCAACGGGTGCAGGTCCATCGCGTTTCCGTCCATCAGCACCGGTATCTACGGCTACCCGATCGAGCAGGCCGCCCGCATCGCGGTGGACACCGTGCGCCGGCATCTGGCCCGCACCCCGGCCATCGAGGAGGTCCGGTTCGTCTGCTTCAGTGCCAGCGATCTCGCCGTGTACCAGCAGGCACTCCGGGAGGCGGGAGAGGTATGAGACCGACTCGGGCGCCGGAATCGCTCAGGCGCGGATCAGGGCCGGGAGAGCGGCCTGCATCGCCCGGGCGTCGGGCCAGCGATCCTCGCGGGCCTTGCCGAGCGCGCGGATCACCGCGTGGGCCAGCGCCGCGGGGGTCTCGGGGCGCTGGTCCCGGGGATCCGGCACCGCCGCGGTCCGGTGCTTGGTGAGGATGAGGTCTTCGAAGGGATCGTCGTACGGCGGGCGGCCAGTCAGCGCCTCGTACAACACGCACCCCAGCGAATAGAGGTCGCTCCGCGCGTCCACGTCGGCGATGCCCGAGATCTGCTCCGGGCTCATGTACGCCGAGGTGCCTACCGCGAAGCCCGACCGCGTGAGCCGGTCCTGCCCCGCCTCCTGGATCGCCTTGGCGATGCCGAAATCCACCAGGGTGGCGCCGGCCGGAGCGAGGATGACATTCTCCGGCTTCACGTCCCGGTGCACGATGCCCCGCTCATGGGCGTAGGCCAGCGCCTCGAGAACGTCGTGCGCCAGGTGCAGCGTGTCGCCGATCGAGGCGCGCCGGACACGGGTCAGGTGCTGCTTCAGGGTGGGACCCTCGATGTACTCCATCGCGTAGTAGAGCAGCCACTCGGTCTCGCCGGAATCCAGGAGCTGCGCGATCCGGGGGTGAGCCAGGCCCGCGATGAACCGGATCTCCCGGAGAAAGCGGTCGGCGGCGACACTCGCGGCCAGCGTCGGGTGGAGCACCTTGAGGGCCACCTGCCGGCCGCTGGCGTCCAGGGCGGCGAAGACGCGCGCGGCTCCGCCGCGGCCGATCTCCCGGACGACGGTGTACTTGCCCCGGAGGGCTTCCTGAACCAGCGGCAGGAGATCGCGGGCCATGACGGCTCCGGGGAGGCGACCACGGAGGGACGAAGCAAGCTTGGCCGGCGGGTCCCGTTCCGCAAGGGGACGGCCCGCTCCGGGGTCGTGCCGGGCCGCCCGCGCGTTGCCACTCGGGGTCAGGACCCGCCCTCCGGGCCGGCCGCCTCGACGCCCGGCGAGCCGGCCAGCGACCGCTCGAGGCGCTGGAAGGCCTCGTCCCCTTCGCTGCCGTCGATCACGTGCTCGAGTTCGCGCACCGCGCGCGCAATGTCCCGGCCATGCCGCTCGTACCACGCCTCGAAGAGGTCGAGCCGGGTCCGATAGATCTGGGCGGCGATGAGCCGCGCGTTGTTGACGGGGCGATCGGCGAGCGGGCCCACCTGATAGGTCCGGAGCCGGGTTCCCACCGGCCCCTCCAGCTCTTCCCGGGCCCAGCGTCCGAGCTCCAGCCTCCCGGCCTCCAGCCGGGCGGCATCGGGGGCGGACCGGTACAGCGAGTCGAGCCGCCGCGCCAGCTCGCGGTAGTACCCGCTCAGCACCACCTCGTCGAGCCAGCGCTCCGCCGCGCGCCGGGCCGCGGCCGTGTCCCCCCGGGCGCGAAAGAACGCCTCCGCGCCCCGATACCCGGCGAACTGGGCGAAGCTCTCGTTGAACGGGGTGGCACTCTTGACGTAGAGCGTGTTGTGCGCGATCTCGTGCAGCACCGTGGCCACGAGCTCCACCGAGTCGCGACTCATCGCGGTGGAGTAGAGCGGGTCGTTCCACCAGCCGAGCGAGGCGAAGGCCCCGGCGGGCCGGAGGTAGACGTCGTACCCCCGGGCCTCGAACCGGGCGGCCTCGCGCTCGGCGGCGGCGGGATCGAAGAACCCCTTGTAGGGAATCCGCCCGACGATCGGGTACTTCCAGAGATGCGGGCAGAGACAGTTGCGCGGCGCGGCCGAGAGCACGAGGAGCAGGGTGTCGCGGCCCACGTCGGCATAGGTGGTGTAGGTCTTCCGGGCGTCGTAGCCCAGGGTCGCGGCAAAGTCGCGCGCCTCGAGCACCACCTGGAGCAGCGACCGGGTCGCCGGATCGGTGGCCGGATCGCGGATCAGATCGCCGATGGCGCGGCGGTGTTCCAGGATGCGGATGGTCTCGAGCCCGGCCCGGGTGAGGTACCGGACGTCGTCGCTCGCCACGTAGGCCGTCCCGTACCCGGCGAAGAGCACCCCGGCGATGACGAGGACGATCATGCAGCCCCGGCGAACCGTCACAGGGTGAACCGCGCCCCGAGGCGGTGCACTTCCCGCCCCAGCCGGGTGCGCCGTTGCCAGGCATAGTCGAGCCGGAGCCGCGAGAGGACGACCCCGCCGCCCAGCGACACCTCCTTCTGGCCGGACCCTTCGGGGGGAGCGCCGTAGCCGATCCGGCCCACCAGCCCCACCCCGCCGAACACGCCGCCCGCTTCGGCACCGAGGACCGTGCGGCGCGACTGCCCCTCCGTCCAGATCACCTCCAGGGTCCCGAGCACCCGGGCGGTTTCCTGGGGGTCGGTGAAATTGAGCGCGAAGCCGGCGTGCTTGCTGAGCGGAAGCCGGAGGGGACCGCCGCTCACGCGCCAGTCGGCCAGGTTGCGCATGGCGAACGCGAGCGTCAGGAGATCGAAGATGTGAATCCCCAACCCGGTATCCACCCCGCCCGCGCGGCGCACGCTCCCGCTGGAATCCTCCAGGGAGACGTACTTGAGCGCGCCCCCCACCGCGATGATCCCGTAGCGGTAGACGGCGGCCCCCACCCACACGAGGTTGTCCTTGATGCTCGAGCTGTCGCTGAAGTTGAGGTAGTGATAGCCGCCCCCGAGGTCGAACTGGAACACCCGGAACGCCGCCGAACCCATCGTCTCGAAACTCCCGTCGGGGTAGCGCTGAACAGCCCCCTCGAGCGCGATGTTCCGGATCGTGGCGAGCCCGGCCGGATTGGCAAAGACCGAGCCCGCGTCGCCGTTCACCGCGACACCGGCGCCGCCCAGCCCCGCCACCCGGACCGAGACCGGGAGCGTCAGGATGAGCGGAGCGATCGGCGTGGCGGCCGGGGTCACCTGCGCAGAGAGCGGAGCCGCCGCCCAACCGAGCGCCAGGACGAAGCCCCTGGTCCATCCGGGAGCCCCGGCACGGACGCCCCGGCCGGTGTCAGGGAACGGGCTCGGCACCGGTTGGCCGCCAGAGGGAGGGCAAGGAGGGAATCACGATCCGAAGGCTCCGGCGTCAGGCAGTCGGGGGCTCGAGATGAGCCAAGATACGACAGGACAACGGGTTTTGACAATCGCCGGGGGCGCCGATACCTTCTGGCGTGACCCATGACTCCTGGCTGGACGAGGTACGGTTCGGGCCGGACGGCCTGGTGGTCGTGGTGGCTCAGGAAAGCCGGACCGGCGATGTGCTGATGGTGGCCTGGGCCAATCGGGAAGCCCTCCGGCAGACCCGGGCGACGGGGCTGGCGCACTATTGGAGCCGGAGCCGCCAGACCCTCTGGCGCAAGGGCGAGACCTCGGGCCACGAGCAGCGGGTGCGGGAAATCCGGCTCGACTGCGACGGCGACGCGGTTCTGTATCGGGTCGAGCAGCACGGCCCGGCCTGCCACACCGGAACGCCGACCTGCTTCGCCCGTTCCGCCACCTCCACCGGCGACCTCGCGGCGGGCCCCGACCCGGGCGGCCACCTGCTCAGCCGGCTCGCGACCACCGTGGCGAGTCGCGCGGCGGAGCGGCCGGCCGGCTCCTATACGGTCCGCCTCCTCGAGCAGGGCGCTCCCAAGATCGCGCAAAAGCTGGGTGAAGAGGCGGTGGAGGTGGTGGTGGCGGCCACCGCCGAATCGCCGGACCGGCTGGCCTCCGAGGCGGCCGATCTGCTCTATCACCTGGTGGTCCTGCTCCAGGCGCGCGAGGTGCCGCTGGCCGAGGTCTGGACCGCGCTCGCTGAACGGGAGAAGCCGTAGGACCGGGCGACGCGCACATGGCTTTCGTACATCTCCACACCCATTCCGAGTATTCCCTGCTCGACGGCGCCAACCGGATCCCGGAGCTCGTGGCCCACGTGCAGGCGCTGGGCATGGACAGCCTGGCCGTCACCGACCACGGCAACCTCCACTGCGCCTGGACGTTCTACGAGGAAGCCCGCGCCCGGGGGCTCCGGCCCATCCTCGGTTTCGAGGCCTACCTCGCCTTCGGGCCGCGCACCTCGATGCAGAAGCCGCCGGGGGCGCCGGCCGCCTACAGCCATCTGGTCCTGCTGGCGCGGAACCGCATCGGCTACCGCAACCTGGTTCGCCTCTCGTCCATCGGATACCTGGAGGGGTTCTACCGGCGGCCCCGGATAGACCGGGAGGTGCTGGCCCAGTACGCCGAGGGGCTGGTCGGGCTCGCCGCGTGCCTGTCGGGGGAGATCGCGCTCTGGCTGCGCCAGGGCAACTACGAGGAGGCCCGCCGCTCGGCGGAATGGTTCGCCCGCACCTTCGGGGAAGGCAACTTCTGGCTGGAGGTGCAGCAGCACGGGATCCCCGACGAGACCCGGGTGAACGAGGGCATGTTCCGGCTGGCCCGGGAACTCGGGCTCGGCGTCGTGGCGACCAACGACGCGCACTATCTCCGGCGGGAGGACGCCGAAGCGCACGACCTGCTGCTCGCGATCGGGACCGGGGCCGAGCTCGACGATCCCAAGCGGTTCCGCTTCACCGGGTCCGAGTCGTACGTCAAGAGCGAGGCCGAAATGGCCGCGCTCTTCCGGGACCACCCCGAGGTGCTCGCCAACACCCAGGTCGTGGCCGACCGGTGCGAATTCAGCTTCGAGAAGCAGTACTTCGTGCCCGAGTTCCCCCGGCCCGCGGGGTACCGCACCGACGAGGCGCTGCTCGAGGATCTGGCGCGGCAGGGCGCCGAGGCCCGCTACGGCACCCCCCTGCCGGGGCCGGTGGCGGAGCGGCTGGCCTACGAGCTGTCGGTCATCGTCCGCGCCGGGTACGCCGGATATTTCCTGATCGTCCAGGACTTCATCGCGGCGGCCCGGGCTCGCGGGATCCCGGTGGGACCGGGTCGCGGCTCGGCGGCCGGCTCGCTCGTGGCGTACGCGCTCGGCATCACCAACGTGGACCCGCTCCGGTTCGATCTGCTCTTCGAGCGGTTTCTCAACCCCGAGCGGGTCTCCATGCCTGACATCGACGTGGACTTCTGCTTCGAGCGCCGCAGCGAGGTGATCGAGTATGTCCGGGAGCGCTACGGGCGCAACAGCGTGGGGCAGATCATCACGTTCGGGACCCTCAAGGCCCGCGCCGCGGTCAAGGACGTGGCCCGCCTGCTCCGGATCCCCCCCGGCGAGGCGGACCGGCTGACCAAGCTCATTCCCTCCGGACCGGCCTTCCAGCTCAGCATCCCCGACGCGCTGGAGAAGGTGACGGAGTTCCGCGAGCTGGTGGAGGGGAGCCCGCAGTACCAGCAGTGCGTCCGGCTGGCCTCGCGCATCGAGGGGATCTCGCGGCACGCGTCGGTCCACGCGGCGGGGGTCGTGATCGCGCCCGGCCCGCTCCACGAGTATGTGCCGGTCTGCACCGCGCCCACCAAGGGCGCCGGGGCCGGCGGCGAGGGCGAGGACGCCATCATCACGCAGTACGAGATGGGGCCGCTCGAGAAGGTCGGCATGCTCAAGATGGACCTGCTCGGCCTCAAAACCCTCACGGTGATTCACGACGCCGTTCGGACGATCGCGGAACGCCACGGCACCGTGGTGGACGTGGACCGGCTCGACCTCGAAGACCCGCGGGTCTATCAGCTGCTCCGGCAGGGCCGCACCGCCGGCGTCTTCCAGTTCGAGTCGCCGCTCGCCACCGAGACCCTGCGAAACATGAAGTGCGACCGGTTCGACGACCTGGTCGCCTCCAACGCCTTGCTGCGCCCCGGCCCGCTCGACGCGGGGATGCATCTCGTCTTCATCCGCCGCAAGCTGGGGCTGGAGAAGGTCACCTATCCGCACCCGCTCCTGGAAGAGGTCCTCCGGCCCACCTACGGCGTCATCACCTACCAGGAACAGGTGATGCGGATCGCCAACATCCTGGCCGGCTACTCGCTGGCGGAAGCCGACGTGCTCCGCAAGGCGGTGGGGAAGAAGGACCAGGAGCTGATCGACCGGGAGGTGGGCCGCTTCATCGAGCGCGCCGTGGCCAACGGGGTCTCCCCCCGGCTCGCCGAGGAGCTGGGGAGCCAGATCAAGACCTTCGGCCGCTACGGCTTCAACAAGTCGCACTCGGTGGCGTATTCCCTGCTCTCGTACCAGACCGCCTGGCTCAAGACCTACTACCCGGCCGAGTTCATGGCCGCGCTGCTCTCCTCGGAAATCGGGAACACCGACAAGGTCGTCCAGTACATCAACGAGGCCCGGGAACTCGGCCTGGAGGTCCTCCCCCCGGACGTCAACGAGTCGGGCTTCAAGTTCACGGTGACCGCCGACCGCCGGATCCGCTTCGGGCTCGGCGCGGTCCGCAACGTGGGCCGCGGGGCGATCGAGTCCATCATCGCCGCCCGGGCCGCCGGCCGGTTCACCTCCCTGGCCGACTTCGTCCAGCGGGTGGATCTCCGCTTGTGCAACAAGCGGGTGCTGGAGTCGCTCATCGCGGCCGGCGCGCTCGACTCCCTCGCCGGGCACCGGGCGCAACTGGCCGCCGCCCTCGACGAGGTGCTGCGGGAAGCCCAGGTCCTCCAGCAGGAGCGGGAGGCCGGCCAGGCTTCGCTGTTCGGCGACGCCGCGCCCGCCTCCCGCCCGCGGGGCGACACCCTGCCGGACGTGCCGCCCTGGAGCGAGGCGGAACGGCTAGCCCGCGAGAAGGAAGTGCTCGGCTTCTTCATCTCCGGGCACCCGCTGGAGCGCTTCCGGGCCGAGGTGGAGGTCTTCGGGACCCGGACCACGGCGACCCTGGGCCAGTGGAGCGAGCACCAGGTCACCGTGGCCGCGGTGGTCACCCAGGTCCGGCGCCAGATCTCCAAGAAGACCGGCAAGGAGTACGCCCGGCTCGTGATCGAGGACTTTCACGGCACGGCGGAGGCGATCGTCTTCCCCGAAAGCTGGGCCCGGCTCAATCAGGTCGTGCGCGAGGACCTGGCGATGCTCCTCACCGGCGGATACAGCCCGCGCGACCGCGACGAGGAGCGGGCGCCCTTCGTGGTCGAGAGCGCCCGACCGCTCGAGGAGCTCAAGCTCACCGGCGCCCTGGGGCTCGCGGTGCGCTGGAAGCTCCCGGAGGCCCCGACGCCGGAGCAACTCCGCCAGGCCGCCGCCTTGCTCAGTGCTCACCCCGGCCCGGTGCCGGTCTATATTGAGTGGAGCGACGGCAACGGCGAGCGCCTCCGGGCCCGCTCCCGCCGGATCCGGGTCACCCTCGACGACGACCTGCTGCGCGAGCTTCGCCGCCTGCTCGGCCCGGAGCGGGTCGGGTTCGTCCGGGCCGGCCCGACCCCCGGCCGGGAGTGAGCCGCGGTTCGCCCGCACCCTCGCGTCGGCAGGCCTCGGGATGTCTGCGACGCCTCACCGGCTCCACGCCGCTACCCACGAGACCGGTATCATGGCCAGCGTCTACGCCCTCGAGTTCGAGAAACCACTCCTGGAGCTCGAAAAGCAGATCGAAGACCTTCACCGGCTCGGTGAAGAACGCCAGATTGACGTGGCCGAAGAGGCCCGACTGCTCCAGGTCCGGCTCAACACCCTGCGGGAGCAGATCTACCGGAACCTCACGCCGATGCAGCGGGTGCAGGTTGCACGGCATCCGCGGCGGCCCTACACGCTCGATTACCTGAGCACCATCTTCACGGATTTCATCGAGCTTCACGGCGACCGCCTGTTCCGCGACGACCCTGCGATCGTGGGAGGCTGGGCCCGGCTGGCCGGGGTCTCGGTGATGGTGATCGGCCACCAGAAGGGGCGCGACACCAAGGAAAACCTCAAGCGGAATTTCGGGATGGCCCACCCCGAGGGCTATCGCAAGGCCCTCCGCCTGATGAAGCTCGCCGCCAAGTTCAACGCGCCCGTGATCACCCTGATTGACACTCCCGGAGCCTACCCCGGCCTGGGCGCCGAGGAACGCGGCCAGTCGGAAGCGCTGGCCCGAAACATCCTCGAAATGGCGGCGCTCCCCACCCCGATCATCGCCGTCGTGATCGGCGAGGGGGGGTCCGGTGGTGCGCTGGCGCTCGGCGTCGCCGACCGGATCCTCATGCTCGAGAATTCGGTCTACTCGGTGATCTCACCCGAGGGCTGCGCCGCCATCCTCTGGAAGGACGCGGCCCAGCGGGAGCGCGCCGCCGAGGCGCTCAAGCTCACCGCCCAGGACCTGCTCCGGTTCAAGCTGATCGACGAGATCGTGCCGGAGCCGCTGGGCGGGGCCCACCTCGACCCCGACGCCACCGGGGAGGCGCTGCGCGAGGCGCTGGTCCGGCACATGAACGAGCTCCGCAAGATCCGGCCCGAGAAGCTGGTGCGCCGGCGCGCCGAGAAGTACTCGGCGATGGGTGTCTTCACCGAAGCGTGATGCCCCAGACCGTCGAGGTCCGCTTCAAGGGCACCCGCCGCGGGTTTTTCGTCTGGGCGGACGACCAGGACCCCCTCCGCGTGCAGGACGCCGTGGTGGTGGAGCTGGAACGCGGCCAGGACCTGGGCCGGGTCTGGTCCAGCGGCGAGGTGGCCCGCCAGAAGTGCGGCGGCTGCACGGCCTGCGGCCTCCCCTCGACCGGGACGGAGCCATCGGCGGGCGCCGCGACCGAGGAGCCCGACCCGCCGGAGGCAGGAGGGCCGGCGGCGAACGGACGGGGGAACGACGCGGCCACCCGGCGGGTGCTTCGCCGCGCCACCCCGGAGGACATTGGCCAGGCCGAGGCGCTGCGCCGCGCCGAGGAGGAGGACCGGCGCAAGATCATCGAGCGGGTCCGGCACCACGGACTCGACATGAAAGTGAGCGACGTCGAATGGCAGTGGGACCGGAACAAGCTCACCGTGTACTTCACCGCGGAGCAGCGGGTGGACTTCCGCGCCCTGGTCCGCGATCTCGCGGCCCATTTCCGCACCCGGATCGAGCTCAGGCAGATCGGCGTCCGGGACGAAGCGGCCCGGCTGGGTGGGGTTGGGCGCTGCGGCCGGGCCTATTGTTGCTCCACCTGGCTCACGACCCTGTCGCCGGTCAGCCTGGCCCTCGCGAAGGACCAGCACCTCTCGCTCAACCCCGCCCAGATCTCCGGGGGATGCGGCCGGCTGCTCTGTTGCCTCAAGTACGAGCATGAGTTCTATGTCGCGGCCCGCAAGCGCTTCCCGCGCGAGGGCAAGACCCTCCAGACGCTGCGAGGGCCCGAGAAGGTGATCGCAGTGGACATCTTCCGGGAACGGGTCTTCCTGAGGAGCGAGGAGCACGGCGCCCGGATCATCCCGCTGGTGGACCTCCGGGCCGAGCAGGAGGCCAGCGCAGCCGCGGGAGGCGAGGCGGGGGGGGGTCCGGCCGGCCCGCCCG
>DATLYZ010000101.1:0-4276 GCA_035574255.1 Gemmatimonadales bacterium | reverse complement strand
GTACGCCGACAGCGCCGCGACGGCCGGGCCGGGCGCCTGGGCGGCGAGGGCTCCGAGCACGCACGCGGCCTGGATCAGGGCGCCGGTTTTCCCGCGATGAATCGCCCGCAGCTCGGCCTGGTCGAGCGCGCGGCCCTCGGCTTCGAGGTCGAGCCACTGCCCGCCCACCATGCCCTCGATCCCGCCGGCCTGAAACAGTTCCCGCGCCATCCGGCCCAGCGCCTCCGGGGGAAGCAGGAGGTCGCGGGCCGCCTGGTCGAGCACCAGGGCCGCCACAGGCACCAGCAGGAAGCCCACCCGGGTGGCGGTGGGCACGTCGAAGGCGCGGTGGGTGGTGGCCCGCCCGCGGCGGAGGTCGTCATCGTCCATGCAGGGGAGATCGTCGTGCACCAGGGAGTAGGTGTGCACCGTTTCCACGGCGGCGGCCACGCCGGCGATGGCGGGGGACAGACCGCCCACGGACCGATAGGCCGCCATCACCAGGGCGGCCCGCACCCGTTTCCCGGGCGTGTCGAGCGCGTAGGCCAGCGCCTCGCCGGTGCGGCCAGGGACCAGGGTCCGGATTCGCTCGGCCCAGGCGCCGAGCAGCCGATCGGTCCGGTCCCGGGCCTCGGCCAGGAGATCGCCGACCACTCCCGTTTCCCCTTCCCTGCGGCGCTGGCAGGGTGCGGCGCCCGGGTCGGGGCGGTCCGCACGCCCGGAGGAGGTCATGCGTCGCCGCCGTCCAGGGGCTCGAGCCGCAGGGTTCCGTCGGCCTGTTCCAGCACTTTCAGCACCCGGGCCTCGGCAGCGGCCAGCCGCTCCCGCGCCGCCCGGAGCCGGGCCACGCCCTCCTCGAACAGCGCGAGGGCCTGATCCAGGTCGCTGTCGTCGCTCTCGAGCCGGCGCACGATTTCCTCGAGGCGGCGCAACTCCTCGGCGAGCGAGGGCGACGGGCGGACCGGCGGACCGGTGGAGGCCTCGCTCATGGCAGCTCGCCGGCTCGCGCGGCGACCGAGCCGTCCGACACGCGGAGGGTGAACGGCATCCCGTCGTGAAACTGCGCCACCCGGCGCAGCACGCGGCCCTCCGGATCCCGCGCCACGCTGTAGCCCCGTTCCAGCACCCGGAGCGGGCTCAGGGCATGGAGCTCGGCCCCGAGCCGGTCCAGGCGCTGCCGCGGGACGACGAGCGCGCGTTCGAGCGCGCCCTGCAAGCGGTCGCGGGAGCGGTCGAGGCGTTCGGCCGCGAGCCGGGTCACGCGCCGGAGCGCATGGCCCAGCCGGTGCCCGAGCGAGGCCACGCGATGCAGGTATTCACTCTGGTCCGGCACGGCGAGTGCCGCCGCAGCCGAGGGTGTCGCGGCGCGCACGTCGGCGACCAGATCGGTGAAGGAGACGTCCGTCTCGTGACCGACCGCGGACACGGTGGGCACCCGCACCCGGGCGAGCGCGCGGCACACCGCCTCGCGATTGAAGACCGCCAGGTCCTCCCGGGAGCCGCCGCCCCGGGCCACGATGCAGAGGTCCACCCCGTCCAGGCGGTTCACTAGCTCCAGCGCGCGCACGAGATCGGCTTCCGCGTCGGCGCCCTGGACCCGGGCCCCGAGCACCACCAGCTCCACCGAGGGCCAGCGCTTCCGGGTGACCGTCGCGATGTCGCGGATCGCGGCGCCGTCGGGGCTGGTGACCACCGCGATCCGGGAAGGGAGGGGCGGCAAGGGTCGCTTGCGGCCCGGATCGAAGAGCCCGTCGCGCGCCAGCGCTTCGCGGGTGCGCTCGAGCTCACGCTGCTGCACGCCGAGGCGGTCGGTGGGCAGCAGGTCGTACACAGTGAACCGGAACTCCCCCTTCTCTTCCCAGACCGTGGGGGCGCCAAAAGCATAGACCGCGGTGCCGTCGGGCGGCTGGGTGCGGAGGCGCGCGGCGTAGCTTCGCCACATGACGCAGCGGACCTGGGCCTCGGCGTCGCGCAAGGTGAAGTACCAGTGGCCGCTCCGGAACACCTTGAGGCCCGAGAGTTCGCCCTGGACCCAGAGCGCCCCGAGTCCGCCCTCCACCGTCTGCCGCGCCGCGCGGCAGAGCTGCGCGACGGTCCAGGGAGCGGCGCGGGGGGCCGAGACGGGGGGGGACATGGGGCGTCCTCAGTCTCCCAGCCGCTGCTTCACCGCCTGCAAGGTGTTCGTGAGCAGCATGGCGATCGTCATGGGGCCCACGCCGCCCGGAACCGGCGTGATCCACGAGGCCCGCTCCGCCACCGCGGCGTACGCCACGTCGCCCACCAGCCGGTACCCCTTGGCGTGGGCCGCATCCTCCACCCGGTTGATGCCGACGTCCACCACCACCGCGCCTTCCCGCACGAAGTCCGCCGTCACGAACTCGGGTTTGCCGATCGCGACGATGAGGATGTCGGCGTTCCGGCAGATGGCGGGGAGGTCGCGGGAGCGGGAGTGGCAGATCGTCACCGTTGCGTTGCCGCCGGGCCCGTCCTGGATGAGGAGGTTGGCCATCGGCCGCCCCACGATATTGGACCGTCCCACGATCACCACGTTGGCGCCCTTGGTCTCGATCCCCGAGCGGACCAGCATCTGCTGGACCCCGTAGGGCGTCGCGGGCCGGAAGGCGGTGGGGTCGCCGAGCACCAGCTTGCCGACGTTCACGGGATGGAACCCGTCCACGTCCTTGCCGGGGTCGATGCGCCGGAGCACCGTCTCGCTGTTGAGGTGCCGGGGCAGCGGCAACTGGACTAGCATGCCATGGATCGCGGGGTCGGCGTTGAGCCGGTCGATCGTGCCGAGCAGCTCCGGCTCGGCGGTCGCGGCGGGGAGCTTCACCGTCACCGAATGCATGCCGGCCTCTTCGCAGGCTCGGCCCTTGCTCCGGACATAGACCTGGCTCGCGGGGTCCTCGCCGACCAGCACCACGGCGAGGCCCGGCGTGATGCCGCGCCGTTTGAGCCGGCTGACCTCGGCGGCCACTTCATGGCGGATGGCTCGCCCCAGGGCGACCCCGTCCAGGATGCGTGCACTCATCGGGCAATACTCGCAGCTCGAGTTTCGCGGATGACGACTACCTTGATCTGGCCCGGGTACTGCAACTCGTTCTCGATGCGCCGCGCGATCTGATCGGCGAGCGCGCCGGCCTGGGCATCGTCCACCCGGTCCGGGGTGACGATCACCCGCACCTCGCGTCCGGCCTGGATCACGTTGCATTTCTCCACGCCGGGAAAGCCGCCGGCGATTTCCTCGAGCCGAGTCAGGCGCTTCAGGTAGCTCTCGAAGGCCTCCCGGCGCGCGCCGGGCCGGGAGCCGCTGATCGCGTCGGCCGCTTGCACCAGCACCGATTCGGCCGACTCGTGCGGCACGTCGTCGTGGTGGGCGTGGATGCAGTTCACCACGAGCGGCGGCTCGCCGTACTTGCGGGCCACCTCCACCCCCAGCTCCACGTGGGTGCCCTCGTTGTCGTGGGTGAGCACCTTGCCGATGTCGTGGAGGAGCGCCCCCCGCCGGGCCAGCTGGACGTCGAGCCGGAGCTCCGCGGCCATCATCCCGGCGAGCCACGCGACCTCCTTGGAATGATCGAGGATGTTCTGCCCGTAGGAGGTCCGGTACCGCATCCGCCCGAGCAGCTTGATCAGCTCCGGGTGGAGGCCGTGCACTCCGGTCTCGAAGGCGGCCTTCTCGCCCAGCTCCTGGATCTCCTGGTCCAGCTCGCGCTGCACCTTGGCGACCAGGTCCTCGATCCGGCCGGGATGGATCCGCCCGTCGGCGATGAGCGCCTCGAGGGCGCGGCGCGCCACCTCGCGCCGCACCGGATCGAAGCAGCTGACGATCACGGTGTCGGGCGTGTCGTCAATGATGACGTCCACCCCGGTGGCCTGCTCGAACGCCCGGATGTTGCGCCCCTCGCGGCCGATGATCCGACCCTTCATCTCGTCGCTGGGCAGGGCCACGGCCGCCACCGTGGTTTCCGCCGTATGGTCGGCGGCGATCCGCTGGATCGCGAGCGCCACGATCCGCCGCGCGTCCCGTTCGGCGGCGCGCTTCGCCTGTTCCCGGATCTCGCGGGCCAGCGCCGCCGCCTGGCCCCGCGCCTCGTCCTCCGCCCGCTGGAGCACCTCGCGCCGCGCCTCGTCTGCCGTGAGGCCGGCAAGGCGTTCCAGCCGCTCGCGCTGCTCGGCGAGCGCCCGGTCGAGCTCCGCCTCCCGGGTCCGGAGCCTGCCCTCTCGCTGCTCCAGCGCATCCTCCCGAGCGAGAAACGCCGCCTCCTGGCGGCGGATCTCCTCCATCTTGCGCTCC
>DATLYZ010000100.1:0-16130 GCA_035574255.1 Gemmatimonadales bacterium | reverse complement strand
GCAGTGGCCTGGCGGGCCGGATGAGAGCCATGGAGCGGCGCGGCTCCGCGCCGGGGGCCTCCGACGCTTCGCCCCTCGAGGGGCACCAGGGCGCCCCGCGTGAGACGCCCGACCGACTAGGCCACCGCCTTCTTCACCAGGGCGAGGACCTCGTCGCGGACCAGGTAATAGATCGCCATCGCATGGGCGTCGCCCGGGACCGCCTTCACCCGCGCGTGGGCCAGTCCTTGGCTCCAGGCCCGCGCGTTGGCCAGGGCGGCGAACGGATCTTCCTCCGAGGTGGTGAAGAGGGCCGGGGCGGTGATGCGTTCCACGGCGTTCCGCCCGCGCTCGCGGCCGTCGGGGCCCCAGACGAGCTCCCCCGCGGCCCCGAAGGTGATCACGGCCCGGAGGCCCTGAATCCGCGGGGCCGCGAGTACCACACCCGTGCCGCCGACACTGGCCCCGAAGAGGAGGACGCGCGACGGATCCACGAAATTCTGCGCCGCGCCCCAGCATGCCACCCGGACCACGTCATCGTCAATCCGGTTGAAACCCACCCGGGCCGCACTGCTCACGAATGCCTGACCGAAGGCCTCCAGGCCGAAGTCCAGGGGGGTGTCGATGACGACCGGGCCGGCGGGGCCCTGGGTGGATGCGCCGTGGCCCCGTTGGTCGAACGCGAGCGCCGCAATGCCCAGATCGAGCAGGTCGTCTATCAGCGGGGCGAAGCTGTCCGCGGTGGCGGGGTACTGGTGGGCCAGCACGGCGAGCGGATGGGGCTTGCCCGGCGGTGCGTCCGGATAGGCGAGCACCCCCTTCAGGACCAGGCCGTCGCCGGCCTGGAGCGTCATCTCGAGCGGCGCGAGCGGCGGCGGGAGGCTCACGAGGCTACCCCATGCCCAGCTGGGCCAGGAGGCGATCGTGCTCGCCCCGGGAGATGGCGCCGCTCTCCACCAGGGGCTTGAGGGCCGCCTTCACCTCCTCTCGGGTCCCATCCACCCGCCGCTCGCGGAGTTCTTGAATGATGCGGGCGAACTTCTGATCCAAGACCTCGGGCCTGAGTTCACCCGTCTGTCTCAGCGCGTGGAACTTCGCGAGCTCCTCGGCAATACGCTCGGGCTTGATGGGCTTGAGTTCGCCGGACTGCTCGGTCATGGTGGATGCCTCGTCGGGTAGGGCTGGTCGGTACCGGAACGCAAGGCAAGCTACTGCGGATTTTCCCGCGCCACCAGTTGGCTCGGGCTCGCCCCGTCACCCTTTCGTTCCCTGCCCTCCGCGCGGCCAGCCCGAGCCCAGGGCTTGGATGGGGCGGGCGCGCGCGGCATGACGGGCCTTTTCCGGCAGGCGACCCGGGCTGATGCCCTCGGAGCTGCCGATCCGAGGGCCGGGCTCGGCGGTTGCCGTCACCGGTCGATCGCCCGCGCGGGGTGGAACGGTTCGCTCGAGCCGTCGCGGGCCGGAGAGGCAGGAGCAGGGTGCGGCACCGCCAGGCGTTGCAGCGCGGGAACGGCGATGACCGACGTGATCACCGACACCAGCACGAGCGCCACGAACAGCGGCCGGCCGACGAGCCCGTATTCCAGGCCCACGCCGGCGAGCACGAGGCCCGTAGCGCCTCGCGCGTTCAGGCCAAAACCAATGGCGACGCTCCGCCGCCCCAGGCCCAGGCCCGAAACCCAGGCCCCCGCCAGGACGCCCACGAACTTGCTGCCACAGGCCGCGACCAGGAGGGTGCCGGCGAGACTGGGCTGGAAGTCACGGATAAAGTCGGCGTTGAGGCCCATGGAGACGAAGTAGAGGGGGGCGAAGAAGCTCGCAACGGACTGCAGCATCGTTTCCTGGCCCCGGTTGACCTCGTTCCCACCATTGCCGAAGGCCGCGCCCATCAGGAAGGCACCAAGAAAGGCATGGGCACCCACCCATTCCGCAAGTCCACCGGCCAAGAGCATGGCAAGGGTGGCGACCGCTCCGACAGCGGCCGGGCCGGCGAGGCGCTTCTCGATCCAGGGCCCCCCGCGTCGCGCCAGCCACCGGCCTGCCGCGAGGACGGCGACGAAGAACACCACCACGGTGGCGATGTTGCCCGAGAGGCTCGCGACGGCACTTCCCTCCCGCGCGGCCCCGATCTGATTCAGGACGATGGCGAAGACCGTCCAGTTGACGAAGTCGTCCATCACGGTGGCGGTCATGATCAGCGCGCCGACGTCCGCTCTGAGCAGGTTCAGATCCATCAGAATCCGGGCGATGACGGAGTTGGCGGAGTTGGCCAGGTTCATGCCGATGAAGAGCGCAAACGGCGCCAGCGGTACCTCGGCCCCGCGGCCCCAGAACGACGCAGGCAGGAGCTGCACCAGCGCGATGCCCGTGGCCATCGGCAGCAGGGTCCCTCCCAGACCGATCGCCGCCGCCTGGGGACCCAGGCGCCGCACCTTCCCCACGCTGACCTGCATCCCGGCCTGGAACATGAAGAAGAGCATCCCCAGCTTGACCGACGCGTCTCGGACACTGGTGACGGTGGCCGGACCGTGGAAGAGCCAGGCGTGCGCGCCGGGGCTGATCGCCCCGAACACCGTGGGGCCAAGCACGATGCCCCCGATCATCTCCCCGAGGACAGGCGGCTGACCGAGGCGTCGGAAGAGGCTGCCGGAGAGGACCGCGCAGGCCAGCATGGCCGCCAGCTGAAGCACCAGCTGGGAGAAATCGGCCGAGCTCATGGGCCCGGCCTGCCTAGCGGACGTGCCGCTGCGACCGCCGGCGGGCTCTCACCGTGGACCGAGCCAGGCCTCGGTGGTTTCGACCGGGGAGTTGACCTCCCAGATCGGCGCTCGTTCCGGGTGGTAGCGCGACCCGATGGGGATCGAGTAGAGGTCCTCCGATTCGTAGGACTGTTCCCGCAGTCCTTCCCGCCCGAGGAGCTTGCGGAACGCGAGCAGGGCCGGTGACGGCTGGCGCTCGTGTTCGTAGATCCGTCCGGCCAGCATGTCCGTCATGTACTCGGTGTACCGGGCATGGACGCAGTGGGCGAACGCCAGGGGGTGCTCCCAGAAGGAGTCGAGCACGTCCTCCAGGATATCGATGCCTTTCTCGCACCAGAGCTGGTGCTCGGCGAACGGGTTGGCCGAGTCGCGGCCGACCCCGTCCAGGTACCGGCGAATGGCCGGCGCCGCGAACTGGGCCTCGCGCATCGCGACCGTGAGGCCGAACGAGAAGATCGGGTCAATGAAGCGGTGGGCGTCGCCGACGCACATGAAGCCCTTGCCGCAGAACCGCTTCACCTGATACGAGTAGTTCGGTATCACGTGAACGTCCTCGCACAGCCGGCGGTCCGGAATGCGCCGCCGGAGCTCCGGATGCAGGTCGTGCAGCTCCCGGAGGTAGAAGTCGCGTTTGGTCTCCTTCTTCTCCAAGAAGTACGCCGCCGGGATCACGATGCCCACGCTCACCACTTCGTCATCGAGCGGGATGAACCAGGCCCAGTGGTACTTCTTCTGGTAGAAAATCAGGGTATTGTGCGGACTCATGTGGCGCTCGGGCCCGCTATCCCGCACCGGGTTCTGGACCTGAGAGAAAATCGCGATCTGCTTGTCGTAGGCCCCCAGGTACTTGGGTCCGGTCACCCCACCCAGGTTCGCGAGCCAGGTGGCCTGCCCCGAGCAGTCGAGGAGGAGGTCGGCCTCGATCGCCTGCACCCCGCCGTCCGCCATCCGTACCTCCGCTCCGCATACCGCGTCGCCCTTCAGCAGGGGTTTCAACGCCTTGCCCTGCAGGAGCATCGCACCCGAGGCCACGGCATGGTCCAGCAGCATCTGGTCGAAATCGCTGCGGCGCACCTGCCAGGTGTCCCAGTCGAACAGCTTCCAGTGCTCATCGCGGCCGGTGACCGGCACGAACCAGCTTCCCCGCGCACTCTGGCCGAACACCTTGACGCCCTGCTTCGGGGGGTACTTGCGGCGGTACATCTCGGCCTCGAGGCCAAGGTCACGCACGACCTTGCCGCCCGCGCCCGTCATGGACTCACCGATGTGGTAGCGCGGGAAGGGTTCGGCCTCCACGATCACCGGGCGGACGCCTTCGCGGAGGAGGAAGAGGGCGCTCGCCGCACCGGCGGGTCCGCCGCCCACGATCAGGACCTCGGTCTTCATCGCTGCCTCCTTCACCGTCGCTGTAGTTCTGACCTCTCAGGCCCAGGCGGGAGGACCGCACCCGTCGGCGCGGCCCGGGGCGCCGGTGGCGCCGCCGCAGCACGCTACAGCCCGAGCGAACTCCGGCCCGCCCGGGGGACGGGCCCTGTGCCCTCACGCGGCGTTCCGCTTCGCCGCGACGAGTTCCGCAATACGCTCCAGGGTGTCGAGCCGGTTCGGGTCAACCTCGTACGGCTCGAGTTGAATCCCGAAGGTCTGCTCGATGAAACTCACCAGCTCGAGGGTCGCCAGGGAATCCAGAATCCCCCCGGTAATGAGCGGGGTCGTCCGCGTGAGATTGGCGGGATTCTCGCCTGGCAGGAACCGCTCGAGGATGAACCCCTTTACGGTGGCGGCGATGTCGGTCACGGGGCCCACTCCGGTGCAAGGGTCGGGTGCGCGGAACCACGGTCAATCACGGACGCTTCACGGACGCCGTTCATCCAGGCCAGTCACCAGCTCGGGTCGGGCGCGGACCTGCCGGTACAGGCGGTCGGCGATGTTCTGGTGGCCCTGTTCGTTCGGGTGCGAGTCGTACACGGCGATGGTGATGTCCTCGTAGCGGAACCCGTCGTAGATGTCGGACAGGTCGACGAGGGCAAACCCCGCCTCGCGGGCGGCCGGGAGGACCGTCTCTCGCATCGCTTCCGGCTGCACCGTCCGCGTCGCCGGCAGGTAGATCCAGACCGGGCGGATGCCACGCTCGCGGCAGCGCGCCACCATCTGCCGGTAGACCCAGGCGAGGAGCTCCTGGTGGAACGGCTGGAGCCGCCGGGTGGCCTCGGCCTCGCTCAGGTCCGGGGTGACCTCGGCCCGGCGCAGGACCTCGTCCAGCTCGGGATACGGCATCGCCACCCCAGCCCGCACCATCTTCACGAGATGGTTCACGATGTCCAGCGACTCGTCCGGATGGGCCACGAACCACATGGCGTCCGGCTCGAAGTCAAGAACCTTCCGGTCCAGCAGGGCCAGTTGCTGCACCACCGTGTATCCCGGCACGGCAAAGTTCAGGAACTCGTACCTGGGTCCGCCGGCCGGCGCGTCACCGTTCAACCGGTCCTCCAGCAGCGACTCGAAGTTCTTCCCATCCCCCACGCCCGACCCGACCACGTACGAGGCGCCCAGGACCACGATCCGGCGCACGGCGGAGGGCCGAGTCCGCTCGTAGTCGCGGTCTCGCATCCCCCAGCGGTTGACACGGAACGCCGCCCCGTGCCAGACGATCGCCGCGCCCGGCACCAGTTCCTTGTCGAGGAAATCGTTGGTCAGGCGGCCCGCCGGGGTCTGGGCGATGAACTGCCAGTCCTTGGGGCGCTGGGTGTAGACTTCCCACAGCCGGCTGTTCAGCTGGCTCACCGCCATCAGATTCTCGTAGTAGCCGCGCTTGAGGAGTTCCGCGTCGCGCGGGCTCAGGTCGCCCTGTCGCAGGTCGCGCAGCACCACCTGTTGCTCCAGCGGGAAGCGTGACGTGACGGCCGGCTGGACGGCCAGCAGCACGAGCACCATCCCGGCGCCTGCGAAGCCGGCCCGCCGGGCGAACCCGTGCGGCGCCTCGCTCCCGCCCAGGCGCAGCCCCGCGGCCGCGAGGTAACGCCCCACCACGGCGGCCGCCGCCGCGAGCCCGGCGATGGCGCCGAGCAAGACGTAGGTGCGGCCCGAGCCCCACTCCACCGCACGGAACAGGGACGCCCATTCAGCGAGCGAGGCGCTGTTCCACATCGCCCAGAGCACGCACATCAGCAAGAAGGTCCCTGCCGAGCGGAGCCCCAGGGAGACCATCTGGCCAGCCGAGAAGCTGCGCTCGTCGAGCTTCCGCATGCGGCCATGTTTGCGTTCGATCAGCGAGTTGACCAGCACGAGACCGGCGAGCATCGCCCAGAAGAGCATGTCGGGGCCGGTGAGGAGCGGCCGTCCCAGGAACCAGAACCATTGATAGGAGTGGAGCGCCCAGGTAGCGACGAACGCCAGCACGGTCGCCACCACGAGGCCGGCCGTCTCGCCGTGCTTCCGCACCCGGAAATAGACAGGGTAGAAGAAGATCTTCTGGATGAAGTCTTTCCAGTAGATGTTGATCCGGCGCCAGAGGTCGGTGAAGCTCGACGCCAGGAAATACAGGCGGTGGGTTTCCGGGAGGCGGTGGCCGAACAGGTGCAGCATGCCCGCGATCAGGTGAAACTGGCCCGAGACCCGGAGGTACAGTCCGAACGTGGTGACGAGATATTGCACCAGTGTCCCGGTGTCGGCCACCTCGGTGGGCGAGATCGTCAGGCGCTGGTAGATGACTCGATAGGCGATCAGGTGGAGGGTGCCTCGCAGCATCCACTCCACGCCGCGCTGGTACACGGCGAAGGGGGCGGCGTCGTAGTAGCGCCGGTGGTACGTGCTCGCGTCCACCACCGGGAACAGCGGGAAGAGCGGGTTGGGCAGCATGAAGAAGTACGACAGCCGCTGCGAGAGCCGGGGCGGCGCGTTGCCGTGGCGGAGGTCGTACAGGTAGACCACCAGCCGGAACATGAACATGGAGGCGAGGACCGGCCACACCACGGCGGGAAGCTCCCACGGGAGGAGGCCGGCCCGCGCCAGTGCGAGGAGCCCACCGGCCCCGGCGACGAGCGCCACCCGAACGCCGAACCGCACCGGCAGGTGGCAGAGGCCGATGAGTACGGCCCCGACCGCCACCAGCAGCACCGCGGGTGCGGGGCCGAGGATGACCCCGGCGGCGATCAGCGAGAGCAGCAAGAAGCCGGTGGGGCGCCATTCTGCCGGAAGCGCGTGGTGCACCAGGAACCCGACGAACACGATCGGGGCCAGCTTCTCGTAGAGGCCAGGCCCCTCGAGCTGCCAGGCCGTGAACACCAGAGTGAGCACGGCGAGTTCGGCGGCGATCGTGAGGTAGCGCGCCAGATCGGCGGTCCGCTCGGCACCCGGGGCCTGCAGCCAGTCCCGCGCCAGGAGGAGCCCGAACCCGGCCATCGCGAGGGCGAGCTGCGGCGGGCCCAAGCCCGGGGATCCGATTCGCAAGACCTCGACTCCGGCCGAGGCGGCGAGGATTCCAAACCCGGCGACCGCGAGCGCGGTTCGCACCCGCTCGCCACCCGGAGCGGGAAGCGCGCGCGGCTCCAGCCCGGCGACGGCGGCACGCTCCGGGATCGTGTCTTCGCTCATGGGTTCTCCGGTTACAGGCCCGCCAGCGGGACAAAGTCGGACGGGTCCGCGGTAGCGTTCGTGCGGCAATCCCCGTACCACGGGGCTCGGGCGCCAGCGGCTGGGGGGCCAAGGGCTTATCTCTTCCCCGGCACCTTGCAGGAATGGCCGGCGGGGAAAAGTGTGGGAGGCGAGCGACACTCGCCCTGCGCCGCGGTATCGGGCATGCGAGTTGCCCCTGGTCTCCCCCACCCTTCAAGGCAGCACGGCATGAGGACCGCGTCCCGGCCCGCTCGGACCATTTTCCTGGAGCACCTCCCGCTTGTCGCCGCGCTCGCCGTGGTCCTGGTGGCCGCGAGCTACGTCAATCTCCACAAGAGCATCTGGCTCGACGAGACGTTCACGCTCGACCGGACCCGGTCGTCGCTGAGCGAGACCTTGCACCTGGCCCGGCACCAGTCGCTCAAGCCTCCGCTCTATTTCGTCCTGGTGTACTACTGGCGCCAGCTCTCGCCGACCATCGAGTTCACGAGGCTCTTCTCGACGCTGTGCATCATGGGGGCGGTAGTGGTGTTCCATCGCCTCTCCGGGCTGTTTCAGCACCGCGCGCCCTGGCTGAGCCTCGGGCTCCTGGCCGCGGTTACCCCCCACTTCCTGTGGGCGGCCGCCGAGGCCCGACCCTACGCGCTCGCGGTGCTCTGTCTGACCGCGGCGGTCTATTGCTTCACGCGCCTCTGGGTCACGGGGACGGAGCACCCGGTCCGGGACACGATCGGCTTCGTGCTCGCCGGGTACGCCGCGTTGCTCACCTTCTACTACACCGGGTTCGTGCTGGCCGCGCTGTTCCTGGCGGGGCTGGTCGCGAGGCGGGACCTGCGGCGGCTCGTCTGGTGCGGGGTGGCGCTCGCGGTGCTCCTCCTGCCATGGATCCCGAACATCAGCGAGGCGCTGTCGAGTCAGGCAGGGAGCTACCTCCTGGACGTGGAAGCCCGGGCCCAGCCCGACCGCTGGGGTCCAGCCGCGCCGGCAGTCTGGCTCGTTCGCCGCATCCCCGCCATGATCTTTCGTGCGACCCCGTTCTTGACCCGGAGCTGGGCGGAGCCGCTCTTCTGGCTCCTCCTGGGCGGCCTCCTGGCGGCCCGGCTGGCGACCGGACGCCCGCGCTGGAGCGGTGAGGACACGGTGTTCGCGGTGCTGGGGCTGGGCGGCTTCGGTGCGCTGGCGGGGCTCCGCCTCCTCAACCTGACCACGGTTGACGAGCGGCACTGGATCGTGGCGGTTCCCGGCCTGCTGGTGCTGATCGCGCGGCTGGCGGGTGGAATCCGGTCGGATTCGATCTCCCGGGCGGCCGGGGTGTCGCTGCTGGGGTTCTTCGCCGTCGCCGCGCTGAGCTTCGTGCGCAACGAGCAAGGGTCGGCCGACTGGAAATCAGCCACGGCTGCCGTGATGGAATCGGAGCGACCCGGCGAGCCGATCGTGGTGTTCCTGACGAGCCACCAGCCTTTCCTGTACTACTACCACGGGCCGAACGAAGTGCGGCGGATCCCTCCGGCGTATGCCTCCCCTTCCCGCGACCCCGGTCTCATGCTCGCGCCGGCGGATCTGAACCGGCTCCTCCGGCACCTCTCTGGTAGCGCCACCGGACGTTTCTGGGTGGTGGAGCGGGAGTGGGTGGGGAGCGGGGTGGACGTTTTCCGGCGGCAAATCGGCCCGGTGGAGGTGCTGGATCAGCGGGCCTTCCATCGGATTCGGGTGTACCGCCTGAGGCGCGGCGTGGGTCGCCTGCCCCCTGATCCCTCGTCACCCTGAACGGTGCACGGGGGCGGCTATCCTGTCCGCCCCCGTGCTCGCTGTCGGGAACGCCCGCCTTGCGTCAGCCGCACTCCGAGAAGCCGCAGACATGGCACTTCATGCAGCCCTCGGCGAACTCGAGCTGGGAGCCGCAATCGGGGCAGGCCCCGGCCAGCACCTGATCGTTGCGGGCGAGGAGGAGCTGTTCGTTTCCGGCAGCCACCTTCTCGGTCACGGTGGTATCGGCCAGTGCCCCCGCGGCGGCGGAGGGCATGAGTTCCTGTTGGATACCCTGCTTCTCCTGGATCCAGCGTTCGATGGCGATACCGACTGCATCGGGCACCGACATCACCTTGTTGGCGCCGAGGCCGATGGCGCGATCGGAGCTGATGCCGCGGAGCTGGCGGTGGATCTCGCGGATGGAGATGCCGGAGCGGAGGGCCAGGCTCACCAGCCGGCCGATCGCCTCGAGGTCGGCCTGGAGGGCCCCGCCCGCCTTGCCGAGGCTCATGAAGACCTCGAACGGCTGCCCCTTGTCGTCCTCGGTGATGGTCACGTACATGGTGCCGAGCGGGGTCTCGATCCGGCGCGTGGTGCCGCGCAGGGTATCGGGCCGCATCCGTTTCTGGCGGCGCTGCAGGTTCTCGGCTTCGAGGTCGTGCACCAGTTTTCGGAGCCGTTCGTTTTCGGCTCGGAGTTCGGCGAGTTCCCCGAGCAGTTCGGCCTGCTGGCTCCGGTCTCCGCCGGCCAGGGCGCCGAGATCGCTCCGCACCTCGGCGCCGCCAGCGGCTGCCTGTTCCTGGACTTTCTTGGCGGTGGCTCCCGTGGAGAGGACCTGCATCTCGCGGCTGCCGTCGCGGTAGACCGTGATCCCTTTGCAGCCGAGCTGGTAGGCCAGGCGGTAGATCTCCTCGACGTCGTCCTCGGTGGCGTCCCGGGCGAAGTTGCAGGTCTTGGAGATGGCCGAATCGTTGAACTCCTGGAAGGCGGCCTGCATGCGCACGTGCCACTCGGGCTTGATCTGGTTCGCGGTGACGAACACCCGGCGCCACCGCTCCGGGACCTCGGGGAAGTCAATGGTGCCGTGCTCGGCGATCCGGCGCATGAGGTCGTCGGAGTACCAACCTTCCCGGCGGGCGATCGCCACGAAGTCCTCGTTCACGTCGGGCATGAGGACGCCGGCCTGGTTCCGCATGAAGGCGACGGCGAAGAGCGGTTCGATGCCCGAACTGCAGCCGGCGATGATGGAGATGGTGCCGGTCGGCGCCACGGTGGTGACGTTGCAGTTCCGGAGCCGGCGCATCGGGCGGATTCGGTTTCCCTGGCGGTCACGGGCGCAGGTGGCATCGGGGCCCCAGATGCTGCGCTCCCATTCGGGGAACACGCCCCGCTGCTCCGCGAGCCGCTCGGACTCGACCTTGGCCTCTTCGTCGAGGAACCGCATGATCCGGCGTCCCATCTCGACTCCGTCCGCCGAGTCGTAGGGAATGCCCAGACGCACCAGCAGATCGGCGAAGCCCATCACCCCGAGCCCGATGCGGCGAATCCGCCGGGCCAGCGCCTCGATCTCGGGGAGCGGGTAGCTGTTGGCGTCGATCACGTTCTCGAGGAAGTGGGTGGACAGGTAGACCACCTGGCGGAACTGGTCCCAGTCCACCTGGCCGTCGCGGACGAACTCGCCCACGTTGACCGACCCCAAGTTGCAGACGTCGTACGGCAGCAGCGGCTGTTCGCCGCAGGGATTGGTGGCCTCGTAGGAGCCCAGGTGCGGGACCGGGTTGTAGTGGTTGGCCCGATCGATGAAGAAGACGCCGGGCTCGCCCGTCTTCCAGGCGCCGTGCACGATCCGGCGCCAGACCTCGCGGGCCCGGAGCCGTCCCACCGGCTTGCCGGTGCGGGGGTGGATCAGATCGTATTCGCCATCGGCGGCGACGGCCTGCATGAACGCATCGGTCACCGCCACCGAGATGTTGAAGTTGGTGAACTTGGTGATGTCGTCCTTGCAGGTGATGAACTCCATGATGTCCGGATGGTCCACCCGGAGGATGCCCATGTTGGCCCCGCGCCGGGTGCCGCCCTGCTTGACCACGTCGGTGGAGGCGTCGTAGAGCGACATGAAGGAGACCGGCCCCGACGCCACCCCCATGGTGGAGCGGACGATGTCGTTCTTGGGCCGCAGGCGCGAAAAGGAGAACCCGGTGCCTCCGCCCGACTGATGGACCAAGGCCATGGCACGCAGGGTGTCATAGATCCCGTCGCGTCCGTTGGACAGGGTGTCTTCTATGGGCAACACGAAGCAGGCCGAGAGCTGCCCCAGGGGCCGGCCCGCGTTCATGAGGGTCGGCGAGTTCGGCATGAACAGCCGATTCGCCATGAGATCGAAGAACGCTTCGGCCAGCGCCTCGACCGCGCCTGCCGAGGCCCCGTACTTCCGGTCGGGCTCGGCAATGGTCCGCGCCACCCGCCAGAACAGGTCGGTGGGAGTTTCGATCGGGCGGCCCGCGTCGTCCTTGATCAGGTACCGCTTTTCGAGGACCGTAATCGCGTTCGCCGACAGATGGAGTAGGTGCTTGGAGTCCGCCGAAGTCGCCATGTCCCGTCCCCTGTCGAGGCGAGAGGTGTCACCGAGCAATGACCGCGGGGTCGCGGTGTTGTCAGCAGGGAAAGAAAACGGAGTTCAATAGTAGGTCCGGCGGTGCCCGCCGACAATACACCGAAAAGCCACGCAATTTCGGCCCGGATCGGTTTTCACATCACAAATCTAGTCGCAGACCGGCCCGGCTGCATCGCCCGTGACTCCGCGCCACTCGCCCGCCCGGTGGCGCTTCGCGTTGGTGACGTAGTGGCGCCAGGTGGCTTCGATGCGCCGGGCCAGGACGGCGTCCACCGGCCGCACCACCCGCCCCGGCACCCCCATCACCAGCGACCCCGGAGGGACCTCGGTCCCCTCGGGGAGCAGGGTGCCCGCGGCGATCACGCTGCCGCGGCCGACCCGGCTGTGGTTGAGCAGGATGCTGCCCATGCCGATCAGGCAGTCGTCCTCCACGGTACAGCCATGCAGGATGGCGCGGTGCCCGACGCCGACCCGGTCGCCGACCTGGCAGGGGACGCCCTCGTCCACGTGGACGATGGTGCCGTCTTGGAGGTTGGTCTGGCGGCCGATCCGGATGGGCGCCATGTCGCCGCGGAGAATCGCCCCGTACCAGACGGAGGATTCCGCCTCCAGGGTGACGTCGCCGAGCACCACGGCGCCCGGCGCGACGAACGCAGTCGGATGGACGGTCGGCATCGTCAGGGAGTCTTGGGATAGAAGGTCCACTGGGTCCAGCCCTCCACCGGTTGCCCGTGGCGGAAGGCGGGAGTCCACTGGACGCCCCGGGCGAATTCCACCGCCCGGGCCGTGAAGAGCGAGTCGCTCGACGCGGCGAACACCCGAACCACCAGGGTCTGGCCCTGGGCGGAGACCCGCACCAAGAGCACGGCGGCCGAGGGCGTGCCGCGGATCTCGGGCCCGACGGGGACCAGCGACTGGAAGGGGGTGGGTCCCTGATCGTAGCAGGCGCGGCCGAAGCGGTTGGCCCGGGTCGGCACCTCGCAGGTGAGGACTGCCTGGAGCCGGCGCACGCCGGGCCGGAGCGCCGAGGGGCCGGTTTCCAGCTCGGGGGTGAGCACGAGGGTGCCACCCGGTTCGATCTCGATGGTATCCACGAACATCGCGCGGTTCGGCACCGAGATGGCGATCTCGTGCCGGCCGGCGGGGAGGCGGATGACCGAGGTGTGCTGGGTGACCGGGCGGGCGTTGATGAAAACGCGCGTGTTGCGAGGCAGTGCGCCGCTGATCCGGAGCAGGCCGCTGTCGGCGGGCGCCGGTCCCGGGGCCGGAGGTTCGGCCCCGGGGATCGAGGAGGGGGCTGGGCCGGTGGTGTCGGCCGACACCGGTCGTGATCGGGGGAGGCCCGTTCCGGTCTCCGGGGCGAGCCGGGTGAGGTCCTCAGCCGGCACGGTGTCCGACCTGGCGGCGGTGTCCGGCTGGACCGGCAGCGAATCCAGCGCGGGGCGTCCGCCCAGCAGGCCCTTGCTCCAGGCCAGGTAGGCTCCGACCGCGACGAACACGATCACCAGGGCGACCACGAACCAGCCCGAGTTCGAGGGCGGCGGCGGCGCCGCACTCGAGCGCCGCATCGCGGGGCGGCGCGGGGTGTCCGCGGGTCCAGGGCCGGCCTGGCCGCCCGCCGGCGTACCTTCGCCGACCGGGATGGCCTGGCTGGGCCGGGGCGTCGCCGGCAGGAGGCTCGTGGGCTGCTGGGCCGCGACCTGCTGCGCCAGGGTGATCCGCCGGGGCGACGGAGCCACCGTGGTGGCCGGTTGGCCCTCCAGGGCCCGGACCAGTTCATCGGCCGACTGGAACCGGTCGAGGGGATCCTTCATCATCATCCGGCGCACGATCTCGAAGAGCCGGCGCTCCTCCGGGGTGTCCAGGAGGGGAATCGGGATCGGCTCCATGATATGCTTGTAGCCGATCGCGAAGCTGTCCTCGCCGTCGTACGGCACCTCCCCGGTCAGGCACTGATAGGCCACCACGCCCAGGCTGTAGATATCGCTGCGGCCGTCGATAGTCTGGGCCCGGGCCTGCTCGGGACTCATGTAATGCGGGGTGCCGATGGACATGCCCGTCCCGGTCAGCCGCGAGCCGGTCACGGCCTTGGCGATGCCGAAATCCGTCACCACGCAGTGCCCGAACTCGTCGAACATGATGTTGTCGGGCTTGATGTCGCGGTGGACGATGCCGCGCTGATGCGCATAGGCCAGCGCCTTCGCCACGTCGCCGAGCAGGGTACGGATCTCGGCGGGGGGGAGCTTCTTCTTCTCGCCGAGCAGCCGGGAAAGCGAGCTCCCACGGAGCAGCTTCATCGCGAAATAGATGACGCGCCCGGACCGCCCGACCCGGTAGATCGGAATGATGTTCGGGTGTTCGAGCTGGGCAGCGGTGCGGGCTTCGCGCTGGAACCGTTCGACGAATTCGGCGTCGAACGCCAGAGAAAACGGCAACACCTTGATGGCCACCTCGCGCTCCAGCTGCTTCTCGCGGGCGCGATAGACGATGGCCATCCCGCCGCGACCGAGCTCCTCCAGGAGTTCGTACTCCTCCCGCAAAGCCTCCCGGATGATGTCCAGCTCGGTCACGTCGCCGGTGGCGATGGCCTGGACCGGCGTGGTTACTCGGAGATCGAGGCCACAGGTAGGGCAGAACTGCTTGGCGTGGTCTACCTCGGTTCCGCAGCGGGAGCAGAACATTGGCCGAAGCTAGGTTGGGTCACATCCCAACGTCAAGCCAAGCCGCTACTTGTCCCGCACCTCGAAGCCGGCGCGACTCCGCCGTTCGCGCCCGGCGCCGTCGGTTACGACCAGCTCGACCCAGTACTTCCCGGCGGACAGCTTCTCGAGGGAGAGGGTCCGGCGGAAGCCGGTGGACGGCCCCTGGGCGACGTCCTCGAAGGTGAGCCGGATGGCGGCCCGGCGACTGCCGAAGAGGCCGAGCAGCCCGCCGCCGCCCTGCCGGGTCACGGCCAGTTCGGTCCGGAACGGGGCTCCGTCGGCGAGGCCGTAGACTTCATAGTAGAGCTCCATCGGCCGATCCTTGCGCCAGGTCCCCAGCGGGTTGAAGTACACGGTGTCGCCGGGAGCGCGCTGCCAAATCAGATTGGTTTCGTGGGCGCCCAGCACCAGGCCGCTCAGGCTGAACTCCTGGCCGCGGAAATCGCCCGCGGTGATGGTGTCCGCAGGGAACACTACCCCGTTGTCGTCGCCCTGCTCGATGGCCAGGCGGTAGGTGAGCAGCCCGGGCGTGACGGGCACCGCCAGGCGGCCCACGAGGTGCGCGGACCCGGGCACGGCGTCGCGAGCCAGGAAGAGGCGGGTGGTGTCCACCGCCGCGACCGGGTTGCCGAAGCGATCCATCACACTGAGCCGCACCCGCACCGGGTAGAGGTGCCCCTGCGTCGAGGGGACCTCGCGGAGCGCCGAGCCGGGGATCGCATAGGCCAGATGCAGGAGCGAGGCGGCGCTGTCCCGCCCCGCCACCACGAGGTCGGTCTTGACCCGTAGCGTCCGCGCGTAGCTCAGCTCGTAGGTATCGGAGCGGGTCCCGACCGCGATGCTGCGCCGCCCGATCGCCCGCTCCTCCGTGAGGTACTGCTGCGAGCCGGCCAGGCCGGCGCTCAGGAGCTTGCTGTAGATCGGGGAGAACTGCTCGCGGGTCACGATGAGCTCGTTGGCCCGGCCGGCGTTCAGCGAGCTATCGCGGTCACCCCGCAGGGCGAGCGCGTTCCGGAAGCCCAGGACGTCGAACAGGCTTTCCACCAGCTTGTAGTCCTGGACGTCCTCGCGGGCCACGAAGTGAAAGATCAGATCGCCGCCCGCCCGGGCGTAGTGCCACGATTCGTTGAGTTCCATCCCGGGGGCATTGTAACTGGCCCGGTGGGTGGGCTCCCCATGACGGATGTAGATGATGCCGCGGTCGTCGAAATCGGTGCTGCCAGAGCGGAAGCGTTCGATGATATCGTAGTGCCGGTTGGGGCTGACCAGCTGGAAATTTCGCCGAGCGTAGAACAGGCGCCGGTAGTGCTCGCGGAGCCGTTCCCCGTCGCGGAGCAGTTCGGCCCGGTCGCGCTGGCCCCAGAACCGGCGGAGAAAGGCCACCCGCTGCGCGCCCCGGGCGTGATCGAACTCGGCCAGGGCCGAGTCGTTGGCGATGAGCGCCAGATCCTGGCGGTACTCCGCGACGGAGGCCGCGTCGTCGAACGCGGCCCCCTCGTAGTAGGGGGCCTGGCCGTCGAGGTCCCCCTGGAGGAAGCGGGTGCGGGCGACCTCGAGGAGTCCGAGCCCGCGATTGCCGCCCCGGTCGAGATAGCCCCGAAACGCCACCACCGCGGAGTCAATGTCGCCCACCTCGCGTTCCACCCGCCCCCGGTACAGCAGCACCTCCGGGTTGGCGCCAGCCGACGTCGCCGCGGCCTGGCGGAGCGCCTCGCG
>DATLYZ010000099.1:0-17549 GCA_035574255.1 Gemmatimonadales bacterium | reverse complement strand
CCCCCCCCCCCCCGGGGCCCCGGCCCCCTTTGCGTCACCCGGGCGAAAGCCGGGGTCCAGGGTTCTGGATTCCCGCTTGCGCGGGAATGACTGAGAGGGGCCGCGGGAATGACCGAGAGGGGCTGCGGGAATGACGGGGGGAGCGGCGGGGATGGATGAGGGAGGGGGACGGGAAGGTCGGACCGCGGTGCTGGGCCGTCCGGTAGCCAGGCGCAGGCCTCGTTGCCCTCGCGAAAACCCCCGGAGGCAGGCGCCCTGTGCGTCACCCCGGCGAAAGCCCGGGTCCAGGGTTCTGGATTCCCGCTTGCGCGGGAATGACTGAGAGGGGCCGTGGGAATGACCGAGAGGGGCTGCGGGAATGACTGAGAGGGGCCGCGGGAATGACTGAGGGGGGCTGCGGGAATGACTGAGAGGGGTACCCGAAACGAAGCCGCCCGCCGGCTTGGCCGGCGGGCGGCGCTGGGGAGTGGTAGGCCGCCCCCCTGTGGTGAGGCGGAGCCGTGCAGCCTGGCCCGCAATTCGACCTACCACGTTCGGGTTGCAGGCGCGAGCCCGCAAAGTGGGTGGTAGGCCGCCCCCTGATGGCAGCCGGCGGAAGGATTAGATCGCGCCGGGCCTCGACCTACCACTTTTCGATGCACCAGACAGGTGCAGGTTCTGGTACATCGTGGAGCAGCAGGCGTGCCAGACTGAGTTGACGACGTATCCCTTTGCCTTACAAGCTCTTACCAGCCAGGCTAGCCTTTCATAACCAGGAACTATTTGCCGGATACGGCAAATATTGCCGGAAAAAGCATCCTGGTTCATGAAGCTTTTTCCAGGTACGGTCCCGGTCTGACTTCCACGTCCCTGAGCCTCGAGAGCAGCACCGCGCCTATCGCGACCAGCCCGACGCTCACCATCTGGGCCAGCGTGAACGGGCCGAAGAAGCGGTCGTCCTTGGCCCGGAGAAACTCGATCAGGAACCGCTCCACGCCCGCGATCACGAGATAGACGCCAAACAGCCAGCCGATGGGCCGCGGAGCGGTTCGCAGCCGCCACAGCACGGCGAAGGCGATCAGCATGAATGCCGCTTCGTAGAGCTGCGTGGGGTGGACGGCGAGGACGGTGGTCGGGTCGGTGCCGGGCGGGACCGGGATGCCGAACAGTTGCGTCATGTTCTCCGCCGTGGTGGGCGGGAGGCCCTCGGGAAACTTCACCGCCCAGGGGAGCGAGGTCGGGTGGCCGTAGTCGTCGTTGACGATGAAGCATCCGATCCGCCCCAGCGCGTACGCCGCGGCCAGGGCCGGGGCCGTGAGGTGCAGGGTCCAGCGGGTGGGCACCTTGAGGCGCCAGCCGTTGAGGAGCACGGCCAGCGCGCCGCCCAGGAATCCCCCGTACCACACCAGCCCGCCCCGGGCGAAGAGCGGCCCGCCGTGCAGCACCCAGTACCAGAGCCGGGCGCCGACGATGCCCCCGATCACGGCGGCCACGACGATGTCGGCCGAGTACTCCTCGTTCAGGCCTCGCCGGCGGAGTTCCAGCGTGATGAGCCAGCCGCCCACGAGAAACCCGGCCATCAGCATGATGCCATAGCCGGTAATCTCGAGGGGACCGAGGGGGAACTTGAGCGGATAGACGTTCATCGCGGGCTCCCGAGCGGTTCAGGCCGGCCGGCCAGTCCGGGCAAGGGGAGGTCGGCGTGGGGCTCCAGATCATAGCCGCTCCGTTCGCCCCGCGCGAGGCGGAAGAGCCCGGCGGCGCCGATCATGGCGGCGTTGTCGGCGTTGAGCCGGGGCGAGGCGGCCACCACGCTCGCCGAGCGGCCGAGCCGGCGGCGGGCGCGGTCGAGGAGGGTGCGGTTGCAGGCCACACCGCCCCCGAGCACCAGCGTGGGGTAGCCCAGCTCCTCCACGGCGGCGGCCGACTTCTCCACCAGCACCTCGAGGATCGCGTCCTGGAACCCGCGGGCGAGGTGGGCGCGCTCTCGCTCCAGATCGGCGCCTTGCCGCACCGCTCTGAGCACCGCGGTCTTGAGGCCGCTGAAAGAGAAGGCGTAGCGGTCCGGTCCGGGGCCGTTCAGGGTGTGGAGCAAGGGGCGGGGGAAGCGGTAGCGGGACGGGTCGCCGCTCGCCGCCAGGCGCTCGATGGGCGGTCCGCCCGGGTAACCCAGGCCGAGCGTGGCGGCCACCTTGTCGAAGGCCTCGCCGGCGGCGTCGTCGCGGGTGCCGCCCAGCCAGCGATAGCGACCCCAGGCGGGAACATCGAGCAGCAGGGTGTGGCCGCCGCTTACCAGGAGTGCTACCAGGGGCGGATCGAGGGTGGGGGTTTCGAGCTTCGGCGCGAAGAGGTGGCCCTCGAGGTGGTGGACGCCGATGAACGGCACCTCGAGGGAGCGGGCCAGCGTCTTGCCGTACATCACCCCGACCAGGAGGGCCCCCACGAGGCCGGGGCCGGCGGTGACGGCGATCCCCTCGAGCTCGGCGAATCCGATCCCGGCTTCGGCGAGCGCGCGATCAATGACGGGCCCGACGGTGACCAGGTGGGCGCGGCTGGCGAGCTCCGGCACCACACCGCCGAAGACGGCGTGCACGTCCTGGGAGAGGATGACGAGGCTCTCGAGCCGGGGGGCGGCGGCGTCGCCCGAGACCACCGCGGCCGAGGTCTCGTCGCAGGAGGTCTCCAGCGCGAGGATCCGGCCCGCCATCTAGGGGTGCGGGGGAGCGGGGGACGCCGCGGGGGGCTCCGCCGAATCCTGTGCGGTGGGGCGGGCGCCGTCCTGCTCCAGCAGGCGGGTGACCAGCGCCACGTTGACCGGCGAGGCCCAGTCATGGGCTCCGATCACGCGCTTCATGATCACGCCCTCCCGGTCCAGGAGGAAGCTCTCGGGGACGCCGGTGGTCTGGTAGAGCTGCTGGATGGCCCCGCTCCGGTCGTGCAGGATGTCGAAGGTGAGCCCGAGGTCGCGCGCGAAGGCGCGCACCGTCTCCGGGCCCGCCTCGTCCACGCTCACGGCGGCGATGCGGAATCCCCGGGGGCCGAGCGAGTCGTACAGGCGCTGCATCGAGGGCATCTCGTCCTTGCAGGGGCCGCACCAGGTGGCCCAGATGTTGACCAGGGTCACGTGGCCCCGGTAGTGCTGGCGCAGCGAGACGCTGTCGCCGGTGCCGAGGTCGTAGACCCGGTAGTCAGGCGCCCGGGCGCCGACCGCCACCGCCTCGACATCCGGGCCGAGCCACACCAGCACGCCGGCGCCGGCGCCGATTCCCAGCACGGCCGCGGCGACCAACCCCCACTGCTTGCCCATCGCCCTCACACCCGTTCGAGACAGCACCGCTGGAGCGCCTGCACCGCCCGGGCCGGGTCGGGCGCGCCGAAGACCGCGGTCCCCGCCACGAAGGTGTCCGCGCCGGCGCGCCAGGCCGCTTCGATCGTCTCCACGGTGATCCCGCCGTCCACCTCCAGCGCCGCGCGCGACCCGGCCGCGTCCAACAGGTTCCGGGCTCGCCGGATCTTCTCGGTGGCCGCCGGGAGGTAGGCTTGCCCGCCGAACCCCGGATTGACGCTCATGATGAGGAGCAGGTCCAGATCGTCCACGACCTCCTCGGCGTAGGCCAGCGGGGTTCCGGGATTGAGCGCCAGGCCGGCCAGCATGCCGCGTTCCCGGATGTGCGCCAGGTGCCGCTGGACATGGGTCGTCGCCTCGGGGTGCAGCGAGAAGATGCGGACTCCCAGATCGGCGTATTCGTCAATGTAGCGCTCGGGTTCCAGCACCATCAGATGGACATCGAGCGGCGCGTCGGTGAAGCGGCGGACCGCGCGGATCAGGGGCGCCCCGAACGTGAGGTTGGGGACGAACCGCCCGTCCATCACGTCCACGTGGAGCCACTCGGCGCCGCCGCGGAGGGCCGCTTCCACCTGCTCGCGCAGGCGGCCCAGATCGGCGGCGAGCAGACTCGGGGCAATGCGCACCTGCATCACGAGACCTTCCGGCTCAGGATGATGTCCACCCGGGTCCCACGCGCCGCGCGGGTTCCGCCGCCCGGGCGCTGTTCGATCACGGTGCCCGCCGGCCGGCCCGGCGCGGTGCGGGCGGTGACCTCGCCGAGTCTGAGCCCGGCCTGTTCCAGCCGCTCGCGGGCCTGCTGGACCGTGAGGCCGACCAGGCCGGGCACGGTGAGCTCGGCGGGCCCGGAACTTATCACGAGGTCGATCGGCGTGCCCGCCGGCCGCCCGGTGCCGGCCGGCGGGCGGGTGCCGACCACCACGCCCGGCTCGAGCACCGAGGGGACCGTGTCGGCGCGGCCAAGCCTGAACCCCCCGGCCCGCAGCACGCGCTCGGCGAGCGGACCCGGGAACCCCACCACGTCGGGGACGCCGACCTCGGAGGGCCCGGCGCTCACGATGAGCGACACCTGGGTGTTCGGCGGCGCGACGGTGAGGGGGGGGGGATCCTGCCAGATGACCTCTCCCCGCGGCGCGGTAGGATCGGCCTGCTCCTCGTCCACGCGGGGCCGGAACCCCTGCGCCTCGAGTCGCCGGCGCGCCTCGTTCACGCCGTCCCCGATGACCCGCGGGACCGAGCGGTCGCGCGAAAAGAGCGGCGCCGGGAAGAGCCAGAACACGCTGAAGAGGTAGCCCAGCACGAAGGCCAGCACCACGATCCCGGCCTGCCGGAGGAGGCGCCGGCCGGCCATCGTCCGGAAATAGGGCAGGCCTTCCCGCGTCGCCTGGCCCGAGCGGCGGAACCGCATCAGACCGTCCTCCGGAGCCGCGCGGCGTAGGCCCCGTCGGTGCCGTGCCGCGGCGGAAAGAGCCAGAGATCGCCGTCGGGGGTGAGGAGGTCCGCCGGCCAGTCGGGCGGCGGATCGCGGTGGAACTCGGGATGGCGCTCGAGGAACGGGGTCACCTGGCGTTCGTTCTCCTCCGGCTCGAGTGAGCAGGTGCTGTAGACCAGGAGCCCGCCGGGCTCCACCACGGGGGCCAGCGCCTCGAGCAGGCTCGCCTGGCGCGCGACGAGCCGGGTCAACCCCGCGGGGCTCACCCGGTGGCGTGCGTCGGGGTGACGCGCGAAGGTACCCGTCCCGAGACAGGGCGCGTCGAGCAGGACGATCCCGGTGCTCCGCAGCGGGGGGTGGGCGGCGTCGGCGAGGATCACGAACTCGCGTCCCGAGCCGGCCCGCTCCAGGTTCTCGCGGAGCCGGCGCACCCGGTCGCGGCGGGCCTCGCCCGCCACCACCCGGCGGACCACGCGGCCCAGCGCCACGGTCTTCCCGCCGGGCGCGGCGCAGGCGTCGTACACGGTGGCCTCGGGGCCTGCCGAAACGAAGCGTACCACGAGGGCCTGCGCCGGGTCCTGCACCAGGAAACCTCCCTCGCGATAGCCGGGGAGGGCCTCCGGTCGTGTGCCGGTCACGACGAAGCCCGCGCCGAAGGGGGCCTCGGTGGCGGCGATGTTCCCCGCGGCGAGCCGTGCCGCCAGCTCCTCGGCGGTCCAGCGCGCCGGCTGGACGACCAGGGGGGGGCGGGTGTTGTTCCAGGCCACGAGCCGGGCGGTCGCCTCCGGTCCGAACCGCGCCCACCATCGCGCGACCAGCCATTCCGGGTGCGCGAACCGGCGGGCCAGGTCGCCCGGGGTGGCGGCGGGGGCCGGGGGGGAGGCGTGAGGCGCCGTGGCCTCGATCCGGCGCAGCACCGCGTTGACGAACCCGGCCGCTCGGTCGCCGGCCAGCTCCCGGGCCAGGTCCACCGAGGTGGCCACCGCCGCGTGAGGTGGGATCCGGTCGAGGCGAAGCAACTGGTACGCACCGAGCCGGAGGATGCGGCGCAGCCCCGGCGGCACGGAATCGAGCCCTCGGTTGACCAGCGGCGCCAGTGCCCGGTCCAGCTCGCCCGTGTGCCGCAGCACCCCCGCCGCCAGCTCGTGCGCGAGGCGGCGGTCCCGCTGGTCCAGCCCTTCGACCGCCCGGTCCCGCGCGGCGTCGAACGGCGTGCCGCGGGCGACCCCGTCCAGGATGGCGAGCGCCGCGCGGCGGGCGGCCAAGCCGGTCAGCCCAGCATCCCCCGGGTCGGCGACGACGGCACCGCGACCTCCCGCCGCGGCATCCGGCCGGCCAGGTACGCCAGGCGCCCGGCCTCGACCGCGTGGCGCATCGCCGCCGCCATGGCGACGGAATCCCGCGCCTCCGCGAGCGCGGTATTCATGAGAATCCCATCCACGCCCTGCTCCATGGTCAGGCAGGCATCGGAGGCGGTGCCCACGCCGGCGTCCACGATCACCGGCACCGAGAGCCGGCGTTTCATGGTCCGGATGTGATAGGGGTTGAGGAGGCCGAGTCCGCTGCCGATGGGCGAGGCGAGCGGCATCACCGCCGCGGCCCCCGCCTCCTCCAGCCGGAGCGCGGTGACCAGATCCTCGTTGGTGTAGGCCATCACCTTGAAACCTTCCCGCACCAGGATCCGGGTCGCCTCGAGCAGACCCGCCACGTCAGGCAGCAGGGTTTCGCGGTCGCCGATCACCTCGAGCTTGATGAACTCGTTGAAGCCCGCCTCCCGGGCCAGCCGGGCGTAGCGGACCGCTTCCTCGGCGGTGTAGCAGCCGGCGGTGTTGGCGAGCAGAAAGAACCGCGAGGGGTCGAGGTGAAAGAGGATCCCCTCTTCCTTGGTCCGGTCGAGATCCACCCGGCGCACGGCCACGGTAACCACCTCGGCGCCGCTCGCCTCGATGGCCCGGACCATCTCGGCGTTGGTGCGGTACTTCCCGGTGCCGACCAGGAGTCGCGACCGGAAGGCGCGGCCCCCGACGACGAGGGGTTCGTCGGTCGTGACCGGGGTTTCAACGAGTGGGGTCGTCACTGAGCCATCCCGAGCGGGAGTTCTCCATCCTTCAAGGCGAGGCGAATAATAATCGGCCCTCGGCGGCTCCGGTGCCCTCGGAAGGATGGTACCGGCATCGGCCGGGGACACGGGCGGAATCCCCTTGAATCGCCCTAGCCGCCGGCCACGAAATGGACCAGCTCCACCACGTCTCCGTCCTTCAGTGCGACCTCGCCCAGTCGGGGCCGGCGCACGATTTCCTGATTGAGCTCGACCACGACCAGGCGCGGATCGAGCCGGAGCTGGGCCAGCAAGTCGGCGAGCGTCGCCGGTCCGGCGATGTGCCGGGGTTCGCCGTTGACAGTGAGGGCAATCTCAGCCATCGCGGTCCATCCAGGGTGCCAGAAGGTCGAGCGCCGCCTGGGCCGGGTCCTCCGCGCGCCAGAGCGCCGTGACCGCGGCGACCCCCCAGGCTCCGGCATCGCGGACTTGGGCGGCCCGAGCCGCGGTGATGCCGCCGATCGCGATCACGGGGCGGCCCAGCGAGGCGACCTGCCGGACCAGCTCGAGGCCGGCTGCCGGAACACCCGGGTGGGTGGCCGTCGGGTAGATGCTCCCGGCCATCAGGAAATCGGCTCCTTCCCGGAGGGCCTGCTCCGCCTCCGCCATGGAATGTACCGAGACGCCGATCCAGATTCGGCGCGGCCCGGCCGGCGTCTGGCCCTCGAGGACGCCACGGGCGTCGCTGGCCGGCAGATCGTCGAGGCCGAGCTGCACGCCGTGCGCGCCCAGGGCGGCGGCGATGTCGGGGCGCGCGTTGACGAAGACCGCGGCCTCGGGAGCGGCCGCGTGGGCCAGGAGCTTGGCGGTCACCGCCACCAGCCGCCGTGCCGGGGCGGTGCGGTCGCGGGCGTGGAGGGCCACGGCGGGGCCGGCGGCGGCGATCGCCGCGGCGCGGACGGGGAAGTCGGGCAGGGCGAGGATCGCGGCGTCCGTGACGGCGTGGAGGCGCGGTAGCGGCCTCATGTGAAGCGCTGGCCGACCGCCACTCCCCGGCCCCGCGCCCAGGCGGCGGCGGTCATGCGCTTGCGGCCGGCGGGCTGGACTTCCTGGACTTCGAGGGCGCCGAGGCCCGTGCCGATCCGGAGCAGCGGCTCGGCGGCGAGGACGGTGCCCGGCGGTCCGGCGCCGTTGATCGCGCGCCCGCCGAAGAACTTGATCTCGGTGCCGTCGAGCAGGGCCCAGGCCCCCGGCTCCGGATCGAAGGCCCGGATTGCGCGGGCGAGCGAGGCGGCGTCGCGGGTCCAGTCGAGGCGGCTGGTCTGCCGGGTGATCTTGGGGGCGTAGGTGGCGCGGGCTTCGTCCTGGGGTTCGGGGCGCGCCTTGCCCGCGGCGAGGAGCATCAGGGCCTCGACCAGCGCCGCCGCTCCCAGTTCCGCCAGGCGGACACTCAATTCGCCCGCGGTTTCGTCGCCGGGTATTTCGGTCTCGATCCGGTGGAGCACGGGGCCGGTGTCGAGCCCGGCATCCATCTGCATGACGCTCACCCCGGTCACCTCATCGCCGGCCAGAATGGTCCACGGGATGGGGGCGGCGCCTCGCCAGCGGGGGAGGAGCGAGGCGTGGAGGTTCACCATGCCGAGCCGGGGGATGGCGAGGATCTCCGGGCGGAGGAGGTGGCCGTAGGCCACCACCACGCCGAGGTCAGGGGCGAGCTGCCGGAGGGCCTCCTCGAACTCGGGGCCCCGGGGCTGCTCCGGCTGGAGCACGGGGAGCCCTTCCTGTTCGGCGACGAGCTTCACCGGCGGGGGAATCTGGACGGATCGGGATCGCCCGCGCGGCCGGTCGGGCCGGGTGATGACGGCCGCCACATCGAAGCCTTCTCCCAGCAGGGCCCGGAGCGAGGGAACCGCGAACTCCGGCGTGCCGAAGAAGGCGAGGCGCATTCAGGGGGTTCCCGCCGAGGCGGGTTTCACCTCGCGGATGTAGCTCGGATCCCGCTCGTGCTCCTTCTTCCACCGGGCCAGGAGGCGGGTGCGTTTGAGGAGGCTCAGGTGATCGAGGAAGAGGATCCCGTCGAGGTGGTCGATCTCGTGCTGGACCGCGCGGGCCGCGAGGCCGTCGAGCTCGCGGCGGTACGGGGCGCCGTCGCGGTCCAGGGCTTCGAGCACCACCCGTTCCGGCCGGGTGACGTCGGCGTAGAGGTCGGGGACGGAGAGACAGCCCTCCTCGGCGGTGTGTTTCCCGCTCGCCTCGACGATCCGCGGGTTCACCAGCACCAGCCGGTCCCCCTCGGCGTCCACCACGGCGATCCGCCGCGCCACGCCCACCTGGTTGGCGGCGAGCCCCACCCCCCGGGCCGCGTACATGGTCTCGAAGAGGTCGTCAATGAACCGGCGGACCTCGTCGTCCACCGCGGGCACCTCCACGCTCCGCTGGCGGAGCACGGGCGAGCCGAGCAGATGGAGGTTGAGAATCGTCATCCCGGGACTCCCGCGGACTTGTCGCCCACCCGGACGATCCGGTTCCGCTCGACGACCAGCGTGGCGGTCCCGCTCTCGATGGTGACCCGGTCGCCGTCCAGGGTCTTCACCTTGCCGATGATCCCCCCGGTCGTGGTGATCTCGTCTCCCTTCTTGAGCGCCTTGAGCATCTCTTCGTGGCGCCGGCGGGCCTGCTGCTGGGGCCGGAAGAGGAGAAAGTAGAAGACCAGCCCGAAGCCGATGAGCTGGATGGGGAGCCAGAAACCCAGGCCTCCGGAACCGTCGGTCGGCGCGATCAGCGCGAGCGGAGCGAATGTCACTCTTCTCCTCGGGTCTGGTACCGCGCGAGCCACTCGCGGCTCCAGCGGTCGAAGGTTCGATCCAGGATCGCCGCCCGGGCCTGTTCGGCCAGGCGGATCAGGAACCGCACATTGTGGATGGACACCAGCCGGAGTCCGAGCATCTCCTCCGCCATGAACAGGTGGCGGAGATAGGCGCGGGAGAACCGGGTACAGGTCTCGCAATCGCATTCGGGATCGAGCGGCTCGCCCGCAAGCCGCAAGGCGGCGCCACGGACGTTGACCCGGCCCCGGCTGGTCCAGGCGCTGCCGTGCCGGCCGTTCCGCGTGGCTGCGACGCAGTCGAACAGATCCATCCCGCGTGCGATGCCCTCGAGCAGGTCCTCCGGGAACCCCACGCCCATAAGATAACGGGGGATGCCGGGGGGGAGCTCGGCGGCGAGGGCGTCGAGCACCCGGTGCATGACCGGTTTGGGTTCGCCCACCGAGAGGCCGCCGACGGCCATCCCGGTCCAGGGGCCGCGCGCCAGCGTGCCGTGCAGCGAGCGGAGCCGGAGATCGGGGTACACGCCGCCCTGGAGGATCGGCCAGAGGGTCTGGCGGCCGCTTTCGCCGGCGAGGGCCTGGTGCCGCTCGCGGCAGCGCGAGAGCCAGCGCAGGGTGCGCTCCATGCCTTCCTCGGCCAGCTCGTAGTCGGCGCCGCCGGGGACCACGTGGTCGAAGGCCATCGCGATATCAGCGCCCAGGGCCCACTGGATCTCCATGACCGATTCGGGCGTGAGGCTCCGGACCGAGCCGTCAATATGGCTCACGAACTCCACCCCCGCCTCGCTCACCTTCCGCAGGCCCTCGAGGGAAAACACCTGGAATCCTCCCGAGTCGGTGAGCATGGGGCCGCGCCAGGTGGTGAAGGCGTGGAGCCCGCCCAGCGCGCGCACCACCTCCTCCCCGGGGCGGAGGTGGAGGTGGTAGGTGTTCCCCAGCACGATCTGGGCGCCGGCGCGCTCGACTTCAGCCGGATGCAGCCCTCGGACGGCCCCCTGCGTGCCGACCGGCATGAAGGCCGGGGTGTGCACCTGGCCGTGGGGCAAGGTGAGCGTGCCGGCCCGGGCGGCGCCGTCGCTCGCGGTCAGGGTGAACGAGAAGGGTGCGGTCACGAGGGGAGAAAGATACCGCTCACCGGATGAGCATCGCGTCGCCGTAGCTGTAGAAGCGGTAGCGCTGCTCGATCGCGTGGCGGTAGGCGGCCATCGTGGTCTCGTAGCCGGCGAAGGCCGCGACCAGCATGAGAAGGGTGGAGCGGGGCAGGTGAAAGTTGGTGATCAGGCGGTCCACCACGCGGAAACGGAACCCGGGGGTGATGAAGAGCCGGGTCTCGCGGCGGCCGGGCTCGACGGTCCCGTCGTCGCGGGCCGCGCTCTCCAGGGCCCGGACCACCGTGGTGCCGACGGCCCACACCGCCCGCCCGGCGGCCCGCGCCGAGGCGATGGCCCTCGCGGTGGCTTCCGGGATCTCGAACCATTCCGGATGCATCGGATGCCGGGCCGGATCCTCGACCTCGACCGGCTTGAAGGTCCCGGGTCCCACCTCGAGATCGAGGCGCGCCAGGGTCACGCCCTGCTCCTCCAGGGCGGCGAGGAGGCCGGGGGTGAAGTGGAGTCCCGCGGTGGGTGCCGCGACGCTCCCCTCGCGCTCGCCGTAGACGGTCTGGTAGCCGACCTCGTCTGCGGGGGTGGGTTCGCGGCGGATGTACGGCGGGAGCGGCAACCGGCCGAAGCGGGCGATCGCCTCTTCGGCGGTGAGGCCGGCGAACCGCACCCGGCGATATCCCTCGTCCAGGATGGCCAGGATCTCGATATACGCCTCCGGCCCGATCCGGATGCGGCGGCCGGGGCGGAGGGCGCTTCCGGGCTTGCCGATGGCGATCCAGCTCTCCCCTTCCGCCGGGTGGATGAGGAGCACCTCCGCCGGCCGGCCGCTCGCCCGGGTGCCGAGGAAGCGGGCGTGGCGCACTCGTGTGGTGTTGAGCACCAGGAGGTCGCCGGAGGGGACCAGGGTCGGGAGGTCGCTGAATGGCCGGTCGGCCAGGTGCGCGGCGCCGGCCGCCTGGCGGGTGACGACCAGGAGGCGGCTCGCGCCGCGATCGGCAAGGGGTTCCTGCGCGATCAGGTCGGCCGGGAGGTCGTAGTCGAAATCGGAGGTACGGAGGGGCATGGCCCCGGCTCGGCCTAGGAAAAGAACGAGCCCTGGGTGCCGGCCGGAGGGGTGTAGCCGAAGCGGCGGTAGGCGTGCGGGGTGGCCACCCTTCCTCGGGGGGTCCGCTCGAGAAAGCCCTGCTGGATGAGGTATGGCTCGTAGACCTCTTCCAGGGTGCCTCCGTCCTCGCCCACCGCGACGGCGATGGTGCCGAGTCCTACCGGGCCGCCGCCGAACTTCTCGATGATGGTCCGGAGGATGCGGGCGTCCATGTCGTCGAGGCCGAACTCGTCCACGTTGAGGCGGGCCAGCGCCTCGCGCGCCACGGCGAGGGTGATCGCGCCGTCGGCGCGGACCTGCGCGTAGTCCCGGACCCGGCGGAGCAGGCGGTTGGCCACGCGCGGCGTGCCCCGGCTTCGCCGGGCGATTTCTCGGGCGCCCTCCGCTTCGATGGGCACGCCCAGCACCCGCGCCGAGCGGGTCACGATGGTGCAGAGGTCTTCAGGGGGGTAGAAGTTCAGGCGCTCGACCATCCCGAAGCGGGCCCGCATGGGCGGGGTGAGCAGTCCGAAGCGGGTGGTGGCGCCGACCAGGGTGAAGCGCTCGATCGCCATGGGGATGGTCTGGGCGTGCGGGCCGTCGGCCACGCGGACGTCCACCCGGAAATCCTCCATGGCGGGGTAGAGGAACTCCTCGAGCACCGCACGGAGCCGGTGGATCTCGTCAATGAAGAGAATGTCGCCCGGCCGGAGCGTGGTGAGCAGGCTCACCAGGTCGCCGGGCTTCTCCAGCACCGGCCCCGAGGTGGTCCGGAGCTGGACCCCCATCTCGCGGGCGAGGAGCATCGCGAGGGTGGTCTTGCCCAGCCCCGGCGGGCCGAACAAGAGCAGATGGTCGAGCGGCTCGCCGCGGCCCTTGGCCGCGTCCACCGCGATCTGGAGCGACGCCTTGACCTGGTCCTGGCCGACGAACTCCTCCAGCCGGGTGGGCCGGAGCTGCGCCTCGAGGCCGGACTCGTCGGGGAGGATGTCGGGGGTGGTGATCTGGAGGCGGGTCATGGCGGTTCGGGATCGCCGGGCTTACTGCTCGAGCGGCCGGGCGGTCCACCGCACCGGCCGTTCGCCCGCCTCCACCACGTGCTTGCTGTGACAGTGCACGCAGCGGTCCACGGTCCGGCGAACGGTGCTGGGGACGAGGCGGCGATTGGTGCTGCCGCAGCGGGTGCAGATCCATTCGGCGGTAGTGGCGGGAACCATCATGCCGCGGGGTCCTCCGTGCGATGACGGGGCGGCGCCGCGCCTCACTTGCGGCCCGCCAGGAGCTGGAGTGCCTGACGAATGATGCGGGCGGTATCGCCGGCGCCGTCGGCCAGGACCTCGCGGACGGCCTCCTCCGCCAGCGCGGGGGCGTAGCCCAGCCCGACCAGCGCGCGCACCGCTTCCTCGCCGGCGCTCGGCGCGCCCCGGGGCCGCTCGACCGCCAGGTCCTGGAACCGATCCGCGAGCTCGAGCACCAGGCGTTCGGCCTTCTTGCGGCCAATGCCGTTCACCGTGCTCAGGGCCGCGATGTCCCGCTGCTGGATGCTCCGCACCGTGCGTTCGGGCCCCAGGGTGGAGAGCAGCGCCAGGGCGAGGCGCGGCCCGAAGCCGCTCGCACCGAGGAGGCGCTGGAACACCGCCCGCTCGCCGGGCTGATCGAACCCGAAGAGCGCCCAGCCGTCCTCCCGCACCACGAGCTCGGTGTAGAGCGACACCCGCTCGCCCGGCGCCGGCAGCCGCTCGAAGACGCCGAGCGGGACGGTGAGCGCGTAGCCCACGCCCCCGTCGGTCTGGATGACGATGCTCTCGGGGGCTTTCTCCGTCAGCACTCCCGACACGCTGGCGATCACACGCGGGTCCGGGCTCGGCGACGGGAGGAATTATACATGCGGCCGCTGCCGCACGGCGGGGCGGGAGCGGAGCACGTGGGTGAGTGCCACGGCGACCCCGTCGGCCGCGTCGGCCGGCACCGGCGGGTGGCGGAGGCGGAGCAACCGGGCCACCATGGTGCCCACCGCTGGCTTGAGGGCCCCACCGCGACCCGTGACCGTCTGCTTCACCGTGGCCGGCGGGTACTCGGCGATCCGGACACCTGCCTGACCCGCCGCCAGCAGGATCACCCCCCGGGCCTGGCCCAGCACCAGCGTGGTGCGCGCATTCCGGGCGTGAAAGGCTTCCTCGACCGCCACCACGTCGGGGCGGTGGCGCCGGATCAGCTCGGCCATGTCGTCGTGAATGAGGCGAAGCCGCTCGACCAGCGGGTCACGCGCCGCCGTCCGGATCACCCCGCACTCGAGAAGCCGGGGCGAGAGCCCGGGGCCGGCGTCCACCACCCCGTACCCCGTCACCGCGGTGCCGGGATCCACCCCCAGCACCTTCATCGGCCCGCGCTCAGCTCACGCCTCGGCCAGGGCGGCGGCATCGATGTCGAAGTTCGAGAAGACCCGGGCCACGTCGTCCAGCTCTTCCAGCGCGTCCACCAGCTTGAGGAGCTGTTCGGCCTGCTTTCCCTCGACCTTCACCGTGGTCTTGGGCACCTGGGCCAGCTCGGCCGACTCGATCACGTAGCGCCGGGCTCGGAGCGCGTCCTGGACGGCGTGGAAGTTCTGCACGGTGGTGGAGATCACGTACTGGTCGCCATCGCGCTGGAAGTCTTCGGCGCCGGCCTCGAGGGCGTCCTCCAGCGCCCGGTCCTCGTCGTACCGGGTCGCGTCCAGCACGATCTGCCCCTTTCGCTCGAACATCCAGGCCACGGAGTTGGCGGCCCCGAGGTTGCCGCCGTGCCGGCTGAAGGCGTGGCGAATCTCCGCGACGGTGCGGGTGGGATTGTCGGTCGTGGCTTCGATCAGGATGGCGGCGCCGCCCGGCCCGTAGCCCTCGTAGGTCACTTCCTCGTAGGCGGCGCCCTCGAGTTCGCCGGTGCCCTTCTTGATGGCGCGCTCGATGTTCTCGCTCGGCATGTTCACGGCCCGGGCCGCCTCGATCGCGGTGCGGAGCCGAGGGTTGCCGGCGGGGTCGCCGCCTCCGGCGCGCGCCGCCACGGTGATCTCCCGGATCACCTTGCTCCAGGCGGCCCCGCGCCGCTGGTCGGCGACTTCCTTCTTGCGCTTGATCTGCTTCCACTTGCTGTGGCCGGCCATGGTCGGGATCCTGCGGGTGAGTCCCACGGGAATACTAAGGAGGAGGCGCGCGGCGGGGGAGTCAGGTTTCCCCCTCACTTGACCCCTGCCACGGCGGGCCGCTACTCTCCACCGCCTTATGCGCCCCACCTTCCCGCTCCTCGCCGCCGCCGTCGTGGCGGCGGGCGCCTGCAAGGAGCCCCCGCCCCGGGCCAAGCTCTCGGAGACGATCCCGAACATTCCGGTCCCGCCCGAAGCCCAGGTGCTCTCCAGCTCGGGCGGCGCGGATGCGCTCCAGATCCGGTTCCGGAGCGAACTCCAGCCGGACCAGGTCGCCGCCTACTATCGGCAGATCCTGAGCCGCGCACCCTGGAAGTTGGTGAGCGACACCCGGACGGAGGACGGTGCTTACGCCCTCTACGCCGAGCAGGACGGGCCACCGCTCTGGGTGCGGATCCGCAAGGCGGAAGGCACGGCGGGATCGTTCGTGGACCTGGCGGGGGCCAAGGTGAGTTCGACCGAGCGAAAGCCGTGAGGCGGGGCGCCCGGGCTCACCGGTCGGGGTCGAGCATGTCCTCGAAGCGGAGCCAGTTGCGGTAGAAGTACAGGTCCACGTAACCGCTGGGCCCGTTGCGGTTCTTCCCGATGATGAGCTCCACCGCGCCCTCCACCCCGTAGCTCGGCCGGTACATCTCTTCGCGGTAGATGGTCAGCACCACATCGGCCACCTGCTTGACGGCGCCCAGCCCGCCCAGATCGTCGAGCGTGGGGCGGGGATCGCGCCGGGTGCTCCGGAACGCGGGGAGCTGGGCCACGGCGAGGAGGGCCACGTCGTGCTCCAGGGCCACGTTCTTCAGGGCGCGCACCGTGGCCGCCGTGCGCTCCTCCGCGCTCGGCGCGTTCACCGGGCTCGCCGTCATCTGCACATCGTCCAGGACCAGCAGGCTCGGGCGCGGCACGGTCCCGAGCGCCTCGCTCACCTCGGCGAACCGCTCGCCGGCGAGCGGCTGGATCACGAGCGGCAGGCCCCGGAGCCGGACGGCGGCGGCGCCCACGGCGGCGCGGCTCAGGTCGTCCAGCTCTCCGCCGCGCAGCGCGTCCACGGAGACCCGCGCCTCCTGGGCCAGCGCGCGCTCCATCAGCCGCTCTTCCGACATCTCGCCCGAGAGGTAGGCTACCGGATAACCGGCCTTGACCGACCGCAGCGCGATGGCGAGCGCCAGAGAGGATTTCCCCGAGCCCACGTCGCCGCCGAGCACGATGAGATCCTGGCGCCGGAATCCGCCGCCCAGCATCCGATCGAGGGAAGGGAACCCCGTGGGGACGCCGTCGCCCGGGGACTCGCCCCGGGCGCGCGCATCCATCCGCTGCACCAGAGCCTCGACCGGGCTGGGCGGCGGCTGAATGGTGGTTTTCGAGGGGCGGGGCATGGTCTCTAAGATAGGATTCCGGCGCCGGTGCCGCTCGTCCGGCTCGCCGGCTGGGGGTGAGACAGGGGCCCGGGAGGGGGGCTGTCGGTGTTGGCGGGGCGGCGGCCCTCCGGCGGGGGAGATCAGCGCCCGAGCCAGCGCTCGCGCGCGGCCCGCGCCGCCCGGTTGACCGCGTCCGCCGCTTCGGGGCCGGCGCCGTCACGCGCGGGAGCCACCAGGGTGCTGAGGACGGCCGGGACCTGATCCGGTTGCGCGTCCTTCAGGGTGAGCAGGGCGGCCGCGAGGGCCCGCCGGAGGGGTGGCGGGATGGTGAGACTGGACAGGCGCGACTCGAGCGCCGCCAGGCGGCGCTGAAAGGCGCGCTCGGGGATCGGCGGATCGAGCAGCAGGAGATCCTGCGCGACCCGGACCACCAGCCACAGCGCGTAGATCCCTTCGCGCCGCGGGCCCCGGGCGGTGCGAGGCAGGAGTCCAACCAGGTCGAGGGCGGCCGGGTCCCACCCGGTCATGACGCGAGCTCCAGGACCCTGGGGAGCACCTGGTCCGGCACGATCTCCGCCAGGCAGCGGTGGTGGCCCAGCGGACAGGCCCGGCCACCCTTGCTGCTGCAGGGGCGGCAGGGGAGGTCGCGCTCGAGCACCACGGCGCGGGCGCGGTAGGGAAAGAAACCGAACTGCTCCACCGTGGGCCCGAAGAGGGCCACGACGGGCGCGCCGACCGCCGTGGCCAGGTGCATGAGCCCGGTGTCGCCGGCGACGGCGACCCGGGCCCGGGCGAGGAGCGCGCCGGCGCCCTGGAGGTCGAAGCGGCCCGCGGCGTTCCGGCCCCGTTCCCCCGCGGCCCGGGCCACGACGTCGGCCGCCACGGCGTCCTCCGGCCCTCCGAGTACCGCCACCAGCCAGCCCTGGCGGGCGAGCGAGGCGGCGAGGCGCTCCCAGTGGGCGAGCGGCCAGCGCTTGGTGGGGTGGGCGGCGCCCGGGGCCAGGGCCACGAGACCCCGGCCGGTGTCGGCGCCGCCGAGCCATTCGTCCACGGCGGCGAGGGCGCGGGGGCTGGCGAAGAACTCCGCGGGCTTGCCGTCCGGCTCGACGCCGAGGTCGCGGGCCGCTTCGAAGTACCGCTCCGCGACCGGGAGCCGGTCGGGATAGATATCCCGCTTGTGGCGGATCAGTTCCCGGCGGGGGCCCCG
>DATLYZ010000098.1:0-16532 GCA_035574255.1 Gemmatimonadales bacterium | reverse complement strand
CGGCACGGGCTCGCCGGGGGGGATCTCGCCGAAGTACGCCGTCACCAGCCGGGTCGCCTGCTCACGATCGAAGCCGCCGGCCACGACGAGCCGTGCGTTGCGAGGCACGTAGTGGCGCCGGAAGAAGGCCTCCACCTCGGGCCGGGTCACGGCGCCGAGCGAAGCGGGCGTGCCCCGCCCGAGGTGCGCGTAGGGGAAGCACGCGGTGGAATCGTAGAGCGACGCGACCGCGGTGAGGATCGGCTCGGCAAACGCGTCCTGGGCGTCGGCGGTCCGGGACTCGAGCTCCGCCCGCCGGGCCAGGGCCAGAGCCGAGTCGTCCAGCTTGAGTCCGCGCAGGCGTTCGGCTTCGAGCCAGAGCGCGAGGTTCAATCGCTCCGGGGGCATCGTCTCGCTGAAGCGGGCGGCCTCGTCCTCCACCTCCGCGTCATAGAACCCGTGGGCGGAAGTCACCAGGCGTTCGTGCTCGCCCCGGGTCACATGGCCCGAGCCCGCGAAGGCGAGCCGGCGAAAGAGCTGCGCCAGGCCGCCCCGGCCCGGGGGATCGTATCGGGTGCCGCCGAACACCCAGAGATTGACGGCCACGACCGGCGCCAGGGAGTCAGGCGCCAGCACCACCTCGAGCCCATTGGGCAGGGTGAAACGTTCGAAGGCAATGGGGCCGGGGGCCTGGGCCGCAAGCGGCGCCGCGACCCCGAGCAGGCCGAGGAGGGCAAGGCGCATCAGGGCAAAAGACCGGAGGAGGGAAGGTAGCCGAGCCCGGGGCTGCACGGGAGCGGGTCGGTCACCGGCGGCCGCGCTCGACCACGACGCGGATCCGGTCGGGAAAGTTTCCGCAGATTCCATCCACACCGAGGTCGGCGAGGCGCGCGATTTCGGGTTCGTCGTTCGCCGTCCACGCGATGAGGGCGAAGCCCGATCCGTGGAGCAGGGCCACCAGGTCGGCGTCGATCAACTCGGCGTCCATCCACAAGGTGTCGGCGCCCGTGGCCCGGAGCACGGCGAGCATGTCCAGCAGATAGGACGCCAGCAACGCGCCGCGCCGGAGGCCCGGACGCTCTGCGCCCAGGCGCGCGATGATCCGGTGATCGAAGCTGTGGACTGCGTACCGGGCCGGCTCGGGGCCCGCGTCCAGCACCGCGAGGAGCCGCCGGTCCCACTGGGACGGCAGCGACTTGAGCTCCACCCAGACGTCGAGCCCCGTGAGGAGTCCGAGGGCCTCGGCCAGGGTCGGTACTGGTTCGCCGTTGGCCAGGCGGTGGCGCCGGATCGCGGCGCCCTCCAGCGCGGCGATGGGCCCGAGCCCCGGGATCGCCGGATCATGGTGCACCACCAGCTCGCCGTCGGCCGAGGCATGGACGTCGAGCTCCACGCCGTCGGCGCCCAGCGCCACGGCTTGCCGGAACGCCGCGGGCGAGTTTTCGAGCGCATGGCCGCTGGCGCCGCGGTGGGCGATCACCCGGGGTGGGGGAGGCATGCCCGTCACCCGGCGCGCGGCTCCGTGGCCTCGACGATCATCGCGATTCCCTGGCCCACGCCGATACACATCGTGGCCAGGCCGTAGCGGCCGCCGGTGCGCCGGAGGGCATGCACCAGCGTGGTGACGATGCGGGCCCCGCTCGCCCCGAGGGGGTGGCCCAGCGCGATGGCGCCGCCGTAGATGTTCACCTTCGCGGGGTCCAGCTCGAGATCGCGGATGCAGGCGATGCTCTGGGCCGCGAACGCCTCGTTGAGCTCCACCAGGTCGAGGTCGCTGGCGCGCAAGCCGGCCCGGGCCAGCGCCTTGCGGGTCGCGGGGACCGGCCCCAGCCCCATCACCGACGGGTCCACCCCCGCCACCGCCGCCGCCACGATCCGGGCGAGCGGCCGCTGTCCGAGCTCCGCGAGCGCCGGCTCGCCCACCACGCTGAGCGCAGCGGCCCCGTCGTTGATGCCGCTCGAACTCCCCGCGGTGACGGTCCCGTCCGGGGCGAATGCCGGCTTGAGCCGGGCCAGACTCTCGACCGTGACTCCGGGACGGGGATGTTCGTCCTGGCTCACCATCACCGTTCGGCCATGCTCCCCCGGTACCGGGACGGGCACGATCTCCTCGGCGAACACGCCCTGGGCCAGCGCCTGCTGGGCCCGCCGCTGGCTCTCGGCGGCGAACTCGTCCTGCTCGCGGCGGGTGATGCCGTACAGGCGGGCCACCCGCTCGGCCGTCTCGCCCAGTGCGATGGTCCACTCGCGGGGCAGCCGGGGGTTGATGAATCGCCAGCCCACCGTGCTGTCGGCGATGGGCGGTGGGGTCCGGCTCCATGGGGTGCCTGACTTGAGCATCACGTAGGGCGCCCGGGTCATGCTCTCCACCCCGCCGGCCACGAAGACCTCGCCCTCGCCGGCCCGCACCGCCTGCGCCGCCGAGACGATGGCCTGGAGACCGGACCCGCAGAGGCGGTTCACGGTCTGGCCGGGCACCGAGACCGGGAGGCCGGCGAGGAGCAGCGCCATCCGGGCCACATTGCGATTGTCCTCGCCCGCCTGGTTGGCGCAACCCAGGATGACGTCCTCGATACGCTCCGGCGGAAGCCCGGCGCGCTCGACCAGCGCCTTGATCGCCACGGCGGCCAGGTCGTCGGGGCGCACCTCCGCCAGCGCGCCGCCGGCGCGGCCCACCGGTGTCCGCACCGCGGCGGTGAGATAGACTTCCGTCATGGAAGGCGGGCCGGCGGGGGCGGCGGCGAGACCGGGGCGCGGGCGTCGGTCACGAGGCCGTGGAGGAACACCGCGGCCATCTGGTCGCCCAGCTCTTCCGGGGTGATGGGTCCGGTCGGCTTGTACCAGGTGTAGATCCAGTTGATCATGCCGAAGGCGCTCCACACCGCCGCGAGATGCCCCACCCGGGGCGAGGGGAGCCGGTCCACCAGCTCCGCCAGGATGGCGACATACTCCCGCTTGCGCTGCACCACCTGCTGGCGCATCGTGCCGGTGAGTTGCTCGGCCTCGTGCGAGAGCACCTTCATCTCGTGCATGTGGGCGGCGAAGAAAACCACGTGGTGCTTGATGAAGGCGGCGATCTGGGCCTCCAGACCCTGGGCCCCGGCCACGGCCTCCCGGGCTCCCGCGATGACCTTCTCGAAACACCGGTCCTGGATCAGGAACAGGAGTTCCTGCTTGCTCGCCACATAATGGTAGATCCCGGCCAGGCTCATCCCGCTGGCGCGGGAGAGATCCCGCATGGAGGTAGCGTGAAACCCCCGCTCGGCGAAGGTCCGGGCGGCGGCACTGAGCAGGAGCTGGAGCCGTCGGTCGAAGGAGCGCACGCGTGGGCGAACGAACGTTCGGGGCGAAGCTACGGTCCCAACAGGGCTTGGTCAAGCTTAACATAACGACCTCCGCGACGTCTTTCCTGCCGGCATGACCGAACCGGCCGCCGCGTCTCGGGCGCACCCCTCGGATGCCGACCTGGTGCAGGCGTACCGGAACGGCGATGAGCGCGGGGCGACGGAATTGGTGCTCCGTCATGCCCGGGCGGTGGCGCGATTTCTGGCCGGCTCGGGGGCCGACCCGGCCGACGTGGACGATCTGGTGCAGGAGACCTTTCTCCGAGCCTTTCGGGCCGTGCGCCGCTGGCGGGGCGAGGCGAGCTTCCGGACCTGGCTCCTCGCCATCGCGCGCAACCGGCTCCGGGATCACCACCGGCGGCAGGGAGGAAGGCAAGTTCTGGTGCTGGAGGAGAGCGATGCGCTCGCGCCTGACGACCCGGCCTCCGCCCTGGAAGCGACGGAACTCGAACACCGGCTCGAGGCGGGGCTCCGGCGGCTTCCCCGGCTTCAGCGGGAGGTGTTTCTGCTCCGGGCCCAACAGGGGCTGGATTACGAGGCGATCGCGGCCGCGCTGGACACCACCCCCGGCGCCGCCCGGGTGCACTACCACCACGCCGTGAAACGCTTGAAGGAACTCGTGACGTGACGCGCTGTGAGGACCTGACGGATCGGATGCCGGCGGTGGCGCACGGCCTGGCGACCTGGGCGGCGCCGGACCTGGCCCACCTGGCGGCGTGTCCGGTGTGTGCGGCGGCGTGGCGGGTGGTGCAGGCGGCGCCCCGGATCGGCGACCGGGTCGCGGCCGGCCTCGATACCACGCGCCTCGCGGACCGGGTGCGGAGCGGGCTCCGCGCCCAGCGCCGGGCCGCGCGGTGGAAGCGTGCCGGCTGGCTCGCGGGCCTGGCCGCCGCCGCGGGGGTGGCGCTGCTTCTCTGGCAAGGCGGAGCGACGCGCTCCTCCGAGCGGGCTCGGCTGGCGAGCGGGTACGTCCTGCCGCTGGCGGAGCTCGACGGTCTGGGGGCGGTGGAACTCGAGGATGTGCTCGAGTCGCTGGACCTGCCGTTCGGCCAGGGGAGCGGGATCGAAGTCCCCGGTCTGAGCGACCTGGACGGCGCCCAACTGGAGCGGTTGCTCCACTCCCTGGAGGGCTGATGCGGACAATCTGGATCCTCGGCATGACGCTTCTCGTAGCCGCACCTCTCGCGGCGCAGGGACCGGACGACAGTCCGGCGCGGGCGGCCGAGCTGCGCCGGCTGATCGAGGAGCGGTTCGCCGCGCGGGTGCGCGAGGAACTCGGGCTCAGCGATCCCCAGGCTGCGCGGCTCCGGGAGACGATGAGCACGTATTTCAGGCGGCGGCGAGACCTCGAGATCGAGGAGCGCCGGCTGCGGCAGGCCCTGGCGGGCCAGCTCCGGCCTGGGGTGGCGGCCGACCAGGACAGCGTGGCCCGGCTCACCGAGGCGCTGGTGGATCTCAAGCGGCGCTACGTCGAGAGCTATCGCGACGAGCTGCGGGACCTCGCCACCTTTCTCGATCCGGTCCAGCGGGCCCAGTTCTTCATGCTGCGCGAGCGGCTGCTGGAACGGGTGCGGGACCTCCAGGAGCGGCGGGCGCAAGGCGAGGCGCCGCTCCGGCCGCGGCGCCGGCCGTGAGCGAGCTGCCTTTGTCTTCCGGCCCGCGCCGCAGTAGTTTCTCCTCGGGCTGTCTCGAGGATGCAAGGCATGCGGCGTGGACTGGGTGCTGCGGGGCTCCTGCTGGTCGGCGCCGGGTTGTGGATCACCGCGCCGGTCGCGGCCCAGGGCCGTCTGGTCTACCGGCTCGACGTTCACGGCACCATCGAGAACGGGCTCGCGCCGTATGTCGCCCGCGGGCTCCGGCTCGCCAACGAGCGGGGTGCCGCGGCCGTCTACCTCGACATTGACACGCCCGGCGGCCGGGTCGACGCCGCCGAACGCATCGCCGACGCCGTGCGCGCCTCCCGGGTTCCGGTCTACGCCTGGGTCAATCCGCGGGCCTACAGCGCCGGAGCGCTCATCGCGCTCGCCACCCAGGGTATCTACATGCGGAGCGGCGGGGTGCTGGGCGCCGCCACCCCGGTGGACGGCCGGGGCACGAAGCTTCCCGAGAAATACGTCTCCGCCATGCGAGCCGAGTTCCGGGCGCTCGCCGAAGCCCGGGGCCTGGATCCCCGCATCGCCGAGGCGATGGTGGACGAGGCCGTCGGGGTTCCCGGACTGGTGGAGCCGGGCAAGCTCCTCACGCTGAGCACCTCGGAAGCCCTCCGCGTGAAGTACGCCCGAGCGGAGGTGAACAGCGAGAGCGAGCTGCTGGCCGCGCTGGGGCTGGGCGGGGCCCGGGTGGAGGCGGTCGAACTCAACTGGGCGGAACTGGTGGTCCGGTTCCTCAACCATCCCGTGGTTTCCTCGCTCCTGCTCTCGATCGGCGTGCTGGCGCTGCTCGCGGAAGTGAAGGCGGGGACCCACGGGCTGGGCCTGCTGGTGGGGCTGGGCTCGCTCGGGCTCTTCTTCGGCTCGAGCCTCCTGCTCGGGCTCGCCGGGCTGGAAGAGGTCATCCTGCTCGGGCTGGGGCTGGTCGCGGTGGGGGTCGAGGTCTTTCTGCTTCCGGGGTTCGGCGTGGCCGGCGTGCTCGGGGCCTTGCTGATCGGGGCCGCGGTGGTGCTGGCGATGTTGGGCAACATGCCGACCGCGACCGACGTGGTGCAGGCGCTGGCCGTGCTCGGCGCCAGCGTCTTGCTCACCCTGGTGATCGCATTCACCTGGCTTCGCCACCTGCCGCACAGCCGGCGGTTCGGGGGGCTCATCCATCAGACCAGTGCGCAGGCGGCCGAGGGGTTCGTCTCGGCGCTGCCCCGGGCGGACCTGGTGGGCCGGGTCGGGGTGGCGGTGAGCGATCTCCGGCCGGCGGGCGTGGCCAACGTGGACGGCGAACGGATCGACGTGGTCACCGAAGGCGAGTACATCGCCGCCGGCACCCGGGTCACGGTGGTGCGTGCCGAGGGGTACCGGCACGTGGTGCGAGCTGCCGGCGCCTGAGCCGGTTTCTCCTTCGTTACCTGACAACACGGAGGGCGCATCGTGGACGATCTCCGCACCCTGGGACCGGGACTCCTGCTGGCGCTCTTGGTTCTCGGGTTCATCTTCCTGGTGATCATCTTCCGGTTCATCCCGGTGGGGCTCTGGATCACGGCGTGGGCCTCGGGGGTGTACGTCCCGTTCACGACGCTCTTCGGGATGCGGTTCCGGAAGGTCAATCCGGCGGCCATCGTGAATCCGCTGATCAACGCGCACAAGGCCGGCCTTCAGCTCTCGATCCGGGATCTCGAAGCCCACTACCTGGCCGGGGGCAGCGTGGACCGGGTGGTGCGGGCCCTCATCTCCGCGGACAAGGCGGGCATTCCGCTCAGCTTCAAGCAGGCGACGGCGATCGATCTCGCGGGGCGCGACGTGTTCGAGGCGGTGCAGGTCAGCGTGAATCCCAAGGTCATCACCACGCCCAAGGTGGCGGCGATGGCCAAGGACGGGATTCAGCTCCTGGCGCTGGCCCGGGTGACGGTGCGGGCCAACATCAACCGGCTGGTGGGCGGGGCCGGGGAGGAGACCATTCTGGCGCGGGTGGGAGAGGGCATCGTGAGCACGATCGGCTCGGCGGCGAGCCACAAGGCGGTGCTCGAGAACCCCGACATGATTTCCAAGACGGTGCTCGCCAAGGGGCTGGACGCGGGGACCGCGTTCGAGATCCTCTCGATCGACATCGCCGACGTGGATGTGGGGAAGAACATCGGCGCCGAGCTCCAGACCGACCAGGCGGAAGCCGACAAGCGGATCGCCCAGGCGAAAGCCGAGGAGCGGCGGGCGCTGGCCGTGGCGATGGAGCAGGAGTTCCGCGCGGAGGCGCAGCGGATGCGGGCCAAGGTGATCGAGGCCGAAGCGCAGATTCCGATGGCCATCGCCGAGGCGTTCCGCAAGGGGGCGTTAGGCGTGATGGATTACCAGCGGTACCGGAACCTCCAGGCCGATACGGCGATGCGGCAGGCGATCGCGGGCGGCAGCGAGCCGCCGCCGGGCGGCGGTGCGGCGACCTGAGCCATGAGTCTCGAAGGCCTCATCGCCCTGTTCGTCATCGGGTTCCTGCTGGACCGGATGTCCAAGGCCGCGCGCCGAAAGGCTGCCGCGGAACGACCCCCGGAGGCGGAGCCTCGGGAGGGGTTCACGCTCGAGGGGTTGCTGGAGGAAGTGCGGCGAATGAAGCGCGAGGCGGAAGCGACCGTCCGCCCGCCGCCCGAGCGCTCCGGGGTGTCGGCGGACAGGTGGCTGCAGCTCGGGCCGCCGGGGCGCAGGCGGCCGGCTCGCCGGGAGCCTCCCCAGCCCACCGAACGGGGCCCGGTCGGGCGCCGCGCCCGTGCGCCGCTACCTTCCGCCGAGGAAGTGGAGGAGCGCGGTTCCCTCGAGGCCGAGCCCGAGGTCGTCTCGTTCGACGAGGCGGCCGGCGAACGGCCGGGGCGCGCGGTCGTGGATCTCGACGAGGCCGCGGAGGAGGTAGTGCGGCGGCGCATCGCGGAGGCCGAGGCGCGGGACCGCGAGCACCGCGTGGCGGATCACGAGGCGTTTCACCAGAAGATCGCGCAGCCGGCGGCCGGGGAGTCGCCGCCGCCCCGCCTCACCCCGGCCCAGCTCCGGTCGGCCCTGGTCTGGCGGGAGATTCTGGGGCCGCCGCGGGGGGAGGAGTTGTGACGCCACACGGTGAACGGGTAACGCGGGCCTGACGCGGTGAGCAGGTTACCGGCCTGCGCGGTGCCACCTAAACCCTCCCACGGCCCGTGCGCCGTTTCCCGAACTTCTTCCGATAGAGTTCGATCGCCTCGACGATGGCGCGCCGGGCGGCCTCGGCATCCTCGAAGCCGCGGGTCCGGGTGGTAATGCCTTCCAGATCCTTGTACACCTGGAAAAAGTGCTCGATCTCTTTGAGCGTGTGGGGCGGGATGTCGCCCAGATCCTGGATCCCCCCGGCATAGGGGTCCCCCTCGGCGACGGCCAGGACTTTCTCGTCCGACTTGCCGCGGTCGATGAGATGGAAGAGCCCGATCGGCCGGCACTGCACCACACAGCCGGTGAAGACCGGGACCTTCATGATCACCAGCACGTCGAGCGGGTCGCCGTCGGCCCCCAGCGTGCGCGGCAGGAAGCCGTAGTCGCCGGGATAGTGCACGGCGCTGTGCAGCACCCGATCGAGCCGGAAGATTCCGAGTTCCTTGTCCAGTTCGTACTTGTTGCGTTCGTTGGTCGGGATCTCGATGACCGCGTTCACGACGTCAGGCGGTTTGGGGCCGGTCGGGATGTCGTGCCACGGATGGAGGCCGGGTTGCGCGGGGCGGGGCATCGGGAGCCTGGTGGCGGTGCACTCGTGGCGGCTAAGGGTCGCGGGAATCGGTGACGTGTGGAAGGTAACGCGAGGCGGACTGGAGAGGCAGGCACGCATCCGGCGTCGGCGCCGGGGGCCGCGGACAGGGCATTGTCGAGTGGCGGCGGTGGGTTCCGCGCCTGACGCCAGCGGGTGAACACCCCGAACCACCCGTTTCCGGCCAACCGCCGCGGAGTGGCGCGGAAGGGCGCGGCGGGGGTTTTGGTGCGGCGCACCGCGACCGGCGCGGCCCGTGGCAACCTGGCCACGGCCAACGGCCGCGGAGTGGCGCGGATGGACGCGGAGGGGGTTCTGGTGCCGCGTACCGCGACCGGCGCGGCCCGTGGCAACCTCGCCGCGGCCAACCCGCCGCGGAGTGGCGCGGAAGGACGCGGAGGACGTTTTTGTACGACCTTTCTCGAGCGGGCGCACGGGCCAGCGCTCGGCGTGCACCATAACCTGTCCGTGGTCCCTGGCCCGCCTGGCGAGAGAGCGTTCTCGCGTCTTCCCCAGATGGGCGGAGCGGCCTGGGGCTCGGGAACACCGGAGACACCCTAGTGCGGCCCGCCACCGGTGAGCGTTTCCAACGCCGTTCGGACTTGGCGGACCACGGGCTGGAGGACGGGCTCTGGGTCGGTTCGGAGCGCGAGGTAATGGCGGTAGGCCCGGATCGCGCCCGCGGTGTCTCCCACGGCGGCCGCCAGCTCTCCCTCCATCCTGAGCAAGGTCGAGAGGCCCGCCACGTTCACGTAGAAGTTGATCCGGCGCCGGAGGGCCGCCAGCGCCCCGGCCCGGTCGCCGTTCGCCAGGCGCAGTCGCGCGACGGTCAGGTTGCCGGCCAGCACCTGGTAGGGATTCTGGGTCGGCCCGGTCAGCATGATCGAGTCGAGGCGGTCGAGAGTTGCCGCGGCGTCGGGCCGCCGTCGGACGGAGGCGAGCTGGGCGTCCAGAATCGCGGCGCAGATCGGACTGGGCGAGGTGCCGTAGCTGTCGAGGGGTGCCTTCACCCGCCTGAGCCTTTTCACGGCCTCGTCCAGGGTGCCGTACTGGCCCTGGGCCAGGTGCCAGAGGCTCACGGTGCAGATATCCAGAGCCTGGGACGGGTCCGGGGCCGCGGCGGGAGCGAGCGGGGCGTCGGCGAAGCGGGCGCGGCGCCGTACGGCCGCTGAGGCTGCCGCGGTGTCCCCGTCCCAGTACAGCGCTTCGATCACCGAGAAGAGCGCGTCGAACGGGAGCCCGGTTGCCTGATCAACCCTGACCGCGGCCGCGGCCCGGGGGCGGCCGCGGTTCAGCAGGAGGTTGCGCGTCAGCACCGAGGCCACGAAGAGGTCGCCCTCGTTCCGGGGCTGCGAGAACAGGGCGGCGGACGCGGCGGCCGCGTCGTCCAGCCCCAGGCCGTCCAGCTGGGCCGTCCCGACGATCCGGTCGAGCAGCTCCGCATCCATGCCCGGAAAATTGAGGCGTACTCGCCGGTGCAGCACGGAATCGCCGAGGGCGAGCGCCATCCGCCACCGGACGTAGTCGGCGTGGTCGCCCGACGAGTCCACCGCGAGGTAGCGCGTCCCGAGGCGGCGCACGGCGCTCGTGTCGCCGGCGCCGAGCGCCAGATCCACCAGATGTTCGAGCGCAGGTGCGAAGGCGGAGTCGGCCTCGAGAACTTTCTGAAAGGCCGTTGTGGCTCGCTGGAGCGAACCGGGCTTGCCCAGGAAGGCGCCGTAGTGAAAGAGCACGTCCGCCAGCTCGTACCAGACTTCCCACCGATCCGGCAGCGAATCCACCGCGCGTTCCCAGGCCGCGAGGATCTCGGCGAGGGAGGAGTGGCCGGGGTAGCGCGGGCCGACCAAGGCGGCAAGAAAGAGCCGATCCGGGCCGCTCAGGCGGGCGCGATGGGCCCAGGCGATGGCGACCCCGCGTTCCCGCTCGCCAACCCGGCCGACGGCGTTCTCGGCCGCGGCGAGGGCGAGTCCGGCCAGGGCGAAGGCGGAGTCCTCGTCCAGGGCCTGGTTGAAGAGCCGCGCAGCCTCGCGATACTGGCCGCGCCGGTACTTCTCCAGGCCGCCCAGATAGGGCCGCAAGGCTCGCAGCCGGTCGGTGGTGAGCTCGTCGAGGCGGCGCGAGCCCGGCCCGGCGGTCTGCAGCAGGATCTTGGCGAGTAGCTGATCCAAGAGGGGGAGGAGACTGTCGGAGGCGCCTGACACCCGTTCCGCCGCCACCGTTTCGCCCCTTCCCACTCGGACCAGCGACCCGCTGAGCTCGAGCCGTCCCGGCGCGCCGAACGCGCGTCCCAGCAACACCTGGCCCGCCCCGAGTTCCGCGGCGACCCGGAGGGCGGTGGCCACCGGCAGCTCGTGCGACCGGGTGCCGCCGGCCTGGAGCCAGGCTCGCACCGCGCTCCCCGGATAGACCGCGCGAGGCCCGGCTTCACCGGAGAGTCGGGTCGCGACCAAGTCCACCATGCCTTCCGGCGAAACGAGCGTGGTATCCACCGCCCCGGCGACCTGGAACGGCAGGACGAGGATGAGTTGCGGATCGAGGCGCGGCCGGCCGCCGGAAGCCTGTCGCTGCCAGGCCCAGAGGGCGAGACCCGCCAGCGCCGCCAGCGCCAGGCCGACCGGCAAGGCCCGCCGGCGGCCCCCCCGGCGGGTCCGGGACACGGTAAGGGTCGGGGCGTGGGTGGCGGCCCCCAGGGCGGCCGAGAACTCCGCCACGGACTGGAATCGGTCGGCCGGCAGCTTGGCCAGCGCCCGGGCGATCACGGCCTCCAGCGCGGCGGGCACCGCGGGCCGCGCCGCGCGAAGGGAGGGTACCTGATCGAGCGAATGCTGGGCGAGCAGGGCGTGAGCCGTGAGGCTGGTGAAGGGCGGCTGGCCCGCCAGCATTTCGTACAGCACACAGGCCAGGCTGTAGAGATCGCTCCGTGCCTCGACCGGGCCACCGACCCCCTGTTCGGGGCTCATGTACGCTGGAGTGCCGATCACGATGCCGGTCTGCGTCAGCCGGCGCTCGGCCGCCTCCTCCACCGCCCGGGCGATGCCGAAGTCGGCCACCACCGCCTCGCCCTGGGCGAGCAGAATGTTCTCGGGTTTGATGTCGCGATGGAGCAAGCCGCGGCCGTGCGCATAGGCGAGCGCGGCGGCCACCTGCCGGGTGAGTTCGACCGCTTCCTCGACGGGGAGCTGGTGCTCGGCGTTCAACCGGTCGCGAAGCGACTGGCCCTCGATGAAGGGTGCGACGAAGTACAGCAGGCCGTCCGCTTCGCCGGAATCGAAGAGCGGCAGGATGTGCGGGTGGTTGAGGCTCGAGGCGATCTCGATCTCGCGGAGGAACCGGTCGGCGCCCAGGACGGTGGCGAGTTCAGGCCTGAGCACCTTGATCGCAACCTGGCGACGGTGCTTGAGATCGGTCGCGAGGAAGACGATCGCCATCCCGCCGCGACCCACGTCCCGGACGATCTCGTACCGTCCTGCCAGGGCCGCGCGGAGACGATTGGCGAGGTCATCCGGGTTCGTGATCGAGTCCTCGCGTCAAGGCCGGGGGAGCGCGCGGCGCCATCCTTCGCCTTCGAACAGTGGAAAGCAGGCGTCCTGGGGCCGATCCAGATCTCCCAACAACGTAGCGAGACCGAGTCGGCCGCGGAACAGGGAGTAAGGGTAGGCCTGCTCCCCCTCCGCCGACTGGCGGGCCTGGCGTACCGCCTGGTCGCCCAGCCGGCGCGCGCGGTGCAGCCAGCATGGCTCCCCGGTCCGCTGGTACAGGTCGAGCAGCGCGAAGGCCCTCCCGCTGTACCCGCAGCAGAGATCCCAGGCCGGGCCGGGGGCCGTCCAGGCCTCGAGCCCGGCGCGCTCCGCCAGCGCCAGATACCGGTCCTCCCCCTCGAGCCGATCCGCCAGGTTCCAGAGAAAGACGAAGCCGGCGCCGCCGTTGCACCAGCCGGGCATGTGACCGTGGTTCCGCACCTGCCCGCCGGTCCGGCTCCGCCAGGGCCAGACTGCGCCCCGCCCCGATGGTCGAGCGCACTCGGCCAGCTCGCGAAGGCGCTCGCTTGCGGCCGGAGGAACCCGGGTTCCTTCGGACTCGCACCAGCGGAGGATCGCGTACAGGATGCCGCCCCAGCCGTGCGCGAGACCCAGGTTCGGGAAGCTCCGGCACTGCCCGAGAGGGGGCGCGCGGCGCAGCCGAGCGACCAGGCCCGCCGCCGCCTCCCGTCCCAGCGACCCGATCGCCGCGCGATCCTGCCGGAGCTCGCCGGCCATCGCCTCCTGGAGCAGCGCGCAGGCGAGGAGGGTCCCGGCCCGTCCGAGGACCAGGTCGAGGTTTGGGCAGGAGGCCCGGGAGGCCTTCACGAACCCCTGTACCGCCGCGTGCTGTTCTGCCGCATCGCCTCGGGCTCGGCTCATCAGCGCCTGAACCCAGAAGACGCCGGCCGGGGCGTGGTAGGGCGAGATCGTGCCCACCACTCGCGGGGTGATGCCGGCCGCCCTGGCATACCACTCCTCCCGCCGCTCTACCGCGCGAAGCGCGCGCTCCAGCCAGATGTCGGCGGCCGCGAGCAGGCGGGGGTCCTCACGCGCGCACGCGATGCGGTACAGCCCGTAGGCGATGCCGGCGGCGCCGAGACTCGCCGATGCGCTGGGCGGCTCGAGGTGGCCGCCGACGAGCACTGGGCCCTCCAGCCCCACCGGCGCGAGGAGGTCCCGCAGCGCATCCGCTCGGGAGCGCGGCGTGACCGGGTTCCGGGGCTCGTGAAGTCGGCGTCCCACCTCCCGCAGCGCCCGCCCGAACGCCGCGAGGGAGGGGAACCGGTCCCCGGGACGCTTGGCCAGCGCGCGCCGGAGAACGCCCTCCACCGCGGGCCAGGGCGGGACCCCGTGGGCCGAGAAGGGGAGGGGGTCGTCCTCGACGATCTGGCGGAACATCTCGGGTTCGCGGGGCGAGAATGGCAGATAGTGCCCGCCGGTTGCGAGGTAGTAGAGCAGCGCGGCGATGCTGTACTGATCGCTTTGCGGCGTCGGCGGTGGCGGAGCGCGGCGGGTCCGCATCGCTGCCACGAATTCCGGCTCGATGAATTCCCCGGCCCCGCCACGCGCGGGCGGCAGGGCGTCGCCCTGGGGCCCTACGAATCGCGACCACCCGAAGTCCAGGATCGCCACCCGGCCCCGCGCCTCGACGACGAGATTGCGCGGGTGAACGTCTCCGTGGGCGACTCCTCGCGCGTGGAGGCTGGCGTACCCGGCGACGATCCGCCGGCAGAGACGGAGCAGCCGGGCCCGGCCCCGGTCTCCGGATTCCCGGCGGTACTCCTCTGCGAGGAGGTCGGGGGACACACCGGCTCGCCATTCGGCGAGAAGGTAAGGCCGGCGATGGACCCGGCCGGTGCCGAGCAGTCGGGGGACGACAGGGAGATCGAGGCGTGCGAGGATACTGGCTTCGTGACGGAGCGTCGCCGGGGAGTGACCGGGACGGACCAGCTTCAGTGCCGCCGCGCGGCCGCCGGGGTGCCTGACGCGGTAGACTTCGGAGTCCGCCAGCAGTTGCAGACATTCCTGGACCACCACGCCCCCCACGCGCGCACCCGGCTGGAGCGAAGGCCGGATGCGCCGGGCGTCGAGGACGCCGGCCGGGACGAGAAAACCGGCGTTCACGGCCTCCCGGAGGAGCGGGAACGAGGCCCGGAGCACCCAGGCCGGGTCCGCCTGACGCGTTTGACTGAAAGCGAGGATGGCGTCCACGATGCGGCTGGGCTGCCGGAACTGTCGCAACAGTGCGGCCCCGGCCTCGTCCACGATCCTGGGCGGGGTGCGGCTGCGGCGATGCGCCACGGCGTGGTCGCCGGTGCCGGCCCGCAGCCGGCGGCGGAGGTCACCCGGCAGCGCTGCCACCGGCAGGAGGGTGACGTCCGGGGCCAGGATCATCGGACCGGTGACCGTCATGGGGCCATGCTCAGCCCGCGGGCCGGCCCGGGGGCGAAGGTCTCGCTGTCCACGCCGTCCAGACGCAAGCGCTGGAGGGCGAACCGCCATGGCTCGATCGAGCCGGCCCGGGCGCGGGACGCGACGAGCAACGCGCCCGCCAGGCGGCCCGTCACCCACCAGCGCCAGCTCTCCCCGGCTTCCCACCAGCGGGTCCGCACCCGGGGCGCGGGGTCCCGACCCCAGGAGAGCAGGCCGTCCGAGGTGAGGGAAGCGGTAAAGGGCACGCCATGGGCTCGGGTCCCGGCCAGGCTGGCCTCGAGCACCCGGGCCGTCTCGAGGAGGTCGGCGAAGCGGGAGAAGTAGGCCACCAGCTTGTCGGGGCGGAGGACGCCGGAGAGGCCGTTCCCGAGCTTGAACGCGGTGGCCCGGGATCGCAGGAGGATGTCCACGGCGAGCGGCAGCACCTCGAGCAGATCGTCGCACGCGGGGCTCAGGTAGAGCTTGCAGGGGGTCTCCGGGCGGCCGCGTTCGGGGGCGGAGGCGATCCGGGTCCAGGCGAGCCAGCCCGCTGTGGACGCGGGCCATCGGGGCGGCCGCCAGGGCGCGGTGGCGGGGGGAGCGGGGCGAGCGAGCAGCGACCGGACGGCGGTCACGAGGAGCGGCTCCCAGCGCTCCAGCCGGGGGGAGGCGGGAAGGGTGTGATAGCGATAGAGCCGAGCCGTTAGGGCGCCGGCATCTGTAAGGCCCAGGCGGTGGCCGTACTGCAGGGCCTCGACCGAGAGCCGTCCGGTGCGATGCCGCGGAAGGGGAGCCGGCGGGCCGTCGAAGACATGGGGGAAGGCGTCCGCTCCGGAGACGAACCCCCGATCTGTCTCGAGCTCGAGGAGGCCGTCGAGCACGAGCGTCGCCGCCACCAGGTTCCCGCCGTCGGGGTCTCCGTCGGTCACCAGGGCGGGGAGGCGACCCGGCCGTTGGAGCGCCCGGAAGAGGCGCGCGGTGTCGTGGCAGATCGCCGCCAGGTTGACGGGCGGCGAGGCACGGGAGCGCAGCACGCCGTAAGCGTCCTGTGCCAGCGCCCCGAGGGAGGCGCGGAGAGGGCGGGAAAGCCGCCGCGACGGGAGGAGCTCGAGGCGCGGCGCAGCGCGGAAGACGCCGTCCGTGATGCGCCGGAGCGACAGGTCCGGTGCAGGCCTCCCCGCCCGCTCGTGGGCCGGAAGCGGGTCAGGCCTCCGGCTTCGCGATGCGCTCCATGGCGCGCTGCAACGCGTCATGCTCCTCCGCCGTTTCGGCCGTGAGTTCCACCGACACGTCGTCGCCGGCGGCGGCGAGGTGCCGCTTCAACCGCTCGAGCTCGTCCCGGAGCTGCGATTCCAGCTTCGCCAGGTCGGTGTAGTCCATGATGTTCGGCCGATGGATGACATAGCTGATGTAGGGGCACTTGGATGGCAAGGTACAGGTGGGGATGGTGATGCTGAGGTTCCCGTAGCGGAACTTCCGGCTGACACGGACCGACATGGGGACGTCCTCGCGTGGGGGTCGGGACGGCGGGTGGTCCGGACTGGGGAGCGTCCGGGGCGGTAGCGCACCTTGCGCTTGGTGGTGGGACAGTCGCCGAGTGGCGAGGGGCCGGGGGATCCCCGCGGCGCTGGTCTCTCCAGATGGAGCTAATACCGCTCCTGCGGGGAGTCGTCAAGCGACACGCCCTGGCGACACCCGGGGTTCGGGCGCTCGTGCGACCGCGGTGAGCCTTGTTTCCGGGGACCGGTCCCCCGATACTCCAGCTTGGCCCGAGTGGCGGAATGGCAGACGCAGCGGACTCAAAATCCGCCGGGGGCAACCCCATGCGAGTTCGACTCTCGCCTCGGGCACTGGTGACGCTCCAAGACTGACCCTCTTC
>DATLYZ010000097.1:0-9471 GCA_035574255.1 Gemmatimonadales bacterium | reverse complement strand
AGCGCCACGGCCGGGACCTCCGCCAGCGCGGCAGTGACGGCCGACAGCATCCGGCGCGGAAGCATACCTTGCAATTATGGAGTCCAGCTCCAGAAATGCAAGGTTGCTTGCAAGGGTGGAACCTCCGGCCTAGAGCCAGGTTACCCGCCCTGGGGCCGCGCAGCGGCCCCTGCTCGGTCGCCCGGGGGCAGGCGTAGCACGGCGGTTTCCGCCTGGGCGCCGATGCCATGCCCCGGACCTCTCCCGCCGGAGGAGGACGCACCTGGCTCAGGCCCCGTCAGGGCCCGCGCTTGCCGGGGAAGACCTACGGATCCTGCGTCTCCGCTCCGCCGCCCGTGCGAGGCGAACCCGGAGGGGGGAGAGAGAGGCGACTGCGCACCATGCCCCGCCAGGCAACCCCGTGAGCGCCTCGGAAGCCGCCCGTGGGCTACTCCGGGCACTCCGCCGGCCTGTCTGTTCAGGCCGGTGTCCTCCCTCAGTACGTGTGCTCCTCCAAGACCGACGCCCAAGCCTTCGCCATGCGCGCGAACTCTGCCGGGCAGCGTTCAGCGCGGTCACGCGGCAGGCCCCAGCCACTCTCCAAAAGGGCTCGATGGGCCGCCGGGTTCGAGCCGTACACCCAGCAGATAATGTTATAGTAGCGCTGCTCGTCGAGGGCGTGCGCATCCCAAGCCGGCGCCCGGCGGCCGCGTCCCCGGGAGTTCAGCCAGAACCAGGACGCGCCGTGTAACGCCGCCTCGCGGCCCACGTCACCTCCGTTGAGCAGCACAAGGGTCGCGAGTTGGTCCACGGCATCTTCTTCCCGGCCCGTGGTCGGCAGGTCCAGCATGTGGATGAGGGCGTGGCCGATCTCGTGATAAAAGACGAAGAAGGTCGTGTGCCACACGGCGGCCTCCAGGGCGGAGTCCGACCGCAGGTACGGGGCGAAGCCCTGAATCAGATCGTTGACCAGCTCGTAGCACACCACGACCTGCCTGGCGGCGGGGAGGTAGAAGGCGTTGCTTTGGCCGCAGTCTGCGAACCAGACGTCCAGATTCTGGGGGAGGAGCAAGGCGGAATCGAGCTCCGCGGCGGCCATCTCGAAGCCGCGCCACTGCTCCAGGCTGCGGCGAATCCGCTCATGCTGGGGCTGCGGCGACTGGGCGTAGCCGACGCGAATCGAGCCGGCATCCTGGACCGCAACGTAGGCGATGGAAAGCCCGACGAGGATGGCGGCACCGAGGCACAGGCGTTTCAGCCACTTTGTCACAACGGCGTCGTCCTCGGCACGGAGTTGCCTAACGGTCCAGCGCGCCATCACAGCCGGCTCGCCCGGCCGGCCGTCCCGATCTCGGGCGGAGGCCGGCGGCCGTCACATCGGAGGTCGAGTCGGCCTGGAGGTGACCGGCTTGCGGCGCTCGCGGAGCGCCGTCCGGAACCGGCTGCTGGTCGCGCCCCGCGGGGGCGCGTCATACTGCCAGCGCTCCCCCGGGGGCGAGGCTGCGTGCGCGCGTCGAATCCGAGGCCTCGCCATGCCCCCCCCCACCCCCCCCGCAGGGGCAGACCCAACCTAGAAGATCGTATAGATAAACGGCGCCAGGGCCGATCCCTGCGCGAAGACCAGCAGCGCCCCCACCAACACGAGAACCACGATGAGCGGTAGCAGCCACCACTTCTTCCGCACCCGCAGGAACGCCCACAGTTCCTTCGCCAGGCTGGCCATGGTGCCTCCTCAGAACTGCCGTTGCAGCGTGTCGCCACCGCCCGCCGCGGGCGGTACGCGCCGCTTCCAGTAGCCGCCGTCGGCGGCCCGGTGCCGGAGCGGGTTGCGGCCGGCGAGCCGCATCAGGACGCCCATCGGGGTGAGCAGGCCGAAATAGACCAGGCCCAGAAAGATCGGGCTGGTGACCTTGGAGAGCAGGAGGCCGAAGCGCATCCACCCGCGATACACCGGGCCGAGCCGGGCCGGCGCCAGGAGCCCGGCCAGACCCAGGGCCACGCCGAGACCCATCAGGGCGACCGGTGCCACGGCATGACCGCGCCACCACGAGAGCCCAGCCAGTCCGGCGAAGGCCGCCCCCACGGTGAGCGCGAAATGCCGGAGCCGGTCCGGCGTCAATCGAGCTGGAATGTCCTGCGCCAATCCTCGGTTTCCTTCCATTCGGGCTGCTCCTCCTTGTACAGCAGGAACGGAAACAGCACCAGGGCGTCGAGGTGGGTCCGCATGAAGCAGCGATAGGCGTCGGCCGGGGTGCAGACGATCGGCTCGCCCCGCACGTTGAAGGACGTGTTGACCAGCACGCCGCAGCCCGTGCGCCGCTCGAACGCCCGGAGCAGGTCGTAGTAGTTGGGGTTGGTCTCCCGGTCCACCGTCTGGATCCGGGCGGAGTAGTCAATGTGAGTGACGGCGGGAATGTCGGACCGGACGACATTGAGCTGGGCGATCCCCCAGAGCCGGCGCTCAGCCTCGGTCATGGGAATCTGGCGTTCCCGCCGGACCGGCGCCACCAGCAGCATGTACGGCGAGGCCCGGTCCAGCTCGAAGTAGTCGCTCACCCGCTCCCGGAGAACACTCGGCGCAAAGGGGCGGAACCCCTCGCGGAACTTGATCTTGAGATTCATCTGGGCCTGCATCCGCGGACTGCGAGGGTCGCCCAGGATGCTCCGGGCCCCGAGCGCGCGGGGGCCGAACTCCATCCGGCCGTCGAACCAGGCCACCACCTGTTCGCCGGCCAGGAGCTCTGCCACCCGCTCGAGGAGCGCCTCACGCTCCAGCCGGTGGTAGCGCGCGCCGATGCGCTCCAGGTAGCGTTCGATCTCCGGCGCCGAGAAGGACGGGCCGAGATAGGCGCCCTGCATCGCGTCGTGGCAGGGGACCACCCTGCGCGGCCGCCGAAACTGGCGGTGCCAGATGAGGAGCGCCACCCCCAGCGCGCCGCCCGCGTCCCCGGCCGCCGGCTGGATCCAGAGGTCCTCGAACGGCCCCTCGCGAAGCAGCCGTCCGTTCCCCACACAGTTGAGCGCCACGCCGCCGGCCAGGCAGAGTCGCTTCATGCCCGTCAGGCGATGGGCGGTCCGCGCCATCCGCAGCATGACCTCTTCGCAGACCACCTGCACCGAACGGGCGAGGTCCATCTCCTTCTGCGTGAGCGGCGTCTCGGGCACGCGGGGCGGGCCGCCGAAAAGGCGATGGAACGCCTCGCTGGTCATGGTGAGGCCGTCGAGATAGTTGAAGTACCGCTGGTCCAGCCGGAAGCTCCCGTCCTCCCGGAGATCCATGAGCTCGCGCAGGATGAGATCCACGTAACGCGGCTCTCCGTACGGCGCGAGGCCCATCACCTTGTACTCGCCGGAATTCACCTTGAACCCGGTGTAGTAGGTGAACGCCGAGTAGAGGAGCCCGAGCGAGTCGGGCCAGTGGAGTTCCTGGAGCAGCTCCAGCTCGCTGCCTCGGCCGACCCCGATCGCGGCGGTGGCCCACTCGCCCACCCCGTCCATGGTGAGGATCGCGGCCTCCTCGAACGGCGAGGGAAAGAAGGCGCTCGCAGCATGCGATTCGTGATGCTCGGCGTAGAGCACCTCGCCCTCCCAGCCCAGCGCTTCCTTGATCAGCCGGTCCTGAAAGAGCTTCTCCTTGATCCAGAGCGGACCGGCGAGCAGGAACTGGCGAAACCCGCGGGGCGCGATGCCCAGATAGGTCTCCAGGATTCGCTCGAACTTGAGGAGGGGCTTGTCGTAGAAGCCCACCGCGGTCAGGTCCTGGATCCCGATCCCGCCCGCTTCGAGGCAGTAGCGGACCGCCCGGCTCGGAAAGGAGGCGTCCCCCTTGATCCGGGTGAAGCGCTCCTCGCTGGCGGCGGCCACGATGACGCCATCTCGCAACAGGCAGGCGGCGCTGTCGTGGTAAAAGGCCGAAAGGCCGAGGATGTGGACCGGTCGGGTCATGGCGAGGGGCCGCGCCGAGGCAGCCGGGTGACCGAGTGGCAAGAATGATACCAGCGTCGCGGCAGCCGAAGCCTTCAACGGCGGTTCACCCGGACTTCATGGCGCCCGAGATAGCATCGGGTCCGGAGCGCCGTGAGGGTGGCCGGGCGCTCCTGCCGGAGTACCAAGCGGAGCCTCGCGCGAGAGGAGGGGGACGATGCCGGCCACGAGGAATCGTCGCAAGAAGACTCCCGGCCCGGGAACCGCGCGCTCGATCTGGCTTGCCGGTCTCGGCGCGATCGCTGTGGCGGAAGAAGGCGGCGGCCGCACCCTGCGGCGGCTGGCGCAGCGGGGGGCGCGAATGGAGCGGGAGCACCGGGCCGCGGTCCGGAAGGTGGTGGCGCGGATCGCCAGGTTGAGAACACTCGCGGGCGCCGAGCTCATCAGGCGGGTGGAGCCGGTAGCGCAGAAGGTGCACACAGCGACCTGGGAGCTGGGGATCCCCGGCCGCCGCGAGGTGCTGGAACTCACCCGGCGGGTCGAGCAGCTCACCGCTCAGCTCGCGCGGGTCCGGGCGCGGGCGCGGGGGCCGGTACCCCGCCGCCGGGTCCCGCGGCCGGCACATCACGGCATGGTGCCGGCCTAGGGGCCGGCGGGGAGCGGCAGGGGTGGGCCTCGCTCACCCCAGCGGGTCCCGCCGGGGCGAGGCGCCCTCCCTGGGCGGCACCAGACTCATCGCATATTCCGCGAGCGCGGTGATGGTGAGGCTCGGATTCACGCCCGGGTTGGCGGGCATGATGGATCCGTCCACCACGTAGAGTCCCGGGTAGCCGTGGACCTGGCCATCGAGCCCCACCACGCCCTCGGTGGCGTCGCGCCCGATGGGACAGCCGCCCAGGATGTGCGCCGTCATCGGGATGTCGAACAGCCCCTCGTTGATGGAGCCGAGCGGGATGCCATCGGTCCTCGCCGCGAAGGCGCGGACCAGGCGATGGGCCACTTCGATCCGGCCCGGCCGGGGCGAGTCGGGATCGGGCGCGGAGACGAGCCCGCGCCGAAACAGGGTGAAGAGACTCCGCCCGAGCCGGAAGCGGAGCCGGGTATCGGTGGTCTGCATGACGAGGAGGATGGTGGTCCGCTCCGCCCAGCGCGGGAGGAAGTGGGTGCGGAGGAAATCCACCGGGCGCCGCGCGATGTCGAGCACCGACTGCCAGAGCCGGGACACGATGCTCCCGCGTTCGAGCAGGGGCCCGCTCAGGAGGCGCATGAGCGAGGAGCCCGCGGGGTAGCGCACCGGCTCCACGGCGGTGGCCTCGTCAGGCCGGAAGAAGGAGGTGATGGCGATACCGGTCGAGTAGTCGCGGTCGAGCGGGCGGCTGACGCTGCCGAGCAGCGCCTCGCTGTTGGTCCGGACGAGATCGCCCAGGCGGGGCGAGAGCCGGGGCAGCGACCGGGTGACGTCGCGGCAGCGCAAGAGGAGGCGCAAGGTGCCGAGCGCCCCGGCCGCCAGGATCACCCGGCGGGCGAGCACGGTGCCCCCGTGGGGTGCGAGGAGGCCGGGCCGCCGGTAGGCCACCTCGTAGCCCGCGCCGTCGGGCCGGCCGGGGTCGAGCGGGCGCAGGTCGTGGACCAGCGCCAGGGGCCGGATCTCCGCCCCCCACTGCTCGGCGAAGTAGAGATAGTTCTTGACCAGGGTATTCTTGGCGTTGTACCGGCACCCTACGAGACAGGCGCCGCAATGCCGGCATCCGGCGCGCGGCGGGCCGGCGCCGCCGAAGTAGGGATCGGCGACCTCGACGCCTTCCCGGCCCGGCTCTCCGAAATAGGTGCCGACCTCGGTGGGCCGGAAGGTCGCTTCGGCGCCCCACTCGCGCGCGATATCGCGCAGCACGTGGTCGGCGGGGCTCCAGCGCGGGTTGGGTGTCACGCCCAGCATGCGGCGCGCCGTCTCGTAGTGAGGGCGGAGCAGCGGTCGCCACTCGACCGGGTGGCGCCACCCGGGGTTGGCGAAGCTTCGCTCGTCGGGCTCCATGAGCACGTTGGCGTAGCCCAGGCTGCCGCCGCCCACGCCGGCGCCGTGGAGTACGACGACATCGCGAAAGGGGCTGATCTCGAGGATACCGTAGCAGCCGAGCGCCGGGGCCCAGAGGTAGCGCCGGAGCCGCCAGCTCGAGAGGGGGAAATCCTGGTCGCGGAAGCGGCGGCCGCGTTCGAGGACCAGCACCCGATAGCCTTTCTGGGCGAGCCGCATGGCCGCGACACTGCCCCCGAACCCGGAGCCCACGATCACGTAGTCGAAGACCGGCCCGTTCCTCCCGTTCACCGCGCGCTTCCTGAGCAAAAGGACGACCGCTCCGCGGCGGGTTGCCCGGCGCGGGACGCGAAGCGTAGCGACCGGGCGGCGGCGGCCGCAAGCTGTCCAGCGGCCGGGAAGGCCGGTACCTTCCGCGACCCTGAAGGAGGCCTCATGTCCTCGCCCGCGGCCCTGCTCCTTTCGCGGCAACTCATCGTGGTGACCGGCAAGGGCGGGGTGGGCAAGACCACCCTGACCGCGCTCCTGGGCCGGGCGCTCGCGGCGCGGGGCCGCCGCGTGCTGCTGCTCGAGACGGATCCGCGGGAGAGCCTGCACCAGCTGCTGGGGACCGAGCCGTCAGGCGGCCGCCTGCTCGAGGCGGGCCCGGGGCTCTGGTTCCAGAACCTGGACCCCCGCGCCGTGGTGGAGGGCCTGGTCCGGGAGAAGATCCCGGTGGCCGCGATCGCGCGGCGGGTGATCGCGAGCCCGCTGTTCCAGCATTTCGCCGCGGGCGCGCCGGGGCTCAAGGAGATGGCGACCCTGGGGCACGCCCTGCGCGCGGTGCGGGGTCCCGGCCGGCCCCGGCTGGATGTCGTGGTGCTCGACGCGCCGGCCACGGGGCACGGGGTCTCGATGCTCAACGCTCCCCTGCTGCTCGAGGACGCGGTGCGGGGGGGCGAGCTGGGCGCCATGGCGGCGGAGCTCGCGGCGTGGATCGCCGACCCGGCCCACTGCGCGGTGGCGATCGCGACCGTGGCGGAGGAGTTGCCGGTCCAGGAAGCGACCGAGTTGATCGGCCTGCTCCGGCGAGAGCCCGCCGTCGTGGTGGTGAACGCGCTCTATCCGCCGCTGCCCCGGCCGCTCCCCGCCGAACGGGGCGACCTCGCGCCGTTCATCGATCGGTGGCGGCGGCGGCGGGAACTCAACGAGCGGGAACTCCGCCGGCTCCGGGCGGCGTGGCGCGGGCCGATGCTGGCGCTCCCCCTGCTGCCACTCCCGCGAGGCCCGGCCTTGCTGGACGGACTGGGCGCGGTGTTCGAGCGGGAGCTGGCGGGAGTCCCGATCTCGTGAGGCAGGGGTCGCTGGAGCATCCGCTCATCGTGATGGTGGGCGCCGGGGGGGTCGGGAAGACCACCCTGGCGGCCGCCTGGGGCCTTCAGGCAGCACGCCAGGGGCACGACACGCTGGTCATGACCTTCGATCCCTCGCTCCGGCTCAAGGACGCGCTGGGGGTGGGCGAGCGGGGAAAGGACCGGCCGGTCCGGGTACCGGTGGAGACGCCGGGCCGCCTCGACGTGGCGCTGCTCGACGCGCGGGCCACCTTCGACCGGCTGGTGGCGCGGTACGCGCCGGACCGCGCGGCGGCCCGGCGCATCTTCGCCAACCGCTTCTACCGCGATCTGGCGGGCCACCTGGCCGGCATTCTGGAGTACATGGCGGTCGAGCGGCTCTTCGAGGTGGCCGCCGAGGGCCGGTACGGGCGGGTCGTGCTGGACACGCCGCCCACGCGTCAGGCACTCGATTTTCTGGAGGCGCCGGACCGGATCGTGAACTTCCTGGACAGCGGCCCCCTGCGGGCGGCCCGGTCGCCCTGGTTCCGGCGGCGGCGGGGCGTCGCCGGGCTCCCCCGGCGCCTGGCGGCGAAGGGCGTCGAGAAGCTGCTCGACCGGTTCATCGGCGTCCGGCTGCTCGGCGACCTGGTGGAATTCTTCGAGGCCTTTGCACCGTTGTTCGAGGGATTCCGCGCCCGGGCGGAAGCGGTGCGGGCACTGCTCCGGCGGCCCGGGACCGGCTTCGTCCTCGTGGCGGGGCCCGGGGAAGATCGGATCCCGGATACCCTCTTCTTCGCCCGCAAGCTGCGGGAGGCGGGCCACCACCTGGCCCTGCTCGTGGTGAACCAAGTGCACCCGTTGGTCCCGGCGATCCGCGACGGGGCCGGCCCGCTCGCCCAGGGGCTCGCGCTCCTCCGGTGGCTGGGGGAGCGGGATCGGCAGGGCATCGCTGAGCTCCGGCAGCTCTGTTCCCCGGGGGAGCGGCTGGCGGCGATCCCGCTCTTGCCGGAGCCGCCGTCGGATCTGGCTGGGCTCGAGGCGCTGGGCCGGCTCCTGGCGGAGCGGGTCGGGAGCGGGGGGTAGGCGGCGGGCGGGGGCGGTCGCGGGATCGGGGTGGCATACCGCGATGCGGCATGGCGGGGTTGACAGCTTTGCCGCACTGCGGTATCTTCTCCGGTGTGCCCATTCCGGGAGCGGGGGCCGTGATCCGTCTCATCAAGCGCTACGGCGGCGGCAGCCGCAAGCTCTACGACACCGAGGAGAGCCGGTACGTCTCGCTCGAGGAGATCGCGGCCTGGGTGCGGGCGGGGCAGGAGCTCCGGGTGGTGGACAGCGGCACCGGCGAGGACGTCACCGCCCAGACCCTGGCCCAGGTGATCTACGAGGAGCACAAACGCGGCGCCTCGTTCCTGTCCACCCGGCTGCTCCACGACATGATCCGCAAGGGCGAGCAGGCCCTCTCGAGCGGGGTCGAGCAGCTCCAGAGCGGCGTGAGCCGGCTGATGCGGGCCTCCATGCACCGCCTCACGCCGGCCGGCGGGGCAAGCGCTGAACTGGCCCAGCTCCGCGAGCGGCTGGAGGAGCTGGAGCGCTCGCTCGCGGCGCTCGAGCGGGGCCGGAAGGACGGCGCGCGGCCGGCGCCGCGGCGCGCGGCGAGGGCGGCCGGGGGCCGGAAGCGTTGAGGCAGGCGGCGGGCGGGACCATTTCAACCGATCGCGGCGGCGATCATACCAGGAGGGATCACATGGTGGCGAAGAAGAAGACCAAGCGCGGAGCCGGGCTGCCGGCGATCCGGCAGTCGGCGGAGCAGATCTGGCTCGCGGGACTCGGGGCCTTCGCGATGGCCGGGGAAGAGGGAGGCAAGCTCTTCAGGAACCTGGTCAAGAAGGGCGAGACCATGGAGAAGCTCAACAAGAGCCGGCTGGAGCGGGTGCTGAGCCGGGCCGAGCGGCTCCGGGGCGATGCGCGGAGCGCGGCGCGTTCGGCGCTCACCCGGGTGGCCCGGCCGATCGAGGCGGGGATGGACACTGCGATGAGCAAGCTCGGTGTCCCCACCCGGAAGGAGATCCAGTTGCTCACCCGCCGGGTCGAGGAGCTGACCCGGGTGGTCCAGAAGCGCGGCGCCCGGAAGGCCCGCCGGCCCGCCGCGGCGCCGGCGCCGGTCGAGTAAGGCGCCGGGCCCGGGGCGGGGGCGGGGGCGGGGGCGGTGGGGACGAGGCCGCG
>DATLYZ010000096.1:0-11544 GCA_035574255.1 Gemmatimonadales bacterium | reverse complement strand
GAACCCCGCCACGAGGAGGGCGCCGAGACCGAGGCGGAGCCACCGGGGAAGCCGGGCCAGGAGGTCGCTGAGGATCCAGGTGCCGCGGTTATAGAGCACGCCCACCGCCCCGCACAGGAGGCCCACCAGGGCGTAGGCCGCAAGCTCGCGGTTTCGGCTCAGCTCGTACAGCCGGGGGATCCGGATCACCTGGTCTCCGCCCAGCACGCTCCGGGTGACCGCCGCGGCCATGACGCTCGCCACCGCCACGGCGGCGAGCAGGGAAGCGCGCAGGTTGCCCAGGATCTTCTCCAGCGCGAAGAACACCCCAGCGATGGGGGCGCCGAAGGCGCCGGAGATCCCTGCCGCTGCCCCACAGCCCACCAGCAGCTTGAGGCGGTTGGTGCGGAACCGCAGCCCCTGTCCCAGCGCACTGCCGAGCCCGCCCCCGAGCACCGCCGCCGGGCCTTCCGTGCCGACCGCACCGCCGGTGGCGATCGTGACGGCGGCCGCGGTGGTCTTCACCAGGACGCGCCGGAGCCGGAGGCGGCCGCCGTGGCGGGCCACCGCTCGCATGAGGTCGGGGACGTTCTCGCCCGGCGAGTCGTCCGCGAGATGGCGCACGAGGAGGCGGACGATCGCCAGGCCACCCCCCAAGGTGAGGGCGGCGACCACGACCCGGGGGATCGCCACCGCCCCTTCGACCCAGGTCACCAGCGCGCTCACCCCGTCGAGCAACCCGTAGAAGACCAGGGTGGCCCCTCCGGCCGCGAGGCCGATCCCGGCGGCCGCCGTGAGCAGGACCGCCTGCTCGTCGAGCCCGAGCCGGAGCGCCCATCGAAGGAAGCGATCGCCCGCACGTTCCAGGACGGCGGGGAGCCCGGTCGGGGCCCGCGGCTGGGGGCTCGGTGGCGGTCCGAGGCTTTCGTTTTGCGTCATGGCCGATTATATCGGACCGCCGGCGGGCGCGGGGGTCCGGTGTTGCTCCGCGTCGGGGATTGTGATAATTTTCACAAGCTGTCCAGTCCGCGCCTTTTCTCCACCAGCATCGAGAACTATGGCAACCCAAACGGTACTGCGTCCCGGCGAGCTCAAGGAAGTGCTGCTCCGGGAGATCGAGCGGGCCGAACTGGCCTCGGTGGACGTCAGCGAGGTCGGGACCGTGCTCGAGGTGCGGGACGGTGTCGCCCGCATTTACGGCCTCAACCGGGCGATGGCGAGCGAGATGCTCGAGTTCACCTCGTCGGAGACGGGCGAGGTGGTCCACGGCATGGCGCTGAATCTGGAAGAGGATAACGTCGGCGCGGTGATTCTGGGCGACTATCTCAAGCTCAAGGAAGGCGACGAGGTCCGCTGCACCGGGCGCCTGCTGGAGGTGCCGTGCGGGCGGGCGCTGCTCGGGCGGGTGGTGAATCCTTTGGGCCAGCCGGTGGACGGCCGGGGTCCGATCCAGACGACGCACCACCGGGCGGTGGAGATGATCGCGCCGGGGATCATCGTCCGGCAGCCGGTGAAGGAGCCGCTCCAGACCGGGATCAAGGCCATTGATTCGATGATCCCGATCGGCCGGGGCCAGCGGGAGCTGATCATCGGCGATCGCGGCACGGGCAAGACGGCGATCGCGGTGGACACGATCATCAACCAGAAGGGCCAGGGGGTGATCTGCGTGTACGTCGCGATCGGGCAGAAGCGCTCGACGGTGGCCTCCGTGGTGGAGCGGCTCAAGGAGCACGGCGCGATGGACTACACGATCGTCGTCGTGGCCTCGGCCGCCGACCCGGCCCCGCTGCAGTACATCGCGCCCTACGCCGGCTGCGCCATGGCCGAGTACTTCATGTACGAGCACGGCGAGGCGACGCTCTGCATCTACGACGATCTGTCCAAGCAGGCGGCCGCGTACCGGCAGCTGTCGCTCATCCTGCGCCGGCCCCCGGGGCGCGAGGCGTATCCGGGCGACGTGTTCTATCTCCACAGCCGTCTGCTCGAGCGCGCGGCGAAGATTTCCGAGAACCCGGACGTGGTCAAGCTCGATGCCCGCATCAAGAAGCCCGGCGGTTCGCTCACCGCGCTGCCGGTGATCGAGACGCAGGCGGGGGACGTGTCCGCGTACATCCCGACCAACGTCATCTCGATCACCGATGGCCAGATCTATCTCACGACCGATCTCTTCTACGCCAACGTGCGGCCGGCGCTCGACGTCGGCATCAGCGTGAGCCGGGTGGGTGGGAACGCGCAGATCAAGGCGATGAAACAGGTCGCGGGGCCGCTCCGGCTCTCGCTGGCCCAGTACCGCGAGCTCGAGGCGTTCGCGCAGTTCGGCTCCGAGCTGGATCCGGCGACCCAGCAGCTCCTGGCGCGCGGGGCTCGCATGGTGGAGATCCTCAAGCAGCCGCAGTACGCCCCGGTGCCGGTGGAGGAGCAGGTCGCGATCATCTACGCCGGCACCAACGGGTATCTCGACGACGTGGCGGTGCAGGACTGCCGGAAGTGGGAGGCGGATTTCCTGGAGTTTTTGCGCACGGCCCACCCCGAGGTGCTGGAGGGGATTCGCACCCGGAAGGTGCTGGACGAGGACCTCACGGGCCGGCTCAAGGCCGCCATCCTCGCGTTCAAGCCGCTGTTCAAGTCCGCCTAAATGGCCAAGCCTTCCCGCGCCCTCAAGGGGCGGATGCGTTCCGTCCAGAACACGCGCAAGATCACGCGCACGATGGAGCTGGTGGCCACGTCCAAGCTCAAGCGGGCCCAGGACAAGGTGGTCGCGGCGCGGCCCTACGCGGCGGCGCTGGCCGAGGTGATCGCCGACCTGGTGACCCCGGAGCTGGCCCAGCGGTTTCCCCTGCTCCGGCATCCGGCGCCGCCCGCCAGGGGCGGCCCGGCCGCGGCCGCGGTCATCCTCCTCACCTCGAACCGCGGGCTGTGCGGGGGGTTCAACGCCAATCTGATCAAGGAAGCGCGCAAGCGGATCGAGGAGCTCGAAGGGGCGGGGTACCGGGTGGCACTCCACGCCGTGGGCAAGAAGGGGATCGGCTTTTTCAAGTACCTCGGTCGCGCCCTGGCCACCCAGCGGATCGACATCGGTGACCGGCCCACCGTGCAGCACGCGGTCGAGCTGGTCGAGCCGCTGATCGCGGACTACGAAGCGGGGCGGCTGGCGAGCGTGGATCTGGTCTACGCCAGGTTCAACAGCCCGCTGTCCACCCCGCCCACAGTGCTCCGAATCCTGCCGGTGAGCGCGCCGGCCCGGAAGCGCGGGGGCGTGCAGGCGGACTACATCCTCCGGCCCAGCGCGGACGAGCTCCTCGAGCGGTTGCTGCCGCTCTACGTTCGCAATCAGATGTATCGGGGTCTGGTGGAGACGGCGGCCTCGGAGCACGGGGCCCGGCGGACGGCCATGAAGAACGCGACCGACAACGCGGGCGAGTTGTACAAGGTGCTCCAGCGCACCTACAACCGGCAACGGCAGGCCTACATCACGCAGGAAATCAGCGAGATCGTGGGCGGCGCGGCGGCGCTGGAAGGGTAGGGACCAGGCGGCGGGGGATGGGCCGGCATCCGCCGGCCCCGGGCCGGTCCAGCATACAACAGGAAACGGCGGAACGATGGCGACGGCGACGGCAACGCAGAATATCGGCAAGGTGGTGCAGGTGATCGGCCCGGTCCTGGACGTGGAGTTCGAGCCGGATCACCTGCCGGAGATCTACACGGCGCTGGTGCTGGAGGACACCGAGGGTCCGGTGCCGATCCGGCTGGTGGCCGAGGTGCAGCAGCACATCGGGCAGAACCAGGTGCGGGCCGTGGCGATGAGCAGCACCGACGGCGTCGTGCGCGGGATGAAGGTGGTGGATACGGGCCGCCCGATCACAGCGCCGGTGGGTCCCGCCGCGCTGGGCCGGATCCTCAACGTGCTGGGCGAGCCGGTGGATGGCGGGGCCCCGATTCCCCCGGACAACGAGCGCTGGCCGATTCACCGGGAGACGCCCAAGTTCACCGACCTCGAGCCCAAGACCGAGATCTTCGAGACAGGCATCAAGGTGATTGACCTGATCGCGCCGTTCGTGAAAGGCGGCAAGATCGGGCTCTTCGGCGGCGCCGGGGTGGGCAAGACCGTCATCATCATGGAGCTCATCAACAACGTCGCCAGGGGCCACGGCGGGAAATCGGTCTTCTGCGGCGTGGGGGAGCGCACCCGCGAGGGGAACGACCTCTACCTCGAGATGAGCGAGAGCGGCGTGCTCAAGAGCTGCGCCCTCATCTACGGCCAGATGAACGAGCCGCCGGGGGCCCGGCTCCGGGTGGGGCTCACCGGACTCACGATCGCGGAATACTTCCGCGACGTCGAGGGCCAGGACGTGTTGCTCTTCATTGACAACATCTTCCGGTTCACCCAGGCAGGTTCCGAGGTCTCGGCCCTGCTGGGCCGGATGCCGAGCGCGGTGGGGTACCAGCCCACGCTGGCGACGGAGATGGGTGACCTCCAGGAGCGGATCACGTCCACCAAGCGCGGCTCGATCACCTCGGTGCAGGCCATCTATGTGCCGGCCGACGACCTCACCGACCCGGCGCCGGCCACGGCCTTCGCGCACCTCGATGCCACGGTGGTGCTCTCCCGCGCCATCGCGGAGATCGGAATCTATCCGGCGGTGGACCCGCTCGATTCGAGCAGCCGGATCCTCGACCCGCAGTACGTAGGGGAGCGACACTACCAGGCGGCCGTGGGGGTCCAGAAGACCCTGCAGCGCTACAAGGCCCTCCAGGACATCATCGCGATCCTCGGGATGGACGAGCTGTCGGAGGAGGACAAGCTGGTGGTGGCCCGGGCCCGGCGGATCCAGCGCTTCCTCTCCCAGCCGTTCCACGTGGCCGAACAGTTCACCGGGTTCCCCGGCAAGTACGTGAAGCTGGGCGACACCATCGAGAGCTTCGAGCGGGTGCTCTCCGGCGAATTCGACGACCTGCCGGAGCAGGCGTTCTACATGGTGGGAGGGATCGACGAGGCGGTCGAGAAGGCCAAGAAGCTGGCGAGCGCGTGATGCGGGTCACCGTCATTTCGCCCGAGGCGTCCATCTTCGACGGGGAGGCGGCGGGGGTGATCGCCCCCGCCTACGACGGCGAGGTCGGGATCCTGCCGCGGCATGCCCCCTTCATGACGCTGCTGGGCAAGGGGATCCTGACCGTCCGGACCGGCGAAGCCACGCGCCGGTTCGCGGTGGAGGGTGGGTTCCTCCAGGTGGTGCACAACACGGTTCGCATCGTCGCGGAACAGGTGAAAGGAGAGGTCCATGCATCGTAGCGCGGTCGTGCTCGGTCTCCTCGCAATGCTGTCGGCGTCGGACCTGGTCGCCCAGACCCTGGGTACGCCGGTCTTCAAGAGTCCCTATCGCGCCTTCCGGACCAGCGAGCTTGCAGGCTACTTGTCGGATCCCGGCGACGGCTACAACCTTGCGCTGGAGGGCGAGTATCGCCGTGCCCGGCCCCGCTTCGATTTCGGCCTGCACCTCGGGTTCGCCGATATTGACGGGACCGACGAAGCCCAGTTCGGTGCGGGGATTGACGGCCGGATCCTCGTGTCCCGCCATTCGCAGGATTTTCCCCTCGACGTCTCGCTCACCGGCGGGTTCGGTGCGCTCTTCTTCGATGGCGACGCGGGATTCCTCGTGCCGCTCGGCGCCACGTTCGGGCGGCAGGTGCTGCTCGAGGGATCCAACGTGAGCTTCACCCCCTACGTGCATCCGGTCATCGCGCCCACGTTCGGCAGCGACCGCGTGGTGGACGAGGACGCCCAGTTCGGACTCGGTCTGGGGGTGGACATCAGCCTCTCCCCGCGATGGGAAGTCCGGGTGAGCGGCGCCCTGGGTGACTACGAGGGCGTGGCCGTCGGCCTGGCCTGGCACCGGTAAGGGCGAGCCCCGTCCAGGGGAGCCGCCCGCATTGACTCCCTTCACCGCCCTTCACTAGCTTGTGCCGCTTCCTCGACCCGGGAACTTCCGGAGGCCCTATGCGCCGTACCGTTTCGCTGCTGGCCGTGCTCCTCGGACTGGTCTCGGCCTCCCGGCTGGCCGCCCAGGCCACCGGGCTCGCCGTCTATCAGGGCGGTGTGGCCGGCGGCCTCACCATTGGCGGGGAAGTCGGCTTCCCGGACCAGGACTACGGCGAAGGGACGGCGTACGGGGCGCGGGCCTCGCTCGGCATCGGCCCGCTCGGGATCGCGGGCCTGGTCTCGCGCTGGGATCCTGACCGGCCGGGCCAGAGCGCGGAGACCGGGCTGGGCGGGTATCTCAGTCTGAAGGTGTTCGGCGGGCCGCTGATTCCCCTCAGCGTGGGCCTGCAGGGCGGCGTGGAGTACGTGGACCGGGGGGGCAACATCCTGCACTTCCCCGTGGGCCTGGGGTTCGCGCTCAAGATTCCCAACCCCGCGCTGGCCATCAAGCCCTGGGTGGCGCCCCGGCTCGATATCGTGCGGACCGAGACAGGCGGCTCCACGGACACGGACACCAACTTCGGCCTGAGCGGCGGGGTGGAGTTGAGTCTGCTGGGGGGATTCGGGTTCGGCGCGTCCTACGATCGCGTCTTCGCCGGCGGGGGCACCCACCCGTCGGTCTTGAGTATCGGCGCCCACTACACGATCAAGATTCCCGGCCTCTGAGCGCGGGGCCGCGGGAGGTGCCCGGAGTGGGGAGCGCCTGGGGGAGGCCGCGAGCGACCCGTTCGGCCCGGGCCGCCGCCCTGGTCTTCGCCCTGGGCGCTGGGCTTTCGGCCTGCTCGCTCACCTTCGACGCCACGCGGCTCGGCGTGCCGGTCACCATGGCCACCGAAGGGAGCACCCCGGCGCCGGGCGAGCGGTTCGAGGTCACGGGCCGCGCGGTCTATGCGCTCTGGGGGCTGGTCCGGATCAACCAGCCCTCCCTCCGGAAGACGCTGGCGGCGCAGCTCCTGGACGGGCAGTCGGTGGCCGACCTGCGGATTCGGGTGCGGAGCCGGTTCAGCGACCTGCTCATCACCGGCCTCACGCTGGGGCTGGTCGTACCCCGCGCGATCACCTACGAGGGCGTGATCGTCGGCGCCTCGACGAGGTAACGCTCCAGAAGCGCCACGGTCCGATCCGCGGCGCCCCGCATTCGCTCCAGGACGGCCCGAGCCTCCCCCCCCCTCAGCCGGCGTTCCTCGACGTTGATCAGCCAGCGGCTCCAGAGCGCCGCGAGCTCTCCGGCCCGGTGGCCGGTGAGGGCCGCCAGACCGCCCGCCGCCGACAAGCGTTGGGCATCGGGGTTCCCGCGCCAGCGAGGTCCCACCAGGATGGGAAGGCCCCAGGCCGCGGGCTCGAGGACCGAGTGGAGCCCGCCCGGGCCGAAGCCGCCTCCCACGTAGGCGATCTGGCCCGCCCCGTAGAGCCAGGCCAGGGGGCCCACCCGGTCCAGGACCACCAGCGAGCTGTCGGGGCCTGCGGCCTCGAGCGGGACCGGTGCGGGAAGGCCGCGGCGGGCGGCGGCCTGGCGGAGCCGGGCCAGCGCGGCGGGTCGGGGTTGGTGCGGGGCGATGATGAGACGGGCCCCGGGATTCGTTCGGGTCACCGTCCGAAAGGCGTCGAGCAGGAGGTCCTCGTCAGGCGGATAGGTGGACCCTGCCACCAGGGCCGGGGGTCCGGCGCCCAGGCGCTGGAGGGCGGGGTCGGGGGGCCGGGCCGCGAGGCGCTCGAGCACGGCGTCGGCGCGCGGGTCTCCGGTCACGGTGATTGCTTCCGAGCGTACCCCGAGGCGGAGCAGCCGCCAGACGTCGGGTTCGGCGATCGCAGCGACGAGATCGAACGAGGCGTACGCGGACCGGGTGGCGAGTCGCGCCAGCCAGCGGAGCCGCCCGCTCGAGGGCCGCACGGTCGCCGCCGTGAGGGCGAGCCCGGCGCCACGGGCCCGGGCCGCGAGGACGAATTCGGGCCACACGTCGAGCTTGCTCACGACCACGAGGGTGGGCCGGAGCCCGTCGAGCAGGCGGCCCACCTCGCCGGGCGTGTCGGTCGGGAGGTAGCCGGCGACGTCCACCGGAAACTCCGCGACGGCGGGCTCCGCGGAGGGACTGAACCAGGTGAACGCCACCCGGTACTCCGGATGCCGATCCCGCCACCGGCGGAGCAGCGGCTCAGCCTGGCGAGCCTCTCCCGCTGAGCTGGCGTGGAAGAGGATCAGCGGGGCGGAGCCTCGCGCGGTCCGGGCCCATGCCGCGAACCGAAGCCGGCTGGCCCGGCGGCCCTGGTGCGCCGTGCGCCAGCGGCGCGAGACCAGGGCCGCGAGCCCCGCGAGCGCGCCAGCGACCCGGATGGCCAGGCGGTAGGGGATCGGGGGGCGGAGCCGGGGCGCCATCGGGGCGGGTGGACGATGGAGGGGGCGGGGTTTAGCTTGCACCCCAATGGCACCGGGCGCCGGCGCACCGGCCCCGGTGGCAGATGGGTCCGCCCGATGTCGAACCCTGAGAGAGGAGGTGATCCATTGTCTAGTGATAGTTGCTGTCGAGGCTCGAACTGGGCAAGCGATCGCCTGGCGAGCTGGTGACGGAGGGCCCGGGCGGTTCGCCTCGAGCTCGACGACAACCGCGGGGCCCGGGGAGCATCCCGGGCCCCGCGCACCTTGGGACTCCCGGATGCCCGCCGGCAGCTACTGGTCCGCGACGCGCGCGCCGCGCTACACGCTGATCTTCGTCTTCCCCCTTCTCGTGGCCTACGAGGGCCTGGCCGCCTTCGGGTCCGGGGAGGAGGGGATCCGCAACGGCGCCGACGTGCTGCTCAAGAGCCTGTTCGTCCTGCTCGGCGGGCGGCACGGGCTCACGGCGTTCGCCGTGGCGCTGGGAGGGACCGGCGCGTTCCTCGTGATCCGGGACCTCAAGCGGCAGGGCCCGCCCGCCGGCCGGTACTTCGCCGCCATGGCCCTGGAGTCGGTGGTCTACGCGGCCTTGCTGGGCGGGGTCACCAGCCTCATCACCGCCCTGCTCCTCCAGGGGCCGAGCCTGCTTGCTGCCGGTTCCGCCGGGCGCCTGGACCTCGCGACCGCGATCACGGTTTCCCTCGGTGCCGGCCTCTACGAGGAGCTCCTCTTCCGGGTCATGCTCGTTTCCCTGCTGGCCCGCGCGGCGGTGGTGCTGCTCCGCTGGAGGCCCGTGCCGGCCGGGGCCGGCGCGGCCGGGCTCGGCGCGCTCGTGTTCTCCGCCTTTCATTACGTGGGCCCGCTGGGCGATGCCTTCGAGGTCGGGTCGTTCGTCTTCCGGGCCGTGGCAGGACTCCTCTTGAGCGCCCTCTACCTGCTCCGCGGCTTCGGCATCGCGGCCTGGACCCACGCGCTCTACGACGTCTTCCTCGCGCTGAGCTAGCGGCCCCCGCCGGGCTCCTTGACCGCCACCAGGCTATCCAGCAGCCGGGCCCAGACGTCGGCGGGCGCCGCGCCGCGGAGCACGCCGACCCCCTGGATGTAGAACGTGGGCGTACTGGCCACCCCGCTCCGGGCGGCGCCCTCCGCCTCGCTCCGGATCAGGGACCGCGTCTCGCCGCTCGCCAGGCAGGGGAGGATCTCCGAACGCGGAATCCCCGCAGAGTCGGCCAGGGAGACGAAAAACGGGCCCGGGTCCTTGAGCGGAGCCCACCGCGCCTGATGGAGAAAGAGCAGGTCGTGGACCGGCCAGAACCGGTTGAGCTTGGCGGCGCACATGGCGAACTCGGCGGCGGGGGCCGCGTTGGGATGGAGCTCGCTGAGCGGGAAGTTGACAAAGATCCAGCGCACCTTCCCCGTCGCGACAAAGCGCCGCTCGATGGCCGGGAAGGTCTCCAGCGCGTGCCGGCGGCAGTAGGGACACTGGAAGTCGGACATCTCGAAGACCGTGACCGGCGCCGTGGGCGAGCCCTTGCTGCGCGCCTCGAGGTACCCATCCCCCTGGCCCAGGGCCCGGGGGGCGAGGAGCAGCAGGCCCAGGGACAGCAGCGCGATCTTCACGAGGGTCTCCGTTCGGGGGTGGTGGGGGCGCTCAATAACGGGGGCGGCGGCGGCCGTTGTTCCGGTCCAGGACCATTCGGGGACCGGTCACGGGCACGTTCCAGTACCACTCGCTGTTGGGATCCCACGCATCCCAGGATCGGGCGTAGACCCACCAGCGCCCCCCGCCCGGCAACCGGAGCGTGACCCGGCCGTCGGGGCCGGTGCTGTCGGCGACCGGCTCGCGCCCGATGACCCGGGAGAGTCGCTGGGTGACCGTGTCGTATCCCCGGTAGGTGGTATCTTCCCAGCGGCGCACCAGCTCGCGCAGACTGTCCATCCGGGGGGTCAGCCGGGCGCGGGCCCGCGCCAGGTCGAGCTGGGTGCGGTCCCGCTCGCGCCGGGCCAGGTCGAACGAGTCACTGGCGCTCGCGAAGCGGCGGTAGAGCTCGGCATAGGCCGGCTCGTTCCGGGGCAGCGAGTCGAGTTGCCGCTTGAGGCGGGCCAGCTCCTGCTCCAGCCGCTCCAGCCGGTAGAGCGCCCGCGCATAGGCGGCGAACGGCCCCCGGAACTGCTGAAACAGACTGTCCAGCGCGCTCGTCAGGTGCACCGGCCGCGGCGAACGGGCTTCGTAGGTGGCCAGCAAGCTGTCGCGGTCGTACGGGAGCGCGATCAAGCCGAGATGCGCGACCGGCGCATCCACCGAATCGGGACCGGGAATGAAGACTTGGATTTCGACCTTGCGGCTTTCGCAGGCAACCAGGGCGAGGAGCGCGACGGAGAGCCAGCGGGGCACGGGCCTCTCGGGTTGGCGGGCGTGCTGGAGCTCGGGACGGCGGAAAGCTACCCGGGTCCTGGGGGCCGTTCAACTCGTGCCGGTGCTGCTCGCGGCGCAGGACATCTCCTCGCTCTTTCCGGCGAGGCCGGACAGCTTCCTCACCGACTACGCCGGCATCGTGGATCCGGCCTCCGCGGCCCGCATCAACGCGCTGGCCGCGGACCTTCGCTCGGCCACCGGAGTGGAGCTCGCGGTGGTGACGCTCCCGACCATCGGTGACCGGGCTCCGGCCGAGGTGGCGACGGCGATCGGCCGGGCCTGGGGCGTGGGGGCGCGGGCGGAGATCGGCTCGGCGGAGCGCAACGCCGGCCTCGTCCTGCTGGTCGTGCCGCGCACGGCCGAGCACCAGGGCGAGGCGTTTCTCGCCACCGGCCGCGGGGTGGAGGGTGTGATCACCGACGCGATCGCCGGCCGCATCGTCGATCGGATGCTGCCCGAGCTCCGGGCGGGACGTTATGGTCCGGCCCTCGTCACCGGGACGGCGGAGATCGCCGCCGTCGTCACCCGAAGCTTCGGAACGGGCGATTCGGCGCTCCCGCGGGGCCAGCCGGTGCGGCAGCCTGCTGGCAGTGCCGTGCCCGGCGTGGTGATGGCCGGGGTGCTGCTGGCGCTGTTCGTCCTGATGCTGCTGCTGAGCCGGGCGAGTCGGGGTGGCCCCCGGCGCCGGCGCCGGCGAACCGTCATCTTCTGGGGAGGGCCTGGGTCGGGCTGGGGCGGTGGCGGCTGGGGCGGCGCGTGGGGCGGAGACTGGGGCGGGGGCGGGGGGGGCGGCGGGGGGGG
>DATLYZ010000095.1:0-18248 GCA_035574255.1 Gemmatimonadales bacterium | reverse complement strand
CGAGGCGCCGGCCCGCCGCCGCCCCGCCTCAGGGCCGGGCGGGCCGGCCGTCCGCCCCTCGTTCGGCCAGCCAGATCGCGCCTAGCGCGGGATCCACCGGCTTCGGTTGCAGGCTGAGCCGCGGCTCGGCGGCGAGGCGGGCCTTGAAGGTGTGGTACAGCGGTCCTTCGTGGTGGAGCAGGCCTCCGTTGGTCGCGACCTCGACGGCGGACCGGGTATCGGCCCCGAAGTGGCCTAACAACTGGAAGACCAGCGTCGCGAGTTCGCGGGCCGCGTAATCGAGGATGCCCGCGGCCACCGTATCCCCCTCGCTCGCCGCCCGGAAGACGGCCGGGGCGAGCGCGGCCACTTCGGCCGGGTTGGCGGCCGCGGCCCAGCGGATGAGCGCGTCCAGGTTGTCGCAGTGGGTGAGCGCCATCACGAGGCCGGTGAGCGCCGTCTTGGGACTCCGGCCGTCCGCGGCTCGGCCGATGGCGCCGAGCGCGGCCCGGCCCACGGCGTAGCCGCTCCCCTCGTCGCCCATCTGCCAGCCGAACCCGCCCGCGCGGTGCAGGCGGCCGAACGGGTCCCGCGCCACGGCAATGCTCCCGGTCCCGGCGGTGACCACGATCCCGGGCCGGTCCTCGAACGCCGCCGCCAGCGCGATCTCGATATCCCCCGTGACGGTCACCCGCTCGGCCAGGTCCTCGGTCCGGAGTGCCTGGCGAAGCTCCTCGCGTTCCGCCTCGCGCCCGGCGCCCGCGGCGCCCACCACCAGCACCTCGGCCCGGCGCCGTCCCGCCTCGGCCAACACCCGCCGCGCCACCTCGCCGATGATCCCCGCGGAGGCCATCCCCCGGCCCAACCGCATCTTGGCGCCGGGCCCTACGGTCCGGGCCAGCACCCGGCCGTCCTCCGCGGCCACGATCGCCGTCTTGGTGCCGCCTACGTCCGCACCGAGAATCAGGTTGCTCATGGCTCCTTCCGGGCCCGGGTGGGGAGCAGGCTGAGTCCGATCCCCGCCGCGACGGTGATCCCGGTGCCGAGCGGCACGTACCAGGGCCACGCGAGGGCGGCGGCCGGCGCCAGCCAGGCCAGGCCGGTGACCTCGCGCAGGCGCCCGGCGAAGAAGACCAACAACATGACGCTCACGCCAAGGGCGATGGCGCCGGCCACGTCCCGGCCCCGCGCCCGAGGCCAGCCGCCGGCCAGCAGATAGGCGCCGAGGAGGCCGCCGTAGGTGATGGACGCCACGGAGAGCGCAAACACCACGACCGGCGTCTGACTCCCGCCCGCCACCCGGTCGAAGAGCAGCGCGCCGGCCGTGATGATGGCGGCCCAGGCCGCCGAACACCAGCGGCCCACCCGGAGCAGATGCACCGGGTCGCGGCGGCCGGTCCAGCCGGCGTAGAGGTCGTGGGTCACGGAGGAGGCAAGCGCATTGATCGCCGAACTCTGGGTGCTCATCGCCGCCGCGAGCACCGCGGCGACCATGAGTCCCGCGACACCGGCGGGGAGGTGCCGGACCACGAAGGTGGGAAAGATCCGGTCGGCCGGGAGGTCTGCGGGGGCCAGGCCGGCGGCCCAGATCGCCGTGCCGGCCAGCAGGAAGAGCGCGAACTGGAGCAGGACCAGCACCCCCGATCCCACCAGCGCCCGGCGGGCGGCGCCGAGGTTCCGGCTCGCGAGCAGGCGTTGCACGATGAGCTGGTCGGTGCCGTGCGAGGCGGCCGAGAGGAGCCCGCCACCCACCAGCCCCCCCCAGAGCGTGTAGGTCCGGGTGAAAGCCAGCGCGGGGTCCACCAGGCGGAGCTTGCCCTGGGCGGCGGCGGACCCCAGTACCGATTCGAGGCCGCCGGCCAGGCCGGCGGCGATGGCCAGGGCGGCTGCACCACCCGCGAGGTAGATGAGGAGCTGCACCACGTCCACCCAGACCACCGCCTTGAGTCCGCCATGCCAGGTATAGAGCAGCGTCACCAGGCTCATGGCGAGGATCGAGGCCGGGACACTCCAGTGGGCGAGCACCGCCAGGGGCAGCGCGCTGGCGTAGACCCGCACGGAATCGCCGAGGGCGCGAGTGGCGAGAAACACCGCGGAGGCGAGGCGCCGGGTCCCGGGTCCGAACCGCGACTCGAGCCGCGCATAGGCCGTCTCCTGCTCGCCGCGGAAGTACCCGGGGAGGAGCCAGACCGCCACCGCGATCCGGCCGATCAGGTAGCCCAGCGGGAGCTGGAGAAACGTGAGATCACCCCGCGCGGCGAGGCCGGGCGTGGAAATGACGGTGATCGCGGAGGTTTCCGTCGCGACGATGGACAGCAGGATGGCCCAGGCGGGCAGATCGCGGGCCCCGAGGAAGTACTCCCCCGCCGTGCGTTGCCGGCGTCCCACCCACATCCCGACGCCGAGGGTCAGGGCGAAGTAGAGGAGGATGACGCCGAGGTCGAGAGGCGACAGGCGGAGACTCGGTGAACGGTCGAGAGTGAACGGTAAACGGTGAACGGCACGCGGGGGATGAGCAGCGGAGAACCGTAGAGCAAACGGGGGGGCCGTGTTCACACGGCGCCCCCCGTTCCGCGTTCACCGTTGACGGTTCACCGCCCCTAAGCCGTGAAGCTGCTCCCGCACCCGCAGCCGCCGGTCGCGTTGGGGTTGCTGAACGTGAACCCCGAACCCTGCATCGAGGACACGTAATCAATGGTGGTGCCGTTCAGATACTGCGCGCTGAACCCGTCCACGAAGACCCGGACCTGGTTGACGTCCAGGACCATGTCGTCCTCCAGCGGCCGCTCCTCGATGTTCAGGCTGTAGCGGAAGCCCGAGCACCCGCCCGGAAGCACGCTCACGCGGAGCCCCGCCGACTCGACCGGGACCTGCTCCGCCTGCATGAACTTCCGCACTTCCTCCGCCGCACGATCGGTCAAAGTGATCGCGAAGCCGGGGGCGCTCACCTGGGGTTCGATGCCAGCCATATCCGCTCCTTCCGAAGTCGGCGCGCTTGCCGCGCCGCGATGACGTCCAGGCGAAAGCTAGGGAGTCGAGCCGGCGGCTGTCAACAACGGCGGCAGCGCTCCGGTGTCACCGATGCAGTCCGGCTCCCAGGCCCCAGGCCGGCGGCAGGGCCACCGGGAGCTGGCCCGTGATCGGCGCCCGGCCGGAGAGGGCCCGCGCCACTGCGGCTTCCGTGAGCGCATTCGCGGTCCAGGCCAGGAGATAGGCGCGCGCGTGCCGGGTCTGGAGCGCGATGTACGGGGAGCCGAACGAGACGAACACGGTGCGGCGCTGGCGGCTCAGGGCATCCATCAGCGCGGCCACGGGCCGGGGGACCCCCACGCTGCCCTTCCAGGGGTTGACCCGTGCCGAGACCGCCACGACTACATAGGGGTGGCTCCGGACCAGCACGCGCACCGAGTCGTGGCTCGCCACACCGCTGGCGGGCCAGAGGCGGAAGGTCGTGACCGTGTGGCCATAGGTCCGGAGGTCGTTCGCGAGCCGGGTGCCTACCGTGCCGGCGTTCTCTTCCCCGTAGGTGATGAGCGCGATCCGCCGCGGGGCAGCCCGCAGGCTGTCTACGGTGCCCAGGCTGTCCGAGACCAGCACCAGCGAGCGCTGGGCAATGTCCCGGGCGGTTGCGAGGAACCGCGCGCTTCCCACGGTGAGGGGGACGCTGTCGAGCGGGACGGTTCGCCGGCGGAACAGCCCCAGCTGCATCTTGAGCCCGAGGATGCGCCGGACGGACCGGTCCAGCCGCTCCCGGCTCACCCGCCCGGCCTGAACGGCGCTCGCGAGCGCTTCGATGGCGATCCGGGGGTCGGCGGGCTGCAACAGGAGGTCGGCCCCGGCCAGGAGCGCCTGGACCGCCGCTTCGCCCGGGCCGTAGCGGCCTGCTACCCCGCCCATGTCCAGCGCGTCGGTGACCACCGTCCCGGCGAAGCCGAGCGAATCGCGCAGCACGCCGGTCAGCATTCCCGGGTCCAGGGTGGCGGGCCGCAGGCTGTCGCGGCTGAGGCGCGGGAGGGCGAGGTGCCCCGCCATGACCAGCGCCGCCCCCGCCTCCACCGCGGCCCGGAACGGCACCAGCTCCAGCGAATCCAGCCGGCGCCACCCGGCCCCGATCACCGGCAGAGCAAGGTGCGAGTCGGTACCGGTGTCGCCGTGCCCGGGGAAATGCTTCACCGTGGCGAGCATGCCGTGATCCTGGAGCCCCCGCACCGTGGCGCTCACCAGCCGGGCCACCAGCCAGGGATCCTCGCCGAACGAGCGGGTGTTGATGATCGGGTTGGCCGGGTTGTTGTTGACGTCCGCCACCGGCGAGAAGGTGAGGTGGATGCCGGCGGCGCGCCCTTCCAGCGCGGTGATCCGCCCCATCTCGTAGGCATCCTGCTCGTCGCCCGCCGCCGCCACACCCATATTGGTGGGGAAGGGCGTGCCCCCCAGGAGCCGGCCGCTGGTGCCGCCCTCGAGGTCGGCCGCGATGAGCAGCGGCAGGCGGGAGCGCGATTGCAGCCGGTTCAGGCGCGCCGCCACGTCGAGCGGCGAACCGGCCGAGACGATGATCCCGCCCACGCGGAGCGAATCCACCCATCCCTGGTACACGGTGAAGGCGCTGTCGTCGAACGCAGTGTAGGCCCCGGGAATCCAGGGCATCACCACCTGGGCCGCACGCTCCCGGACCGAGAGCGAGTCCAGGATCCGCTCGATCAGAATGGAGTCGCGGGCGGAGGTCTGGGCCAGGGCGCCATCCGGCGAGACCAGGCCCAGGGCAGCCGCGAGAAAGCCGGCAGCCGGGAACATCGAAGGAAAGCGAGACGGCGAATGCGTCACACCGGGTACCTGGTGGCGATCATCGTGGGTTCGGCAGGCCTGGCCGGCGGGTGGGCCCGCATCGAGCCGCCGGAGTCCCGTCACGACCGGGTGCGGCCCGGTCTCGAGGTGCTGCTCAGCGACAGCCTCCCCCTGGTGCGGGGCAAGCGGGTCGGTCTCGTGACCAATCAGGCCGGGGTGGACGCCGAGGGCCGAAGCGCGGTGGACCGGCTCCGCGCCGCCCCGCTCACCCTGGCCGCCCTTTTCAGCCCCGAGCACGGGTTCCGCGGCGCCGCTCCGCCCGGGGCCCCGGTGGCCTCGACCACCGATTCGGCGACCGGCCTACCAATCTACAGCCTCTATGGCGCGACGACCGCCCCGACGGACGCGATGCTGGCGGGGCTCGAGGTGCTCCTGGTGGACCTCCAGGACGCCGGCGCCCGCTACTACACCTACCTCTGGACCACGGTGCAGGTCATGCGATCCGCGGCTCGGCACGGGATTCCGGTGGTGGTGCTGGATCGGCCCAACCCGATCGGCGGATCGGTGGAGGGGAACCTCCCGGACTCGTCGTACCGGTCCCCGGTGGGCGTGCTCGAGGTGCCGATGCGGCATGGCATGACGCTGGGGGAGCTCGCGCGGCTGGCCCGCGATGAGCTGGGACTCCAGGCCGAACTCCATGTGGTGCCCGCCAGCGGCTGGCGCCGCGAGATGTACCTCGACGAGACCGGGCTCCCGTTCGTGCCGCCCAGCCCCAACCTGCGAAGCCTGGAAAGCCTGCTGCACTATCCCGGCCTCTGCCTCTTCGAGGGAACCAACCTGTCGGTGGGGCGGGGGACCGCAGCGCCCTTCGAACAGATCGGTGCGCCTTGGTTCGATCCCCAGGCCGTGGCGGCACGGTTCCGCGCCGCCCGGCTGCCGGGCGTCGAACTCGACGCCGTCCGCTTCACGCCCCGCGCCCCGGGCGACGGGAAATTCGCCGATACGACCGTCCGCGGCCTCCGGCTCCGGGTGACCGATCGGCAGCGGTACGAGCCCACGCTCGCGGCGGTGATCCTGCTCGCCGCCATTCGCTCGGTCCACCCTCGCGACTTTCGCTTCGACGAACCCCGGTTCGATCGGCTGGCCGGCGGGCCGGCGCTGCGCGACGCCCTCACGCGGGGCGAGGCGCCCCATCGGATCGCGGCAGGCTGGCAACCAGGCATCCGGCGCTTCATGGAGCGGCGGAAGCCCTACCTCCTCTATTGAACGACGGCCTTCGGCGGTCGGGCGATGGTTCCGGCCAGCCGAGCGTGCCGCGCCGTGCCCCGCTGCCGCTTCCGAGAACCCGCTTCCGCCGTTATAGTTTGCGCCGTCTTTTCCCGGCCTACCGAACCCGGTGCAGCAGGCCGGCGGCGGCCCCGGAGGCCATGCCCGCCATCGGCCCCTGCCGGTGGGGGCCGGGCCCGGGGACGGATCGCGATCCCGGCTTGCGGTCCCGGCCGCCCGGACTCCCCGTCGGCAGAGGGTGGCGAGCGAGGTGAAACTCATCACCAAGCCGGTCGAACAGGCGTTCTACGCCCTCACCCGGCCCCTGGTGTCCGCGCTGATCCGGGCGGAGGTCTCGCCCAACGCGATCACGCTCCTCGGGACCGCGGTGGTGATCGCCTCGGCCTGGGCCTTCGCGGTGGGGGCGGCGCGGTGGGGCGGGGCGCTGTATCTGCTGAGCGGGGTCGTGGATACCCTGGACGGTGCCGTTGCGCGGGCCCGGCGACAAACGACCCGGTTCGGCGCCTTCTTCGACTCGAGCCTCGACCGGGTGGGTGACGGGGCGACGTTCCTCGGGATCGGCGCGTACTTCCTGCTCGCGCCCGAGGGCGCGGTCGCGTGGCGGGCGCCCGCGATCATCCTGTGCATGGTCGCGATCATCGCGTCGCTCCTGGTCTCCTACACCCGCGCGCGCGCCGAAGGGCTGGGGATCGAGTGCCGGGTGGGGCTGGTGCAGCGAGCGGAGCGGATCGTGGGACTCGGGGTGCCCACGCTGCTCTTCGGCGCGGGTCCCGGGGCGCTGCTCCTGGAAGGGATCGTGGCCGTGCTGACGCTGGCCTCGGTGATCACCGTGGTGCAGCGGTTCGTCTATGTCTATCAAGCGACGGAAGGCGCCGCGGCGCCGGGTTCCGTGAAAGGACAGTCCGAGTGGTGAAGCGCACTGCCGGTCCTCGCCCGATCGCGCCCGCCCAGGGCAAACTGGGGGTGCTCTGTGTCGGCCTCGGGGCCGTGGCCTCGACGTTCATCGCCGGCGTCGAGCTCGCCCGCCGGGGCAAGGCCAAGCCCATCGGGTCGCTGACCCAAATGGGCACCATCCGCCTGGGCAAGCGGACCGAGCACCGCTCGCCGCTCATCCGGGAGTTCGTCCCGCTGGCCGGCCTGGACGACCTCGTCTTCGGCGCCTGGGACCCGGTGCCGGACAACGCCTATCAATCCTGCCTCACCTGCGGCGTGCTGAACCGCTGGGAACACGTCGAACCGATCAAGGACTTTCTCGAGGGCATCGCGCCGATGCCGGCCGCCTTCGACCAGCAGTACGTGAAGCGGCTCGAGGGGCGGAACGTGAAACCCGGCAAGAGCAAGCGCGCCTGGGCCGAGGCGATCCGGAACGACATCCGCGAGTTCCGGGCCGCCACCGGCTGCGACCGGCTGGTGATGGTCTGGTGTGCCAGCACCGAGGTGTTCATCACCCCGGGCCCCGCCCACCAGACGCTGGCCGCCTTCGAGAAGGCGATGGATGGCAACGATCCCTCCATTGCGCCGTCCATGCTCTATGCCTGGGCCGCGCTCATGGAGGGGGTGCCCTTCGCCAATGGGGCGCCCAACCTCACCTGCGACATCCCGGCGCTGGAACAACTGGCCCGCGACAAGGGGGTCGCCATCGGCGGCAAGGACTTCAAGACGGGCCAGACCATGGTGAAGACCGTGCTCTCGCCCATGTTCAAGGCGCGGATGCTCGGCGTCTCCGGCTGGTACTCGACCAACATCCTGGGCAACCGGGACGGCGAGGTCCTCGACGATCCCGAGAGCTTCAAGACCAAGGAAGAGTCCAAGCTCGGCGTGCTGGAATACATCCTCCAGCCCCAGCTCTATCCGGAGCTCTACGGCAATCTCTACCACAAGGTGCGGATCAACTACTATCCGCCCCGCGGGGACAACAAGGAAGGCTGGGACAACATCGACATCTTCGGATGGCTCGGCTACCCGATGCAGATCAAGGTGGACTTCCTCTGCCGGGACTCCATCCTCGCCGCCCCGCTGGTGCTGGACCTCGCCCTCTTCTTCGACCTGGCCCAGCGGGCCGGCCTCGCCGGGGTGCAGGAGTGGCTCTCGTTCTATTTCAAGAGTCCGCAAACGGCGCCGGGCCTCTACCCGGAGCACGATCTGTTCATCCAGCAGACCAAGCTCAAGAACACCCTCCGCTGGCTCATGGGCGAGCCGCAGATCACGCACCTGGGGGTGGAGTACTACGAGTACGGGGAGAAGTAGGCGTCGCCGATGAAGTACTTCCACCGGACCCCCCTGGCACCCGAGACGGTCATCGCCCAGGCCAACGCGTTCTTCGGCCCGCGCCTGGCGCCGGTCGAGGAGGCGCCCCGGCGGCGGCGCTTCTCGGGGAGCGTCGGGCAGATCGCGGTGAGCGCTCGCGCCGAGGGCGGCCACTACACCCTGGTCACGGTGGAAACCAACCAGCCCGGCGAGAGTGAGGCGGACAGGCTGGCCAAGCGGTTCCTCACGCAGCTCCACGCCCTGGCCGAACCGGGGCACCAGGTCCGGGGGGCGTACTGAGCGTGCGCCAGGGGAAGCGGAGCCCGTTTCGGGGTTCCGGGCCGGTCCGTCCCGCGTCCCTTCGCGGATCCCGTTCACCATCAGGAGACATTTCCATGATCCAGCGGCTCCAGCCGATCTGGCGCGGTCTGAGCGCCGTGCTCGCCACGCTGCTCTTCACGGCGCTCGCCGCGCCGGCCCTCGCGGCCCAGGAAGGCCACCGGCCCGGCGGCGAGGTCAACATCCAGCTTCCCGACCTCGACACCGGCGACTTCCTCGGCTTCACCGGGCACCAGATCCTGCTCTCGGGGCTGGTGGTCTGCGTTCTGGGGCTCCTGTTCGGGCTCGCCACCTACCGCGGCGTGAAGCGCCTCCCCGTCCACCGGGCCATGGCCGACATCTCGGCGCTCATCTACGAGACGTGCAAGGCGTACCTCGTCCAGCAGGGGAAGTTCCTGCTGGTGCTCTTCGCCTTCATCGGCGCGGTGATCGTGGCCTATTTCGCGCTCACCGGCCTCGGGCTTCCGAAGATCCTGATCATTCTGCTGTTCAGCCTGATCGGCATGGGGGGGAGCTACGGGGTGGCGTGGTTCGGGATCCGCATCAACACCCTCGCCAACTCGCGCACCGCGTTCGCGAGCCTCACCGGCAAGGCCTTCCCGGTCTACGAGATCCCGCTCCGGGCCGGGATGAGCGTCGGGATGATGCTGATCTCGGTCGAGCTCCTCTTCATGCTCGCCATCCTGCTCTTCATTCCGCGCGAGGTGGCCGGGGCCTGCTTCCTGGGCTTTGCCATCGGCGAATCGCTGGGCGCGGCGGCGCTCCGGATCGCCGGCGGCATCTTCACCAAGATCGCCGACATCGGGAGCGACCTGATGAAGGTGGTCTTCAAGATCAAGGAAGACGATGCCCGGAACCCCGGCGTGATTGCCGACTGCACCGGCGACAACGCGGGCGATTCGGTGGGTCCCACGGCCGATGGCTTCGAGACCTACGGCGTCACCGGGGTCGCGCTCATCGCCTTCATCGTGCTCGCGGTCCACGACCCGGCGATCCAGGCGCAGCTGCTGGTCTGGATCTTCCTCATGCGCATCATGATGGTGCTGGCCTCGGGGCTCTCCTACCTCGTCAGCAACCGCCTGACGAGGATCCGGCACGGCGGCGGCGGCAAGTTCCACTTCGAGGCCCCGCTCACCCAGCTGGTGTGGCTCACCTCGATCGTCTCGGTGGCCCTCACCTACCTGGTGTCGTACCTCACCATCCCCCAGCTCAATAACGACCCCGACCTCTGGTGGCAGCTCTCCAGCGTGATCACCTGCGGCACCCTGGCCGGCGCCATCATCCCGGAACTGGTCAAGATCTTCACTTCCACCACCTCGCGGCATGTCCGCGAGGTGGTGACCAGCTCGCGCGAAGGCGGCGCCTCGCTCAACATTCTCTCCGGGTTCGTGGCGGGCAACTTCTCCAGCTTCTGGCTCGGCATCGCCATCATGCTGCTCATGGCGGTGGCCTATTTCGTGAGCACGCTGGGGCTGGGCGGCGTCATGACCGCCCCGGCCATCTTCGCCTTCGGTCTGGTCGCCTTCGGGTTTCTCGGCATGGGCCCGGTGACCATCGCGGTGGACAGCTACGGCCCCGTCACCGACAACGCCCAGTCGGTCTACGAGCTGTCAACCATCGAACAGCTCCCCGGCATCAAGGACGAACTCAAGCGGGATTTCGGCTTCGACGTGAACTTCGGCGTGGCCAAGGATCTCCTGGAGGAGAACGACGGCGCGGGGAACACCTTCAAGGCCACGGCCAAGCCGGTTCTCATCGGGACGGCGGTGGTCGGCGCCACCACGATGATCTTCTCGATCATCATGGCGCTCACCCACGGGCTGCAGCAGGGGATCGAAAACCTCTCCATCCTGCACCCGCCCTTCCTCCTGGGACTCATCACCGGCGGCGCGGTGATCTACTGGTTCACCGGGGCCTCCACCCAGGCGGTGACCACCGGCGCCTATCGAGCGGTCGAGTTCATCAAGCGGAACATCAAGCTGGAAGGCACCACACGGGCCTCCGTGGAAGACAGCCGCAAGGTGGTGGAGATCTGCACCCAGTACGCCCAGAAGGGGATGTTCAACATCTTCCTCGGCGTGTTCTTCGCCACGCTCGCGTTCGCGTTCGTCGAGCCCTTCTTCTTCATCGGCTATCTCATCTCGATCGCCATGTTCGGGCTCTTCCAGGCCATCTTCATGGCGAACGCCGGCGGCGCCTGGGACAACGCCAAGAAGATCGTCGAGACCGAACTCAAGATGAAAGGCACCGACCTCCACGCCGCCACCGTGGTGGGCGACACCGTGGGCGACCCCTTCAAGGACACCTCCTCGGTGGCCATGAACCCGGTGATCAAGTTCACGACCCTGTTCGGCCTGCTCGCGGTGGAGCTGGGGGTCTATCTGGCCGGTGAGCAGGGTGCCACCGTGAGCCATGTCCTGGCGCTCGCGTTCTTCATGGCGGCGATCGTGTTCGTGTGGCGGTCGTTCTACGCGATGCGGATCGAGAGCCCGGTGTAGGCCGCGCCGGCCGGCTCCGCGCCGTCCCGGCCGCGGGGCCAGCGCCGGCCTCCTTCGCCGAGCGGCGATCCCGGCCAGGTGTCGGGATCGCCGCTTTGGCGCCCCCCCCCCCACCCTCCCGAACCCCGCGCCGGAGCCGGCGGGCAGCCGAGCGCCTCCGCGCGGGCTGGCGTGATCCCGGGCACCGGAGGGGCGCCCTTGACGGCCCGAAGCGCCCGATGATCTTTGCTGGACGCCCGGCGCGTCCGGCCCCGGTCGCGCTGATGACGCCTCGCAGGAAGGTGAGGCCGGGCCTCCGTCCGCCTCGATCATCGGGCGGACCCATCGCGGCCCCCCCCCGCCGCCTGACTGCGGAGCCCCAGCGTGGACCCACCCTTCAGCGACCCGGGCTCGTTTGCCGAGGCCGTGCTGGCGACCCTGCGCGAGCCGCTGCTCGTGCTGGATCCCGAGCTCCGGGTCGTCCTGGCCAACCGGGCCTTCGGCCAGGCATTCGGGATCGCCCCGGCCGAGTCGAGGGGGCGGCATGTCTATGAGCTGGGGGGCGGGCTGCTGAACGCCCCCGCGCTGCGCGCGCTCCTGGAGAGCGTCCTTCCCCGAAACACCTCCTTCGACGATTTCGAGCTCCCGATCGTCCTCCCCGGTCTGGGCCGCCGGCTGCTCCTGCTCAACGCCCGCCGCCTATACGGCGAGGGGCACCGGACCGAACTCGTTCTCCTCGCCATGGAGGATGTCACCGAGCTGCGCCGCGGCACGGAGGCGCAGGCGCGGCTCGCGGCGATCGTGGAGAGTTCCGAGGACGCCATCATCGGGAAGGATCTGGATGGCACGATCCGGTCGTGGAACGCCGGGGCCGAGCGGCTTTTCGGGTACTCCGCGCGGGAGGCGGTGGGCAACCCCATCGCGCTCATCGTGCCGCCGGAACGGCGGCCCGAACTCGACGCGATCCTCGATCGGATCTCGCGCGGCGAACGGGTGCCCCCGTTCGAAACCGAACGGGTCCGCCAGGACGGGACGCATCTCCAAGTCTCCCTCGCGGTCTCGCCGGTGCGCGATGCGAGCGGCCGGGTCATCGGCGCCTCGGCCATCGCTCGCGACGTGACCGAGCGCATCCGGATGGAAGCCGCCGTGCGGGACATGGTGGAGCGGCTGGAAGACCTCTCCGCCGCGGGTCCAGCCGTGCTGTACACCCTGCGCGTCGAGGGCGACGCGTTCGCCCCGGCCTGGATCAGCAGCAACGTGACCGCGATGTTCGGCTATAGCGCGTCCGAGGCGATGGCCCCCGGGTGGTGGGCGGCGCACCTTCACCCGGAGGATCGGGCCGAAAGTCTGTCCCGTGCTGCCGCCCTGCTTGCGAGCGGGTCCCTGGCCCAGGAGTACCGATTCCTCCGCAAGGACGGCACGGTGGTCTGGGTCCGGGACGAGGCGCGCCTGATCCGCGATCGCGCCGGCCGCGCGCCACGGGCCGTCGGCGCCTGGATGGACATCACGGAACGCCGCGCCCTCGAGGAGCGGCTCCTCCAAGCCCAGAAGATGGAGAGCGTGGGTCGGCTGGCGGGCGGTGTCGCGCACGACTTCAACAACCTGCTCACGGTGATCACCGGAACCGTGGACCTGGCGCTGGCCGGATTGCGGGAGGCCGATCCCCTGGCGGCGGACCTCAGGGAGATCCAGCAGGCGGCCCGGCGCGGTGCCGCCTTGACCCAGCAGCTGCTGGCCTTCAGCCGCCGTCAGGTCTTCCAGCCGCAGGTCATCAGTCTCAACGACCTGCTGGCCGATCTGGAGCCCCTGCTGCGCCGCTTGCTGGGGGAGGCTATCGCGCTCGTCGTGGCCGGCGCGCCGGAGCTGGGGAACGTGCGGGCCGATCCGGCGCAGATGAGTCAGGTGGTGATGAATCTGGTCGTCAACAGCCGGGACGCGATGCCGCACGGCGGGACCCTGACTCTGGAGACGGCCGACGTGGAGCTGGACGAGGCCTACGCCCGGCAACATGTCGGGGTGACTCCGGGCCCCTACGTCATGCTCGCCGCGACCGATACCGGGGCCGGCATGGACCAGGCCACCCGGGAGCGCGTCTTCGAGCCGTTCTTCACGACGAAGGCGGCGGGCCAGGGCACCGGGCTCGGGCTCTCGACCGTGTACGGCATCGTCAAGCAGAGCGGCGGCAGCATCTGGGTCTACAGCGAACCCGGCGTCGGTACCACGTTCAAGATCTACCTTCCGCGGGTGGCCGGCGCGGCCTCCAGGCAACGGCCCGCGGAGCTCGATCCTCCCGCGCGGGGGACCGAGACGATTCTCCTGGTGGAGGACGAGTCGAGCCTTCGCGAGGTCGCCCGGCGGATGCTGGAGGCGGCGGGCTACACGGTGCTGGCCTTCGGATCGGCGGGGGAGGCCCTCGTCGCGGCCGAGCGGTTCGAGGGGCCGATCCACCTGCTCGTCACGGACATCGTGATGCCCCTGATGCGAGGCCCCGAGCTGGCGGCGCGGATCGCGCGCCTGCACCCGGAGACCCGGGTGCTCTACGTGTCCGGCTACACGGCGAACGCCATCGTGCACGAGGGGGAGCTCGAGGAAGGGGTGCAGTTTCTCAGCAAGCCGTTCGATTCGGCGACGCTCGCCCGGCGGGTGCGCCAGGTCCTGGACCGGCCGGCGTGACCCATGCGCCTGCGCGGCGCCCCTCCCGTTCAACCTTCCCCTCCCCGGCTCTGCGGATCACCTGGTGTACGCGCTCGACAAGGAGCTGGACCGGGCGCGATCGGAGCCGTCCGCCGAGACCAAGGAAAGCCTGCGGGAGCCCTCCAGGCACCTCGGCGAACGGGTGGGTCGAGAAGAGGCTAGGGTAGAGAGGGGGGAGGCGTTGCCGGCCGAGACGGCCCGCCATACCTTGGACCGATGCCCGACCTCGATCCCGCTTCGCTCCGGGCCCGCTATCAGCACCTGAGCGACGAGGCGCTCGCGGAGCTTCACGCCGCGGGACCCGGCGCCTATCAACCGGCCGCCTGGGCGGCGCTGGACGCGGAGTTCAAGGCTCGCACGCCGGCGCGGCGGGCGGGAGAGCCGCCGCCTGCCGGGTCCGAGCGCCCGGGCCCGCTAGTCGCCGTCTTCGCGAGCAGCGATCCGGCCCGCCTCATCGTGGCCAAACTGCTGCTCGGAGCCGAGGGCATTCCGTTCGTCTCGGCAGGGGAGGGGGTTCAAGACCTGATCGGGCTGGGCCGAGCGTTCGGCGGGTACAACCTGGCCACCGGGCCGGTTCGGATGCTCGTGGCCGAAGGGGACGCCGCGCGGGCCGCCGGGGTGCTCCGGACCCTCGGGCCCGATCCGTGACGGGCGGCGGCTCGCGCGGGGGGGCGCTGGCGACGACGAGCGGCGCCCACCGCATTCTCCGCGTCGTTCGCGGGGCCCTACCCCGCCAGTCCACCTCGTGCAGGGGAGGCAATGGTGACCGAGTCGTTCGAGCAACGCTGTCGCGCCGCGGCCCATGCCGCGCTCCGCATCGCCGCGGGCCTGACGTTCTTCTCTCATGGCGCCCAGAAACTCCTGGGCTGGTTCGGGGGCGCCGGTCCCTCGGGCGGCACCGTGGAGCTCATGAGCCGCTACGGCGCGGCGGGCGTCATCGAGCTCGTGGCGGGCATCGGCATCGTCCTCGGTCTCTTCACCCGACCGCTCGCCTTTCTGGCCTCGGGCGAGATGGCGGTGGCCTATTTCTGGATTCACTGGGGCGGGAGCGGCAAGATGTGGTGGTGGCAGAACCGGGGAGAGCTGGTGATGCTCTATGCGTTCGTCTGGCTGCTCTTCGCCGCATGGGGCGCGGGGCCGTTGAGCCTCGACGCCTGGCTCCGCCGCCGGCACAGCACCACCTGAAGGACGCCGCGGGCGGCGGAACTGTCGCCCCGGGCGCGCCGGCTCGGGGCTCCAGGGCCGGTCGGGCCCGGGAGCCGCAAGGAGCACCACATGAAACCCCGGATCACCTCGGATCGGGCGCCTCCAGCCCGGCCCGCCGTCGGGCCGTGTCGTTTTTCCATCACCTTTCTCGAGTGCCGAGCGTGCCAATGCGAGTGATTCGCGCCGCCGGTCTGGTCGCCGGTTTGCTCGTTCTCACGGTTCCAGTGCTGCACGCCCAGGCCCCGGACGATCGCCTCGAGGTGCTGGCGGTGATCCGACGCCTCTTCGACGCCATGCGAGCGGGCGACAGCGCCATGGTCCGCTCGGTCTTCCACCCCAAGGCGCGGCTCGCGAGCGCGCTCATCCGCCAAGGCGTGCCGGTCGTGCAGGTCGAGGACGACCTGGAAGGCTTCGTTCGAGCGGTGGGAACGCCTCACGCCGAGGTCTGGGACGAGCGGACCCGGCACGAGCAGGTGCTCCTGGACGGAACCCTCGCCGTGGTGTGGGCCGAGTACACCTTCTACCTCGGCGACAAGTTCAGCCACTGCGGGGTGGACGCGTTCCAGCTGGCGAAAGGGCCGGCGGGGTGGCAGATCGTAGCCCTGGCGGATACGAGGCGGCGGGACGGCTGTCCGTCTTCTTGACGCCCCCTGGCCCGCTCCCGATCTTCCTGCCGGTCCATGCCTTCCCCTGCTCCCGCCTCGCCATCGGGCGCCGTCGCCGCCCTCCCCCACGGCCTCTCGCGCCCGCAGCTTCTCGAGCTCTACTACTGGATGCGCCTCACCCGCTCGCTCGAGGAGCGGCTGGTCGCTCTCCACCGCCAGGGCAAGGTGGTGGGCGGCCTGTTCCGCTCGCTGGGCCAGGAGGCGGACGCGGTGGGGAGCGCCTATGCGCTCGCGCCGGGCGACATCCTTTCGCCCCTGATCCGCAACCTGGGCTCGATGCTGGTGAAAGGCGCCACCCCGGTCGAAGTGCTCCGCCAGTACCTGGCGAAAGGCACGGGGCCCACCCGGGGCCGCGAACTCAACATTCATTTCAACGACCTCGAGCGCGGGTTCCTGGGCCAGATTTCGCACCTGGGCGATATGGTGCCGGTGATGGCGGGGATCGCGCTCTACTTTGCGCTCACCAGGCAGCCGCGGGTGGGCCTCGTCTACGTGGGCGACGGTGCCACCAGCACGGGCGCCTTTCACGAGGGGCTGAACTTCGCGGCGGTGCGCCGGCTCCCGCTCGTCGTGATCGTCGAGCACAACGGCTACGCCTACTCCACCCCCACCCGCCTCCAGACTGCCGCGCGGGCCCTCAAGGACAAGGCGCCGGGTTACGGGATCCCGGGGGTCCGCGAGGACGGGAACGACGTGCTGGCCGTGTACGCGGTCACCCGCGAGGCGGTGGAGCGCGCTCGGGCCGGCGGGGGCCCCACCTTGGTCGAGCTCGTGACCTACCGCCGGGCGGGCCATGCGGAGCACGACAGCCAGTTCTACGTCCCGAGGGAGGAGCTCGCCGAGTGGGAGGCCAGGGACCCCCTGGCGCGGTATGCCCGCCGGCTGCTCGAGGCCGGCTGGGCCACCACCGCCGAGCTCGAGGCAACGGACGCGCGGGTGCACCGGGAGCTGGATGAGGCGGTGGCGCGCTGCGAGCACGATCCGCTTCCGCCGGGCGAGTCCGCGCTCGACGGGGTGTACGCCGACCCGCCGTCGGCGCCGCTGGAATGGTATCGAGCGCTGGGGGAGGCACCCGTGCCGCCTGCCGGGGGCGAGCGGGCGCCATTCCTCCGTTCCCCCGGCGTCCGGTCCGATGCCTGAGCTCACCTACCTCGAGGCGATTCGCGAGGGGCTCCGCGAGGAAATGGAACGCGACGACCGGGTCCTGCTCCTCGGGGAGGACATCGGGGTCTACGGCGGAGCGTTCAAGGTGACCGAGGGCCTGCTGGCGCGCTTCGGACCCGACCGGGTCATTGACACGCCGGTGGCCGAGGCGGCCATCGTGGGCGCGGCGGCCGGAGCGGCCCATATGGGGCTCCGGCCGGTGTGCGAGATGCAGTTCATGGATTTTATCTCGTGCGCCTACGACATGCTCACCAACTACGTGGCCACGGCGCGCTACCGGGCCGGGCTTGCGACCCCGCTCGTGGTGCGGGGCCCCTGCGGCGGCTACGTGCGGGGCGGCCCGTTCCACTCCCAGCACGTCGAGGCCGCCTTCCTTCACACGCCCGGCCTCAAGCTCGTGGCGCCGGCCACCGCGCGGGACGCCAAGGGGCTGATCAAGGCGGCCATCCGGGACGACGATCCGGTGCTCTACCTGGAGCACAAGTATCTTTATCGGCGGATCAAGGAAGAGGTGCCGGCCGATCAGGACCTGCTGGTTCCGATCGGCCGGGCCAGGATAGCCCGCGAGGGCCGGGACCTGTCGGTCGTCACCTACTCGGCGATGGTCTGGAAGGCGCTGGCGGCGGCGGAGCGGCTGGAGCGGGAGGACGGCCTGGAGATCGAGGTGGTGGACCTCCGTACCCTGCTGCCGCTCGATGACGAGGCCCTGGCCGCCACCGTTCGGAAGACCAACCGGGTGCTGATCGTACACGAGGACACCAGGACCGGGGGACTCGCCGGGGAGATCACCGCCCGGCTCAACGAGCGGTGCTTCGAATGGCTCGACGCCCCGATCCGCCGGGTGTGCGCCCATGACGTCCCGTTGCCGTATGCGCCGCCGCTGGAGGATTTCGTGCTGCCCCAGACGGAAGACATCGTGGCGGCCTGCCGCTGGCTGGCCGCATATTGAGAGGGTGGGGGCGGCGAGTTCGACCGGAGCGCCGACAGGACTAGCCCGTTCGAGGAACCTGCATGGCCAAGATTGACGTGATCATGCCCCAGATGGGCGAGTCCATCGCCGAGGGCACGCTCTCCAAGTGGCTGAAGAACGTCGGCGACGAAGTGAAGCGGGACGAGCCGATCTTCGAGATCTCCACCGACAAGGTGGACGCGGAGATCCCGGCACCCGCGGCCGGCGTGCTGGCGGAGATTCTGGTCCAGCAGGGCCAGACGGTGGCGGTCCAGACCGTGGTGGCCCGGATCGAGACCGACGCCTCGCAAGCCGCGGCGCTCAAGGGGCCTGAGCCCGCGGCCGCCGCCCCGCCGCCCGCTGCACCGGCGCCGGCCCCCCCTCAGTCCTCCCCGCCCTCCGCCCCGGCTCGGCGACCGGAGCGGGGCTCGGCAGCCGTCGCGGCGGCCCCGTCCCCCC
>DATLYZ010000094.1:0-67504 GCA_035574255.1 Gemmatimonadales bacterium | reverse complement strand
GGTGAGGCGGCGGCGCGCGAGATCGCCCATTTCTGGGAAAGCGTGATGGAGGCGCATCCCGTGATCATGGACGCGGCCCGGCACGATGCTCAGGTCGCCATCACCAGCCACCTCCCGCAAGTGGTGGCGTCGCTGCTGGGCCGCTACCTGGCGGCCCACACGCCGCCCGGGGCGACGCTGGGCTCCGGGGCGCGGGACACCACCCGTCTCGCCGCCAGCAACCCCGACCTCTGGACCGAGGTGCTGCTGCTCAATCGCGACGAGCTGCTGCCGGCCCTGCGGGCCCTGGAAGAACCGCTGGGCGCGCTGGAGCGCGCGCTCGAAACCGGGGACCGGCAGGCGGTGCGCGCCTGGCTGGGGAGTGCCGCCGAGTGGCGGCGGAGCCTCGACCGGTGAAGGTCACCGCCGCGGTTCGGGTCCCGGGAGACAAGAGCATCTCCCACCGGGCGGTGATGCTGGCGGCGCTGGCCCGCGGCACCAGCGAGCTGAACGGCCTGCTGACGGGTGAGGACGTGAAATCCACCGCGCGCGTGCTGCGCTGCTTGGGGGTCGAAATCTCCCCGCTCCGGGGCGGGACCGTGGTGCGGGTCCGGGGCGCGCAGCTCCGCCCCCCCCGCCACGCGCTGGACTGCGGCAACAGCGGCACGACGGCCCGCCTGGTGATGGGCGTGCTCGCCGGGCGGCCGTTCGAGGCGCGCCTGACCGGCGACGTCTCGCTGCGCCGCCGCCCCATGCGCCGGGTGACCGAGCCCCTGCGGGCCATGGGCGCGCGCATCACCGAGGAACGGGGCGACGGCCTGCCGCTCCGCATCCGGGGCGGCCGCCTGCGCGGGCTCACCTACACCTCGCCCGTGGCCAGCGCGCAGGTCAAGAGCGCCCTGCTCCTGGCGGGACTGGTGGGCGGGGTGCGCGTCGAGGTCCGCGAGCCCTATCGGTCCCGCGACCACACGGAGCGCCTGCTCGCCTACCTCGGTCTTCCGATTCATGCGGCGGGAAGCGGGGTCGTCTACGAGCCGTCCTCGGGCCCCGACGCCCTGCCGCCCTTCGGGCTGACGGTGCCCGGGGACATCTCCTCCGCCGCTTTTCTCGTCGGGGCCGCCGTGCTGGCCGAGGACGGCGAGCTGATCATCGAGGGCGTGGGCGTGAACCCGACGCGCCTCGGGTTTCTGATCGCGCTGGAGCGGATGGGCGCCCGGGTCGAACGGGTCAACCTGAGCGCGGCGGCGGGCGAGCCGGTGGCAGACCTGCTGGTGCGGCCCGCCGAGTTGCGCGGGACCGAGGTGACCGCGGCGGAGATTCCCACGCTGGTGGACGAGGTGCCGATCCTCGCGGTGCTGGCGAGCCGGGCCCGCGGCGAGACGGCCTTCCGGGAGGTGGGCGAGCTCCGGGTCAAGGAATCGAACCGGCTCGAGCTGCTGGCGTCGAACCTGCGGGCGGTGGGAGTCGAGGCCGAGGCGCGGGGGAACGATCTCCATGTCTGCGGCACCGACCGGCCGCCGCGGGGCCGCGTCGAGACGGCTCGGGACCACCGCCTGGCGATGGCGTTCGCGGTGCTGGGCACGGTGCCGGGGGCCGACGTGCGGTTGTCCGAACGCGGCTCGGTGGCGATCAGCTATCCGCGGTTCTTCGAGGACTTGCGGCGTATCGAGGCGCGGGGTAACCGCTCCGGGGCCGCGTGAGCGTCCGGGTGATCGCGATCGACGGCCCGGCGGCCTCGGGCAAGTCCTCGACCGCGGCGCTGGTGGCGCGGCGGCTGGGCTGGGCTCACCTCGATTCGGGGGCGCTGTATCGGGCGCTCACGCTGGCGGTGCTCGACAACCTGCGGGAGGGGGAAGCGGGGGCGGGAGCAGCGTGGAGCCCCCAGCGCATCCTCGCTCTGGCCGAGGGTCTTCCGGTGCGGTTGGTGTTGCGCGATCGCACCTTCGTGCCCGAGGTGGCGGGCGTGGACGTGGAGGAGGCGATCCGCGGGGCGCGGGTGACCGCCCGGGTGTCCGAGCTGGCCGCCATTCCCGAGGTCCGCAGCTGGGTCAACGCCCGGCAGCGCGAAGCGGTGGCCCGCCATCCGGTGGGGGGGCTGGGGGGGCTGGGGGGGGTGGTGGTGGACGGGCGGGACATCGGGACCGTGGTGTTCCCCGAGGCGCCGCTCAAGGTGTTCCTCACCGCCACGCCCGAGGAGCGGGCCCGGCGGCGGCTGGCGCAGCGCGGTGAGGCGCTGGACCCCGAGCGGGTGGCGGCCGAAGCCCGCCGGCTCGCGGCCCGCGACGCGGTCGACTCCAGTCGCCCCGTGGCGCCCTTGCGCCCCGCCCCGGATGCGGTGGTGCTCGACACCACCGGGCTCTCGCTGGAGGAAACGGTGGACCGGATCGTGGCGCTGGCGCGCGAGCGCCTGCCTGGCTAAACTTCAAGGCTTGTTTGGCTGACCCCGCGCGCCGGGGTCGAGGATCACCACCCCAACCGTACCGGTCTACTGAATGCTGGTGGATACCCAGGACCCGAAGTCCGAAACCGCTTCACCTCCCGCCACCCACGCCCAGCTCCGCGTTCGTCCCGACCTGCACGAGGAGTACTCCCCGGACGAAATCGCCAGGATGACCGAGCTGTACGAGGGCACGCTCTCGAACATCGAGGAAGGCGAGATCGTCAAGTCCCGCGTCCTGCGGGTCACCGACACGGCGGTGATCCTCGACGTGGGCTTCAAGTCCGAGGGCGCCGTCCCGATCGACGAATTCAAGGACCCGCACGCGCTCAAGGAAGGGGATGAGATCGAGGTGTTCCTCGAGCACCTCGAGGACCAGGAGGGCGCGGTGGTGCTCTCCAAGAAGAAAGCCGATTTCATGCGGGTGTGGGAGCGTATCCGGGAGGCCTACGAGCGGGACGAGCCGGTCACGGGGACGCTGGTGAAGAAGATCAAGGGAGGTGTGGTGGTGGACCTGATGGGGGTGGACGCCTTCCTGCCCGGGAGCCAGATCGCCCTGCGCCGCGTGCCCAACATCGACGAGCTCCTGGGGCAGACCTTCGAGTTCAAGATCATCAAGCTCAACAAGCGGCGCCGCAACATCGTGGTGAGCCGCCGGGTTCTGCTGGAAAACGAGCGGGCCCACAAGCGCGAGCACCTGATGAAGGAGCTCGAGGTGGGGCAGGTCCGCAAGGGCGTCGTCAAGAACATCACCGACTTCGGCGCCTTCATTGACCTGGGCGGTGTGGACGGCCTCCTCCACATCACCGACATGTCCTACGGGCGGGTGTCCCACCCCACCGAGATGCTCAAGATCGGCCAGGAGGTGGAGGTCAAGATCCTCGACATCGACTGGCAACGCGAGCGCATCAGCCTGGGGATGAAACAGCTCCAGCCCTATCCCTGGAAGAACATCGCCGAGAAATACCCGGTCGGCACCCGGGTCCAGGGGAAGGTGGTCTCCATCACCAACTACGGGGCCTTCGTGGAGCTCGAGCCGGGCATCGAGGGGCTGGTCCACATCTCCGAGATGAGCTGGACCCGGAACGTCCGGCATCCCTCCAAACTGGTGTCCATCGGCGAGACCATCGAAGCCGTCGTGCTCAAGGTGGACGAGAGCGAGGAGAAGATCTCGCTCGGCATGAAGCAGACCGAACAGGACCCCTGGACGGTGCTGCCGCTCAAGTATCCGGTCGGCACCCGCATCCAGGGCAAGGTGCGCAACCTCACCTCCTTCGGCGCCTTCGTGGAGATCGAACCCGGCATTGACGGCCTGATCCACATCTCCGACATGTCGTGGACCAAGCGGGTCCAGCACCCCTCCGAAGTCGTCAAGAAGGGCGATACCGTCAACGTCGTCATCCTCAACATTGACGCCGACAACAAGCGGATCTCCCTCGGCCTGAAGCAGGCGGAGGAGGACCCCTGGCTCCGGATCGGCGAGGTGTATCCGGTGGGCCACGAGCTGCGGGGCCGGGCCGTCCGGCTCATGGACAAGGGGGTCGTGGTGGACCTGGGCAACGACATCGAAGGCTTCGTGCCCATGTCCCAGCTCGGCGTCGCCAACATCACCGAGCCCGGCCAGGCGGTGAAGGAAGGTCAGGTGCTGGATCTCAAGGTGCTGGAGGTGGATCCCATCCACCATCGCATCGTGCTGGCCGTGATCGGCTACCCCGATGAGCCGATCGTCCCGCCGGCCAAGCCCGAGGTCCCGCCGGCCGAGGCCTGAACCCGGGAACGAGGCGCCGGACGAGTCAGCCGAGGGGGCGGCGGTCCACTGTCAGGACCGCCGCCCCTTCGCGTTCGAGGCCCCCCGGGTCAGGGGAGGTGGAAGCGGTAGGGCGCCAGCGGGTGGGCTACTCCGAAGAGAAACTCCGCCCGGTATCCGCTCCCGGTCGCCCGGCCGATCTGCACGAACGGCGCGACCTCATGGATCGGAGTGCGGATCGCGATCACCGCCTGCATCCAGCCCTTGAGACGGTCACGGGTGCGATGGCGGCCGGTGATGACGCCGAACCCGCCGCTCAGGTAGAGCGGCGAGCGCGACCGGAGCGGAGCGATCTGGGCTACGGCCGACCAGGCGGGCGTGGCGCCCCGGGACGGAATGAACAGGAGATCGCTGGACAGCTCGAGCCCGGGAATCCCCGGCGCGGTCTGGGCGTGGAGCCGCACGAAGGCCTCGCGCGTGTCGTCCGGGTCGCGGTTCACGTAGAACAGACCGCCGTTGAGGTCGAGATGGGGGCGGGCGAGGGTCCAGCCGGCGCGCGGCCCCTGGGAAAAGGCCGTCTGATGCGGCCGCCCGGACTGCATCTCGGGGTGTCCGCCGCTCCCGTCGTTGTACTGCGCCGCCAGGGTGGACGTGGCGCTCATCAGGGCCAGGCAAGCCAGGACCAGGGGTCTTCGCATGCGATCTCCGGGCAATGGGGTGCAGGGTCTTTTCCTGGTTACGGCGGACCCTGCCGTATCGGATTGCCGGGCTCGGCAGCCCGACTCCCCGCCGGGCTCTCCTTCCCCTACATTACCGGCGCCCATGCCCACCCCACGCGAGCTGCTCGATCGACTGCACCATCTCCAGGCCCAGGCCGAACAGGGCGGCGGCCCGGAACGCATCGCCCAGCAGCACCAGAAAGGCAAGCTGAGCGCGCGTGAACGGCTGGACCTGCTGCTCGATCCGGGTAGCTTCGTCGAGCTCGACCGCTTCGTGACCCACCGCTGCACCGACTTCGGGCTGGCGGACCAGAAGTACCTGGGCGACGGCGTCGTGACCGGCTACGGCCGGATTGACGGACGGCTGGTGTACGTCTTCTCCCAGGATTTTACGGTCTTCGGCGGCTCGCTCTCCGAGACCTTTGCCCAGAAGATCTGCAAGGTCATGGATCTCGCGCTCCGGAACGGAGCCCCGGTCATCGGCCTCAACGACTCCGGCGGCGCTCGGATTCAGGAGGGCGTGGCCTCGCTGGGCGGCTACGCCGACATCTTCCTCCGGAACGTGCTCGCCTCGGGCGTGATCCCCCAGATCTCGGTCATCCTCGGCCCCTGCGCCGGCGGGGCCGTGTACAGTCCGGCGATGACCGACTTCGTGTTCATGGTCCGGGGGGTGAGCTACATGTTCGTGACCGGGCCCAACGTGGTGAAGACGGTGACCCACGAGGAAGTGAGCTTCGACCAGCTCGGGGGCGCCGACGTCCACGCCGCCACCAGCGGGGTGGCCCACTTCGTTCACGATTCCGAGCCCGCCTGTCTGGCCGCCGTCCGCCGGCTCCTGAGCTACCTCCCGCAGAACAATCTCGACGACCCTCCAGGGCGCCCCGCCGCCGAACCGGACGATCCGGCCGACCGCCGGGAGGAGCGGCTGCTCGATCTCATTCCCGACAGCCCCACCAGGCCGTACGACATGCACGAGGTCGTCCGGCTGGTGATGGACCGGGACAGCTTCTTCGAAGTCCACGCGGAATACGCCCAGAACATCATTACGGGATTGGCCCGGCTGGGCGGCCGGAGCGTCGGCGTCGTCGCCAACCAGCCGGCGGTGCTGGCCGGCGTCCTCGACATCAACGCCTCCGTCAAGGCGGCCCGCTTCATCCGGTTCTGCGACTGCTTCAACCTACCGCTGGTCACCTTGGTGGATGTGCCGGGCTTCCTCCCCGGCGTGGCGCAGGAGCACGGCGGCATCATCAAGCACGGGGCCAAGCTGCTCTACGCCTACTGCGAGGCCACCGTGCCCAAGCTCACGGTGATCACCCGCAAGGCATACGGCGGGGCCTACGATGTGATGAGCTCCAAGCACATCCGCGGAGACGTCAACCTCGCCTGGCCCACCGCCGAGATCGCGGTCATGGGGCCCAAGGGCGCCGTGGAGATCCTCTTCAAGAAGGAAATCGAGCAGGCCGCCGACCGGGACGCCGAGACCGACCGGCGCATTCGGGAGTACACCGAGCGCTTCGCCAACCCCTATCTGGCGGCGTCCCGCGGCTTTCTCGACGACGTCATTGACCCCCGCGACACCCGGCCCCGGTTGATTGACGCACTGCGCACCCTGGCCGGCAAGCGGGACCGGAACCCACCCCGCAAGCACGGCAACATCCCGCTCTGACGGCGCCGCGGGCGCATCGGGCCGCCGGCCCTAGCCAACTCGGGCCGGCGCCGGTACCTTGGACGCCGATGCGGTCCTCGCAGCTCCCCCTGGCCCTCGGCTTGGCGCTGCTGCCGCTCGCGGCTCATGCCCAGGCGGCGGTGGATCCCTCTGTGGCTCCTCGCGCCGTATCGCTCGACCGTGCCGGTCGCCGGGGCGAAGCCACCGAACTGCTCGGCCGTTATCTCGCCACCGCTCCCGACGACGCCGCCGCCTGGCTCGAGCTCGGGCGCTTCTACCTCCTGGACAGCCGGGCCTGGCACCTGAACGGCCACCGGGGTGAGCCCGACGGCACCCTCTTCCTCGACTTCGCCGCCACGGCCCTCGATCAGGCGCTCCGGCGGCCCACCGACAGCGCCCTGGTCGTCCGAGCCATGGTCGAGATGGACCGCGTGCTGGCCGCGGTCGAGAGCGAGGGGCTCGGCGCCCTCGAGGAGCGCGCGGGCTATCCCCAGGCCTCCGACCTCCCGCGCTACGTCCTCGAGCTGGGCCAGAACCTGCTCAGTTCGTGCCCGGCCGGCGGGATCCTGGTCACCGGCTCCGACCTGGAAAGTCTCGCGGTCTGGGGCGCAGCCGTGACCCAGGTGGCGCTCGGCCGGGTGCTTCCCCTCCAGCCCGGGCGCTACGATGGCGATTCGCTCTATCGGGCCCGGGTCGCTCCCGCGCTCGATGCCGACGCGGGGCTCCCCGTGGCGCGCGCCTTGGAGCGAGCCGCCTCGACCAGGCCGGTCTGCCTCTCGCCACTGGCCGACTCCGCCGCCGGGCCCGCCGGAGCGTACACGGTGATCCGGCTGGCCCGGGTGTTCGGCCCCACCGCGCCGATCGTCCCGCGCGGCCTGAGCGTGGTCGAGCTGGTCACGGCCCATCACGTGAACCCCAACGGTCTCACCCGCGAGGCACTGGACTTGTACCTCGCCGCCGCCGGCCGGAACCGGCTCCTCTGCTCGTCGCTGCTCCATCAGCTCGGAGTCCGGGGACGCCAGGTCTGCGGGGCGCCCTGAAGCCTCGCCGCCGCGCCGCCCGCCGTCCCAGTCACACCCGCCACCCCGAGACGCCTCCGCCTTGCCTCCCGCGCCCTTCCGCGTGCTCGTGGCCAACCGCGGGGAGATCGCGCTCCGGATCATCCGGGCCTGCCACGAGGAGGGCCTCGAAGCGGTGGCCGTCTACTCCGAAGCGGACCGGTTGAGCCCCCACGTGCGCGCCGCCGATCACGCCGTGCCGATCGGCCCCGCCTCCCCCGCCGAGAGCTACCTCCGGATTGATCGCCTGCTCGCCGCGGCGCAGCGCACCGGGGCCACCGCCATCCATCCCGGGTATGGCTTCCTCGCCGAGCGGGCTCCGTTCGCGGAAGCCGTGGAGCAGGCGGGGCTCGTCTTCATCGGCCCGTCCGCGACGGCCATCCGGGCCATGGGGGACAAGACCGAGGCGCGGCGCCGGATGCAGGCCGCCGGCGTCCCCATCGTGCCCGGCCTCACGGTGCCCGTCCCCGACCCCGAGGCCGCCCGGGTCGCGGCGGCGGAGATCGGGTTCCCCGTCCTGGTCAAGGCCTCGGCCGGCGGCGGCGGCAAGGGCATGCGCGTGGTGCGGGAGCCGGGCGAACTCCGGGGAGCGCTCGAGGCCGCGGCCTCCGAGGCGGCGAAGGCGTTCGGCGATCCGTCCCTCTACCTCGAGAAGTTCATCGAGCGGCCGCGTCACGTGGAGATCCAGATCCTCGCCGACCACGAGCGCACCGTGCACCTCGGCGAGCGGGAGTGCTCGATCCAGCGGCGCCACCAGAAACTGGTCGAGGAAGCCCCTTCGGTGGCGCTCACCGCGGAGCTCCGCCGCCGGATGGGGGAGGCCGCCGTCGCGGCCGCCCGCGCCGTGCAGTACCGGAGCGCCGGCACCTGCGAGTTCCTGCTCGCCGCCGACGGGTCCTTCTACTTCCTCGAAATGAACACCCGCATCCAGGTCGAGCATCCGGTGACGGAGCTCGTCTACGGCGTGGATCTGGTGCGCGAGCAGCTCCGCATCGCCCAAGGCCTGCCGATGCGGATTCCCTCGGCGCCGCTCGCCCCCCGGGGCTGGGCCGTCGAGTGCCGCATCACGAGCGAGGACCCGGCCCACGGCTTCCTTCCTTCCACCGGCCGGATCGAGTACCTCGCCGTGCCGGCCGGCCCCGGCGTGCGGTGGGACGGAGGCGTGGACGTGGGGAACGAGATCGGGCTCCATTACGATTCCCTGCTGGGCAAGATCGTGACCTGGGGGGCCACGCGCGCCGAGGCGATCCGCCGCATGCGCCGCGCGCTCGAGGAGCTGGTCATCAGCGGTGTTGCGACCAATCAGGCCTTCCACCTGCGCCTCCTGGCCGACGACGCCTTCCTGCGGGGCGAGTTCGACAGCCAGTTCCTCGACCGCCGCCCGGACCTCCTGACCGCCGAGCTGGCCCCGGACCAGGCCGTCGCCCTGGCTGTGGCGGCTGCCTTGGCGGAGGACGAAGCCCGGGCGGTCCGGAAGCCCGTGGTCGGCGACGAGGCCGCGGGTCGAAGCCGCTGGCGTCTCGCGGGGCTGTGGGACGGCCTCCGCCGCTGAGCGCCCCCCCCCCGTTCGACCCCGCTCCCTCGGATCGCTCCCCTCGAGACGGCGGCCCGGAGGCGGCATGAAGTACTTCGTGACGGTTGGCGGTAACGAGTTCGAGGTCGAAGTGGACGGCGAACGGGTCACGGTGGACGGCCGAGCCTACCAGGCCCACCTCGCTCCCCTGCCGGGCACCCCGCTCCGGTACCTCCTGCTGGACGACCGGTCACTGGCGCTCGCGGTCGCGAGCGCAGGGCGCGGATCCTGGTGCTTCGAGGTGCACGGACTCCGGCATGATGTGGAAGTGGTGGACGAGCGCACCCGCCACATCCGGCGTCTCACCGGCTCCGGCTCCGGGCGCACCGGGGCCGGGCAGCTCCGCTCCCCCATGCCGGGGCTGGTGGTGCGCCTTCTCGTCGAACCGGGCCAGACCGTGGAGGCCGGGGCCGGCCTCGTCGTGCTCGAGGCCATGAAGATGGAGAACGAACTCCGGGCCCAGGCCCCGGGGCGGGTCGCGGCCGTCCTCGTGGCACCCGGCCAGGCCGTGGAGCGGGGCCAGCCGCTGGTCGAGCTGGCCCCCCTCTCCACTTGACCTAACCCGTTGCCTCTGACTACGTTTGCGGTCTGTCTTTTTCCGACTCTCGATCGGGGCAGCGCCAGTGAACAGGACGTACTCTCCCAAGCGGGCCGAGCTCTCCCACCAGTGGCACCTGGTGGATGCCGCCGGGGTCCCCTTGGGCCGGCTGGCGAGCCGGGTCGCCCAGCTCATCCGTGGCAAGCACAAGCCCACGTTTGCGCCGCACCTCGACGGCGGGGACTTCGTGGTCGTCATCAACGCCGAGCAGGTCAAGCTCACGGGGCGGAAGCGGGAGCAGAAGCAGCATTTCCGCCACACGGGCTACATGGGCCATGCCCGCTTCACGCCGGTCCAGAAGCTCCTCCAGAGCGGGCGCGCCGAGCGGGTGATCGAGCATGCGGTCTTCGGGATGCTGCCCAAGAACTCGCTCGCCAAGCAGAAGCTCCGGACCAAGCTCAAGGTCTATGCCGGCGACAAGCACCCGCACGCGGCGCAGAAGCCCGTGCCATACCCCGTGACGCCGACGAAGGTGAAGGCATGACGGCCAAGGCCGAATTCCGGTGGCAGGCGGTGGGGCGTCGCAAGACCAGCGTCGCCCGGGTCTACCTGACTCCTGGCACCGGTAAGTGGGACATCAACGGCCGGACCCTGGGCGATTATTTTCCCCGGCCTTCGCTGGTCCAGCATATTCAGCAGCCGTTCGCCGTGACCGACACGCTCGGAGCGTTCGACGTCCGGGCCCTCGTGGCCGGCGGCGGGCAGACCGGCCAGGCGGGGGCGCTGCGGTTGGGGATCGCCCGGGCGCTGGTGGAGGCCGATAGCCAGCATCGGGCCAAGCTGCGGGCCGCCGGCCTGCTGACCCGCGACCCCCGGGCGGTGGAGCGCAAGAAGCCAGGGCGCGCCGGAGCGCGGAAGCGGTTCCAGTTCAGCAAGCGGTAGCCGGCGGGCCGTCAGCCGCCGGTCCGCTCAACCTGCACATCGCGGGATCCGGACCGGGGTGTCTTCGAGGGAGGGTCTGACCCGGAGGCCGGCGCGGCCGCCGGCCCGGACCGACTCCCGGGGGGATTCGGAACGGAGATGAACGCGGTGGACGAACAACCCTCAAGCACGGAAGTGGCCAGTCGCATGACCCAGCCTGCGTTGCAGGACCTCCTCGAAGCCGGCGTTCACTTCGGCCATCAGACCCGCCGCTGGAACCCCAAGATGCGGCGGTTCATCTTCGCCGAGCGCTCGGGGATCTACATCATCGATCTCCAGAAGACGCTGAAGCAGATCCAGGCGGCGCAGGAGCTGCTCCGCAACGTGGTGCTCCGGGGCGAGGGGGTGCTGTTCGTCTGCACCAAGAAGCAGCTCAAGGGCATCGTGCAGCAGGAGGCGGCCTCCTGCGGCGCCTACTGGGTGACCGAGCGGTGGCTGGGCGGCATGCTCACCAACTTCCAGACCATCAAGAAGCAGATCCGCCGGCTCCGGGAGCTGGAGCAGGGCTCGGTCGAGGGAGAGTTCGAGAACTACACCAAGAAGGAGAAGTTGCTCTTCGAGCGCGAGCGCGAGAAGCTGCTCCGCAATCTCGAGGGCATCAAGACGATGAACCGGCTGCCCGGTGCCCTCTTCGTGGTGGACGCGAAGAAAGAGAAGATCGCGGTCCAGGAGGCCAACAAGCTTGGCATTCCGGTGGTGGCGATCGTGGACACCAACGCCGACCCCGACCTCATCACCGTGCCGATTCCCGGCAACGACGACGCGATCCGCTCGGTTTCCCTCATCACCTCGGCGCTCGCGGCGGTGATTCGGGAGGCGCGGGCCCAGATGCCCGTCCGCGAGGTGGTCGAGGATACCGAGGCGGAGACCTACAGCACCGACGCGGGCACCGAAGGAGATGTGGACGCCGAGCGGCGCAAGCGGCGGCCCCGGCGCAAGCGGCGGCCCAAGCCGGAAGCCATCGCGGCCCGGTTGAAGCACGACGAGGAAGACGCCGGTGCGGCGGGCGACACGGGTGCCTGATCCCGTTTCCTTGCCATCGGAACCAGCCGCCGCCGTCCTCGGCCTTCGGGTCCCGGACGGCGGCTTCACTATGAACCCACGAGCAGCGTGACAATGAGCACCATGGCGATCAGCGCGAAACAGGTAGCCGAGCTCCGGGCCCGGACCGGAGCAGGGATGATGGACTGCAAGGCCGCCCTCGAGGAGGCCCAGGGCGACATGGACCGGGCCGTGGAGATCCTCCGCCGCAAGGGGATCGCCCGGGCGGAGAAGCGCGCCGACCGCGGGGCGTCCCAGGGCGTCGTCGCGATCGCCACGGCGCCGGATGAGCGCTCGGCCGCCATGATCGAGCTCAACTGCGAGACCGACTTCGTGGCCCGGAACGAGACCTTCCTCGCGCTGGCGCGGGACCTCGCCCGCCACGCGCTCGCCCAGGCCCCGGAGGGAATCCATCCCGGGAGCGTCCTGGACGGCCAGGCCTTCCGGGATGTCACCGTGGCCCAGGCCATCAAGGAGATGTCGGGCAAGACGGGCGAGGCGATGACGCTCCGGCGCGTGGCTCGCCTCGGCACGGCGACCGGCGTGGTCGGGACCTACCTGCATCACGACGCCCGCGCGGGCGCCCTGGTCGAGCTCGAAGGCCCGGCTCACCCCGCGACCCGGTCCCTGGCCCGGGAGCTGGCCCTGCACGTGGCCTTCGCCGACCCGCTCGGCCTCGACGAGCGCGACATCCCGGCCGAGGTGCTGGCCCGCGAGCGCCGCATCGCCGAAGAGCAGGTGGCCCAGGAGGGCAAGCCGGAGAACGTCCGGGCCAAGATCGTCGAGGGCAAGCTCCGGAAGTTCGTGGCCGAGCGGACCCTGCTCGGGCAGGGCTTCGTCCGGGACGACAAGAAAGCGGTCCGCGACCTGGTGCAGGAGGCGGCCAAGGAAGCCGGCGGCCCCATCGCCGTCAAGCGGTTCGCCCGGTTCAAGGTCGGGGAAGGCTGATGCGCCGCGCCTACCACCGGGCGCTGCTCAAGCTCTCCGGTGAGGCGCTCGCCGGCGAACGCGGCTTCGGCCTGGACTATCGGGTCGTCGAGGGGTTCGCCGACGAGCTCCACACCGTGCACGCCCGGGGGGTGCAGCTCTCGCTCGTGGTGGGCGGCGGCAACATCCTCCGGGGGACCGCTGCGAGCCGCGAAGGTCTGGACCGCGTCTCGGCCGACTACATGGGCATGCTGGCGACGGTGATCAACGCCCTCGCGGTCCAGGACATTCTGGAGCGCAAGGGGGTCCAGACCCGGGTCATGACCGCCATCCGCATGGAGTCGCTGGCCGAGCCCTATATCCGCCGGCGGGCGCTCCGGCACATGGAGAAAGGCCGGCTGGTTATTTTTGCCGGAGGCACCGGCAACCCCTACTTCTCGACCGATACGGCGGCCGTCCTCCGGGCCCTCGAAGTCGAGGCCGAAGTGATCCTCAAGGGCACCAACGTCGAAGGCATCTACACCGCCGATCCCCGCAAGGATCCTGCGGCGCGCCTCATTCCGTCGCTCACCTTCCAGGACGCCCTGGTGCAGGGGTACGAGGTCATGGATCGGAGTGCGTTCGGCCTCTGCCAGACCAACAAGCTCCCGATTGTGGTCTTCAACATGAACCAGCCGGGGAACCTCGATCGGGTTCTCCGGGGCGAGCCGGTGGGGACCATCGTGTCATGAACACCATTCCCGAGCTGCTCAAGCACGCCAAGGAGCTGATGCAGAAGGCGGTCGAGAATACCCGCCGCGAGTTCGCCGGGATCCGGACCGGCAAAGCCACCACCTCGTTGCTCGACATCGTCAAGGTGGAGGCCTACGGCACCCAGGTCCCGCTCAACCAGGTCGGGCTGGTGGCGGCCCCGGAACACCGCCTGCTCACCGTGCAGCCGTTCGACAAGTCGCTGGCGCCCGCCATCGAAAAGGCGATCCGTGAATCCGAGCTGGGGCTCAATCCCGCCAATCAGGGCGGCGTCATCCGGGTCCCGATCCCGCCGCTCAACGAGGAGCGCCGCAAGGAACTGGTGAAGATCGTCCACAAGCTGGGGGAGGAGGGCCGGGTGGCCGTGCGCCACGCGCGGGGGGAGGCGCACAGCAAGATCCGCAAGCTCGAGAAGATCTCCGAGGACGACCGGACCCGGGGCGAGAAGGACCTCCAGAAACTCACCGACGAGCACATCAAGCAGATCGACCAGCTCATTGCCGCCAAAGAGGCGGAGATCATGGAAGTCTGAGCTCATGAGCCAGGCGCTGCTCGACGAGATCCGGCTGCACGGACCCGTGCCGGTCCACCTCGCCATCATCATGGACGGCAACGGCCGCTGGGCCCGCGAGCGCTCCCTCCCGCGGCCGCTGGGGCACAAGGCGGGGATGAAGGCGGTCCGCGAGTCCGTGGAGGGCTGTCTCGAAGCCGGCGTGGAGATCCTCACCCTCTTCGCCTTCAGCCAGGAGAACTGGCAACGCCCCGCCTCGGAGATCGAGGCGCTGATGGGTCTCCTGCAGGAGTACATCGCCCGGGAGATGGCCGAACTCCGCGAGCAGGGAGTGGCGGTTCGCTTCCTCGGCGACCTGGAACGCCTCACACCGGCGGCGCGCGACGCGGCCCGCCGGCTCGAATCGCACACCGCCCAGGGGCAGCGGCTCCAGCTCAATATCTGCCTCTCCTATGGTTCCCGGGCCGAACTCGCCCGAGCCGCGCGCCTGCTCGCCGTCGAGGTGGCCGAAGGCCGCCTCGCGCCCGAGGACATCGACGAGGAGGCCGTGGCGGGCCGGCTCTACACGGCGCCGTGGCCGGATCCCGACTTGCTCATCCGCACCTCCGGCGAGTTCCGCCTCTCCAACTTTCTGCTCTGGCAGCTCGCCTACGCGGAACTGTTCGTCACCCCGGTGCTGTGGCCCGATTTTACCCGGCGCCACCTCTTCGAGGCGATCCTCGAGTTCCAGCGGCGTGACCGGCGCTTCGGCCGGGTGCCGGTGTGAGGAGATGAGTCGGTTCCCGGTGCCGCTCGTCCGTCCCGATGCCTGGTAACCTGGCCCAGCGGGTCGTCGTGGCCGTGGTGGCGATCCCGGCGGCGCTGGCGATCGTCTGGCAGGGCGGCTGGCCCCTGGCCCTCGCCCTCGGCGCCCTGGGCGCCCTGGGAACCCGAGAACTCTTCGACATGGCGGGACGCCAGGGGATCGCCCCACTTCGCCGGACCGGTCTGCTCTCGGCGCTCCTCCTTCCCCCGGTGGTCTATCTGGGCCTCGTGTCACCAAGGGTGGCCGCTGCGAGCTGGCTGGTGGCCGGGCTCTGGCTGGTGGGGCTGCTCTCGGTCGCGCTGGCCCGGCGCCGCCCGGACCAGCGGCCCCTGGCCGCGACCGCCGTGACGCTGCTCGGGGTGGTCTATCCGTCCGGCCTTGCCGCGTTCCTGCTCGCCATCCGGCACCTCACCCAGGCCGAGCGCTCCTGGCCCGGGGCCTGGCTCGTCTTCACCCCGCTGGTTCTGGTCTGGGTCTGCGATACGGCCGCCATGGCCGTGGGCAAGGCGGTCGGGGGGCCCAGGCTCTGGCCGGCCGTGAGTCCGGGGAAGACCTGGTCGGGCAGCGCGGGCGGCGTCGTGGCCGCCCTGCTCACCGTGCCGATTCTCAATATGGCGGTGCTCGATCGGTTGGGTCTGGCCCTCCCGCTCGAGAAGGGGCTGCTCTTCGCGCTGGTGCTCGGGGTGGTGGGGCAGGTGGGTGACCTGGCCGAGTCGCTGTACAAACGCGAGGTGGGGCTCAAGGACTCCTCGTCCCTGATCCCGGGGCACGGCGGCGTGCTCGATCGGCTCGACTCCCTCTATTTCGTCCTGCCCGCCGCCGCGGCGCTTTACCGCTGGTTCGGGGTGATTTGATGAACGGCCGGATTCCGCGGGCCGTGCGGGGTGTTGCGATCCTGGGCTCGACCGGGTCCATCGGCAAGAGCGCGCTCAGCGTGCTCCGCCGCCAGCGCGACCGCTTCGTGGTCGTGGCGCTCACCGCCTTCCGGAACGAGGCGGCGCTCCGCCGCCAGGCAGCGGAGTGGCGGCCGCGGCTGGCCGGCCTCGTGGCGGAACGAGGACCCGAGCTCCTGATCGAGGCGGCGACCCACCCCGAGGCCGACATCGTGCTCAACGCCGTGGTGGGCGCGGCCGGGCTGGACGCCACCCTCGCGGCACTCCGCGCCGGCAAGCGGGTGGCGCTGGCCAACAAGGAAACCCTGGTCATGGCCGGGGATCTGGTCCGCGCGGCCTGTCGCGAAGGCGGCGGCGAGCTCATCCCGGTCGACTCGGAGCATAGCGCGGTGCTCCAGTGCGTGAGCGGTCGCGACAGCGGCCTCTCCCGGCTCATCCTGACCGCCTCGGGCGGGCCTTTCCGGGAGTGGGACCCGGAGCGGATCGCACAGGCCACCGTGTCGGAGGCGCTCAATCATCCGACCTGGCGCATGGGGACCAAGGTGACCGTGGACAGCGCCACCCTGGCCAACAAGGCGCTGGAGGTGATCGAGGCGCACCACCTCTTCGGGCTCGACTACGACGCCCTGGACGTGGTGGTCCACCCCCAGAGCATCGTTCACGCCTTCGCCGAGTTCTGCGACGGGAGCGTGATCGCCCAGCTTGCGTTCCCATCCATGGAGCTGCCGATTCTCTACGCCCTCACCCACCCGGCCCGGCTGCCCGATGCCGGGGTCCCCCGCTTCGATCCGGTCGCCATCGGGGCGCTCACCTTCGAGCCGGTGCGGACCTCGGTCTTCCGGGCCTACGCCGCCGGGGTCGCGGCCGGCCGGGCCGGCGGGACCGCCCCGGCCGTCTTCAACGCCGCCAACGAGGTGGCGGTGGCGGCGTTCCTGGCCGGCGCCATCCCGTTCGGCCGGATCGCGGACGCCATCGAACGGGTGCTGGAGGAGCACCAGGTCCAGCCGGCGACCGATCTCGAAACCGTGCGGGCGGCCGATCGCTGCGCCCGGCAACGCGCCCGAGAGGTGGTGGCCGCGTGAGCCTCCTCTTCACCGTGCTCATCCTGATCGTCGTCCTGGGTGTCCTCATCTTCGTGCACGAGCTGGGGCATTTCCTCGCCGCCAAGTGGGCCGGGATCTACGTCCATCGGTTCTCGATCGGCATGGGGTCCCCCATCCCCTGGCTCACCCGCCGCCACGGTGAAACCGAATACGCCATCGGCTGGCTCCCGCTCGGCGGTTACGTCAAGATGGCCAGTCGAGAGGAGGAGATCACCAGCGGCCCGCTCGAGGGCGGGCGGGCGACCACCCCGGTCCCGCCCGACCGGGTCTTCGAAGCGAAGCCGGTCTGGAAACGAATGGTGGTCATCCTCGCCGGCGTCACCATGAACGTGCTGTTCGCGTGGCTGCTGTACGCCTGCCTCGCCTACAAGAACGGCGAACAGCTCGACCCCACCACCGCCGTCGGGCGGATCGTCACCGATAGCCTGCCGGCCGGCGCCGAGGCCCTCCGGGAACTCCGCCCCGGTGACCGGATCGTGGCCATCAACGGCGATTCGGTCCACACCTGGAACGAGATCGAGGCAGGCCTGACCACGGCCGCGGGCGATTCCGTGGTGCTCGCCCTCGCCGACGGGCGAAGGCTGGTGCTCCGCATTCACCACACGGCGCTGGTCGAACGCGCCCGCCTCGCGCTGGCCCTGGAACCGTACCGCGCCCCGGTCCTCGACTCGATCATCCGGGGCATGCCCGCAGCCCAGGCAGGCCTCCAGGTCGGCGACACCATCCTGAGCATCAACGGCGACAGCGTTTCGCAGTGGTACGATCTGGTGGACCGGGTTCGGGCCAGCCCGGGCGAGGAACTCGTGCTCGGAATCGGCCGGCGGGGTGGCCGCACCGAGGCCCGGCTCACACCGGTGGCCCGGGAGGAGCCCCTGCCCCGGGGCGGGAGCCGGGTGGTGGGCAAGATCGGCGTCGGGGTCGCAACCCCCAGGATCGCCCGCCCGCTCTCGCTGGGGCAGGCGCTGGTCGCCGGCGGGCGGGCCACGGCGCGAGCGAGCACCCAGATCGTGCGCACCGTTCAGGGGCTGGTGAGCGCGCGGATCTCCACCCGTGAGATCGGCGGGCCCATCCTGATCGCTCAAGTCGCGGCCGAAAGCGCCCGCATCGGCCTCGACGAGTTCCTGGCCATCCTGGCCCTCATCTCGGTGAACCTCGCCGTGCTCAACCTCCTCCCCATCCCGGTCCTGGACGGCGGGCAATTCCTCTTTCTGCTCGCGGAGGGCCTGCGAGGCAGCCCCCTCTCCCGTGCCCTGCGGGAACGCCTGACCGTGGTCGGCCTGATCCTGATCGGCCTGCTCATGATCCTCGCGTTCTCCAACGACTTCCGGCGCCTGTTGGGCTGGTGAGAGGGGCCGCCCCCCGCCCCCACTGGCGTCGGACCCCGGGATCCTACGACATTTTTCCCCCGCCCCACCCCCGGACGGCGGGCGGCGGCAACGGATCGGTCGCTCTCCATGGCAGTGAATCGCGTATGACATTACTGGCGCTGGAACAGGTCACCAAACGCTACGGCAACGTGACGGCGGTGGACCAGGTGAGCTTCTCCGTGGACCGCGGGCAGGTGGTGGGTTTCCTCGGTCCCAACGGGGCGGGCAAGTCCACCACGATGCGGATCATCACCCAGTTTCACGAACCGGACGAGGGCGTGGTGCGTTTCGACGGGGCCCCGCTCAGCGAGGCCGGCGTCGAGGCCAAGCGCCGGGTCGGGTATCTCCCCGAGAACAACCCGCTCTATGGGGAGATGCTGGTGGCAGAGTACCTGGACTTCGTAGGCCGGTTGCGCCGGCTCGACGGCGCGGATCGGATGCGGGCGGTGGATGAGGCGGTGCAAGCCACCGGTCTCGAAACCGTGTTCCGCCGGCCCGTGGGCGAGCTTTCCAAGGGCTTCCGGCAGCGGGTCGGTCTCGCCGCGGCCATCCTGCACCGGCCCGACCTGCTGGTACTCGACGAGCCCACCGAAGGCCTGGATCCCAACCAGCGGGTCGAGATCCGGAGCCTCATCCGCGACCTGGGGCGCGATCGGACCGTCATCCTCTCGACCCACGTGCTCTCCGAGGTCCAGTTCACCTGCAGCCGCCTCCTCATCATCAACCGCGGGCGGCTCGCGGCCGACGGCTCGGTGGAGGAGCTGATCAGCCGGGCCGGCGGCGATGTGCGGATCTCGGTGGAGGCCTCGGGGAACGGCCTGGTCACGAAGCTGAAGGACCTCGCCGGAGTGAACCAGGTCCAGGAAGTGGGGTCCGAGAATGGGCGGGTACGGCTCACGCTCACCGCCTCGGCGGCGAGCGACGTCCGGCCGGAGATCTTCCGGCTGGCCGCCCGCGAGGGGTGGACCCTGTACGAGCTGCACCAGGAGGCCGGCAGCCTGGAGGAGCTTTTCCGGCAGCTCACCGCAGCGGGGGAAGACGCATGAGAGCCATCGGGACCATCGCCCGCCGGGAGCTCAAGGCGCTGTTCGACAGCCCCACCGGGTACGTGCTCCTCATCGTCTTCCTGGTGGTGAACGCCTTCCTGTTCTTCCGCCAGGCGTACCTCACCAACGCCGCCACCCTCCGGCCGATGCTGGATCTCCTCCCCTGGCTCATGCTCTTCTTCGTGCCGGCGGTCGCGATGCGGACCCTGGCGGAGGACGCGCGGGGGGGGCAGCTCGAGGTGCTGCTGTCGCACCCCATCACGGAACTCGAGCTGCTGCTGGGCAAGTATTTCGGCGCGACGCTGTTCCTCTGGCTCGCGCTGGGTCTCACCTTGCCCATCCCGCTCGGCCTCTCCCTGGGGTCCGAACTTCCCTGGGGCCCGGTCATCGCCCAGTACGTGGGCGCCATGCTCCTGGCCGCCGGCCTCGCCGGCGTCGGCGTGTGGGCCTCGGGGATGAGCCGGAGCCAGATCACGGCCTTCATCCTCGCCGTCGCCGTGATGTTCGTCCTGGTGCTGGTGGGCCTCAATCCGCTCCTCGTGGGGCTGCCGGCCCAGCTCGGTAGCCTCGCCGCGCGGCTCGGCGTGCTCTCCCATTTCGACAACATCGGGCGCGGGGTGATCGACCTCCGCGACGCGGTGTACTTTGTCTCCCTCGCGGCGGTGTTCCTCACCCTGGCCTTCGGGGTGCTCATGGCACGAAAGCTCGCGCCGCGCAGCGCCGCCCTGCGCCGGCTTCGCCTGGGGACCGTGCTCCTGGTGGGGACACTCCTCGTCGTCAACCTGCTCGGGAGCTACATCGGGGGGCGGCTCGACCTCACCCCGGGCCGGGCCTACACCCTCTCGCCCGCCACCCGCGAGCTGGCTCGCGGCCTGAACGACCTCGTCACCATCAAGGTCTTCGCCTCGGAGGAACTGCCCGCCGAGATCTCGCTCATGAAGCGGGACCTGGATGATCTCCTCGCCGATATCCGCACCGCCGGCCGGGGGAAGATCAAGGTCGTGGAGAAGGATCCGGCCGGCGATGCCGAGGCCCGCAAGGACGCCCAGAGCCTGGGCATCACCCCCGTCCAGTTCAACGTGGTCGGCAAGGGCTCCCTCCAGGTGAAGGAGGGCTACCTGGGGCTTGCGGTCCAGTACGCCGACGGGGTGGAGGCCATCCCCTTCGTCCGCCGCACCGACGATCTGGAGTACCGGCTCGCCGCCGCGATCCGGAGTCTCACCCGGACCCGGAAGCCGGCCATCGGTCTTCTCGTGGCCGACTACGGCGGCGGGTTCAGCACCCACCAGCTCACCGAGCAGCTGGGGAAGAGCTACGAGGTCCGTCCCATCTCGCTCGCCGACTCGACCGAACCGAAGTCGGACCTGAACGTGGTGGCGATCGCCGGCACGCCTGACAGCCTCACGGCCCCGCAACGCGAGCGGCTCGAGCGGTTCCTCCACCGGGGCGGGAGCCTGCTCCTGATGGCCGCCGGGGCCGAGCTCAATCCGCAGTTCCCCATGGCTCGCGCGCGCGAGCCGGTCTGGAACGACCTCCTCAAGCCGTACGGGTTGAAGATCCGGCCGGACCTGGTGTACGATCTGGCCAACAACCAGCTGGTGCCGATCCCGAGCGAGGCCGGCCGGGTGCTCGCCCCCTACCCGTTCTGGCTTCGGGCGCAGCCCGCCGGTTCCAGTGTCGTGGTCGAGGGGGTGGGCGAGGTGTTCCTCCCCTGGGCCAGCAGTATCGACACCACCGGCGCCAAGGCCGGGACCGTCACCCCGCTGCTCCTCTCGAGCCGGGTGTCGGGGATCGCCGAGGGGGACATTGACATCACCCCGACGCGGCAGTGGCCCCGGTTCGATCTCAAGCCCCGGCTCCTCGGCGTGATGGTAACCCCGGCCCGCGCCGAGGGCGACACGGCTCAGCCGGCCGGACGGCTCATCGTGATCGGCAACAGCGAGTTCGCCGGCGACCGCGCGGCGCAGGGCGTGCCGGAGAATCTGGTGTTCGCCCTGAACGCCCTCGACTGGCTGGCCCAGGATGAGGGGTTGATCCGGATCCGGAGCCGGGACCGCCGGCCGCCGGTGCTGGCGTTCACGGGCAAGACCCTGCAGGAAGGGGTCAAGTACGCCAACGTGATCCTGGTGCCCGTCCTGGTGGGATGCTGGGGCGTGCTCCGGCTTCTCGCTCGCCGCCGCCACGCGCTGGAGCCGTGGCGGCCGCTGGCGGGCGGTGCGGTGGAGGCGGCATGAGCGCCAAGACGCTGCTGCGGATCGCGATCGCCCTCGGGGTGCTGCTCGTGGCGTGGGCGAGCCTGGCCTTGATTCGCCGGGCGAGCCAGGATCGGCCGCCCCGGATCGTGCTCCCGCTGATCCGCGAGTCAGAAGCCGATCGCATCGTCATGGCCCGGCCCACCGATACCGTGGTGGTCGCCAAGGGCCGGGACGGCAAGTGGGAAACCGAGGGCGCTCCGGTTTCGCCCCAGGCGGTCGAGGACTTCTTTGCCGCCCTCGCCGACAGCACCGCGCCGAGCGAGCTCGTGGCGGAGAGCGCCGCCTCGCACGAGCGGATGGGGGTGGACAGCGCCAAGGCCAAACGGCTAACCATCTCCGGGGGTGGCACGGTGCTGCTCGAGCTCTGGCTCGGGAATCGCGGTCCGGACTTCGAGGGGTACTACGTCCGCCGCCCGAACGAAAGCGCGGTCTATCTCTATCACGGCCGGCTGCCGGCGCTGGCGGATCAGCGGGTGGCCGACTGGCGCGACAAGGTGATCGCCCGGCTCACCCCGGACAGCATCGCGGCGATCGAGGTGGTGCGCGGGCGCCGGACCTGGCGGCTCCGGCGGGAGGGCGCGAACTGGATCCTGAGCCATGGCGCCCGGCCGGATTCGGCGGCCCTGGCCCGCTACCTCCAGCTCTTCCGCGAGATCCGCGCCACCGGGTTCCCCGATCGGGCCCAGGCCGATTCCGCCCGGTTCGATCGCCCGGACCGGGCGCTCACGGTCTTCGGTCCCGGGGGGGGCAAGCTCCTGTCCCTCGTGTTCGATTCGACCTGGGCCGGCTTCTGGGTTCGGGCGCGGGACGGGGGCCCGCTCTACACGCTGGACCGGGAACGAGCCGACGCGCTCCTCCCTGACGAACAGCGTCTGAGAGGCGACACGCGGTCGTGAGACCTCACCAGACCTTCCACCACCGTTTCTTCTCCGCCCCGCCACCCGGGGCCATCCCCTCCGACCCGCGGCGATAGCCGCCGGGGACGGGCAGGTCGTCGGTGGAACGGGTCCGGGTGGCGATGTCGTGGAGGTCCTCGAGCAGCGCCGGGGCCGAGGGGTAGCGGTCATCCGGGTGCTTGGCGAGGAGCCGCAGGACGATGCGCTCGAACCGCCGGGAGAGCTCGGGCCGGCGCAGCCGGGGCGAATCCGGTGCCTGTTCGACGTGCAGCCGGGCCAGCTCGAACCAGTCGCGCGAGCGAAAAGGCACGTCACCGGTTACCGCCCGGTAGAGCGTGATGCCGAGGGAGTAGAGATCCGAGCGGCCGTCGAGCGGACGGCCCTGGGCCTGCTCAGGGGAGATGTAAGCCGGGGTGCCCACCGTCATCATGAAGCCGGTGGCGGCCACGTAGCCGCTCACGGCCCGGGCCGTTCCGAAGTCGGCGAGGACGGGCCGGGCGTCAGGCGCGAGGAGAATGTTGTCCGGCTTGATATCCCGGTGAATCACGTTGCGCGCGTGGGCGAAGGCGAGCGCCTGCGTGACGCCGATGGCGAGCGCCACGGCCTCGGCTTCGGGGATCGTCGCCTCCCGGTCGAGCCGGGCACTCAGGCTGCTCGGGTAGAGATCCATCGCGAAATAGGCCACGCCTTCCGCCGTTCCCACCTCCTCGATGTGGACGATGTTGGGGTGGCGGAGGTCCGCCGCGAAGATCGCCTCCTGGCGGAAGCGGGACTCGAATTGCGGGTCGGAGGCGTATCGCGGTTTCAAGAGCTTGAGGGCAAAGGAGTTACCATCGTCCCGCCGGGCGGCGAAGACCCAGGCGAAGCCGCCCTGACCCAACAGGTGCTCCAGGGTGTAGGGGCCGAGGCGGTCGCCGGGGGCGGGGGCGTCGGGCTTCATGGCGGGGTTGATCGGCCGGTTCGGGCGGGGTTATATTGTTGAGCTATCGAAGATTACGTGACTCGGCCCGAACGTTCGGGTAAGTGCCAAGAGGATAATCGCAGCATGGGTTTTGACAAGCAGTCGGTGCTCGCCAAGTACCGTCTTCACGACACCGACACCGGCTCCGCCAAGGCGCAGATCGCGCTCCTCACCGAGCGCATCAACTCGCTCACCGATCATTTCCGGAACCACCCCAAGGACCATCATAGCCGCCGGGGCCTCCTCAAGATGGTGGGGACCCGCCGCCGGCTGCTCAATTACCTCAAGCGCAACGACCTCGCCACGTACCGGGCCCTGATTGACGAACTGGGCCTCCGGCACTAACGCGCGCACGAGGCCAAGGGCGTCCCGGCCAGCCGAGCCAGGACGCCCTTCAACCTATTGGGGCATTCGGAACAGGACTAGCGTGTGACCGTTCATCGTATCGACACTCAACTGGCCGGCCGGCCGTTCATGCTGGAGACCGGCCGGCTCGCCAAGCAGGCCGCGGGCAGCGCCCAGGTCCGGTTCGGCGACACCGTGGTGCTCGCCGCCGTGACCGTCTCCCCGCATCAGTCGGCGCTGCCCTTCTTCCCCCTCACGGTGGAGTACCGCGAGAAGACCTACGCGGCCGGGAAGATTCCCGGCGGGTTCATCAAGCGGGAAGGGCGGCCCAGCGACAAGGAAATCCTCGCGGGCCGGGTGATCGACCGCTCCATCCGCCCGCTCTTTCCGGAGGGGTTCCGCAACGAGGTGCAAGTGTTCGTCACCGTGCTCTCGGCGGACCAGGAGCACGATGCCGACATTCTGGGCGTGATCGGCGCCTCGACCGCCCTCGCCATTTCGCCAGTACCCTGGAACGGGCCGATCGCCGCGGTCCGGGTGGGCCGGGTGGACGGCAACTGGATCCTGAACCCCACCTTCCAGCAACTGGAATACTCCACGGTGGACGTGACGGTGAGCGGCACGGCCGACTCCATCGTGATGGTCGAGGGCGGCGCGCTCGAGGTCTCGGAAGCCGAGATGCTGGAGGCGCTCAAGGTGGCCCAGAAGGGGATCCGCGAGACCCTCCAGCTCATGGAGAAAGTGATCAAGCCGGCGGCCCGGCCCAAGCTTGCCTGGGAGAAGCCCGCTCCCGATCCCGTGCTGGTGGAGCGGGTCGCCCGGCTGGCGGAGGGGCCGATGGCGAGCGCGATCAACGCGCCGGACAAGCACGCCCGGGCCGAGAAGGTGGCGCGGGTGAAGGCCGACGTGCTGGCCCAGCTCGCCGCCGAGTTCCCGGAGGGCGCCCGTGAGATCGCGGCCCAGCTCGACGAGATCGAGTACCGGGTGATGCGGGCCCAGGTCCTCGAGAAGGGGGAACGGGTGGACGGGCGCGACTGCGACACCATCCGCCCGATCACCATCGAGGTCGGCCCGCTCCCCCGGGCGCACGGCTCGGCTCTCTTTCAGCGCGGCGAGACCCAGGCGCTGGTGACCGTGACGCTCGGCACCCAGGAAGACGAACAGCGGATCGACAGCATCGACACGCCGGGCGAGGCGTCCAAGTCCTTCATGCTGCACTACAACTTTCCGCCCTACTCGACCGGCGAGGTGAAGCCGATCCGGGGCACCAGCCGCCGCGAGATCGGCCATGGCGCGCTCGCGGAACGGGCGCTGCAGCCGCTGCTCCCGGATTACGAGCAGTTCCCCTACACGGTGCGCGTGGTCTCGGAGATCCTGGAGTCGAACGGGTCGTCCTCCATGGCCACGGTGTGCGGCGGATCGCTGGCGCTGATGGATGCCGGGGTGCCGATCAAGGCGGCCTGCGCCGGGGTCGCCATGGGCCTCATCAAGGAGGGGAAGAAGGTCGCGGTCCTGACCGACATCCTGGGTTCCGAGGACCACCTGGGCGACATGGACTTCAAGGTCGCCGGGACCAGCCGCGGCATCACCTCGATCCAGATGGACATCAAGATCGAAGGGCTCGATCTCAAGACCATGGAAGAGGCCCTGGAAAAGGCGCGGAAGGGCCGGCTCCACATTCTGAAGGAGATGAACAAGGTGCTGGCGGCACCCCGGAAGGAGCTGTCCAAGTACGCGCCGCGGATCATCACGCTGATGATCAAGCCGGACAAGATCGGCGACGTGATCGGCCCCAAGGGGAAGACCATCCGCTCGATCCAGGATGCCACCGGAGCCACGATCACCATCGAGGACAGCGGCCTGGTCACCATCGCCTCGGTGGGCGGCGAAGGCGGCGAGAAGGCCCGGAAGATGATCGAGGCGATGGTGGCCGAGCCCGAAGTCGGAGCGGTGTACGAGGGCGTCGTCAAGAGCACCACCAACTTCGGCGCCTTCGTGGAGATCCTGCCGGGGGTCGAAGGGCTGCTCCACATCAGCGAGCTGCAGCACGGGCGCACCGAGAAGACCGAAGACGTGGTCAAGAAGGGCGACACCGTCCGGGTCAAGCTGCTCGAGGTAGACGACAAGGGCCGCATGCGCCTGTCGCGGAAGGCCCTGCTCGAGAAATAGCCGAAGCCGCCGTGGACACGACCCGCCTCGATACGGGGCTTCACCAGACCGTTCTGCCGAACGGCCTGACGGTCCTGACCGAGGTCCTCCCCGGCCTCCGGTCGGTGGCCGTGGGGGTGTGGGTGCGCACCGCCAGTGCGCACGAACCCCGGGCGAAGATGGGGGTGTCCCACCTCCTCGAGCACATGGTTTTCAAGGGCACCGAGCGGCGGACGGCCCGCCAGCTCGCCCTCGAGCTGGAGACCCGGGGCGGGAGCCTCGACGCCTACACCAGCCGCGACCACACCAACTACCAGGCTCACGTCCTCGACGACGATCTCCCCCGCGCCCTCGACGTGCTGACCGACCTGGTCCGGCGGCCCCTCCTCCGCGAGCAGGACCTGGCCCTGGAGCGGAACGTCGTGCTGGAGGAGATCGCGCAGGTGGAGGACACCCCGGACGATCTCGTCTTCGAGTTGTTTCACGCCCGGCTCTGGCCCGCGCACCCCTACGGGTACTCGATCCTCGGCACCCGCCACACCGTGAGCGGTCTCGAGGCGGCTGATCTCCGCCAGCTCCATCGCGCGGGCTACCATCCGGCCAACTGCGTGGTGGCGGCCGCCGGCCGGCTCGAGCACGAACACGTGCTCGACCTGCTGGCCCGGGAGGGATGGGCCGACGCCGATTCGGGCGGCCCCCCGCGGGAACCGGTGCCGCCGGCTCCGGCTTGCCGGGGCGTGATGGAGGTGATCGAGCGGGACGGAGCCCAGACCCATCTCGTGGTCGGGTCCGACACCTTTCCGTATCGCGACCGGCGGCGCTTCGCCCTGTCCATCGTGACCAACGTGTTCGGCGGCGGAATGTCGAGCCGGCTCTTCCAGCGGGTGCGCGAGGAGCTGGGGCTCGCCTACGCCGTGTACGCCTACCAGCAATTCTTCCAGTCCGGCGGGGTGGCCGGGGTGTATGTCGGCACCCAGCCCGCGACCGCCGCGCGGGCGCTGGAAGTCGTGCGGGAGGAGTATGCCCGGCTGGCGCGAGAGGGCCTGAGCGCCGAGGACCTCGCCGCCGGCAAGCGGCAGCTCAAGGGGCAGGTCATGCTCTCGCTGGAAAGCCCGGTGAGCCGGATGAACCGGCTCGCCACGGTGGGCCTGCACGACGAGCCGTACCGCCGCCTGGACCAGTTGCTGGACGAGATCGACGCCGTCACCCTGGACGACGTGGCGGCCATCACCGCGGAGTTCTTCGCGGCCGAACGGCAGACGGTCGTGCAGCTCGGGCCCGCCCGGTGAGCGGACCCGCGGCCTCGGGCCGCGATGCTACCCTTCGATTCCACCCGAGACAGGTGCGTCCATGATCATCGGTGTCCCCAAGGAGATCAAGGCCAACGAAAACCGCGTCGCGCTGGTCCCGGCGGGCGCCGAGGCATTCGTGTCGCGGGGGCACAGCGTCCTGGTGGAGCAGGGTGCGGGGCTGGGCAGCGGGTTCCCCGACGAGGCGTACGTGGCCGCCGGGGCCCGGATTCTCCCCACCGCAGACCAGGTCTGGGCCCAGGCCGAGATGATCATCAAGGTGAAGGAGCCGATCGCGCCGGAGTGGCCTCGGATGCGGCCCGGGCAGGTCATCTACACCTATTTCCACTTCGCCGCGTCGGAGGAGCTCACCCGGGCGGTGATCCGGTCGGGGGCGATCGCGGTGGCCTACGAGACGGTGCAGCTGCCGAGCGGCGAGCTTCCCCTCCTCACCCCGATGTCGGAGGTCGCCGGCCGGATGGCGGTGCAGGAGGGGGCCAAGTACCTGGAGAAGGTCTTCGGCGGCAGCGGCGTCCTCCTGGGCGGAGTGCCGGGCGTGCCGCCGGCGGAGGTCCTCATCATCGGCGGAGGCGTGGTGGGGATCAACGCCGCGAAGATGGCCGCGGGGCTGGGGGCCCGGGTGACCATTCTCGACATCTCGCTCGATCGGCTGCGCTACCTCGATGACGTCCTCCCCGCCAACGTCGTCACCCTCTACTCCAACCGGCACAACATCCTCGACTGCCTGCGCCGGGCGGACCTGGTCGTGGGCGCCGTGCTCCTGCCGGGCGCCAAGGCCCCCCACCTGGTGAAGCGGGCGGATCTCAAGCTGATGAAGCCGGGTTCGGTGATCGTGGATGTGGCGGTGGACCAGGGCGGCTGTGTCGAAACGATCAGGCCCACGACCCACGAGAACCCCACCTACGAGATTGACGGGATCGTGCACTATGGCGTCGCGAACATGCCCGGTGCCGTCCCCCGGACCTCGACCCTGGCGCTCACCAATGCGACCCTCCCCTACGGGCTTCGCCTGGCGCGGGACGGCTGGAAGAAGGCCTGCCGGGAGGACCGGTCGCTCCGGCTGGGGCTCAACGTGGTGGAGGGGAAGGTGGTCTACCCCGGGGTCGCCGAGGCGTTCGGGCTCCCGCTGGTTCCCGCGGAGTCGCTGCTCTGATCGAGCTCCGCTTCACCCGGCTCCCCCACGGCGAGGGGCTTCCGGTGCCGGCGCCGGCCACTCCCGGGTCGGCGGGCTACGACGTGGCGAGCGCCGAGGACGGAGTCCTGGCGCCGCTCGAGCGCCGGGTGTTCCGGACCGGGTTCGTCCTGGCCATTCCCCCCGGTTACGAGTGCCAGGTGCGGCCCCGCTCCGGGCTCGCCCTGCGTCACGGGATCACCTTGCCCAACACCCCGGCCACGATCGACAGCGACTACCGGGGCGAACTCATGGTGGCGCTGATCAACCTGGGAGCCGAAGCCTTCACCGTGACCCGGGGGATGCGGATCGCCCAGTTGGTGTTCGCCCGGGTGGAGCAGGTGGCGTGGCGGGAAACGGCCGAGCTGTCGGCCACGGAGCGGGGCCCGGGCGGGTTCGGCAGCACCGGGACCTAGGAGCGGCTCGGGCGGCGGGGGCGGGGAGCGGGGCCGCCGCCCGGAGGCGGGCACCCCGGCACCGGCCGGCGGCTCCCCGCGAAGGGGGCGAGCGCGCCGCTCCCGGGCGGGCGGGTCGTGACCGGGGTCACACCACCGGGCTCGTGGCCTAAGTTTTCGTCTTGTCCCCTCTTAGCGGCGCCGTTAGCTTTCGCGCCGATCCGACGTCCCGGCTTCTCGATGAAGTTCCCGAAGCTAAAACTTGGCTCGATCCTACCCGCGACCGAGATCGCGGTGGACCTGGGCACGGCCAATACCCTGGTGTACGTCAAGGGCGAAGGCATCGTGCTCAACGAGCCGTCGGTGGTCGCCATCGAGAAGAGCACCGGGAAGATCAAGGGCATCGGGCTCGAGGCCAAGCGGATGCTCGGCCGGACGCCTGACGGCATCCTCGCGGTGCGTCCCCTCAAGGACGGCGTCATCGCCGACTTCGACGTCACCGAGAAGATGCTCCGCTACTTCCTGAAGACGATCATTGACAAGCACGTCTTCCGGGTGCGGCCCAAGGTGATCGTCTGCGTGCCGTCCGGCATCACCGAAGTGGAGCGCCGAGCGGTGCGCGACTCGGCGGAAACGGCCGGGGCCAAGCAGGTGGACATGGTGGCCGAGCCGATGGCCGCGGCGGTCGGCGTCGGGCTGCCGGTGGAGACCCCGACCGGGAACATGGTGATCGATATCGGCGGCGGCACCACCGAAATCGCGGTGATCGCGCTGTCGGGGATCGTCTCGGACACCTCGATCCGAGTGGGCGGGGACGAGCTGGACCAGGCCATCGTCCAGTTCATGCGGAAGAACTACAATCTCCTGGTGGGCGAGCCCACCGCCGAAGCGATCAAGATCAAGATCGGCTCGGCCGCTCCGACCGGCGACGAGCGAGAGATGGAGGTGAAAGGCCGCGATCTGGTGTCCGGCATCCCCAAGACGGTGCGGGTCCACTCGAGCGAGATCCGCGAGGCGGTCCAGGAGCCGATTCAGCAGATCGTGGACGCGGTGCGGCGCGCGCTCGAGATCACGCCTCCCGAGCTCGCCAGCGACATCGTGGACCGCGGGATCGTGATGACCGGCGGCGGCGCGCTGATCCGCGGGCTCGACGTGCTGCTCGCCCAGGAAACGGGGCTCCCGATTCACGTGGACGAGGACCCCCTCACCTGCGTAGTGCGTGGCGCCGGGCGGATCCTCGACGACTACGAGAAGTACCAGAGCGTCCTGCAGCGCTGATCATGCCCCCGGGGACCGTTCGGTCGCTCACCCGCCGGGACACCGTCCTCTTCTCGCTCTGCGTGGCCCTCTCGGTCGTGTTGCTCTTCACGCCCGAGGCCGGAAGGTCGGTGGCCGCGGCGGCCCGGAGCACGGTGCTCAAACCGTTGCTCTGGCTCCAGGCGTGGGCCGAGGCGTCGCGGACCAGCCGGGCCCGGTTCGACAAGCTCCGGGCCGAGCGGGATTCCGCCGCGTACGCCGCCCAGTTCGTCCCCTCCTTGCGTGCCGAGAACCTCCGGTTGCGGAGTCTCCTGGGGCTGTCGCGGCGGCTGCCCGTAGCGTACGTCCCCGCCGAAGTGCTGCACCAGTCGCTTCCCACCGACGGCCGAACCCTGCTCGTTTCCGCAGGATCGGCACGAGGGGTGAGGCCCTTCGATCCCGTGGTGGGGCCCGAGGGGCTGCTCGGGGTGGTGCGCGCGGTGGAGCAGGACTGGAGTGTGATCATGACCTGGGCCCATCCGGAGTTCCGGGCCAGTGCCTACGCGGAGCCGGGTTCGGTGTTCGGGGTGGTGGCGCCGGCGCTCCAGGTCGAGGGCGCCGACCACCTCCTCCAACTGCGGGGGGTCGCGGTGCGCGACACGATCGCCCCGGGCACCCGCGTGGTCACGTCGGGCCTGGGCGGAGTGTATCCCCCCGGCCTCCCGATCGGGACCGTCATCGGCCCGGCGGCGGAGGAGACCGGCTGGGAGCGGGTCTATCTGGTCCGGCCCGCCTCGAGCCCCGAGCTCGCCACCCACGTGCTGATCCTCCGCGCCCCGGGCCCGCGCGACCTCGCCCCCGCCTTCGTGCCGGAGCCGAGCCCGCCACCCGCGGATTCGGTGCCATGATGCGCACCGACCGGACCCGCCTGGTCGCGGTGCTCGGCTTCCTGGTCGTGCTGCATTTCGCGCTCAGACCGCGGCTCGGGTGGGGCCAGGTGGCGCCGGATTTTCTGGTGCTGGCGCTCCTGCTCTACGCCATTCGGAGCCGGCCGGGCCGGGCCGCCGTGGCGGGTTTCGCGGCCGGCTTCCTCCTGGATGCGCTGGTGCCCGCCCGCTTCGGCGCGGCCGCACTGGCCCATACGGTGGTGGGATACCTGGCCGCCTGGGGACGCGCCGTGTTCTTTCCGGATAACCTGTTCGTCAACGGAGCCGTGATCGCCGTGGGGGTGTGGCTCCGGAACGCGATTGTCCTGCTGGCGAGCGGCGGAAGCGCCGGGGCGATGGGGATGCAGCTCTTCGTCTGGTCGCCGCTTCAGGCCCTGACCACCGCCGCCGCCGGTGCGCTCGTCTTGCTCGTCTTCCGGGACTGGCTGGACATCCGGCTCGAGGCATGAGGGAGTTTCATGCGTTCCGCGTGCAGGAGCGGGCCCGGCTGGCCCGGTGGATCCTGTTCGGGGCGTTCGTGCTGCTCGCGGCCGCCTTCTTCCGGACCCAGGTCCTCCAGTACGATCGCTATCGCCTCCGGGCCCAGAACAACCGGCTCCGGCCGGTCCCCCTCCAGCCCGCGCGGGGGACGATCTACGATCGCCACGGGCGGGTGATCGCGGAGACGGTGCCGGGCTACTCGGTGGCCCTGCTGGCCTCGTCGGTGGACTCGCTGCGGCGCGTGCTGGAGCGGTTCCGGCGGATCGTCCCGCTCGACAGCGCCGATCTCGAGGCGGTGGTCAACCGGTACCTCCAGGCCCGCTACCAGCCGGCGCTGGTGCTGGGGAACGCCACCCGGGAGCAGGTGGCCCGGCTGGAGGAACGGCGGGTGGCGTTGCCGGGGCTGGTGATCCAGACCGAGCCGCGGCGGATCTACCCGGCGGGTCGGGCCGTGGCGCACCTGGTCGGGTACGTGGACGAGGTGAGCCAGCAGGACCTCGACGCCAACCGGTATCCCGGCGCGCGGGTCGGCTCGCTGGTGGGGCGCCTCGGGCTCGAACGCCGGTACGACGACACCCTGCGAGGAACCCCCGGCGTGCGCTACATCGAGGTGGACGCGCTGGGCCGTCTGGTCCGCGAGCAGGGGGCGGCGCCCCCGCTCCCCAGTGTCCCGGGCCGGAGCCTTCGGACCGAAATCGACCTTCCACTCCAGCTCTACATTGACAGCATCTGGCCGAAGGGGCAGAGCGGGGCGATGATCGCGATGACCCCGAAGGGGGAGATACGAGCCCTCTACTCCACGCCCGCCTACGATCCCAACGCCTTCATCGGGGGGATCGCGGCGAGCGAGTGGCGCCGTCTCACCAACGATCCCACCCTGCCGCTCCTCAATCGTGCCATCCAGGTCCGCTACCCGCCCGGTTCCCCGTTCAAGCTCGCCACGGCGGCCATGGCGCTCCGGCGAGGTCTGGTGGGGTTCGACAGCCACATGCCGATCCCCTGCCGCGGCGGCATGCAGTTCGGGAACCGCTACTTCCGCTGCTGGAAAAAGGAGGGCCACGGCTCGCTCGACCTCACCGGCGCGATCGAGAAGAGTTGCGACGTCTACTTTTACCAGCTCGGCCTGCGGCTCCAGCTCAATCCCCTGCTCCAGGACGGCGTCAGCATGGGATTCCACGACCGGAGCGGCGTGGACTTGGTGAACGAGGTGAGCCCGATCTACCCCACGTCCACGGCGTATTACGACGAGCGGTACGGGCCGCGCGGGTGGAGCGCTGCCGCGGTGCTGAACCTCGCGATCGGGCAGGGGGAGAACACCCAGACCCTGATCAACATGATGAAGTTCTACGCCGCCCTCGCGGGCGACGGCGTGACCCCGGTCCCCCATATCGTCCAGGCCGATTCCGCTCCGGTCTTCGAGCTGGGTCTCGAGGCCGAGCAGCTCTACGGCCTGCGTCACGCCCTCATTCAGGTTGTCGAGCGCGGGACGGCGGCCCGCAGCCGGCTCAAGGAGTTCAGCGTGGCGGGCAAGACGGGGACGGCCCAGAATCCGCACGGCAAGGACCACGGGTGGTTCATCGGGTTCGCGCCGGCGGAGAGCCCCGAGATCGTCATCGGCGCGATCTTCGAGTTCGGCGGGCACGGTTCCGAGGTCGCCCCGTATGTCGTGCAGGCGATGCGCCGCTACCTCCTGGGTTCCGACAGCACGGCCCAGGGTCCCATCGTGGTCCGGACGGTCGAGGATACCGCCCCGCGTGATGTGGCGCTGCCGCCGTCCCAGGGCGGCCTGGCCGACAGCACCGGGGGGGGGCCGAGGCAGCCGTGACTCTCCGCCGCCTGGAGCTGGACCGGCCGCTGCTCACCACGGTGGCGGCCCTTGTCGTCTTCGGGCTGCTCATGCTCTACTCGGCGGGGCAGACCGACGTCCCCATCCTGGCGGCCCAGGGAGCCTGGAAGCGCCAGCTCGTCTGGCTCGCCGCCGGCCTCGGGGTGGCGGCCGTGGCGTTCCGGATGTCGCCGCGGTTCCTGGAATGGGCCGCCCTCCCGCTCTACGGGTTCGCCCTGATCCTGCTCGGGCTCACCCTGCTCATCGGGCGAGGGGGCGGCACGGCGGCCGGTACCAAGAGCTGGATCTATATCGGCGGCCACGCTGTGGGCCAGCCGGCCGAACTCGCCAAGCTGGCCGTGATCCTGATGCTGGCCCGCTACCTGTCGGGACGGCGGGCGGCACCCGAATCGCTCCGCGAGCTGGTCCCGGCCTGCCTCCTGGCCGGCGTCCCCGCGCTCCTGGTCCTCGCCCAGCCGGACCTGGGCAGCGCCCTGGTCTTCGTGGGGATCCTCTTCGCCATGCTGTTCTGGGCCGGGGTGGGGCTCAAGCTGCTCATCCTGCTCGCGTCCCCGGCCGCGAGCCTGCTCCTGGCCTTCACGACCTGGACCTGGGTGGGCTGGCTGGTCCTGCTCGCCGTGATGCTCTATCTCTGGCGCCCCTTCCTGTGGGAAGGGGTGGCGGTGGCCGCGCTCAACTTTCTCATGGGGTTCATCGCGCTCCCGGTCTGGCGCAAGCTCGAGCCGTATCAGCAGAACCGGTTGCTCACGTTTCTCAACCCCGAGGTGGATCCCCAGCGGGCCGGATACCATGCCATCCAGTCGAAGGTCGCCATCGGATCCGGGGGGTGGTTCGGCAACGGGTACCTGCACGGGCCCCAAAAGCGGCTCGCGTTCCTCCCGGAGCAACACACCGACTTCATCTTCGCGGTTCTGGGCGAGGAGCTGGGGTTCGTGGGCGTCCTGGTCGCCCTGGCGCTGTTTTTCGCCCTGTTCATGACCCTGGTTCGGGTGGCCCGCCGCGCCAGCGACCCGTTTGCGAGCATGATGGTCTTCGGCCTGCTCGGCCTGCTCTTCACCCATGTCTTCGAGAACGTGGGCATGACGGTAAACCTCATGCCGATCACAGGGATACCGTTGCCGTTCTTCTCCTACGGAGGCTCGTTTCTGCTGGTGACCGCCGCGGCGATCGGGCTTGCGCTTCGGGTGGCATGGGACTCTCGTTCGTCTAGTTATGTTGAATACTGACAATGAGTTACGAAAAAGGCCCTAGCGGAAGGGCGGCGGAATCCCCAAATTAGCCGGTTATGGCGCGAGCCTCCGGCAGTCCCACCCCACCTTCCCGAAACAGCTATGGCCGTCATGGCATGGTTTAAGAAGGAGCGGAAGCCCCGCCCATCCGTCCGGGAGAGGCGGGAGATTCCCGCCGACGCGTGGGAGAAGTGCGATGCCTGCGGGCACATTGACATCCGGGAGCGCTTCGAGCGGGCGTTCAACGTCTGCCCGGAGTGCGGGCACCACCGGCGTCTATCGGCCGAAGAGTACATCGAGCTCCTGACCGACGAGGGGAGCTGGCGGGAGCTGTACGCGAACCTCCGGTCCACTGACGTCCTGGGCTTCGAGAGCTACGTGGAGCGGCTGGCGGCGGCCGAGAAGAAGGCGGGGAAGTCGGACGCGATCTACACCGGGCTGGCCCGCCTCGAGGGGATGCCGATCCATCTGGGCGTGATGAACTTTGCGTTCATGGGCGGCTCGATGGGGTCGGTGGTGGGCGAGAAGGTGGCCCGACTGGCCCGGCGCTCGGCGGAGAAACGGGTCCCGCTCATCATCGTCTCGACCTCGGGCGGAGCGCGGATGCAGGAAGGCGTCTTCTCCCTCATGCAGATGGCCAAGACCTCCGCCGCCATCGCCCAGCTCCACCAGCTTTCCGTGCCCTACATCTCCATCCTCACCAATCCCACCACCGGCGGCGTTTCGGCATCCTTTGCCATGCAGGGGGACGTGATTCTGGCCGAGCCCGGCGCGGTGATCGGGTTTGCGGGGCAGCGGGTCATCAAGCAGACCATCGGGCAAGACCTTCCCGAGGGGTTCCAGACCGCGGAGTTCCTCCTGGAGAAGGGGCAGATTGACGACGTGGTCCCGCGGGCGGCGCTCCGGGACACGACCGCACGGCTGCTGCGTCACATGGGCGGGCGCCGGGCGGCGGAGGAGGTTCTGGAGTAGTCCCCACCCCGGCCGGTCACTTCCGCGCTTCTCAGGTTCTCGCCCGCTGGTCGCCCCGGCTCCCGGAGCGTCACGGGCACGAGGTAATGAATCGGGTGCCGGTAGAACACCGGCTCGAACACCGCCCCCGCCGCATCGGCCAGCAGCGACCGCTTCAGGGGGTCGGGCATGCGGCGGTCAATCTCGGCAGCGACCCGGCGCGCCTCCTCGATCCGCCCCTGGAGCTTCCCCCGCGCGACCTCCTCGCAGGCGCCGAACAGCACCCACCAGTAACTTCCTGCTACCGTCTCGTGCTCCACCACGTCGAAGGGGAAGAGGTGGCAGATGAGGGGGCGGCTCCGATAGTGAGCGCACCCGCGGGCCGGGCCTTCGTAGAAGGGACACCGGCAGCCGTGCCGGTTCATGCGGGTGGCCGCCCCCTTCCCGTACAGTCGGAGGCCGAGGCGGGCTGCCGCAGCCTGTTCGCGGGGTGTCAGATAGACGACGCTCCGCTCGCAGCGCTCGCAGGTGGGACACAGGGTGAAGCCGGTGGTGAGGTCCCGGAAGCCGGGGACGTGATCGAGTTCGGCGACGAACGGATCCGGGAGAGAGGTGTAGCGGCCCATGGCGAAGCGACAACTCGGTGACGCGGCTGGGGTCCGGGGCGGCGGCGCGACTCGGCTGAGCTACGAGGCGGCGCTGGCATTTCTCTATCCCCGGACCACCACCATCAAGTTCGGGCTCGACGTGACCCGGGCGCTCCTCCGCGCCGTGGGAAACCCGGAACAAGTCTATCCGACGATTCACGTGGGGGGAACCAACGGGAAGGGAAGCGTCTGCACGCTCGTGGCGGAGGCGCTGCGGGAAAAGGGGCTCCGGGTGGGACTCTACACCTCGCCCCACCTGGTCTCCTTCCGGGAACGGATCCAGGTGGACGGCGTTCCCATCTCCGAGGCGGCGGTGGCCGCCTGGACCGAGCGGCTCGCCCCGCTGATCCGGGAGCTGGGGGCCACGTTCTTCGAGGCCACCACGACCATCGCCCTGGCCGATTTCGCGGCCCGCGGCGTGGACGTCGCGGTGGTGGAAGTGGGGCTCGGGGGGCGGCTGGACAGTACCAACGTGCTGACACCCCTGGTGAGCGCGGTGACGAAGATCGAGCGTGATCACATGAAGTACCTGGGCTCTACCCTGGAGCAGATCGCCGTGGAGAAGGCCGGTATCGCCAAACCAGGGGTGCCGTTCGTGATCGGGGAGACGCGGCCGCGCCTGGTCGCGGTCATGCGGGAGGCGGCGAGGCAGGCTCGAGCGCCCGGGACCGGCGACTCGGCGGGGGAGACCGGGGCGGCCGCGGGCGCGGACGTCCGGGTGGTGCCCCCGGACTACCAGTGGCCGGGTCCCCTGGCCCTCCAGGGTCCCCATCAGCGACGGAACGCGGGGGTCGCGCACGCGATCCTGATGGCGCTGCCGCCCCGGTACCGGCCCGGCCGCGAGGACATCGAGCGCGGCTTCGGGCGGGCCCGGATTCCTGGGCGCTTCGATCGGCGGGGGCGCTGGCTGTTCGATGTGGCCCACAATCCCGACGGCATCCGGGCGCTGGTCGCCTCGCTGGCGGCGGTGGCTCCGCCCCGCCCGATTCACGCCCTGGTTTCGATCCTGGGCGACAAGGCGTGGCCGCAGATGCTGGTCGAACTGGACCGCGCGATTGACCGGGGCGTCCTCACCATCGCACCGACTGCCGCGGGTCGGGGATGGGACACCGCCTGGCTGCAGCGGTGGCTCCGCGATCCGAACCGGCCGCCGGCCCGGGCGAGCTGGAGCCTGGTCCCGGATTTCCGGCAGGCCCTGGACGAGGTGAAGCGGGAGGCCGGGACCATTCTGGTGACGGGGTCCTTCCACACGGTGGGGGATGTCATGCAAGCGGAGGGGATCGAACCGTAGGCGCGCCCGGCGCCGGGGTAGTCGGGGCCTATCCCCCCGGCTATTTTCCCTCCCCTATGCAAACCCAAGCCCTGCCGGGGTTTCGGGACTTCTATCCCGCCGAGCTCGCGTTCCGGTCGCACATCTTCGCCACCTGGCGAGAGGTGGCCCGGCGGTACGCGTTCGAAGAGTACGACGGACCGCCGCTCGAGCCGCTCGAGCTCTACACCGCCAAGAGCGGCGACGAGATCGTCAGCCAGCTCTATCATTTCACGGACAAGGGCGACCGGCCGGTCGCGCTCCGTCCGGAGATGACGCCGACCCTGGCCCGGATGGTGGCGGCGCGGGCCCGGGGGCTCCGGAAACCGATCCGCTGGTTCGCGATCCCGCAGCTCTTCCGGTACGAACGGCAGCAGCGAGGGCGACTTCGAGAGCACTTCCAGTTCAACTGCGACCTGATCGGGGAAGCCGGGCCGCTCGCGGACGCGGAAGTGATCGCGCTCGCGATCGACACCGTGCGGGCCTTCGGGCTGGGTCCCGGCGACGTGCGGGTGCGGTTGAGCGACCGGCGGGTCGTGGGTGCGGTGCTCCGGGCTCGCGGTGTGCCCGAGTCGGGGTTGGGGGCCGCCTATCAGTTCATTGACAAGGTCGAGCGGCTGCGCCGGGACGAACTCGGCCGGGTGCTCCCGGATCCCGGCGCCATCGCCCCGGCCTCGGTGGCCGACCTGGAAGCCGTCTCGCGGATCAAGGGCTGGGAGGCGCTCGAGGCGGAGCTGGAGCGTTCCGACGCGGCCCGGTCGGCCGCCGAGCCCCTGCGAGCTACCTGCGAGGCGCTGGCGGCGATGGGCCTGGGCGGCTTCGTGGACGTGGATCTGGCCATCGTCCGCGGGCTGGCTTACTACACGGGGACGGTCTTCGAATTGTTCGATGCCAGGGGCGAGCTCCGGGCCATCTGCGGTGGCGGCCGGTACGACACGCTGCTCGCCGCCCTGGGCGGGGTGGATCTGCCCGCTGTGGGGTTCGGCATGGGCGACGTTGTCCTGGGCGAGCTGCTCAAGGACCGGGGCCTTGCGCCCTCGGCCCCGGCCGCGGTGGAGGTCTTCGTCGCGGGGATTACCCCCGACGACCTCCCCCTGGTGCTCGAGACGGCGCACCAGCTCCGGGAGGCCCGGCTCCGGGTGGAGTTCGCCCTCGGGGCCCAGGCGGTGGGCAAGCAGCTCAAGCTGGCGGACGCCCGCCAGGCGCGCCTCGCCGTGGTGATCGGTCCGGACGAGCGGGCCCGGGGCGAGGTGGTGATCAAGGACCTGCGCGGGCAGGGCCAGCGCACGGTGAGGCGGGAACGACTGGTGGAGGAAGTGAGGCGGGGGCTGGACGGGTGAGGGACGGCGGGATCCGCGGGCTGGCGGGTGTCGCGGCTCCGGCATGGCGGCTTCGAGACGAGGCGGGAGATCCGATGGGACAGGCGGGCATGGCTGACGAGAAGGCGCTCACGCCACGGGCGGAGGACTTCAGCGCCTGGTACAACGAGGTGATCATGCGGGCCGAGCTGGCCGACTACAGCCCGGTGCGGGGCTGCATGGTCATCCGGCCGAACGGCTACGCCATCTGGGAGCAGATGCAACGGGCCCTGGACGGGATGTTCAAGGAGCTCGGGGTCCAGAACGCCTACTTCCCGGTCTTCATTCCCCAGAGCTTTCTGTCGAAGGAAGCCGAGCACGTAGAGGGGTTCGCGCCCGAGTGCGCGGTGGTCACCCACGGGGGCGGGAAGGAACTCGAGGAGCCGCTGGTGGTCCGCCCGACCTCCGAGACCATCATCTATGCGATGTACGCCAAGTGGATTCAGAGCTACCGCGACCTTCCCGTGCTCATGAACCAGTGGGCCAACGTGGTGCGCTGGGAGATGCGGACCCGACTGTTCCTGCGGACCATGGAGTTCCTCTGGCAGGAGGGGCACACCGCGCATGCCACGGAGGCCGAGGCGGAGGAGCAGACGCTCACGATCCTCCGTACCTACCGCCGGTTCATGGAGGAATGGATGGCGATGCCGGTCCTCACGGGCCGGAAGACCGACAGCGAGCGGTTCGCCGGGGCGCTCCGCACCTACAGTTGCGAGGCGCTGATGCAGGACAACAAGGCGCTTCAGGCCGGGACCAGCCACAACCTGGGCCAGAACTTCGCCAAGGCCTTCCAGGTCACTTTCCAGAGCCAGGCGGGGAGTCTGGAGTACGTCTGGAACACGTCGTGGGGGGTCTCGACCCGGCTGGTGGGCGCCCTGGTGATGACGCACGGCGACGACCTGGGGCTGGTGACCCCGCCGCGGCTGGCCCAGTACCAGGCCGTCATCGTGCCGATCTACCGGAGCGAGGCGGAGCGGAGCGCGGTGCTCGAGGCGGCCGAGCAGGTCTTCCGCGAACTCAAGAGCGGGGGGATCCGGGTGCACCTCGATGCCCGGGACGGTCTCAAGCCGGGTGCCAAGTACTACGAGTGGGAGGGACGCGGGGTCCCGGTGCGCCTGGAGATCGGCCCGCGGGACGTGGCGGCCGGCCAGGTCATGCTGGCGCGCCGGACCGGGGGCCGGAAGGTGCCGTTCCAGACGGTGGGGCTCGCGCACGCGCTGCGGATCGAGTTCGACAGCCTGCAGCAGGAGCTGCTGGAGGCGGCGCGGCAGCGGCGCGAGGCGCACAGCGTGCGCGGGGTGAGCCGGCCGGAGTTCGTCGAGTTCATGGCCGGCGAGGGGGGGTTCGCTTACGCCGGCTGGTGCGGCGACGCGCGGTGCGAGGCCGCCATCAAGGACGAAACCAAGGCCACGATTCGGGTCCTGCCGGACGACGAGTTTCGCTCGGCGACGGCCCCGGCCACGTGCGTGTGGTGCGGGCGCAAGGCTGTGACGGAGGCGGTGTGGGCCAAGGCGTATTGAAGGTGGACCGGCCGGCGGGCGGTGCCGCGGCAGGGGGGGGCGCCCCCGGGGTGGACCCGGCGCTCCTGGAGGACGCCGGGCTCGAGCGCCGGGGGACGACGCTCTGCCTGGGGGGCGTGCCGCTCGGCGCGATCGCCGACCGGGTGGGCACCCCCACCTACGTCTACCACGCCGAGGTCATCCGGCAGCGGTATCGGGAGCTGGACCGCGCCCTCGAGCCCCTGCCGCACCGGATCTGTTATGCAGTCAAGGCGAACAGCAATCTGGCCGTGCTTCGGGTCCTGCGCGACCTCGGGGCCGGCGCGGACATCGTGTCGGGCGGCGAGCTGCGGCGCGCGCTCGCGGCGGGCTTCGCCCCCGAGCAGATCGTCTTCAGCGGGGTGGGCAAGTCGGACGCCGAGCTCGAGGCGGCGGTGGCGGCCGGCATCGGCCACATCCACCTGGAGTCGGCCGAGGAGCTGAGCGTGCTCGCCGCCATCGCGCGGGGGGCCGGGCGGCGGATGAAGGTGGGCATTCGGGTGAATCCCGATGTCTCGGCGGCGACCCACCCGTACATCTCCACGGGGCAGGGGGGCATCAAGTTCGGCGTCCCGTACGATCAGGTCGTTGATCTCGCGGTGCGCGCGGCCCGCGAGAGCGCGCTCGAGCTCGATACTCTGGCCATGCACCTCGGCAGCCAGCTGCTCGATCCGGCGCCCTACCGCGAAGGGGTGCTCCGGCTGCTGGAGCTCTGGCGGCAGCTCCGGGCGGCCGGGGTCGAGTCCATCACCGCGCTCGACCTGGGCGGGGGGATCGGGATCCGCTACCGGGACGAGACGCCCCTCGCGCCGGCGCGCCTGGCGGAGGCCGTCCTGCCGCTGCTCCGGTCCACGGGCCTCACCGTGACGGTGGAGCCGGGGCGGTACCTGGTGGGGAGCGCCGGGGTCTTGCTCACCCAGGTGCTCTCCCGGAAGCGCTCGGGGGGCAAGGATCTGGTGATCGTGGACGCGGGGATGAACGACCTGGTCCGGCCGAGTCATTACGGGGCCTACCACGCGATCGTGGAGGTCGAGCTCCAGGGGCGCGCACCGGGGCTGGTGGACGTGGTGGGCCCGGTCTGCGAGACCGGGGACTTCCTCGCGCTCGACCGGGTGCTGCCGGGCCTCGCGCGCGGCGACCGGCTCGCCGTGCTCGGCGCGGGCGCCTACGGCTTCGTGATGAGTTCCACCTACAACACCCGGCCCCGGCCCGCCGAGGTACTGGTGGATCGGGGGCGCTTCGCGGTGGTGCGGCCGCGTATCCGGGACGAGGAGATCTTCCAGGACGAAACCGTGGAGCCCCAGTGGGACCGCTGCCCGTGAGCAGTCCGAACCGCATCCTGATCATTGATTTCGGCTCGCAGTACACGCAGCTCATCGCGCGGCGCGTGCGGGAGGCGCATGTCTACTGCGAGATTCACCCGCCGACCCGGACGGTCCCGTGGATCCGCGACTGGCAGCCGAAAGGGATCATCCTTTCCGGCGGGCCGGCGTCGGTCTACGAGGACCGGGTGCCCACGGCCGATCCCGGCCTGCTCGAGCTCGGGATTCCGGTACTGGGCCTCTGCTACGGGATGCAGCTCCTGGCGCACCTGTCGGGAGGGAAGGTGGAACGGGCCCCGCGCCGGGAGTACGGCCGCGCGATGCTCGTGGTGCATGGCGGCCGGCTGTTCCGGGGCTTCAGCCCGGGCGAGGAAACCCCGGTCTGGATGAGCCACGGGGACCACGTGGACACGCCGCCGCCGGGCTACCGGGTGACCGCCTCGAGCGACAACGCGCCGGTGGCGGCGTTCGAGCACGAGCGGCTCCCCCTCTACGGGGTGCAGTTCCATCCGGAGGTGGCTCACACGCCCCGCGGCGGGGAGATCCTGGCGAACTTCCTGTTCGACATCTGCGGATGCGTGCCGGACTGGACGCCGAGCAACTTTATCGAGAGCGAGGTCGCCCGGATCTGCGCGGTGGTGGGGCCTCGGGCGCGCGCGATCTGCGGGCTCTCGGGCGGGGTGGACAGCGCGGTGGCCGCCGTGCTCGTCCACCGCGCCCTGGGAGACCGGCTGACCTGCATCTTCGTGGATCACGGGTTGCTCCGGCTCCACGAGCGCGAGCAGGTGGAGGACACCTTCCGGCGCCACCTGGGGATCGATCTCCGGGTGGTGAACGCGAGGCAGCAATTCCTGGCCGAACTCGCCGGCGTCACCGATCCCGAGACCAAGCGCCGGTGCATCGGCCACACGTTCATCTCGGTGTTCGAACAGGCCGCCCGGGAGGTCGGACCGGACGTGGAGTACCTGGTCCAGGGGACGCTGTATCCGGACGTGATCGAATCGGTCTCGCCTCGCGGCGGTCCCTCGGTCACGATCAAGACCCACCACAACGTGGGGGGGCTCCCGGAACGGGTCCCGTTCAAGCTCATCGAGCCGCTCCGGGAGCTCTTCAAGGACGAGGTGCGCCGGGTGGGCCGCGAGCTGGGGCTGCCGGAGGAAATGGTGGGCCGGCACCCGTTCCCGGGGCCGGGCCTGGCGATCCGGATCGTGGGCGAGGTCACCGAGCGCCATCTCGAGATCCTGCGGCGGGCCGATCACATCTACATCGAGGAAATCCGGGCCGCCGGGCTCTACGACGACATCTGGCAGGCCTTCGCGGTCCTGTTGCCGATCCGCTCGGTGGGCGTCCAGGGGGACGGGCGGACCTACGACCAGGTGGTGGCGCTCCGGGCCGTCACCAGCCGCGACGGCATGACGGCGGACTGGTATCCCTTCCCTCCCGAGGTCCTGGCCCGGGTGGCCAATCGGATCGCCAACGAGGTAGAAGGGGTGAACCGGGTGGTGTACGACGTGAGCTCGAAGCCGCCGGCCACCATCGAGTGGGAGTGAAGGTCAAACGCCCCGCTCGTCCAGCAAGGCGAAGAACTCCTCGACCGTCTGGAGCCGGTTCAGGCGCTCCGGCACGTCCGGATCCTTCCCGAACTGGGCGATCTTGCCGAGTACCGGCAGATACTGATTGCTCACCTCGACAGGCGGCGCCACGATGAGGAAGAAGTGGTGCACCGGACGCCCGTCAATCGCGCGATACGGAATCCCCGCGGGACAGCGTCCATAGGCCAGTCGGACCGCCTCGACCACGAGCGACCGCCCATGCGGGATCGCGATCCCTCGCCCGACGCCGGTCGAACCCAGCTCCTCCCGCCGCCGGAGGATCCGGAGCAGGGTATCGCTGGCTTCCTCGTCGAGGCGAAGGAGGCCGACCAGTTCGGCGAGGACGTCGTCGGCCGTGGTGCTCACCAGGTCCAGCCGGACCGTCTCCGGGGTGAACAGGTCGCAGAGTCGCACGGCGGTTCGGGAGGAGGGGCGGGGAAGCTAGCGCGGGACCGTGAGGCCTGTCAAAGGGTATGTGGCTTTCGTATCTTTCGGACCGATGCCGCGCCTGCCCTATCCCCACGCCTCGGAGGTTCCTCTCATCCTCGCCCCCATGGCGGGGGTGTCGGAAGCGCCGTTCCGGCAGATCTGCCGCCGGTTCGGGGCGGACGTGCTCATGTCGGAGTTCCTGTCCTCCGAGGCGATCCGGCGGGGGATCCGGAAGACCCTGCAGGATTGCGAGTTCGAGGAGATCGAGCGGCCGATCGGGATCCAGATCTACGGCGCGGATCCGCGAGCGATGGCGGACGCGGCGGCGGTCGTCACCGAGGAGTATCAGCCCGACTTCATTGACATCAATTTCGGCTGCCCGGTGAAGAAGGTCGTGCAGCGAAACGGTGGATCGGGGTGCCTGCGCGATCTCGATCTGGTCCAGCGCATCATCCGCGCCGTGGTCGGTGCTACCCATCTCCCGGTCACCGTGAAGACCCGGAGCGGCTGGAGCGAGGAAACCCGGGACCCCGTGACCATCGCGCTTCGCATGCAGGAGGCCGGCGCCAGGGCCTTCACGCTCCACCCCCGGACTCGGACCCAGATGTTCTCGGGCCGGGCCAACTGGGACGAGATCGCCCGGGTCGTGGAGGCCCTGGAGATTCCGGTGATCGGGAACGGCGATATCGAGACCGCCGAGGACGTGGTGCGGATGGTGCGGCACACGGGCTGCGCGGCGGTGATGATCGGACGCGGGTCGTTCGGGAACCCGTGGCTGTTCCGCGATGCCCGGGCGCTGCTCGCGGGCCGGCCGCGGCCGCCGGCGCCGGAGGCGGCCGAACGCTTCCAGGTGGCCCTGGAGCATGCCCGGCTCGCGATCCGCCTGCAAGGCGACACGCGGAAGACGGTGATCGAGTTCCGCAAGCACTTCGGCTGGTACACCAAGGGGCTCCACGGTGCGTCGGAACTCCGGGCCCGGCTCTTCCAGGTGGAATCCATGGCCGCCGCCGAGGCGATCTTTCGCGACTACCTGGCGCCGGTGGCACAGGTGGCGTGAGGCGCGAGCAGCTCGAGCAACTGCTGGAGGACGTGGCGGCGGGCCGCCTCACGCCGGCCCAGGCCCTCGAGCGCCTGCGGCATTTCCCGACGGAAGCGCTCCCGTTCGCCCGGCTGGACCATCATCGCGACCTCCGTCAAGGGCACCCGGAGGTCGTCTTCTGCGAAGGCAAGACGGTGGAGCAGGTGGTCACCATCTGCGAGCGCTTCGCGGAGGCCGCGGGTACCTTCGTGGGAACCCGGGCCAGCGCGGCGCAGGCGGAGGCGGTCCGGGCCCGGCTGCCGCGTACCCGGTGGAACCCGCTGGGGCGGACGCTCTATCACCCTCCGGACCCCCTCCCCGAGCTCGCGGGCGAGGTCCTCGTCGTGTCCGCGGGGACGAGCGACCTGCCGGTGGCCGAAGAGGCGGCGGTGGTGGCCGAAGCCTTCGGCCACCGGGTGAACCGGCTCCCCGACGTCGGGGTGGCCGGCCTGCACCGGCTGCTGAGCTCGAGCGAGGCGCTCCAGCGTGCCGAGGTGATCATCGTCGTCGCAGGCATGGAGGGGGCATTGCCCAGTGTGGTAGGGGGGCTGGTGGGGGCCCCCGTGGTCGCGGTGCCCACCAGCGTCGGCTACGGGGCCGCCTTCGGCGGGCTCGCGGCGCTCCTGGCCATGCTCAATTCCTGCGCCGCCGGCATTACCGTCGTGAACATTGACAACGGCTTCGGCGCCGCCGCGGCCGCCAGCCGGATCTTGGGGGGGCGGGGCCGGACGTAGCACCAGAGGGCTTGGGGTTCCCGGAATCGGAGGGAGTGGACCCGTGCTCCGAACCGCTTTCACCAGCACCGCTCCGGCATTGGTCTGGCTCGATCTGGTCGAGCCGACGCTCGCCGATCTCGAACCGGTGCCGCGGGAGTACGGTCCGCCGCCCTTGGCCGTGAAGGACTGCCTCGGACCGGAGCACCTCCCCATGTTCGAGCGGTTCGAGCGGGCAACGTTCGCCATTCTCCGAGCCTACGACGAGCGGTCGCCGGCCGAGGCCGACACGGTTCAGGGTCTCACCCGAAAGGTGGCCCTGTTCTACGGCCCCGACTTTCTGGTCACGATTCACCGAAAAGACCAGCCCTCCCTCGACGCCGTCATCCGCGCGTGGCAGGGGGGCACGCCCGCGCTGCCGCTCACGTTCATCGTGGGGGTCTACGGCATCAACTTTACCCACATGCCGGAGTTGTCGCTGCCCTGGGGGTATCCCGCGGTCCTCGTGCTCATGGCGGGGGTGAGCGGCGCGATCTGGGCCTGGTTTCGTCGGAGGGGGTGGTCGTGATGGCGAGCGGATTCGTGGCGGGTACGGTCCTGCCGCTCCTCGTGGGCGGCGTGGTCGGGTTCCTGTCCGGGCGCTGGCTCAGGAGGCGGACCCGGCCTGCCCTGGCGGGCCAGGGGCCCGACCCGTATCTCCTGCCGGACCCGGCGGTGCGCTGGCTCGCGGAGGCGCGCGGAGCGCTCGGGGTCTGGGTCCGGGAGGCGCCCCGGGACGGAGAGGGGGAGCCGCGCTGGCACCGGGCGACCGCGGCGGGGAAGCTCGCGGCCTCGGCGATCCAGGCGGTGGAGGAGCGGCTCCAGCAGTTGCACGGCCAGGGCGCGAGCGGCGCCGAACGGTTGGACGCGGGCACGCTGGTGTACGGCTCCAACGCGGGCATCACGGCTGGCCTGCTCCTGCCGGCGGACGCCCCGGCCGGTACGCTGCAGCAGGTGGGGGACGATCTGGTGCGCCTGCTCGACGGGCTTGCGCGGCGGCCCCTGTTCCGGCGTCTCGAGGTGGAGGCGGGGGCGGCGGTCGAATCGTTAGGGAGCGTGGGCCTGCGGCTCGCGTACCAGCTCGAGCGGATCCTGAACGCCGAGGTGATCGTCGCGGCGGTGTTCGGCGAGGCGGTGCGGGTGATCGGCACCTCGGGGCGCGCGGACCGCCGCCTGCTGGATACCTTCGCGGTGCCCGGGAGTCCGCTCTATCAGGTGGCCCGGGGCGAGGTCCCGTCGCTCACCAGCATCGCGGATCCGCTGGGCGGGATCGTCCACGACCGGCGCACCCATTTCGCGCCGGCGATCATCCTCCCCATCAAGCACGGCGACGAGGTGGTGGGTGCCGTGGCCTTCTGGACCGACGACGAGGCGGCGCCGATCGCGCCGGTTATCGCCGAGGTCCAGGAGGCGATCCGGAACGCGGGCCCCCGGATCGTACGGGCGCGGCGCGACGAGGAACAGGGGAATGCGGCCATCACCGACCCGCTCACCGGACTCCGGAACCGCCGGGGGCTGGAGGAGGCGATGCACCGGGTCGGCGTGAACCAGGGGGCGCTGATCTACGCGGACATGGACAAGTTCAAGCTGCTCAACGATACCCTGGGGCATCCGGCCGGTGACGCCGCCCTGGTGCACTTCGCCCGCCTGATTCACGATCAGATCCGGGGCGGCGACGTCGCGGCCCGGATCGGGGGCGAGGAGTTCGCCATCTGGCTGCCGGGCGCCAACCTGGTGTACGGCACCAAGGTGGCGGAACGAATCCGGGTGAAGCTCGCGACCTCGGCCTGGGACTGGCAGGGGCGGCGCTGGCCGCTCAGCGCCTCCTTCGGTGTTGCCGCGATCCCCGACGTGACCCGGAGCGTGGACAATCTCCCCGCGCTGGCCGACGCCGCCCTGCTCGAAGCCAAGCGGCAGGGGCGGGACCGGGTCGAGACGGCCAAGACCCGGTGACGGTGCCCTGAAACGCGAGGTCTCCGGCAGCCGGGGAGGTCCGCCGGCCGGCACCCAAGGGCGATCGGGGCCGGGGAGCCAGAACGCAACCCTTGGTCACATATCCGTTTACGACCCCTGGGTCGTCCCTCCGAGCCCCGGTCTGGCCCTACCACGCGGGGGGCGACCACCGTAGATTCAAGGCACATTACCGAGGGGGCGACTGGTTTCGACGGGTTTGTTGAAGGGATCGCTGCGTGCCCAGGTCCAGGGTTCCTGGTAAAACCGCCTGGAAACTCACAACTGCCAACTCTGAATTGGCGCTGGCCGCGTAAGTCGAGCCTCTGGCTCGCTTGACGCGCCTCCGGCAAAGGGAGCCCGCCCGGGGCGCTCCTGCCGGATCGTAAAGCCGGGCTGGCGGCCGCCGGGGCTCCGACGGCGGTTGCGAGAGTCATCCGGGGCTTGGGTTCGGGCAGGCCGGCGCGGCGCCCGCCCGGACCGACACATCAAGCGGCGCCTACGCACGTAGGGGCGGTTCCGGAGGCCTACTCGGACGAGGGTTCGATTCCCTCCGCCTCCATCTTCACGCGGCGCCCGGCCACTCCCGGCCGGGCTTTTTCTTGCCCGGGTGCGCCCCCCGGCTGGCCCGAACCCCGAGGCGCGTCAGGAACCGGGAGCCAGCGGAATCCGCACCCGGGTTCTCTCCCACTCCAGGAGGAGCACGGCCGCCTGGTCCGGCGAGGGTTCCACCCGGAAGGTGAGGGTCTCCACCGGGTCGCTCAACGCCTCGCTCCGGGCCGAGCCGCGGCCCACCTCCTGGTTTCTCACGGCCTCGGTGTACTGCGATTCGTGGCCCCACTGCGTGATCGACCGGTTCACGATGACGTCCCACTCGGCGCTTCCCGGGATCGTGTAGATGGAATAGGAGCCGGCCGGTACCCGCACCCCCGCGATCGCGATCGGGCCCGTGGTATGGATCATGGTGGGTTCGTTGGCGCCGGTTCGCCAGAGCTTGCCGAAAGGCACCAGCGCCCCGCCGAAGATGGTGCGGCCCCGGACGGAGGGGCGGCCGTAGCAGAGCTTCACCCGGGCGGTCCCGACGACAAAGCTCAGCGAATCGAGGGGGCTCTGCCGGGTGGCGAGCGGCAGGCGTTCGGTGTTCATGGTCCGGCAGGCGAGCGGATCCTGGGCCGGGGCCGGGTGGGTGGGGAGGGCCAGGCCAGTGAGCACGAGCAGGGCGAGCATCGGTGCCTCGACGAGGGAGTCAGGACGATTTCAGGCGTTCGCGGGCGGCGAGCGCCTGAGCCAGCGCCTCCTCGGGCGCCGGCGCGAGCACGTTGAGATGCCCCATCTTGCGGCCGGGCCGCGGCTCCCGCTTGCCGTAGAGGTGGAGCTTCACCCGGGGATTCTCGAGCGCCCGTTCCCAGCGCGGCTCGCCCCCGCTCCAGAGATCGCCCAGCAGGTTCACCATGACGACCGGCGAGAGCAAGGTGGTGTCGCCGAGCGGGAGCCCGGCCACCGCCCGCACCTGCTGCTCGAACTGGTCGGTGACACAGGCGTCGAGGGTGTAGTGTCCGCTGTTATGGGGTCGGGGAGCCATCTCGTTCACCAGGAGCTGGTCTCCGACCACGAAGAACTCCACCGCCAGGGTGCCGACATAGTCCAGGGCACGTGCGATGGAGGCGGCGGCTTGCTGGGCGCGCTGCGCCAGCGCGTCGGGGATACGGGCCGGCACGAGCGAGGTGTCGAGGATCCCGTTCACGTGGTGGTTCTCCGCCACCGGGTAGGTGACCAGGTGACCCTCGGTGTTCCGGGCGAGCACCACCGAGATCTCCAGGTCCAGCGGCAGCCGGCGTTCGAGGATGCAGGGCTGGCCTCCGAACCGGGCGAACGCCTCCCGGAGCCCGGCCACGGAGTCCACGAGCGCCTGGCCCTTGCCGTCGTAGCCCAGTCGGCTCGTCTTGAGCAGGGCCGGAGTGCCGACCTCCGCGAAGGCTGGTTCCGCGTCGCTCTCCTCGCGGACGGGATGAAACGCCGCGGTGAGCATCCCCCGGTCGCGCACGAAGCTCTTCTCCGCCACCCGGTCCTGCGTCACCGCGACGGCCTCGGGGCCGGGGCGCACCGGGCAGAACTGGCGCAGGAAGGCGAGGCTCTGGGCGGGGACGTTCTCGAATTCGGTGGTGACGGCGGCGGCGGAGCGTCCCAGCTCGGTGAGCGCGGCGAGATCGGTGTACGCGGCGCGAAGGTGCCGCGTGGCGAGCCCGCCAGCCGGGCTCGCCGGGTCGGGGTCCAGCACGATCACCTCGTAGCCCATGCGCCGGGCGGCCGCGGTGAACATGCGTCCCAGCTGGCCGCCCCCGAGCAGTCCCAGGGTGGCGCCGGGCAGGATCACGCGAGCTCCGGCAGGCGCTGCGCGAGCACCCGGCTGGTCTGCTCGCTCCGGTAGCGGTCAATCCGGCCGGCGAGCGCGGGATCGTGCCTCGCAAGGAGCTGGGCGGCGAAGAGGCCAGCGTTGCGGGCCCCGGCCTCCCCGATGGCGAACGTGGCGACGGGAATGCCGGCGGGCATCTGCACGATCGACAGCAGGGAGTCGAGACCCTGAAGATGCCGGGACGGCACCGGCACGCCGAGCACCGGGACCGGGGTCTTGGCGGCGAGCATGCCGGGGAGATGGGCCGCGCCGCCGGCGCCGGCGATGATGCACTGGAGGCCGCGGCCCGCCGCCTCTTCGGCGTAGCGAAAGAGCAGGTCCGGGGTCCGGTGCGCCGAGACCACCCGCGCCTCGTAGGGGACGCCGAGCGCCGCGAGCTCCCGGGCAGCATGCTGCATGGTCTCCCAGTCCGAGTCACTGCCCATCACGATGCCGACAAGCGGGTCCGTCATGCGCACCTCGGTCGGGTGGCGAGTCAGGTGGCAGGAATAAAGGCCGGCGAAGACAGCCTCGCAAGCGCCCCGGCGTCAGCCCTCGGGTCGCCGGAAGATGAAGTACACGGCCCCCAGGATACAGAGAGCGGCGTACAGGTAGTCCTGCCGGATGGGCTGGCGCATGTACCCGATCGAGAAAGGGATGAACACCGCGAGCGTGATCGCCTCCTGGAGGATCTTGAGCTGGGGCAGGGTGAGCGCGGTGTACCCCAGGCGATTGGCCGGGACCTGGAGCAGGTACTCGAACAGCGCGATCCCCCAGCTCGCCATTGCCGCGAGGTACCACGGCCGGTGGGAGAGGTTCCGCAGGTGGGCGTACCACGCGAACGTCATGAAGACGTTGGACAAGATCAGCAGACCGGCGGTCCGCCAGATGATCGCGAACGGAATAGAGCCTCCCGGCTAGCGCCCGGTTTTCTGGTAGGTTCCCATCAGTTCGGCCCGTGCCAGGACATGCCCCGCCATCGCCTCTTCCAGCCGTGCCTTGGTCGGCCGGCCGAGATCGGGGAGGACCGTGTCCAGCGCGTAGAGCTTGAAGAAATAGCGATGCCGGCCGATCGGGGGACAGGGGCCGCCATATCCGGTCCGCTTCCAGTCGTTCAAGCCCTCCAGCGTGCCTTCCGGCAGCGCGGTGGGCTGGACCGCCTCCGGTAGCCCGCCGTCGGCCGGGGGAAGGTTGTAGAGGACCCAATGCACCCAGGTCATCTTGGGAGCCGCGGGATCGGGGGCATCGGGGTCGTCCACGATGAGCGCCAGACTGCGGGCGCCTCGGGGGACGCCCTCCCAGGCGAGCGGCGGCGACAGATCTTTCCCTTCGCAGGTGTAACGAGAGGGGATCGCGCCGCCGTGGGGGAAGGCCGAGGAGCGGAGTGACAGGGTCATGGGGAACTCCAGCGAATGATTTCGGGGTCGAACGGCGCCAGCCGGCGGCGCATGACGCGGACCGCCGCCGGACTCTTGTCAATGAGGAGGAACCGGCGTCCGAGCAGGGCCGCGGCCTCGCCGGTGGTCCCGCTGCCGGCGAAGGGATCGAGGACGAGGTCACCCTCCTCGGAGTGGACCGCCACGATCCGCTTGAGGATACCGAGCGGTTTCTGGGTGGCGTATCCGGTCTTCTCCCGCCCCGTGGGGCTCACGATCGTGTGCCACCAGACATCCGTCGGCGTCTTGCCGCGCGCCGCCTTTGCCGGCCCGGCGAGCCCGGGAGCAAGATAGGGGATCCGGTCCATCGCGGCGTAGTTGAAGACATACCGCGCGGGGTCCCGGGCGTACCAGAGGATCGTGTCGTGCTTGGCGGGCCAGCGCCGCCGCGATCGGGCGCCGTAATCGTAGGCCCAGATGATCTCGTTCAGAAAGCTCGCCCGCCCGAAGATGGCATCGAGCAGCACCTTGCAGTAGTGCACCTCCCGATAATCGAGGTGGAGAAAGAGCGAGCCGTCCGGGGTGAGCAGGCGGCGGCATTCCACGAGCCGCGGCTCGAGGAAGCCGGGCAGATCGGGGTAGCGATCGTCGAAGCCGCTCCGCCCGAGGCGGAGGGTGCGATAGCGGTGGCCTCCGAATCCCACCCGGTCGCCGCCCGGGTCGCGACGGGTCCGGAGCCGGAGCCGTACCTGGGCGCGGCCGGTGTTGAAGGGGGGGTCGAGGTAGATCAGCCGCGCGATGCCCGCCGGCAGGGACCGGAGGACCGGCAGGTTGTCGCCCTGGACGATGCGCCGCACCGCCCCACCTCCCGGCTCAGCGGGTCCGCTGGAGCTTGCCGATCTCCTCGTTCAGCCGGCGTAGAATGATCTGGAGTTCCGAGTGCTCGGGCAGGACCTGCCGGGTGACCCCGCTCTCGATGTCGCTGAGGAGACCACGGGTGATGTCAATCGCGCGCCGCAGCTTGAAGCGCTCGATGAACACCTGATAGTCCTTGGATCGTGCCGCCGACAGGATGGCCCAGACGTTAGTCCGCAGGGTATCCACGGCTCGTTTCAGTTCCTCGAGGCCCTCCGGCGGGGTCGCGGTCTTGCCGAGTTGGGCGTCAATGGCAGTCAGCATGCTGCGGAGCTCCGTCACCTGCTGCTGGAGCGGCTTGTCGGTCATGGCATCCCCGGGGGTAGGGCGAGGGTCGTGGTCCGAGATGCGGGCAGAGTGGCCCGCACCGGCCGGCGGGTCAAGGGGCCCCCGAGGCATGGCGCCGGTACGAGATCGGCGGATACCCGAGCTGGACCCGGAGCCAGGCTACCTGCCCCAGGTGAGAGCTGTCCTGCTGGCCCAGGAAGGCGAGAGCACCCAGGCGGCATCATGGTTGGCCCCAGGCCGACAAGTCCAGCACCATGACCCAATCCGTCTGCCGATCGGCGCCCAGCCGGAACTCCTGGGTGCCGGCGATCCGGAAGCCGCACTTCTCGTAGAAGGCGATCGCCCGGGCGTTGTGCTGCCAGACGCCCAGCCAGACGGTGCGTCCGCCGAGCTGCCGCGCGTGGTCGAGGCTCGCCGCCATGAGGCGCTGCGCGAGCCCGCGGCCCTGCCAGGCGCGCACCACGTAGAACCGCCGGATCTCGACCGAGGGCCCCGGTACTCCGACCAGGTTCGGCTCCGCGAGCACGAGCTGCGCGTAGCCGACCGCCTGGTCCCGGTGCTCCGCCAGGAGCACGCAAGTGCCCGGGCTCGCCAGCTCGGCGGCCTGCTGCGCGGGACTGAACGAGGCGGCGAGGTAGGCCTCCAGATCCTCGGGCCGGTTATGGACCCCGAAGGTGTCGCGAAACGTGGTGGCACCCAGCTCGGCGAGGAGCCCGGCGTCGCCCGGGCCAGCGGGCCGAATCGTGATCCGACTCGGGTCGCCCGGCATCGGGTTACCTCCGAGGGCGCCAGGCGAACCGGGCGAGGTCCACGCGGCCGGCCGCATCGAACCGGACGCCCTCCGACTCGAGGAGGAACCGCTGGTAGCGGGCAGCGCCGGTCGCCACGGGAAGGCTCATCGCGCCCCGTGCGTTGATCACCCGATGCCAGGGGAGGTCGGTGTCCTCGGGGAGCGCGTGCAGCGCGTAGCCCACCTGTCGCGCCCCGCCGGGGAGGCCGGCCAGCCGGGCCACCAGGCCGTAGCTCGCGACGCGTCCCTCTGGAATCCGCCGGACGACTCGGTAGATCCGCTGGTACGAGGCCGAGGTCACGTCACCCGTCCCCGCGGGCGGTGACCAGTTCCCTCGGGGCCATGGCGCCTACCGAGGCCGGGTCACCGGTGACGGCACGCCGGTGATAATCCACCTGGCCCAGGTGGTACCCCAGGTGGACCGCGAGGTGAGCCAGGAAGTCCCCCAGCCCGACCCGGACCCCGGCCACGGCGACGGGGAAGTCGCGCGCGAGGTCATCCTCGCGGAGGCGCGGGAGCACCGTGGCCACCGCGGCCCGGGCCTGGCGGACGCGCCGTACCACCTCCTCGCGGGGCAACCCGCGGGTGGTGAACTCGGCTTCGCGGTCGCGCAGGTAGCCGCTGCCGCCGAGCACGGCACCCACGAAATGCTCCAGATTGCCGGCTAGGTGCAGGGCGAGATTGCCCCCGCTGTTGGGAAGGCCGGGCGGCGTGGCCCAGAGCGTGGCGGTGTCCGGGTACGCCTCGAGCTCGCGCACGAGGGCGTCCAGATCGCGGAGGATCAGGCCGCGGATCTCCTGGAGCATAGGCCTCGGATCAGGGACGGGGGCCGGGATCGGCGGGAGGCCGGGGCCGGCGAGCGGGGTCGCGGGCCGGCAGCACATCACAGGCCCAGTCGGCGCGCTTCCAGCCGGGGATCGGGGTCTCCGCGCCGGCCCGCGGCACGAAGGCCGACCGCTCGACCAGCCGGTAGCGATGGATGTAGCGCGGGCAGTTGGGAAAGACCTCGCGGACCCGCACCCGCACGACGAACTGCGCCTCGGGAAACTCCGCGGCGAGCGGGTCCGCCGGGGCGATTGACGCCACGCCGTTGACGCGGAGCCGGCGCTGGCCCTCGAAGTCCACGAACAGGAGGCCGACGTTCGGGTTGACCAGCGTGTTGCCGAAGGACAGGAACATCCCGTTCCCGTCGTAGCAGGGAAAGGCGAGGGTCTCGGCGTCCAGGACACGCACGAAGCCGGGGTCGCCGCCTTTGTAGGAGCAGGTGGGCCGGCCCTCGGCATCCGCGGTGGCGAGGAAGAACATGTCGCGCGCCGCGATGAACGCCTGATCCTGGGGCGACAGGGCCGGGCGGACCTTGACCGCCTCGAGCCGGTCCGCCAGCGGCACGGTGTCGAAGCGCTCCTGGAGGGCCCGCTGTCCCCGGTGATACATCGAGCTCATGCTCGCTCCTTTCGCACCGGCTCAGAGCGACAGCACCACATGGACGACGCCGTTGGCGACGCTGGTCGCCATCGGCAGCCCGCTGTGCTCGAAGACCTCGAGCATCTGGGTGTTGTCGGCCAGGACGTCGGCCTCGAACTGGGCGATGCCGAGACGCCGGCCGATGGCGGCGAGGTGATCGAGCAAGGCGGTGGCGACGCCGTGGCCCTGCCATCGGTCGGCCACGGTGAACGCCACCTCGGCCCGGAACGGGGGCGTGCCGTGGTCCGTCCGGATGAACCGGCCCACGCCCAGCGGCAGCTCCTGGTCTCCCTCCTCGCGGACCGCGAGCAGACCCACATGGCGCTCGAAGTCCAGCTCGGTGAGGTAGCGCAGTTCCTCGTCGCTCAACGCTTTCTTGGCGCCGAAGAACCGGTGGTACAGGGCCGCCTCCGACAGCCGCCGGATTCCGACCTGGAGGATCCACTTGTCCTCGGGCCGGATCGCCCGGATCACGATCGGGGTGCCGTCGCGAAGCGCCGCCGGCGCACGATAGCTGCGAAGCGAACTCGCGGCCGCCTGGGACATGCCCGCAAATATACCGCGCGCGACGCCGCGCGCCCGGGGGCGCCGGTCAGCCGGCCTTGAGTCGGGCGGCGTACTGCTCGCGGAGCTTCGCCACCTTGGGCGCGATCACCGCCGCGCAGTATGCCTGCCGGGGGTTCCGCCGGTAGTACTGCTGGTGGTAGGGCTCAGCCGGGTAGAACTCGGCGAGGGGCTCGATCGCCGTCACGATCGGACCGGGGAACACGCGGGCGGCGTCCAGCGCTGCGATCACCTCCCGGGCGGTGCGCTCCTGGTCGGCGTTGTGCGGAAAGATCGCCGAGCGATACTGGGTACCGACGTCGGGGCCCTGGCGGTTCAGGGTGGTCGGATCGTGAAAGGCGAAGAAGATCTCCAGGAGTTCCCGATAGGAGAGGACCCCGGGATCGAAACGCACCTGGACGGCCTCGGCGTGGCCGGTGGTTCCGCTACAGACCTGCTCGTACGACGGCCGGGGGATCCAGCCGCCGGTGTAGCCGGAGACGACCTGTTCGACACCCGCCAGGCGTTCGAAGACCGCTTCGAGACACCAGAAGCAGCCCCCGGCCAGGGTGGCGATTTCGAGATCGGGGGCGGCCACGGACCGCTCAGCGGGTGTCGAAGATGTAGCTGCTCATGTACTGGATCGTGGCCTGCTGCTCGGCGACCTGGAACGCGAGCAGGTCGCCGATCGTGATGAGGCCCACGAGCCGGCCGCCCTCCTGCACCGGCAGGTGCCGGATCCGCCGGTTGGTCATCACGGCGGCCGCCTCTTCCACGGTGGTGCCGGGAGCACAGGTGACGACCGGGCTGGTCATCACCGCCCGGACCTCGGTGGTGGCGGGATCGCGGCGCTGGGCGATCACCCGGCGCATCATGTCCCGCTCGGTCACGACCCCCGCGAGCGTGCCGCCGTCCAGGACCACCAGCCCGCCGATGCCGCTCTCGTTCATGAGCAGCGCGGCCTCGAGCACCGTCGCGTCGGGGCGAATGGAGATGACCCGGCTCCCCTTGCGGGCGAGCAGGTCGCGAAGCGTCGCCATACCAGCCGCTCCTCAACTTGGGGTCATGCGATAGTATCGCGCCGGACGGCTCCGCGCCAGACGAGCACGGTCTCGACCGCCGCGGCCAGGACCAGGACCCGGAATCCGAGCACCGGGAGCCGGGCCGCCAGGGTAAGGGGCTCGAGCGGAACCGTGAGGCGGAGCGTCTCGGAGACCCGGAGCAGGGGGAGCATGTCGAGGAACACCCAGCCGTAGAAATCCGCGAAGGTGGCGATGCTAGTGCTTCCGGGGATGCCGTAGCTCTCCGGCCTGGCGAGATAGAGAGCGTATGACACCCAGGCGCAGAGCGCCACCGCCAGGAGCACGGTCAGGAGGAACTGGTGGACCGCGTCTTCCCCCGGGTGCCGGGTGAGATGGCGGCGGAGCGCGCGGGTGAGCGTCGTGATCAAGACGACGACGAGCAGCGCCAGCACCGTGGCGAGCGCGGCCCCGAAGGCGACATGCACCGTGGCGGCGAGGTCCAAGGTCCAGCGGAACAGCGCATAGGCGAGGAGCGGCAGCAGAACCGGGGTCACGAGCTGCGCCGTGCGCCGGGCCACTGCGGTGGCGGCGCGAACCAGATCGCGAACGGTGTGGACGGGCATCGTCTGAGGTCCGCGCCTGGGAGCGCCGCCTATTCCTCGCCGGTGTAGGCCAGCGCCGCGATCCGCCAGCGCGACTCGTGCCGGATCAGGGTGAAGGCGTCAATCCCCCGCCAGGTCCGGAGCGAATCGGCCCGGCCGAAGCGGGCCTCGTACCGCGCCCAGACCTGGGCGAGGTCGCCCAGAAGGCGCGCCTCCATCCCGAGCAGCCGTTCCTCGAACACCGGCTGGCTCCCGGGGCCGGCCGGCGCCTGACGGACGAACTCGGGCACGGTGAGCACCATGACCCGGGGCGCCGGCTCGCCGGGCGGCTGCCAGACCGTGGCCAGCGTGGCGCCCTCCCAGAAATGCGACGCGAAGGCCGTCCAGTCGCGCGCGCTGAAAGCGCGGTAGTAACGCTCCAGCTCCGTGCGGATCTCGCGCAGCGCCACGGTGTCCGGGACGGCGGCGTCCGCGCGGGGCGCAGGGGGCGGGCGCCGCTCGACCGTGCACCCGATGGCCAGGACCAGGCAGCACAGCACGGCGGTTTTCGGTGACATGGCGCCTCGGCACCAGCTCCTCAGGACCGTCTTGTGAGGCTCGGTGGGCATGGGCCGGAGCGACCGCCCCCTCAGTGGAGGAACCGAAGCTCCGACGGGGGCTCCGGCGCATGGACCGGGCGGAGTTCCACATCGCCCTCGCTCGTGAGGTGGGGATAGACCCCGCTCTCGCGCCCCAGGGTTCTGGCAATGCGATTGTAGGCGGCCGCGAAGGCCTTGCGCTGATCCCAGAACAGGTAGCAGGCGCGGTGCACCGTCGCCCCCGAGTACGGGTAGTAGGGATGCGCCTCGTCGGCGAGGAAGTCCGGCAACTCGACGATGTCCTCGCCTTCCCGGAACTCGGCCCGACAGAGCGCGCAACGGATCGAAGGCACCTCGAACGCTCCGCGACGGTACAAGAGGAAAAGAGCCGGAATGCGGCGGCCGCGCAAGCGCCCGATGGCCGGTGGTGCCGACCCCCCTGAGGCGCCGTGTCCCCGGCGCGCGCGGGCCGGTCGCGACCACCCGCTCAGTGCGGAGTCCAGAGCGCGTGGACCACCCGGAGCCGTCCTTCGGCGAGATTCCGCGCCACATTGGCGAACATGCGCGGAAAGTCATCCCGCAGCAGGAGCGCGAGCCCGAGCGGGGAGGGCGGGCCCGATCCCGGCGGAGCCTGCATCTGCGCCAGCCGTTCGCCGAGCCATGCCGCGACGGCGTCGCTCTCGTCCTGCCAGACCGACTCGGCGAAACCGGTGCGCCGGATGAGCCGGCGGACGTCCTCCGAGGGCAGGAGGAAGCTCAGCTCCTCACTCCGGGCCCAGGGAACGGGAAAGTGGAGCCCCGCCACGGGGCCGGCCATGATCTCGTGCATCGCCAGGCGGCCACCAGGCCGCAGCACCCGGCGGGCTTCCCGGTACAGGCGCGGCTTGTCGGGGATGTTCATCGTACTGTGCTGGGTCCAGACCACATCGAACGAGGCGTCCTCGAACGGAAGGTCGAGCGCGCTCCCGTGCCGGAACGCGACGCGGCCGGCGAGTCCGAGCCGGTCCGTCAGGCTCGCCCCGGTACGGCAATACTCCTCGGTGAGGTCGAGCACCACCACCCGGACCCCGAAGGCCCGGGCGATGGTTCGGGCCGGGCCGCCGATCCCGCCCCCCAGATCCAGGACCTGCTCGTCCGGCCTGAGCGCGGCGAGCCGGGCGAGCTCCATGGTCGCCTCGTACCCCCGGGTGTGGAAATGATCCACCGGAGCGAGGTCTTCCGGCTGGAGCCGGTCGAGCGCCTTGCCGGCGCGCGCGAGGGCCTCGAGCAGGCTCGCCTCGAGGTTGCCCGTGGCGTAGTGCCGGGCGAGCGCCTCGTCGAGCGGCCCCATATGATCGTCCCTCGCCTCAGTGCCAGGCGGCGAGAATCCCGCCGAGGAGCGTGAGGCCGGCGACGTGATACCCGGCGTCCACGAGGTAGAGCTGGACCGGTTTGTTTTCCCAGGTATAAGCCACCGCCAGGCCGGTGGCGGCGAGTCCCGTGCCGGTGAGGAGGCCCACCAGGGCCCCGCCGGAGAAGGTGGCCGCATCCACCCGGTCCACGAGCCACCCCATGACCGACGCGGCGATCACGTTCGCCACGAAGGTGAGCGCCAGCTTGAGGCCCACCTGGCGCGGGGTCGGGTGGGGAATCTCGATCCCGTGGGCCGCGAGCCCGGCGGCCCACACGCCGCCGAAGACCAGCGAATACCAGAGGGCGCCCAGGGCCCAGTAGGCCGCCGCCGAGGCGAGCACGGGTACGAGTCGGGTCATGGGTCATCCTCCGGGTGGGCGTCTCGTTACCGGGCCGGCGGACACCGCGCGATGGCTCCGTGACGCGGGGCGCCCCGTGCGGCGCCGGCTCAGCGTTCCGCCGCCTCGATCAGCGCTTTGGTCTGCGCCACGTACGCATCGTACGCCCGCCCCCACAGCCCCGAGAAGCGCGACTTCTTCGGTGCACTCTGGACCGCCTCGAGCAGCGGCCGGAGGAGGGGATCGGCCCAGTCCTCGGCCTCGAGATCTTTCAGGACTTCGCTCCGGGGGAGCTGTCCGTCGAGAAAGGCGCGGGCGCGGGCGGCCAGGGCGCGCCGGCGCGAAGGACGATCAGGGGACATGGCGGTCGCGTTCCCGGTTCACCTAGTCATAGCCTTCGAACGGCTCGGTCTCGATGATCCGCCCGCTCTGGCGGTCGCGGAGGCGATGCACCAGCCGGAGCCGCGGGCCGACCCGTTCGGCGTAGGACCCGAGGAGCTCGTAGCGCGCCGTGTCCCCGAAGCCGGCCTCGTTGAGGCGGTCGGCTTCACCCCGGCAGACGGTCCCGGGTGTCGGCTTGGGGTTCGGGTAGGCGTCCTCGTGATGGCGAACTAGCGCCTGCCACTGCTCGTCGCCGGCCTGTTCGAACGACGCTCGCAGATCCTCGCGAGACCAGGGCATGGCCTCAGAACTGGACCCGGACGGCGTCGGGGTCGCTGAGCCTGGTGCGACAGAAGCTCTTGCCCGGGGGCGGGGCGCAGAAGGCCAGTACCTGGACGGTGCCCGGTGTCTGATCTGCCGCGGGGATGCTCCAGGTGACCGTGGCCCGGCCGTTGGAGCCGGTCACGAGGGGGAGCGGGGAAAGGTCGCCCGCGGTCACCTGGAGCACGATGAGGGCGCCGGCCAGTGGCTGCTGGGTATCGCGATCCGTGACTTCGAACGTGACGAACTCGAGATGGGCGCCGCCCTGTCCCGACCCGGAGGACCGGTTGACCACCGTGACGGGAAGGGACGGGCTCGAACCGGACGTGGTGTCGCTGCCGCAGGCAGCCACCAGACCGGCCACCACCAGCGCACGGAGACCGTGGTGCGTCATGGGTGACACCTCATCGAGCTTCTCGATCCGGCATGGCAGGTTGGGGCCTGGCGCGTCGGGCGCGCGCTCCGGCAAACTTATCGCGGGGCCCGCAGCGCCGCAACGTGAATCCAACCTGCTTCGCTAGCGTTCCAGATGCGCCAGCGAGGCCTGCAGGTTCTCCCGGGCCCTGGCCTCGAGCCGCTCGCGATAGTAAGGGGTGAAGTAGATGGACTCCCGGGAGAGCAACCCCCGGAGGAACGCACGCCGGCCGGTCCGGAATGCCTCCTCGGGAGCCCAGGCATACTCCCGCCGGATCTGGGTCTCGTACTCGGCGTACCGTCCGGGAGGGGCGCCCAGGATCGCGAGATCGATGTCGGCGAGCAGGCGCGCATCGGGATCCGCCGGCGTTCCGGTATGCCTGGTCGCCAGCACCAGGCGGCTGACCCGGTCCGCGACCTCGGGGGCGGCCCCCGCGGCGGCGAGGGCCCGCCCTGCCCAGGCGGCGCTTTGGTCTTCGTTATCGGTCCGGCGCGGCTCGTACACGGCGTCGTGAAACCAGAGGGCCAGCGCGAGTTCGTCGGGCCGCCGGGCGAGGTGGCGCACCAGGTCAAGCTCCGCCAGGCACTCGGCGAGGTGCTGCGCGGTGTGGTAGTGGCGCCAGGGTTCGCTGTACCGGGCCAGGAGGGCGTCCCGCAGGCCGGGCTCCGGCCGGAGCCCGAGGGCGAGCCAGGGAGGGTCCCACCGCTCGGCGAGGGTGGGCTGCAGACCACCGTTCATCGGAGCGCCCGGGGTGCGGCGGACCGGCGCGCCGCCGCTCGCGACCGGAACCCGCGGCGGGTGACCCGTTCTCCGGATCGGCCCGCCCCGGACCGCCCCCGCCTCACGAGGGGTCCGACCCGCGCTCGCGCCAGAGGCGCTTCAGCATTTGAATCTGCCCGGTGTGATAGGCATCGTGCAAGGCGATGCCGGTGAGGAGCTCGCCGCGGGTCCAGCTCCGCTTGCCCGGCGGGCGGCGCCCCAGCTGGCGGGGCGAGATCCGGCGCGCCGCCGCGAGCAACCGTTCGTGTTCGTCCCGGAGCAGGGCCACGTCCCGCGCCCAGTCGGCCTCGGTGGCCTCCGCCGGCGGCCTGGGCCAGTTGGCCGGCCGGCGCGGAAACCCGCCCCGCGGGCGCCGCTCCAGAATCCGCCTCACGGCGTATTTCCAGTACGCGAGATGGAGCGCGAGGGCCCAGATGCTGTGGCGGCCCGGCGCGGGTCGCCACGCCGCCTGCTCGGCCGTGACCCCGCGGAGCGCGCCGAGCGGCGTGGGGCCCCCGTGCCAGCTCCGGCGGCCCGGCGCCGGCTGGATCAGGCTGACAAGCAGCGCAGGAAACGGCGAAAGCATGGGACCTCCCGAAAGTCGCGACCAGCGCGGGGACCGGGCCGGCCCTGGCTCAGCGATGCAGGATCGGCAGGTAGGCCTCCCACGGACCGACCGAGGTCCCGTAGGCCTTCGCCATGACCCGGACGATCTGGCCGAGATGACCCAGGTCGTGGACCACCCACGTAGCGAGCAGTTGGCCCAGGGTGACCGGGCCGAGCTCCGGATGCCGGCCCCGCCGCTCCAGGTCCTGGGGCGTGAGGTGCCAGCCCCGCAGCGTGGCCAGGCTCCCCTGACGGCATTCCCTGAAGCGCCCCAGCAGCTCGGCGAGCGGCCGGCCGGCGAACTCCCGGAGGTGAGCGAACCGATCGAAGGGTTCGAAGGGCTGGCGGTCGCCCTGCTCCAGTATCACACGGGCCCGGGGAATCCAGTCCGTACGCTCGGCGTGGATCAGGTGGCCCACGACCTCGAACGGGCTCCAGGTTTGCGCGCCCTCGTCGGCGTGAATCCAGCGATCGGAGAGGCCCCGCAAGAGGCCGTCGAGGGCGCTCGGCGTGCGCCCGAGAATCTGGAGAACGTCGTCAAGCCGGACGGTGGCGGCCATGGAGCTCGGGGGTGCCGGTGGCGTCGAGCCGTTGGGCGAGCGCGGGGCTCAGTCGGGTACCGTGTCAAAGATACCGCCGATGCCGTGCCCGCGGTTCATGGGGATGCCCGCCGGAAGGGGCGGCGAGCTCAGCGGGCGGGTGGCGCAAGCCCTGAGGCGAGAAACGCCTCTTCCAGCGTCGGATACCACTGGGCGCTGTCACCCAGCGAAAGAAATCCGGCGGAGACATAGCCCCACGGGCGCTCGGGGCCGTAGCCGTACTCGCAGTAGGCGAGCCCGAGGGAACTCTTCGGGTCCTGCGCGATCAGCCAGGTCCGGTATCGCGCCCCCGGCTCCCCCAGATCCCACTCGCGAAGCTGGAGGCGCGGTTCGATGAGCAGGGCCTCCAGGGCCGTCCGGCGCTCGGCGTCGGCGATTCGCGCGAGCTCGGTCGCGACTCGCTCCTTTACTGCGGCAGACAGAGGTCCTCCGGCGCCGAGGGGGCACGGCCGGCCTCGCACAGGGCGAGCCGGGTGGAACTCAGTACACCGCCCATACGCCCGGGGTCGCCAGCTCCACCGAGTGCCCCTCGGGATCGCGGAGATACAGGCTTTCCCCGCCGCGCGGCCAGCGGACGCGACTCTCCGCGGCGACCTGGTGCGCTGCCAGACGGGCCATCCAGGCGGGCAGGTCATCGGCCCCGATCGCGAAGGCCACATGCTGGGGTCCGGCCCCGTCGTGGGGGGGGATGCGGCCGCCCGGGGTGTCCGCTCCGGCCGCCGAGGCGCCCCGGCGGAAGAGCAGCAGGACGCTTCCCCCACCCGCATCGAGGGCGATCAGCCGCTCGTCCTCGTACAGGGTCTGGAATCCGAGCACCTCGCGATAGAAGGTGGCGGTGCGCCCGGGGTCATCGCAATAGAGCGAGGTCTCGAGAACCCGCCGGACTGGATTCATCCATCCCCGCCCCGAGTGCCTACCAGCGGAGCAACTTCATCTCGTCGAGATAGGCCGCGACGGCCGCGAGCGACGCGACCGAAGGGGTCCGCTTGAAGGCGTGCGCCGCCTTCCGGAGGGCTGGCGAGCTGGCCTGGCCGGTCCGGGCCCGATACTGGCGATGGGCGGCCTGGAGTTCCCGGAACACGGCGCGGAGCGACGCGACGTGATGCAGCGGATCGGGCGAGGCGTCGCGGGGTGGCGAGGGAACGCCTCGCTCCGCCTCGAGCGCGCGAGCGGCCTTGGCCACCCGGTCTGTGAGGCGGTCGTTGAGGGAAGGAGCAAACGCGTTGGCGCCGGCCGAGGGCCGGCCGCGGGGCCGCTTGGACATGGTCAACCCGGGGCAAGGGGTGTGCGGCTCGGACCGCACGGGATGTGGGGGCGAGGCCGGACCGAAAGATAGCCGGGCGGACCGGCGATTTCTATGTCCGCCCCCGCACGGGCGCCGTGCCCGCGGCGGGCGAACCCGGCCCTCCCTCCGGCACCGGGGCTGGGCCGGAGGGTGCGAGGCAGGGACTCGGCGTGGTGCGCTCAGCCGTGGCGCCGTTTCCGCATCTGGCGGCGCCGCCGGCTTCCCTGCTTTCTGCGCCCGCGGTGCTTCTTGGGGTATGCCATGGACTCACCTTTTCCGACCGGCACACGGGGCCGCGCCGGGCAGCGCCGGCGCGGATCCGGAACGCTGTTCTCATCATAGGGCCGGAGGGGCCGGGACTCAAGGTGGGGGGTGGCCGGAGCGCGCGTGAAGGGTCCGGTGCCATCGGTTGTCAGGTCGCTTCACGGTACAACCCGGGTACCTTGGTGCCAGATCTCCGGGCACATGGGTGACACTTCGCTGAGCCCTGACCGCGACCCTTCGTGGTCAACTGCGGAACCGGCGCTGGATACCGTCGAATTGAAGCAGCACAGTGGCTGCCTCTGAAGCTGTCGTGCCGTCTGCCTCCGCGGGCTCGAGGTCGCGAGTAATCGTGATGATCCCCCACAGGTCCTTTCGCTCATCGAGTTCGCGGACCTCCTCGAGCACCGTCTGGGGCTCGACGCGCACGCGTCCCCCATGCCGCTCGAACCATCGGCCCTCGACGAACGAGCATGGCAGGGTTTGCCACCATTGAGGATCGCCGTTCAGGCGGCCCCCCCAACGCACTCTCAAATGGATCGGGGATCGAAGCCTTTGCCCTCCAACCCTTTTTCGACGGACAGGCCGAGCGACAAGACCGGGTGCTTCCTGGAGATCGTGGCCACGAACTGGGTCTCGGCATCATCCGTACTGCCCTCGCGCCACCAGAAGGTATGCTTCAACTGTGGCCCGACCGAGTAGTTGGCGATCTGGAGGCCATCGCGCGGACGGCCCAGCGCCTCGCACAGGGGCGCCCTGATCGCCACGGTAGTCGTGTTGCTCCGGTCTTGGCCAGCACAATCGCAATGCCCCTTGAGCAGCCACGCGGCCGAAATGGGTGCCCTCATGCTCAACGCCTCGTCGTTGGGTTTGTCGGTTTAACAGATCGCGTGTCTGTGGGACGTGACGCGCTCACGGGCGAGACAACGGTCCGCGCGTAGCGCGTGCGCCCGCTGGCGCACAACCTCAAGTGTCGTCACAACGTGCGCCTACGAGCAGCAAACGCATGTTAGTCAGCTCGTCAGGAGCACGGCTTGCCATAAGCCGGCCTGTGGCCTGCGGCGCGCGCCGCAGCTTCGGTCATGTAGGTGCCAAGCCTAGTGTTTCCGTAGTAGCGGGAGCCAGGGCAGTGGTAAACGCCTGAACCGGTGTTGACCCATACCTGAACAGTGCTCGGCGGCGGCTGCGGCTGCGTTGTCGGGGGGGCGGAGCGTGTAGCCGTGGCTGCACTGTCCGAAAGCGGGGCGCACGGTCGGCCATATGCTGGACGGTTGCCGGTTTGGCGAGCCTGGCCCTCGCCCATGTAGGTGCCAGCCGCCGTGGCGCCGTAGTAGCGAGTGCCGGGACAGTGATAGACGTGAGAGCGGGTGTTCACCCACACTGTGACGTCGGTTGGCTTGAGAGAATCGCTCTGGCCTCGGGCGGTGTCTTGGGCACGGGCCGCGATCGTTGAAGCCAAGGTGACAGTACATAGAACGAGAAGGATCTTGAGAGCTGTCATAACTCCACCCTGGTGGGCGCGGGAACTCTTCGGGCAGTCTAACGCTCCGGTTCAGCGGCGGGCTGCGCAGCGCCGTCCGCTGCGACCGGTTGTGAGGGGCCCACTCATGGTGCTCATTGAAGGGCGGCCGATTCGAGCAAGGCCCCAAGTGTTCTGGGTGTCGATGACGCGAACTCCGCCTGATTGACGCGCAGGTATCGCCACTGGGTGCCCGTCGCTCGCGTAATGCGCTCGCACCACTCACGGATCGCCTCGTCTTTGGCGGCCGTGCCCTCCCAGACGCGACCTTTCGTCTCGATGATCCACCTCACCTCACCCGATCCGCTCTTCTGCACAACGACCCAGTCCGGATGATAGAAGCCGATAGCCCCGCTCGGCTTCAGGTAGTCCACGCGAAACTCCGTCCCGGACTCCCCCTGCTCGGTCGTCCCCAACGACGCAAACCGGAGCACGTCGGGGGCCTTGTCCAGAAACTGCGCGAAGCGGCGCTCGAAGTCATTGTACGTCGCCACGTAGTTGAAGACGGTCTTCTTGGCTTCCAGCGGCGGGAGGTTCCGGCGCCAGCTGAAGGGCCGGGTCTCGGACAGGCAGAAGTCGGCTCGCTCGAACTCGATCGCCCGGCGCTCGACGGTGAGCTTACCGATCTTGCGGGCGAGGTACTTGGCGATCCCCTCCTGGAGCTCGAACCGTGCAAGATGGGAGCGCACGGCCTCGGCGTCGAGGTCAACAGTGCGGCCGAAGCCCCGTGTGGCGACGTACCCCCTCACCACCGGATACAGCTCCGAGAACCGGTTCGGGAGCTTCGCCCGGTCGATGACTTTGTTGGTAATGGAGGCGAGAAGCTCCTGCGCTTGCGGAAGCCGCCCTACGCCGACCTCGGCCTGGTGGACCTCGGTCTTGGTCGTCGCGAACTCGAGCTTGAGCTTCACACGGAATGGCTTGGCCAGCTCCTCCTGGTCGTAGATCGCCTGGAGTTGACCGACTCTCAGGTCCGAGAGCTTGCGGACGTCGTGGGCCAGGCTCGGCTTGGTGAGCGGGATGGCGATGTCGTAGGCGAGGCGCTCCTGGACCGGGGCGATGATGACAGGCGGCGGCGGGTCGGTCTTCGTGCTGGCGACGCCCACGCCCTCGGCCTCGAGCTGGTCGCGCAGGACCTGGAGCAGGTTGCGCGTGCCGAGGACCTCGAGCGTCTGGGTGCGGTCGGGGCTGATCCCCGTCATCAGGCGCAGGCCGCGCCCTATCACCTGTTCCGGGAGGATCTCGGCCTTGGCCGTGAAAGGGCGAAGCCCGAGGACCACGGTCACGTTCCTCACGTCCCACCCCTCCCGCAGCATCATCACGCTGACGATGGCCTTGATCTTGCTCTCGGCCTTGTCGATGTCGCGGGCTGCCTCGCGAGCCTTCTCCAGGTCCTTCTTGGTGATCTCGCCTTTCTCGTCGGTGTGGATGACCAGCACTTCCGACTCCTTGAAGCCGAACTCCTTGGTTTTCCAAAGGTACTCGCCGATAGCGTCCGCGTAGACGTTCTTCTCTGCCATGATGAAGAGCACGGGCTTCGTGCCGAGCTGCCGGTAGACCTTCCAGTGCTCCTTCCACCGCTCCACGGCGGCGCGGAGCCAGTAGCCGTACTTCTCCCCGACGTTGTCCTTGGTGACGCGGTCGGGGTCCTGAGAGGGGTGCGTCGGATCGTCCTCCTTGGTGACGATGAGGGGCGCCTTGACGATGCGGTCCTCGACCGCCTGGGCGAGCGGGTAGTCCACCACCGTCCACGGGAAGTACATCCCGTTCTGGTCCTTCGGGGTGGCTGAGAAGTCGAGCCACAGGGAAAGCCCTTTGGGCAGGGTGCGGTGGATGGCGAGCAGCGACTGGCTCCAGGCAAGACCCTCGTCGTGGACGTGGTGCGCCTCGTCGTTCAGCACCACGAGGTCCCGGAGGGACTTCACGCGCTCGAGCATCGAGCGCTGACCGGAGGCCGCCAGGTCCTGTGCCGGCTTCTTGCCGAGCAGGGCCTCGACCGCGTCCTGCGGGGTCCACTCCTGGTCGCGCGACTCGTAGAGCTGGTGGATGTTCGTGAGTAAGAGGTTGCCGGACGCGTCCGGCTCGGTGGCCTCGCCGCGCAGGATCACCTTCGGCTCGAACGGCCGCCACTCCGGGGGAACGAGCGGGAGCTGCCTGAAGATATTGTTGCTGGCGAAGTCTTTCTCCAGCCGCTGGTAGACGATGACGTTCGGCGCGACGATGAGGAAGTTGGTCGAGAGGTCGGAACCCGGCACCTTCTTCTTGTGGAAGTGCGACCAGACGATCGCCATCGCCATGACCCACGTCTTCCCCGAACCGGTCGCCATCTTGAAGGCGAAGCGCCGGAGGTTCTCGGGCGGGAGGTCCTGCAC
>DATLYZ010000093.1:0-44977 GCA_035574255.1 Gemmatimonadales bacterium | reverse complement strand
CCGTGCCCCCGCCTCAGGCTCCCCCCTTCCGGCCGGCCGCCGGGTTCCGCAGCCGGCTGTGCCGGGCCCCGTAGGCGAAGTAGATCACCAACCCCGCCGCGAGCCAGATCCCGAACCGGATCCAGGTGATCGCGGGAAGCTGGAACATGAGATAGAGGCATGCCGCCACCGAGATGAGCGGCGTGAGCGGGACCCAGGGCACCCGGAACGGGCGGCGCCGCTCCGGTTCGCGATAGCGGAGGACGATCACGCCGAGCGACACCAGGACGAAGGCGAACAGGGTGCCGATGTTGGTGAGGTCCACCACTTCGGCGATATTGGCCGTCGCGGCGAAGCTCGCCACGAAGGTGCCGGTGATGATCGTGCCGATGTACGGGGTGCGGAAGCGCTCGTGGATCCGGCAGAAGAAGCGCGGCAGGAGCCCGTCGCGCGACATGGACATGAAGATCCGCGGCTGGCCCAACTGGAAGACCAGGAGCACGCTCCCCATGGCCACCACGGCACCGATGGCGATGATGAAGCGGGAGAAGGTGAGGAGCGACCGGGGGCCGTCGGCGTATTCGAGCGCCGTCACCATCGGCTCCGGGGTGCCCAGCACTTTCCAGGGTGCCACCCCCGTCATGACCGCCGAGAGGGCGATGTAGAGCACGGTGCAGATCACCAGGCTCATGATGATGCCGAACGGCATGTCGCGGGCGGGGTTTTCGGCCTCCTCCGCCGCGGTGGAGACCGCGTCGAAACCGATGTAGCTGAAGAAGATGATCGCCGCGCCCGCGCTGATCCCCGCGAACCCGTTCGGGATGAAGCCGCCGGTCTCGGGATTGGTCCAGTTGTGCGGCTTGAGGAGGAACAGCCCCACCGCGATGAAGAACAGGATGATGGCGATCTTGAGCAGGACCATCGCGTTGTTCCAGCGGGCGGATTCGCGGATCCCGATCACCAGGATCACGGTGATGCCGGCGACGACCAGGAAGGCGGGAAGGTTGAAGATGATCGGGACCCCGAAGAGGCGCGGGGCGGTGTCCAGCGCGGAGGCGAGAAACGCGTTGGTGCTCCCGGTGGCCCCGCCGGCCAGCGCCTCCGCCGCGAGATGCGCCGAGCGGAAGTCGGTGCTGAGCCAGGCCGGCACCCCGAGACCGAAGTGACTCAGCAATTCGCGAAAGTAACCCGACCACCCGATCGCGACCCCGATGTTGCCCACCGCATATTCGATGATCAGGTCCCACCCGATGATCCAGGCCACGAACTCGCCGAGCGACGCGTAGGCGTAGGTGTAGGCCGAGCCCGAGATCGGCACCATCGCGGCAAACTCCGCATAACAGAGCGCGGCGAAGCCGCAGGCCACGGCCGTGAGCAGGAAGGACAGCACGATGGCCGGGCCCGCCCCGGGCCGAAACGGATCGCCCACGATCGCGGTCCCCGTCGTGGCGAAGATGCCCGCGCCGATGGTGGCCCCCACGCCGAGGGCCGTGAGGTGCCACTTGTTGAGCAGCCGGCGGAGACCGCCCCGCTCGGCGATATCGGACTCGCAGTCCTCCAGGGACTTTCGAACGAACAGACCGGACATGTGCGGTGGGGTGAGAGAAGGCGCGGGCCGGATCAGAGCGTCACGGTGACCACGTAGGTGCCCGGCACCGGCGTGCCGTCGGGGCCGCGGGCCGGGGTGAAACGGTAGTTACGCATCGCGTCGAGCAAGCGGTCGCGATACTCCCGATCCTGGATGTCGGGGTCGAGGGAGACCCGGGTCACCCGGCCGTCCGCGTCCACCGCAAAGGTGACCCGGACGTCCCGGCCGCGGAGCGCCTTGGGGGGATCCTGCGGCGGGATCACCATACGGCGGGGCACCGGCGCCATCGGCCGGCCTCCCTCGCCGCCACCCGCGCCCGGGCCGGTGCCCGGCCCAGCGCCCGGCCCGAGCCCGCCACCGGCGCCGCCGCCTGCTCCCCCCCCCTGTCCCGGCCCGGCTCCAGCCGCCGAATCGCTTGCCGCGGCACCCGAGCCCTCGATCGAGGGCTCGGGCTCCGAGGCCGGCGGTGCGGCCGGGGGTTCCAGAACCGCGGCCGGTGGCTCGACCGGAGCGCGCTCCTCCGGCCCGGGCGGCGCGGGCGCTGCCCCGGCAGCGTCAGCCGGCGCCGCGGGCGCGGGGAGCGAAATATACGCGAGCCCCCCGCCCCCGCCACCGCCCCGCGTGGCCCACGTCAGGGAATCGCCCGGCCGAAACATCCGGCTCAGGTCCGACGAGAGCGGGGCCACCACCACCAGGAGCACGGCTGCGTGGACCAGCACCGCGACCAGGAAGCCGAGCGGCGAGCGCCGCGGCCCCGGCAGGAGGAGGCCGAGAGGGCGGCGAGGAGGGGACCCGGGAGCAGGGAGATTGGCAGCCACGAGCGTCATCGAGCATGGAGACGCCGGACGGTCGCCCGGCGACACCCTGAAGATATGGGATCGGCCGGGTACAGAAGGTGGTGCGGGAGGGGTCGCCGGGGCGAAGCGAGCCGGCCCCCCGTCGGTTCACGGCACTGGACTCGGGACGCCCCCGGGCGGCGGGGCGGCGGCTGGGCCAGGTGGGGAGGGCCGGCCTTGAGCCGGCTCCGCCAGGCGAAATCGAACTGGAGAGCGACGCAAGCCCGGGCGCCGCCTCACGCGTCGCCCGGGCTCGTTGACTGCCTGGCAGCCTATTGCGCCGGCGTGAACCCGATGACCTGGACCCCCGCCCCGCGCGCGATGTCCATCGCCTCGATCACTTCCTGGTAGGTCCGGTCCGGCGCTGACTTCACGAACATCAGCTTGGCCGGCCGGGGATCGAAGATGGCGTGCAACTGGGTGTCCAGCTGGTCCTTGGGGACCGGCTGGGTGTTGATGGCGTAGCCGCCGTCGGCCGTGAGCTCGAGCACGATCTGGTTCGAGCTGGCCTGGGTCTTCGACGCCGTTTCGGGCGGCGGGACCTGGACGTCCATGGCCATCCGGGCGAGCGGCTGCGAGACCATGAAGATGATCAACATCACGAGCATGATGTCGATCATGGGCACGACGTTCGGCTCGTGATTGACTTCGCCCGGGGCCGTGCTGCCTCCGCCTGCCATGTCAACTCCCCCCGTCCGGAAGGTCGAAGAGACCGCGCCGCGCCTGTGGCTCGGTGATCGCCGCCATGACCCGGGCGCCGGAACGGCGCGCGATCTCCACCGCTTCCTGGATCTTGCCGAATTTCAGGTTGTGGTCGGCCTTGAAGTACAGGATCTTGTCCTCGGTCCGCGTGGCGTAGCGCGCCTTGAGCTGATCCTCCAGCACGGCCGCGTCAATCGGCCGGCCGTCCAGGAAATAGCGCCCGTGCTCGTCGATGCCCAGCACGATCTCGTTGTCGCCTTCGGGGCGTGCATCGAGATTCTTCCCCTTGGGCATCGTGGCCTTGAAGCCCGCGGCGATGAGCGGCGTGACGATCATGAAGATGATCAACAGCACCAGCATGATGTCGATCATCGGAACGACGTTGGGATCCGCCTTGACCGCGGTCCGACCGGATTTAGCTACTGACATGCCCATGGCCGGTCACCGCCTTCTGCGCCTGGAATTCCTTGGTGAAGATGGACCGCCCGAACTCGCTGCCCACCTGCTTGATCAGGTAGTCAATCAGCTCCTTGGAGCCGTAGGTCATCTCGACCGAGAGGTTCTCGATCTTGGTGGTGAAGTAGTTGTAGAACATCACCGCCGGGATCGCGACGAAGAGACCGAACGCCGTGGTGATGAGCGCCTCGGCGATACCGGCCGAGATGCCGGCCAGCCCGCCGGAAGCCCCCTGCGCCGCCATGCCGGTAAAGGCGTTCACGATACCCATCGTGGTGCCGAGAAGGCCGACGAAGGGGGCCGTGGCGCCCACCGTCGCCATGATCCCCATCCCCCGCTTGAACTCGGCCAGGGTGATGAGCATCTGCCGCTCGACCGCTCGCTCGGCCGAGTTGATGTCGGCGGAGGTGATCGTCGCGCGATCCTGGATCAACGGCTTCACCTCGCCCAGCGCCCCCCCCAGCACCCGCGCCAGGTGGCTCTGCTGGTGCCGCTCAGCCAGCGAGACGGCGCGGTCCAGCTGCTCTTCCTGAATGGCCCGGGAGAACTCCGGGGCGAACCGCCGGGTCGCCGCCTCGCTGCGCTTGATGACAATGAACTTCGTGATCGCCACCGCGAGCGACACGACCGACATGATCGCCAGGGCCACGATGATCGCCTTGGCGAACCACCCCGCCACGTTCCAGAGATGGAGAAGATCGAGACCCATGGGAATGCTGCCTCCAGTCAGGGTAACCGGCCGCCCGGCTGGTCGGGCCGGACGGCCGTCGGATCAGGTTGAGGGGTTGAAGGAAACCGGCACCCGGACCAGCACGCGGACCGGTTCGCCGCGCGACTTGCCGGGCCGGAACCGGCAGCCCGGCGAGGTGATGCCCTGTTTGGCCGGCTCCTCGAAAGCCTTGTTGGTGCTGCTCACGACCTTCACGGAACCCGGCTCCACCCGCCCGTCCGTGTTCACCACGAATTCTAGCGTCACCTTGCCCGGGATACCCGCCTGCTCCATCACCGGAGGGTACTTGCCCTGACAGGCGAGCGGGTTGGTGACGGCCGGGATCTCGTCCACTTCGGCCTGCAGGAACACCTCGCCCTCGAGGGTGGGCACCGGGCCCGTGCCGCCCGCGACCCCGGTCGCAATGCCGCCCTCGACCCCCTTGCCCGTGAAGTCCTTCGGATCGAACCGCTCGTTCAGGTTGACCGGCGGAATCTCCGTGGGAATCTCGCTCGGCGGCACGACAACCTGGAAACCCTGCGGCGGAGGATTGGCGCTCACCACCACCTGCTCCGGCGGCGGTTCCGGCGGCGTGGGGTTCTCCGGCGGTTTCAGAAAGACCATCGTCGTGTCCACCTTGATCTCCCGGACCTGCTCGGCCACGCCCCGGGTCACCTGCACCGCGCCAAAGATGAGACCCGCATGAATCGCCAGGGAAACCAGCGACTGCGCCAGCGACTTCTGCCGTTTCTTGTTCGATTCGATCAGGTTCTCGAACACGGACGACTCCTCCGGGCTCAGGCGGAGAAGGAAGGTACCGGCGCCCCATTGCAGCCGCACCGGCACCAACATGACAAAACGATGACAGCCGGATTAGGCGTACCTGTCGGGCCGGGCGAGAACCAGGAGGACGGGAGACAGACCGGCCTGCCGTTTCGAATCGAGCCGTCCCGCGGTCCGGCCTCGGCCAGCCGAGGCGGGCCAATATACGAGCCGGAGCCCCGGGCGCTAGAGCCGCTGGGTCTCGGCCGCCAGGGCCTGCGCTCGAGCGGGCAGGCCCTTGGGGAGGCTCACCGTGAACACGGCGCCGCGACCCAGCCGGCTCTGCACCGTGATCGTCCCACCATGGGCCTCGGCGATCCATTTACAGATCGCGAGCCCGAGCCCCACCCCCGGGCGCTCGCCGGTCCGGGAGCGGGCGGCGTCCACCCGGTAGAAGCGGTCGAAGATGTGCGGGAGGTCCGCCTGGGAAATCCCGATCCCGGTATCCCCGACGATCAACGCCACGTTCTCGCCCTGATCCACCAGCCCCAGGCTCACCTTGCCGCCGGGCAGGGTGTACTTGATGGCGTTGGTGACCAGATTGAGAAGGAGTTGCCGGATTCGGGCCCGGTCCACCGCGGCCATGACCGGCTGATCGGGCAACTCGGTGCGGACCTGGATCCCGGGGCCTTCCCCCAGGATGCCGGCGGTTTCGGCCGCCTCGCTCACCAGCTCCCGCAGGTCGCAGGGTTCGACCGCGAGGGTGGCCCGGCCCTCGTCGGCCCGGGCTAGCGTGAGGAGGTTGTCCACCATCTCCGTCATCCGGTTGATCTCCACCAGCACCTCGTCGAGGGCCTGCAGCACCTCGTTCGGGGTTCCCGGGTGGGTGAGGGCCCGTTCCACCCCGGCCCGCAGCACCATGAGCGGGGTTTTCAGCTCGTGGCTCGCGTCGGCGGTGAAGCGCCGGAGGCTGGTGAAGCTCTCTTCCAGGCGGGCCAGCATCCGGTTCATGGTCGAGGCCAGTCGGGCCAGTTCGTCGGCGCGGGAGGGAACCATCAGCCGGCGGTGGAGGCTCCGGCCATCGGTGATGGCCTCGAGCTCGTCAATCATGCCCTCGAGCGGCCGGAGCGAGGTATCGGCCAGGACGTAGCCCAGGCCCACGCTGCCCACCAGGATGAGCGGCGCGATCACCAGCATGGCGGAGAGGAGTTGTTCGGGCCCGAAGGGCACCGCGCCCACCGGGGCGGCGACCAGGAGCTGGCCCTGTTCGCGCCAGACGCCGGGGAGGGCCACCAGCGCGAAGCGAATCGGTTCCGCGCCGCCCACCAGGGTCACCGTGCCGGTCTCGATCCGGCGGGAGTCGCCGTGGCGCAACCGCTCCAGCATCGCCGAGAGCGCGGCGAAGCCCAACTGCTTGGCCGCCGCATTGCGGAAGATCGGCACCCCGTCCGGGTCGAAGACCACGACGTAGTCCCGGACGCCGTCGAGGTACCCGCCGATCTCGTTCAGGAGGGTGGGGGTCTCCCCCGGGTCCAGCGTCCGGCCGAGGAAGTACTGCGAATTGATGAAGTACTGCGCCGCGAGCTGCCCCTCGAGTTCGAGGCGCTCGTCGAGCTCGCGCAGGCTGGAGCGGCGGCGCTCGAAGTACAGCGCGGCGCCGAAGGCGGCCACCGACACGCCGAGGGCCACGGCATACCAGATGGTGAGGCGGCGGCGGATCGAGGCCACGGCGGCAGCTCGGGTCGGTGGTGGATGAGGTGCACCATGAGCGGGAACGGACGAACGGCGAACCCTGCACCGTGCTCCGATCCCGCGGTCTCACTCCCGGATCACGTACCCCACCCCCCGCACCGTGTGGATCAACTTCTTCGGGTGCCCCGCGTCCACCTTCTTGCGGAGCCGGTTGATCACCACGTCCACGATATTGGTCCCGGGATCGAAGTGGTAATCCCAGGCGTACTCGGTGATCAGGGTCCGCGACATGACCCGGCCGGCGTGCCGCATGAGGTACTCCAGCACCGCGTACTCCTTGGGGGTGAGCTCGATCGGCTTCCCGCCCCGGGTCACCTCGCGCGTCGCGGGGTCCAGCGTGAGGTCGCCCACCTGGAGGCACCTGGGCGCGAGTTGCTGGGGCCGCCGGCCCAGGGCCTCCACCCGGGCGAGGAGCTCCTCGAAGGCGAACGGCTTGGTCACGTAGTCGTCCGCCCCGGAGCGGAGCGCCTGGACCTTGAAGTCCACGGCGTCCTGCGCGGTGAGGACCAGGATCGGCGTCGTCACGCCCCGGTCGCGCAGGGTCCGCAACACGTCGAGCCCCGACAGGCCGGGGAGCCGGAGATCCAGAATGACGAGATCGAAGCTCCCTTGCGAGACTTTCCGCAGCGCTTCCAGCCCGTCGGCCACGAGTTCGGCGTGATAGCCGTGCTCCTCCAGCCCGCGTACCACGTACTGCCCGACGGTGCGATCGTCCTCGATGACCAGGATCTTCATGACGCCGGCCTGGAGCCCTCCACCGCCCGGCTCACCCGCCCGGCCGCCACCGGCAGGAACACCCGGAAGATGGAGCCCCGTCCCGGCACGCTGTCCACCTCGATGCGCCCGCCGTGCTCGGAGACGATGCCATAACAAATGGACAGACCGAGCCCGGTGCCGCGCCCCTGCGGCTTGGTCGTGTAGAACGGCTCGAAGATCTTCGACAGCTCGGTGCGCGGAATCCCGACCCCCGTATCCTCGATCTCCACCTGGACCTCGTCGTCATGCACCTGGCCCGGGAAGGCCCGCACCGTGAGCGAGCCGCCCTGCTCCATGGCGTCGAGGGCGTTCAGCATGAGGGCCATGAAGACCTGGATCAGTTGCTCCGCGTTGGCCTGGACGGTCGGGAGGTTCTCGGCCAGCTCCCGCCGCACCTCCACCCGTCGCGACCGCTCGTGGTGCTTGACGAGGAACAGGGTGTCCTCCAGGATCGCCGCCACGTTGACCGGCCCCTTGGCCTTGCCCTTGGGCCGGCTGAAGTCGAGCAACCCGTCCACGATCCGCTCGCAGCGCTGCACTTCCTTGTCGATGATGTCCAGGTACTCGCGGAGCATCCCCTGCTGGGCCGGGGGCACCTGGTCCTCTACCCGGTTGGACAGCGCCGCGACACAGGCGCCGATCGTGGCGAGCGGATTGTTGATCTCGTGCATCACCCCGGCGGCAAGCTGGCCGATGGCGGCCAGCTTCTCGCTCTGGAGGATCCGCTGCTGGGCCACGTGGGCCTCGGTGACGTCTTCGCCGATGGTGATGACGTGGGTGATGGTCTCGCCGTCCTGCCGCATCGGGATCTTGCTGATCCGGTAGTACTTCGTGTCAGCCCCCGTCCCCACCTCGATCTCCATCTGCCGGATCTCGCCGGTGCGGAAGACCTGATCGAACTCGTCCTTGAGCTGCTCCGCGGGCTGGCGGGTGAGCACCTCGAAGACCGGGCGGCCTACGACTTCATCGCGCCGCAGGCCCTGGGTACCCATCTCGCGCTTGCGGTTCCAGATCTGGATCCGGTACTCCCGATCCACCACGTAGAGGCCTACCGGGAGGCAGTCGATCACCAGCGTGATGAACCGGCGCTGCTCCTCGATCTCGCGCGAGCGGAGCGCGACCTCGTAGGCGAGGTCCTCCGACAGTTCGATGGACGCGAGGAACGGCGCCAGCACGTCCGCAATGACCGGGAGCAACCCGTCCCGCACCCCGGCCGCGGGCGCCGGTGTCACCTCCAGCATGCCGAGCCGCTCCCCTTCGTGCAGGAGCGGGAGCCGGAGCGTCTCCGGTCCCGCCTCCGGGAGCACCGCGAAGGACCGGCTGGTCCGGGGACCCGCGCTCCCGCTCGGCGCCGAGATGGCGCGCAGGGTGGTCGCGTTGGGTTCCCGGAGCCAGAGCCGGACACTCTCGGCCTGAAGCCCCTCGCGCAACGTCTCCGCCACCCGGGCCAGGGCCTCCTCGGCGCCGAGCCCCGAATTGAGGAGCCGGGCCACGCTCCCGATCAAGGAAAGCCCGCTGTCCGTCATGAACGCGCCGGAAGTCGTTGGCTCCACATGCCCTCCCCCGCATCCTGCGGTTCGCTCGCACCCCGCACCGGCACCGCAGCTATGAAATACCGCGGCCCGGCCGGAAAGACCAGCCGCGCGGGTCCCCGAACCGGCCGCCGCGCGCCACGCCCATCCCAGATCGCCCCGTGAGATCGCCTCTTCAATAATAGACCCCGTGAATAGAACCCGTGGGACAAGGTCGCCCCGATCTCAAGCGTTCCGGTCGTCGAGCGGACGGCCGCCAGCTCCCGTCGGGCAACGGCGTTTCAGGGTCCCAGCACCGCGGAGGGCGCCAGGGTCGCGAGGGCCAGTGGCAGGCGAGCGAGACCCTGGATGCCGCGGGGGGAAACGGGGACGGACCTGATTGAGCGAGGGCTGGGACCAGGAGCGCAAAGGCGGCGAGCACGGGGCGGGAGGCGGGCGGATTGGCGGCGGTCCGGGACGACCAGGCCGCGAAGGCAAGCCCGGTGGCGCCGACCAGGACCAGCGCGATCATCGCCCCCCAGGTGGGGCCGAGGGTTGCCTCGCTCGGCAGCACCGCGAGCTCGAGGCCGCTCTGGTCGCCCGAGCGGGGGGTGGCGGCGAACGTCCGGGCGTAGGTCACGCCCCCGATCGTCACCCGGTCCACCCGCGGCCGGGCGACCGGGTCGAGGGTCGTTTCACCGACCCGGGCATCCACCGCGATCTCCGGCAGGCGGGCCCGCCGAACGCCATCGGCGGTGGCGGCGACCTCGATCAGCCGGCGCATCGTGATGAGCCGGGTCTCGGTCGCCCGGGCGGCGAGCGCCCTGAGGTGCCCGGCCAGCGCGGCGGCCGTGACCACCAGCCCCAGGCCCGCTCCCACCAGAGCAGCCGTCCGGCGGCGCCCGGGAACGCCCGCGTGACATCGCAGCCCGGCGGCGAGGACCGCCAGCACCGCGAGGGCGAGCACGCCCATGTTCAGGAAGCCAGGGTCCGGGCGGGGGAGCCCGCCCCACACCCCGATCCAGCCCAGCACCTCCGCGTGGTCGCGGTCGAACAGGGGCGCCAGCGCCACCCGGGCCCGCGCGTGCGTGGCGATCACCGGCTGACCGCCTTGGTCCAACCGCTCGGCGACCGGCTCGGGGAGCGGGGTGAGGCCTATCGTGTCAGGCAGGAGCGGGGTGCGGCCCAGCGCGCCCTGGAGCCCGCCGCTCCAGAACGAGGAGATGGCCAGCGCCCCGACACCGGAGAGCAGGCGCGAGGGAAGGTAGCCGCGACCCCCGTCGCTCGGCGTCACCACCGCGAGGAAGGCCGCAGCACTCCGGGCGAGGTCGCGGTTGACCCCGTCTTCCAGCCGGACCTCGGCGCGGCGGGTCACGAGCCAGAGGCCTGCCAGGGCGAGGAGAGCCGTCGTCGCGCCAGCGGCCGGCCCCCGCGGCTTCACCGCGCCGCCTCCGGCAGGACGGGGTCCGGATTCCAGGCGCCGCGCCCCGACGCTTCCGCGAGGGGGCTCTTCGCCGGGCGGGGCCGCGCCCCCCGCAAGCGGCAGTCGAGGCTCCGGGTCACGACCCCGCCCGGCGAGGCTCGTGGGAACCGCGTATCAGCCTGTGCTCCACCGGCGTGCCTCGGAGACCAGGCGAGTCCGCGGAGGGAGACAGGGGCCATGCAACCACCTAAGTTGAAAGCGGGACAAGCTCGGGCACGAGGAGCCAGGGCAACCGGCACGGTGGTATGGCGTATGGACCAGACGCTGGAACTCACTCCCTGGATCAACGGCGCGCATGTGGCGCTGGATGGGCGGGTCGCCGACCCGGTGTTCGCGCCGTACACCCGGGAACGCGCCGCCCTCGCGGTGCAGGGTACCGCCGCAGACCTCGAGGCGGCCATCGAGGCGGCCACTCGGGCCTTGGCGGTCATGCGCCGCCTGCCGCGGCATGCGCGGCGCGACATCCTGGCCCGCACGGCCGACGCCCTCGCCGCGGAGCGGGAGAGCCTGGCGGTGGAGCTGGCGCAGAGCGCCGGGAAGCCCATCACCCAGGCCCGCGGGGAGGTGGACCGGGCCATCCTGACCTTCTCCCTCGCCGCCGACGAGGCGCGCCGCCTGGGCGGCGAGGTGGTGCCGCTCGACGTGGACCCTCGCGCGGCCGGGATGACCGGGCTGGTCCACCGGTTTCCGGTGGGCCCCATCAGCGCCATCAGCCCCTTCAACTTCCCGCTCAACCTGCTGGCCCACAAGGTCGCGCCGGCCATCGCGGTGGGGAGCGCGGTGGTGGTGAAACCGCCGCCGCAGTGCCCGCAGCTCGCCTTCCGGCTGGGGGCCCTGCTCGCCCGGGCCGGGCTCCCCCCCGGCGCCTACAATGTGCTGCACCTCCCCATCCCGCTGGCCGAGCGGCTGGCCACCGATCCGCGCTTCGCGATGCTCACGTTCACGGGGAGCCCGGCGGTGGGCTGGCACCTGAAGCAGGTGGCCGGCAAGAAGAAGGTCCTGCTCGAGCTCGGCGGCAACGCCGCGGCGGTGGTGCACGAGGACGCGGGTGACCTCGACTGGGTGGCCGAGCGACTCGCGTCAGGCGCCTTCGCGTACGCCGGGCAGGTGTGCATCAAGGTCCAGCGGATCTATGTGCATCGGCCCATCTACCGCGATTTCGTGGACCGCCTGGTGCGCGCCGCGGCGGCGCTCCCCGTGGGCGATCCCCTCGATCCGGCGACCGTGGTGGGCCCGATGATTGACGCCGCCGCGGCCGACCGGGTCCAGGCCTGGACCGAGGAGGCCCTCGCGGCCGGGGCGACCGTGCTCCTCGGCGCCCGGCGCGCGGGCAACCTCCTCTCGCCCGCCCTCCTCGCGGACGTCCCGCGCGACCAGAAGGTCTCCTGCCAGGAGGTCTTCGGACCGGTCTCCGTCGTGGCACCCTACGACCGCTGGGAGGAGGCGCTGGCCCTGGTCAACGACTCCCCCTTCGGCCTCCAGGCCGGCGTGTTCACTCACGACGTGAACCGGATCTTCCAGGCCTTCGCCACGCTGGAGGTGGGCGGGGTCGTGGCGAACGATTACCCCACCCTGCGGGTGGACAACTATCCCTACGGCGGCGTCAAGGATTCCGGCTTCGGGCGGGAGGGAGTCCGCTATGCGATGGAGGCGATGACGGAGGCGAGAATGCTGGTCCTCAACCTGAACCGCTGAGGGTATACCGCACTTCCGCCGTCCCGTCCAGCTCGAACGCCACCCGCGCGCTCCCGACCGGCTCCTCGTTGATCGTCACCCCCTGGACCGCCGGGGCACCGCGCAGGCTCGCCGTGACCCGGATCCGGGGGCCGGCCCGCTTCTCCAGGAGAAGCATCACGGTTTCGCCGCGGCGCCGGAGGCGCAGGTCGAGCAGCGTCCCACCCACCCGAAGGCGCCGCAGGGCGGCGTCCTTCCAGGTGGCGGGGAGATGCGGCGACAGGCTGACCGCGCCGTGCAGTGCGTCAGGCACGACGCCGAAGAGGCCCTCGACCGCGGGCGAGACCACCATCGCCGCCGAGCAGGCCTGGTCCGGGCAGAGGCCGGCGGCCCGCCGTTCGAGCCCGTGCAACGCCTCGTCGAAGGCGCCCTTGGCCCGTTCGAACGCGAGGCGCGCGTTGGCCATGAGGTGCGCCAGCGCTGCTTCGCACCGCGCGCCGCGCCACTCGGCGAGGCTCACCCAGCCGGTGCAGAGCGGCCACACCGCGCCCCGGCGGTGGTCCGCGGGATCGAAGCGAGGATCGTCCCGCGCGACGAGCCGCACGCCCCACGGCGCGCTGAACCGTTCGCTCGCGATGTCGTCGTACCATGCCGCGGCCCGCTCCGGCGGCACCAGGCCGAGGAGGATCGGCACGGCGAGCCTGGCGGTGCGGTGGCGGCGGGGCGCCCCGTCGGCCGCGAGGTCGGACGCGTCCTCCTCGCCCGCCGTGACAAGCTGCTCCGCCGCGGCCCGGGCGCGGGCCGCGCGCGCGGCGAGTTCCTCGGCGAGCGGCGCCTCGCCGAGGGCCCGCGCCACTGGTTCCAGCGCTTCCAGCGCCGCCACCCAGCAGGCCGCGAGCTCCAGGGTGACGGCGCCGCTCCGCGGCGGCCCGGGCACGAGCCGGGCGTCGTCCGCGCGATGGGGCTCGATCAGGCCGTCGCCATCCCGGTCGGTTTCCAGGACGAAGCGGTAGGCCCGAAGGAGCGCGGGCCAGTAGCGCTCGAGGTACTCCAGGTCACCGGTCCAGGCGGCGTAGCGCCCGGCGAGGAGGAGCGCGAGCGGTGTGCTCTGGGCGGCACCGTAGCGGGCGAATCCGCTGGTGGTGTACTCGTGCAGTACCTCGCCGGTCACGTCCTGGGTCCGGCATAGGAACCTGAGGACGTCGCGCGCCGCGTCGCGATCGCCCATGGCGAGCGTGGCGAAGGCGGTCCAGCAGGCGTCGCGCCCGAAGAACGAAGCGTGGCCCGGGCGGCCGTCGCCCTCGCCCCGGCCCGGGCCGGACGCCGCGTAGCCCGCGACGAGCGACCGCCCCATCCCCGGGACCTCGGCGAGGGAGCTGTCGAGGCGAACCTTGGCCCACTCGAAGGCCCGTTCCAGCTCCGCGGGCGGCGCCTCGATCGAGACCAGGTGGGTCCGGATCCGGTCGCCATGGGCGCTGCGCTCCGCGGCGAGCCCCGGGAGCCCTTGCCGCGCGGCCCGCCGCAGGGTCCGGGCGAGATCGCCCTCCTCCACGCCCGCCGCCACGATCACCCGAAGCCGCCCCTCGCCTTCCACCCGGATCCGGAGCGCCGGTGCGTCCTCCGTGTCGAGGGGGGTGACCGCCCCCACCGCGCCCCCGGCGAGCTGGACCAGGAGTTCGGCACCGAGATCGGTCGCCCCGACCCAGAGCCGGCTGTTGTCAGGCATCCCGGCGCCGGTCTCCCCCAGACGCCACCGTAGCGGCCCGCCGGCGCCGGCGGGGTAGGGCCAGGTCCGCCGGAGATCGGTGATCCACTCGAGCGCTATCGGCGTCCCCTCGCCCGCCTCCAGCTCCCAGACCAGGAGCGGCACCTCGAGGGCCGTGGTCCACCGCTCGGCTGCGGTGAGCGCGCCCACCTCCAGGACGCGCTCCACCCGGTCCGGCGCGAGGTCCACCCAGACGGGCCCCGGAGCCCGGCCGCCGATCTCGCACCGCACCGCGCGCATCGCACGGAACGGGTGGAACCAGGCCTCGAGGAGGCCGGAGCGCTCGCCGCCCACGAGCAGCGCCCGCCGGCCCGCGAGGGTCCAGGGATCGTCGGCCTCGGCGCCGGAGCGGATACTGAACGGCGCCGCGGCGACCGGCCACGGATCGGCCGAGCCCGGCAGGTCCGGGACCGGGGGCGGGGCAGGCGGCGGAGAGGATGCGGCAGGTTCGCCGCGGCGCGGTGGCCAGTGGGTCACCGGGCGGGATCGCCGGCGGTCCGGGATACCGGTCCCCAGGATGGCATTGGCGAGCAGAGCGCGGAGGTGCGGGGTGAAGGAGGTGTCCGGCGCTGCCAGCAGGAAGAAGGCACCGATGCAGAGCACGCCGCCCGCGCCGACCGCGTACTCCCAGGCCACGGCGCGTCGGGGATCGAGATGGAGGAACGACCGCTCCACCGCCACCACCCATCCGTCCGCGGGCCAGGCGCCGCGATAGGCAACCCACCGGTAGCGCTCGCCCTCGCGCGGCGCCCAGGTGCAGGCGCCCTGATCCAGGCCGGCAAAGAGCGGGTGGGGCCCGAACGCCGCGAAGCCGCGGCGGCACGGGACCTCGGCCGGCGAGCGACCGGACCCGGGCCGGATCTCGCCCTCCTCATGCCGCCACGTGCCCTGGAGGATCTCGTCGGGTGCCCGGCGCTCGAGCCCCAGCCGGGCGGGGAGGAGCGCGGCCTGCAGCGTGAGCAGCAACCGGCCGCCTGACTCGATCCACGGGAGGAGACCGGCCCGCGGGCGCGCCTCGACGTCATGCAGCCAGAGGACGTCGGTCCGGTCGAGCGGCACCGCCTCCACGGCCTCGTGGCGGCCGAGCTCGAGGTCCGGGAGCTGGGCGAGCAGGCGTTCGGCAGCCTCCCCTTCCGCCCCGGCCGCGACCAGCGCGACCCGCGTCACCGGCGCCCGAGCGACCGGCCGGCGGCCGGCGGCACGGCCCGCGATCCTCCTACCCGACCGGGCACTCCCCCCCGGTTCACCATTGCTCGCCTACCCCTTAGCGTTCACTGCCGCTTGGAGCGCTCCACCGTCGAGGCCGCCACCCATGCTCTTGAGCCGAACCAGCGAGTACGCTCTTCAGGCCCTGATTTATCTGGCCGCCCAGCCGCCGGGCAAGCCCGTGCTGAACCGCGAGGTCGCCCACTACCTCGGGGTTCCGGCCCCGTACCTCACGAAGATCTTGAAGGACTTGGGGAAGCGAGGTCTGGTGGTGTCGCAGAAGGGGCGCGGCGGCGGCTACCTGGCGGCGCCCGCCGTGCGTAGCACCTCGATCCGCGAGGTGGTCGAGCTGGTGGACGGGCCCGCGGTCTTCCAGGGGTGCCTGCTGGGCCTCAAGACGTGCTCGGATGCCACCGCCTGTCCGGTGCACCACACGTGGGCCCCTCTCAAGGTTCGCCTGTTGGAGCTGCTGAGCCACCAGACCGTGGGGGCGATGGCCGAGGCGGTCCGGTCTGGCCGGTACCGCCTCGCCGGCCTTCGGCCGGCCGGACGGCCTCGGGGCCGCCGGGGGCGGTAGCGGGGGTTCCGGAGCCGGCTCTGTCTTGACGCGCGGGGGCGGGTGTTGTATTTGTAGCTTTAGAGACCTGCTTATCTTTTTATCCCGTCTCCATCGGTCCCACGAGCTGGCCGGATCGCGCCTGCCGCCCGGCCGGGAGGATGCATGCGCTGGTTGCCCGAGAGCGTGTCGAGCTTCGGCGGGGCGTTGGATTCCCTGATCGTGCTCATCACGGTCCTCACCGGCCTGGGATTGGTCGCGGCCGAGGCCGTGCTGCTCTATGCCGCGCTCCGGTTCCGGCAGCGCCGCTCGCCCCGGGCCGCCTACATCGCCGGCGCCGGGTGGGGGCAAACGCGTTGGGTCCTGGTGCCGGCGCTCCTCCTGCTCGGCGCCGATCTCTACATTGACCATGCGACCCACGCGGCCTGGCAAGCCATCAAGGGATCGGTGCCCAAGGCGGACCAGGTGGTCCGCATCACGGGCCAGCAGTACGGCTTCCACTTCACCTACCCCGGGCCTGACGGCCGGCTGAACACTGCCGACGACTTTCAGCAAACCGGCGAACTCCATGTGCCGGTGGGCGAGACGGTGGTCTTCGACCTGGAGGCGCGGGACGTCCTCCACAGCTTCTGGGTGCCGGCCCTTCGCCTCAAGCAGGACGCGATCCCCGGCCGAACCATTCAGGGCTGGTTTCAGGCGACCAAACCCGGGGAGTACGAGGTGGCCTGCGCCGAGATCTGCGGTCCGGGACACACCGGGATGCGGGCGAAGCTCGTGGTGCACCCGGTGGACGACTACAAGCGGTGGGTGGCGAGCCGGGGCACGGCGGCGCTGCCGGCGCCGGACGGCGGCCTCTCGCCGGAGGCGCGCGAGGGGTGGCGCCTGGTGCAGCAGCGCGGCTGTCTGGCCTGCCACAACGTGGACGGCAGCCCCACGATCGGGTCCACCTATCGCGGGCTCTTCGGCCGGCGGGAGACCGTCGTGGCCGGCGGGCGCGAACGGGAGGTCGTGGTGGACGAGGCCTATCTCCGCCGCGCCATTCTGGATCCCGCCGCGGAGGTGGTCAAGGGCTACCAGCCCCTCATGCCGCCGCAGCAGGGTCTCCTCACCGAGGCGGAGCTTGCCGCGATCATCGCCTATCTGAAGACGGTCCAGTAAGCGAGGAATCCCACGCCATGACGGTCACCGCCCGCCCCAGCGAGCGCCATCCGGCGCCGAGCGACAGCCCCGCGGCCGGCGCCGCGCATCCCGAACCGGGCTTCTGGCGGCGCTATGTCTTCTCGACCGACCACAAGACCATCGGCATGCAGTACCTCGTCACCGGCCTGGTGATGGCCCTGGTGGGCGGGCTCCTGGCCTACGCGTTCCGGATGCAGCTCGCCTTCCCCGGCCGTCCGGTACCCGGGTTCGGCCCGCTCACCTCGGCCGAGTACAACACCTTCGTCACCATGCACGGGACGATCATGATCTTCTGGGTGGCGATGCCGGTGCTGCTGGCCGGGTTCGGGAACCTCCTCATCCCCCTCATGGTCGGGACCGCGGACATGGCGTTCCCGCGGCTCAACATGCTGTCGTACTGGGTCTTCTTCCTCAGTACCGTGGTGCTCCTGGTGTCGTTCGTCGTCCCCGGGGGCGCCTTCGGCGGTGGCTGGACGGCCTATCCGCCCCTCTCGGCGGGCACCCACGGGACCGGGGGCTGGGGCGGGCATCTGTGGATCGTGGCGGTGGCGCTCGAGTTCGTCGCCTTCCTGATGGGCGGGATCAACTTCCTCGTCACCTCGTTCAACCTTCGCGCCCCGGGGCTCACCTGGTTCCGGTTGCCCGTCGTGGTCTGGATGATGATCATTGCGGTGCTCCTCTTCATGTTCTCGGTGGGGCCGCTCATCGCCGGGGCGGTGATGCTGCTCCTCGACCGGACCGTGGGCACCGGGTTCTACGATCCCGCGGCCGGCGGCGATCCGATCCTGTTCCAGCACCTCTTCTGGTTTTTCGGCCACCCCGAGGTCTACGTCCTCCTGCTCCCCGCGGTGGGGTTCGTCGCCGAGATCCTGGCCACCTTCTCGCGGAAGCCGGTGTTCGGCTACCGGATGATTGTCTACTCGGTGCTGGGTGCGGGGGTGCTGTCGTTCATCGTGTGGGCGCATCACCAGTTCATCGCCGGCATCGACCCCCGGATGGCCACCTTCTTCAGCGTCACGACCATCCTCATCTCGGTGCCGTTCGCGATCGTGGTCTTCTCGGCGATCGCGACGCTCTGGCGGGGCTCGCTCCGGTTCAGCACGGCGATGCTCTTCGCCGTTGGCCTCCTGGCCGAGTTCCTGCTCGGCGGGGTGACCGGGATCTATCTGGGCTCGAGCGCGTTCGATATCTACGCCCACGACACGTACTTCGTGGTGGCGCACTTCCACTACACCCTGATCCCGGTCGTGCTCTTCGGCGGACTCGCCGCGATCTACTACTGGTACCCCAAGTTCGTGGGCCGGATGCTGGACGAGCGGCTGGGGCGGTGGCATTTCTGGCTCACGGTCCTCTGCTTCAATGTGGCGTTCCTGCCCCTCTTCATCGGCGGCCTGGCCGGGGAGCACCGGCGGATCTTCGATTACTCGGCCTGGCCCTCGCTGATGACGCCGGAGCTGGTGACCCTCCGCCGGGTGGCGACGGTGGCGGTGATCGGGCTCATCCTGAGCCAGCTCCCGTTCGTGTGGAACCTGTTCCGGAGCTGGCGGCGAGGGCCGGTGGCGGAGGCGAATCCCTGGCAGGCGAACACCCTCGAGTGGTCCGTCCCGTCGCCGCCGCCCCACGGCAACTTCGCCGCCCCGCCGGTCGTGTACCGCGGCCCCTACGAGTTCAGCGTGCCGGGGCGGGCCGAGGATTTCTGGCCCCAGCACGTGCCGAGCTGAATCGCCCAGGAGGAACGGAGTCATGGCTCACGCCACCCCCCTGCCGCAGGCCCGCCCGACGATCACCGGAGTCCCGCCCGGCCGGATGGCGCTCTGGTGGGTGATCGCGTCGGAAGTGGTGATCTTCGGGGGACTGATCGCGAGTTACGTGCTGTTCCGGGTCCGGATGCCGGCATGGGGGGAGTCCGCCCGGCACACCTCCACCGCGCTCGGGGCGTTCAACACCCTGGTGCTCCTCACCAGCAGCTTCACGGTGGTGCTCGCCCACCAGGCTGCCCTGCAGCGGCGCCTCGAGGCCATCCGGCGGTACCTGCTGGCCACGATCGCCCTGGGCGGCACGTTCCTCGTCGTGAAGGCGATCGAGTACACCACCGAGATCCGGCACGGGTTTACGTTCACCGCCAATCTGTTCTGGAGCTTCTACTACACCATGACCGGCCTCCACGCGTCCCACGTGCTGGCCGGCATGATCGCCATCGCGATCGTGCTCAGGGGCGCACTCCGGGGCCGGCACCTCCACCGGGTGGAGCTGGCGGGGCTCTACTGGCACTTCGTGGACATCGTCTGGATCTTCCTGTTCCCGCTCCTGTATCTCGCCCAGTGACGGAGGAATCGTGACGGCACCTGCCTCCTCGGAAGATCGCCTGCCCGGCGACTACCACGGGCATCCGAGCTATGTCAAGGTCTGGGCCTGGCTGGTGGCCTTGCTGGTCGTGAGCTTGGGCCTGGGGGGGCTCGGCAACCACCGGCTTGCGGTGTCGCTCATTTTCGGCCTGGCGGTGGTCAAGGCCCTGCTCGTGCTGGGCAACTTCATGCACCTGCGCTGGGAGCCGCGGCTGGTGTGGCTGGTCGCGGGCTTCGGGGTGCTCTGCATCGTGTTTCTCTACTTCGGGGTCCTGCCGGACATCGTACTGGTGAAGCCCAGTCTTGCCCGGTAGCGGACCGATGACCGCGAGCGTGGCACCGGGTCGGCGAGGCCTGCCCAACCATGTGGTGGGGATGGCCCTGCTGGTCACCACCGAGCTCATGTTCTTCGCGGGGCTGGTGAGCGCCTTGGTCGTGAGCCGCGCCAACACGACGGTCTGGACGCTCGAAGGCCAGCCCAGGCTGCCGGTGGAGCGAACAGCGTTCAACACGGCGCTCCTCCTCCTGAGCGGGTGGACCATGATCCGGGCGGTGGGGCGGCGCGGCAGCCAGGGGTCCCCCGAATGGCTGGCGCGCACCGCGCTGCTCGGGGCGGGGTTCGTGCTCCTGCAAGGGGTCGAGTGGGTGCGCCTGCTCCGGGTCGGGCTCACCCTGACGTCGAGCCTCACGGGCGCGTTCTTCTACCTCATCGTGGGCGCCCATGCCCTGCATGCGATGGCCGGTGTGGCGCTGGTGGGGGCGGCAGGAGTGTGGCCGCGGCGCCGCCCGCTGGTCGAGGCGGCGGCGATCTACTGGTGGTTCGTGGTCGGGCTATGGCCCATTCTCTACGTCCTCGTGTACCTGGGTTGATCCGTCGAGTCGGCCGCTCGGTGGCCGCCCGCGCCGGGCTCAGCGCGCTGGCCGGGGAGGCCTTCCTCGCGGAAGTAGCCCGGGCGTGCCCCGTATGTGTGGGAACGGGCTTCCCCCGGCGGGCGGCGTTGGCCTACCTCGGCATCACCGGCCTGCTGAGCGCGCTCGCCCTGATCCTGGCCGGCCTGGTCTTCTGGCTGGCCCGGCGAGCCGCCGATCGGGCCGGCTCGGCGCCATCGGCAGCCGGGGCGGACCCGGGGAATGCCTGACATCTACGATCTCCCGGCCGTGAGCGCGGCGCTGAACGGGATCAGCGCCGCCTGCCTGGTTACGGCCTACGCGCTGGCCCGGCGGCGGCGCACCGTCCTCCATCGCACCTTTATCCTCCTGGCGCTGGCCTGTTCGGCGCTCTTTCTGGCCAGCTACCTCCGCTACCACGCCGCGGTGGGCCCCGTTCGTCCGGGGTGGACCGGCCCCGCCCGGACCGCCTACCTGGTCCTGCTCGGCTCGCACAGCGCGCTCGCGATGATCGTCCCCCTGCTCCTCGCGGGCACGATCGGCCTCGCCCTGCGGGGCGACCGGGTGCGCCATCGCCGGCTAGGGCGTCTCACGTTAGGCGCCTGGCTGTACGTGTCGGTCACCGGGGTGGCGGTGTTCTTCCTCCTGCGAACGCGTTACCCGGGGCGTGAGCCCCGCCCGCTCCGCCAGGCGGCCTCGGACGCCAGACCGATGGACCTCGCCGCCACACCGCTACCCCCCTGGACGCGGGAGCGCCCCTCGCCACCGCGCGCGGCAGCACCCCACTCCCCTCAGCCCAGCTTGGCGAGTTCCGCCAGCAGCTCCTCGTTCTCGCGGCGGTGGCTCGGGGACTCCTCGACGAACGCCCAGCGGAGCACACCCTCCCGGTCGATCAGGAAATAGGCGCGGTTCGAGTAGAACCGGTCCTCGAGAAGGACCCCGTACCGCCGCGAGACCTCTCGCTTGAAGTCGCTGAGGAGGTCCACGGCGATCCGCTCCTTCGCCTTGAACTCCTTGAGCGTGGGGATGGAATCCACGCTGATGGGCAGCACCACCGCGTTGGCGCTCTGGAACCGGCTCAGGTCGTCCGTGAACGCGCACAGTTCGGCCGTGCAGACCCGGGTGAAGGCCAGCGGGAAGAACGCGAGGAGCACGTTCCGGCCGCGGAGATTCGACAGCGTCACCTCGGCGCCGCTGGTCGAGGGGAGCGTGAAGTCGGGCGCGAGCTGACCGGGCGAGGGGACGGACATGGGTTCACCGCTCACCGGCTAGCCGCCTCGAACCTCCTCCCCACCTCCGTCCAGTTGACCACGTTCCACCAGGCCGCGACGTAGTCCGCCCGCCGGTTCTGGTACTTGAGGTAGTAGGCATGCTCCCAGACGTCGCACCCCAGAATCGGGGTCTTGCCGTCCATGAGCGGTGTGTCCTGGTTCGGCGTGCTCTCGACGACGAGCGCCTTGCTCCGGTCCACCGAGAGCCAGCCCCACCCGCTCCCGAAGCGGCCGAGGCAGGCCTTGGTGAACTGGTCCTTGAACTGGTCGAAGCCGCCGAACGTCTTGGCGATGGCTTGGGCCAGGGCGCCCTGGGGCTCCCGCGCGCCGCCGGGGCGCATGATCTCCCAGAACAGGGTGTGGTTGTAGTGGCCGCCCCCGTTGTTGCGCACGGCGGCCCGGATGCTCTCGGGCACGGCGGCCAGGTTGCCGATCAGCGCCTCGACCGACTTGGCCTGGAGGTCCGGGTGCCCCTCGAGGGCCGCGTTCAGATTGTTCACGTAGGCGGCGTGGTGCTTATCGTGATGGATCCGCATGGTCATCTCGTCAATGTGCGGCTCCAGCGCGTTGTAGTCGTAGGGCAGCGGCGGCAGCGTGTGCGCCATGACGCTCTCCTCGGGTTGAGGTGATCCCGGTCGCGGGGTACCGACCCCGGCGCGAGCGCCGAGAATATCGTCCGCCGCCGGCCGGGAATCAACGCACCCGGCCCGCGGCGGCGACGGCCCCCCACGCCGCCAGCACGGTCGAGACGGTCTCGGCGGCGAGCCCGCCCTGCAGCACCGGCGGCACCAGGAGAAGCGGAACCAGCCAGAAGTAGCGGGACCAGGGGGGCAGCGGAGCGCTCTGGCCCGGACCACCGGCCAGGGCCAGCGCGAGCGCGGCCGCACCGCCGAGGCCGAGCGCCGGCCACGTGGCGGCGGGCTGGAGGCTCGCGGCGCCGATCACGCTGAGCCCGGCCAGGACCTCCGCGGCACGTTCCCGAGCCACGCCGTGCCAGACGGCCACGGCGGCAAGGAGATAGACCAGCGGCTGCCAGTGCTCGACGCCGAGCGGCAGGATCGGGGCGGCGACCCGGCCCAGCACCACCGCCCCGCCGAGCGGTGCCACCGGCCCGAGGCCCGCGCCGTGGGCCGGCCAGAGCCGGAGCAGCGGCCATGCCGCCAGGACGAGCAGGAGCGAGGTGAGGGTCTCGAAGGCGGGGCTGTAGGGTGCCTCGCGCAGATCGTCCAGCCAGTGCGGCACCGGTCCCGCCACCCGGACCAAGAGACCCCAGGCCGCCGCCAGCGGGAGCAGGCAGACCGCGAAGGCGAGCAGTGGACCCCACCGGCCGGGGTGCCGATCGCGTTCCCACAGCGCTCCAGTGCCGGCCGTGACGAGCACGGCGGCCATCGCCACGTCGAGCTGCGCCGCGACCAGCGCCCCGGTGGCCGCGGCGGCCTGGGCCACGGCGAGCCACCGGGCGCGCGGCGACCAGGTCGCGGCGACCGGCCTGCCCCGGTCGAGCAGCGCCCGATCGAGCCAGGTCACACCCGGCGCGAGGCGGAGGGCGTGCGCGACGGGTCGCGCGATCAGCACCAGGCCCGCGAGCGCGGCTCCCGCCGCGATCGAGGGAAGCCAGCCCCCGATCCGCCCGAGCCGGGCTACCGGGACGAGTCCCGCCCCCAGCGCCGCGGCCACGAGGAGGAGAACGACCCGGCCCGGGCGCGCGGGACCGCGCCAGGATCGCACGGCCGCGGTGGCCAGGAACCCGAGGGCCAGGAGCAGGTGCCCGGCCGTGATCGCCGCGAAGGACCGGGTCAGGGCTCCGGGCAGTCGTCCCGAAGGGCCGGCGAGCCCGAGGCTGGCGGCGGCATTGGCCGCGACCAGAGCGCCGGCGAGACCGGTGCGGCACGCGCGATCCTCCGGCAGGGCGAGCGCCGCGAGACCGGCGAGCAGCACGAAGAGGTACTCGGCGGACACGCTCACGCTCCTCCCCTACCCCGATGGAAATCGCGGCGCCGGGGCCGCCCTTTCGCCGCGTCGAGGGCGATGTGCCTGATGGGCGTGGGGCTCGCCGCGATGGGAGATCGCGCCGAGCGCCGCCGGGAGCCGGTCAGGCCCGGCCCCGGCCGCGTGCCCCCGGTGAACGGCGAGGGGTGCGGGCTCAGGGCGCGCTGGCGGGCCGCGGTGTCCCGAGCCGGTGCGGTCCGCTCCGGGTCAGGGCGGACTGAATCGCACGCCGGGCGTCGGGACTACCAGGACGTCGCAGCTCGCCTGTCCGATCACGGTCTCGGCCACGGAGCCGAGCAGGGCCCGAGCCAGTCCGGCGCGCCCATGCGTGCCGACCGCCACCAGGTCGGCCCGGCGGCGCCTTGCCTCTTCCAGCACGACCAGGCGCGGGTCGCCGTACCGGAGGCGGCCGCGAACGGGGAGGCCCAGCTCCTCGGCGCCGGCCAGGAAGCGCTCGAGGTCCTGCTGCGCCTGCTGCCGAGCCTGACGCCGGTATCGTGAACGCTCGCCGTCGCGCTCGCCGAGCGCAATCCATCCGGCGAAGGGAACTTCGTAGGCATGCACCACGTACACCGCCGGGAGGTCAGGCGGGATGAGCCGCGCCGCCACGGTGCAAACCTGACGCGAGCCGGCCTCGAGGTCAATCGCCAGCAGCGGGCGCCGGTAGGCCGTCCTGGGCTCCAGATTGACCAGCAGCACGGGCGCTTCGCACTTCCGGACCACGCGCTCTGCCGTCGTGCCGATCAGGAGGTCCCGGAGCCTCCGCTGGCCATGCCGCCCGAGCACGACCAGCTCGGGCCGGCGCCGGCGGGCCTCCTGCACGATCTCGACGAAGGCGCGGCCCCGGGCCAGGACTCCCTTCACCGGGATCCGGGAGTATCCCGCCGCCTCGGCGAGCTCGGCGCAGAGCCGGACCGCCCGTTCCAGCCGATGGCCCGCGAAGACCTCCACCCGGCGGCGCAGCGTTCCGGGGAGATCGCCCGGCACCACGTGGAGGATCGCGATCCTGGCATCGGGCGTGAGCGGGAGCCGTGCAGCGCGCTTGAGGGCGGCGAGCGCGCCGAGCGAGAAATCGGTCGGGCGCGTGGACAGTTCCCACCCTTGCGCCACCGGCCTCTCGCAGGCCCGGCCGGCGGCGGCTACATCTTCATCATCCCCTCGTGCCGCGCCAGGAGCCGCCGCATTCGCTCGGCGTGCTCACGCATCCGGGCGGCCAGGGCCGGTCCCGAGAGGGAGGGCAGATCCGCGAGATCGCGGCGCACCGAATCGGCCAGCGCGTTCCACGCCGAGTCCGCCATCATGTTCATGCCCCGCATATCGGCACCCATGGCGTCGAGCATCTCCGACATGAGGGCCTGGTGAGCCGCCATCATCGCCTGCATCTGGGCGGGCGACATGGCCATGACCGAGTCGAGGTGGGCCCGCATGCGCGGCATCATCGCCATCCCCCGCATCATCATCTGCATGCCCGCAGCCCTGCCTGCCGAGGTATCGGCCGGGGCTGCCTGGCGCTCGCGGCCACAGGCCGCCAGAACCAGTGCCGCTGCCAGGGTGATCGAGGACCAGGTCTTCATGGCCGTTTCTCCTTGTCAAGTGACAGGGTCGGGCGCCGAGTCGCGCGCCACGGCGTCGGCGAGCGACCCGGAGAGGCCGCGCCGGCGCCAGAGAAGGTAGAGCACCGGAATCACGATGAGCGTGAGCAGCGTGGAGGTGATCATCCCCCCCACCATGGGCGCCGCGATCCGCTGCATCACTTCGGCGCCGGTCCCGTGGGTCCAAAGCGCCGGCAGCAGGCCCAACATGATGGCCGCCACCGTCATCAGCTTGGGGCGCAGCCGGTTGACGGCCCCGGCCTCGACCGCGGCCACGAGCTCACCGACGGTCCCGGGGTCTGGCGACGCCGCCGGCGCGCCCCCCGGGCCCTGTTCCCGCCCCGGGCGGCGGGCGGAGGCCCGGCGCTCCGCCCAGGCGTGATCCAGATACAGCACCATCACCACCCCCGTTTCCGCGGCCACCCCGGCGAGCGCGATAAAGCCCACCGCCACCGCGATCGAAAGGTTGTAACCGAGGAGCCACAGGGCCCACACCCCGCCTACCAGCGCGAACGGCAGCGCGAGCATGACGAGGAGCGCCTCGACCAGGCTGCCGAAGGTGAGATAGAGGAGGAGCGCGATCACGGCGAGCGTGAGCGGCACCACGACCTGGAGTCGCGCCTTGACCCGCTGCATCGCCTCGTACTGGCCGCTCCACTCCAGGCGGTACCCGGGGGGCAGGTTCACGGCGCGGGCCACGACCTTCTTCGCTTCGGCCACGTAGCTGCCCACGTCGCGGCCCCGCACCTCGATCGAGACCAGGTCGTTCAGGTAGCCGTTCTCGCTCCGGATCATCGCGGGTCCGGGTTCGAATCCGATCCGGGCCACCTGCGCCAGCGGGATCAGCACACCCTCGGGACCGCTCACCAGAAGCCGCCCGATCGCGTCAGGCGAGTCCCGGAAGTCCCGCGCGTAGCGGACCTGCACCGGGTAGCGCTCTCGCCCTTCCACCGTGGTGGTCACGCGCTCTCCGCCGAGCGCCATGGCGATGACCTCCTGGACCTCGCCCACGGTGAGCCCGTAGCGGGCCGCGGCCTCCGGGTCGGGGCGGATCTCCAGATAGCGCCCGCCGAAGGCGCGCTCGGCGTAGATGCTCGCCGTGCCCCGCAGCCCGGCCAGCGCGGCTTCGATCTCCGAACCGATCCGCTGGATCTCTCGGAGATCGGGGCCGAAAATCTTGATGCCGAGTGTGGTGCGAATGCCGGTCGAGAGCATGTCGGTCCGGTTCTTGATGGGCATGGTCCAGGTGTTGACCGCGCCCGTGATCCGAAGCTGGCGGTCCATCTCCGCGATCAGCCGCTCCTCGGTGATCCCCGGCCGCCAGGCCTCCGGCGGCTTCAGATTGACGATGGTTTCCACCATCGAGATCGGCGCCCAGTCGGTCGCGGTGCTGGCCCGTCCCGCCTTCCCCCAGACCGACGCCACCTCCGGGAAGGTCATGAGCAGGCTGTCCTCGAGCTGGAGGAGGCGCCGTTGCTGGGTGAGGGACACGCTGGGCAGCGTGTTCGGCATGTACATGAGGCTCCCTTCCCGGAGGGGCGGCATGAACTCGCTGCCCAGCCGGGAGAGCGGGAGGAGGGTGAGCGCCACGATCGCCCCGGCGCCCCCGAGGACCAGGGCCCGGTGCCGGAGGGCCCAGCGCAGCACTGGCCGGTACAGCCGGCCGGCCCAGCGGTTGAGCGGGTTCGCCGCCTCGGGACGGAGCTTGCCGGTGATGAACAGTCCCATGAGCACCGGGACCACCGTGACCGAGAGGAGCGCCGCCGCGGCCATCGCGAAGGTCTTGGTGAGAGCGAGCGGCCGGAAGAGCCGCCCTTCCTGGTCCTCCAGGGTGAAGACCGGCACGAAGGAGAGGGTAATGATGAGGAGGGACATGAAGAGCGCGGGCCCCACCTCCTTGGAGGCTGCGAGCACCCGCTCCCAGTGAGGTCGGCCGGGCTCGTGCTCGACATGCTTGTGGAGGTTCTCGACCATCACGATGGCCGCATCGATCATGGCCCCGATGGCGATGGCGATCCCGCCGAGCGACATGATGCTGGCGTTGATCCCGAGCCAGCGGGTGGCGGCGAGCGCGGCCAGGATGCCGAGGGGCAGCGCGGCGATGGCGACGAGCGCGCTCCGGGCATGGAGCAGAAAGACGATGCAGACCAACGCGACGATAAGCGATTCCTCGAGCAGCGTCCGCTTGAGCGTGGCGATCGCGCGGTGAATGAGGTCGGTCCGGTCGTAGGTCGTCACCACCCGGACAGCGGGGGGGAGCGACGGAGCAAGCTCGGCGAGCTTCGCCTTGACCCGCCGCGTCACGTCGAGCGGGTTGGCGCCGTACCGCATGACGACCACGCCGCCCACCGCTTCGCCGCGCCCGTCCCGCTCGGCGATGCCGATCCGAAGCTCCGGGCCTAGGGTCACCCGTGCCACGTCGGCCACGCGGATCGGGCGGCCCTGACTCCCCACGCCGATGGCGACCTCCCCGATGTCTTCGACGCCGCGGAAGTACCCGCGGCCCCGGATCAGGTAGTCGCTGCCGGCCAGCTCCAGCGTTCGCGCGCCCACGTCCAGGTTGGCCCCCCGGACCGCGGCGGTGACCTGCGCCGGGGTGACGCCGAACGCCTGGAGCCGAGCCGGATCGAGCTGCACCTGGTACTGCTTGACGACCCCCCCGATGCTCGCCACCTCGGCCACGCCGGGGACGCCCTGCAGCGCGTAGCGGATCTGGAAGTCCTGGATCGCGCGGAGCTGCTGCGGAGAGTATCCCGCCCCCTCCAGGGCGTACTGATAGACCCAGCCTACACCGGTGGCGTCAGGCCCGAGCGTGGCACGGGCCCCGGCCGGGAGGTCAGGTTGGACGCTGTTGAGTCGTTCCAGCACCCGGGAGCGGGCCCAGTAGAGATCGGTCCCATCCTGGAAGATCACGTAGACAAACGAGGTGCTGAACATGGACTGCCCGCGCACCACCCTGGCCCGGGGCACACCGAGCATCGCGGTGACCAGCGGATAGGTGACCTGGTCCTCGACCACCTGGGGCGCCTGGCCGGGGTAATCGGTATAGACGATCACCTGCACATCGGAGAGGTCGGGGATGGCGTCCACGGGGGTGGCGCGCACATACAGGGCTCCGGCCACGAGGAGACCTAGCGCGGTGACCACGACCAGACCTCGCCGCCTGACGGACCATTCGATGAGCCACGCGATCATGGCGCGTCTCCCTTTCCGGGCTCCATCCGCATCCCGCCCATGTCGAGGCCCATCCCCATCTGGAGCATGATCCCCTGCATCGCCGCCGCGAGATTGGACTCCGAGTCGAGCAGGTAGGTCGCCGAGGCCACGACCTCGTCGCCGGGTTGGAGTCCCTTCACGATTTCGATCAGCGAGTCGTTGCGGGCGCCGACTTCGACTTCCCGGGGCACGAACCGCCCGTCTCCCCGGTTGACGAACACGAGAGAGCGCGTCCCGGTGGGGAGCACCGCAGGAAGGGGTACCGCGAGCCGGGGGACACCGGCCGAAGCGAGGCGGGCGGTGACGTACATCCCGGGCCGCAGCCGGCCGTCCCGGTTGGGTACCTCGACCCGCGCCGTTAGGGTCCGGGTTTTCGCGTCCACCCCGGGGTGGAGGAAGCTCACCCGCCCCGCGAAGGTCCGGCCCGGCAGCGCCTCGACCGTGAGTTCCACCGGCATTCCCACCCGGAGCAGCCGCGCCTCGGCCTCGAAGATGGCGAGCTCGGTCCAGAGCAGGCTCCGGTCGGCGATGAGGAAGAGGTTGTCCCCTGCCTGCACGGCCTGGCCCGCGGTGACCATCTTCTCGGCGATCTCCCCGCCGATCGGGGCCCGGAGCAGGAGCCTCCGCTGGGCCTGGCCGGTCTGCTCGAGCTGCGCGATCTGATCCTCGGGGATGTCCCACAGCTCCAGGCGGCGGCGGGCCGCGGCGGCCAGCGCGGCATCGCCGAGGCGGCGGGCGGCAAGGTATTCCTCCTGCGCGCTCACCAGCTCCGGCGCGTACAGGGCGAGGAGCCCGTCTCCTTCGCGCACCGGCTTCCCGGTGTAATCGGCGTAGAGTTCTTCCACCCACCCCGTGACTCGCGTGCTCACGAGCACGCGCCGGGGCTCGGCGTAGACCAGAATCCCGGCCACCCGGGTTCCCTGCGCCACTGGTCGCAGCGCGGCGCGGGCGAAGCTGATCCCGAGCCGTTGGGCGGCCGCGCGGTCCATCGGCACGCCGGCCGTGTCGCTGCCCGGGCCGTGGTCCATGGACGGCATCCCCTCCATGTCAGGCATTCCCGGCATGCCTTCCTGAGCCGGTCTCCCGGCCATCGCGGGGCCGCCCTTTGCGGCGCTGGCGCCCCCGCCCCCGCCCGATCCACAGGCGGCGAGGCCCACCAGCAGGCAGGCGGCACCCATCCGGAGGCGATTCACGAGGTTTCCCCCTGAGCGAGCAATTGTTCCAGCACCACGAGATGGACGAGGTGTTCCGCAGCCACCCGCGCCGCGTCGAGTTCGGCCCGGTAGAGGGCATCCTCCGCGGCCAGCACGGTGAGGAACTCCGCCTGGCCCACTCGATAGCTTCGGAGGCCCGCTTCCACGGTGGCCTGGGCCGCGGGGACCACCCGCTCGACCAGCAGGCGCAGGCGCTCCTCCCCGCTCGCCGCCCGGGCCCGCGCTGTTCGGAGTTCGGCCGCGAGGGCCGCTCGTTCCTCTTCCAGCGCGGCCTGGGCGCCTTGGGCTTCGGCCCGGGCGGCGTCGGCCAGGCGCCGTTGTTTCTGCCCGGCCCACAGCGGCAGCCGGAGGCCGACGAACGCCGAGAAGAAGTCCGAGGCGATGGGCCGGGCCCCGTAGCGCACCGTAACGGTGAAATCGGGACGCGCGCCGAGCGCCTCCACCCGCATGCGGTGCCGGGCCGCGTCAAGCTCGGCGGCCCGGGCTGCAAGGCGCGGATGGAACTCGAGCGACTCGAGCGGCGCCGGCCTGCCCGGCACGGCGGTCGTATCCCAGGCCCCAGCCGCATGGGCCAACACCACGCCGGGCCGGATCGGTTCCACCGCCAGCGACTCCGCTCCCTCGACGCCGCGCAGCGCCCGGAGCTCCGCCCGGAGTTCCGCCTCCTCTGCGCGGAGCTCGGCGTCCTCGGTCTCGAGCCGGGCCAGCGCCACGCGCGCCTGGAGCGGATCGGCCTGCGAGGCACGGCTGGTCGCGTATCGGCTGGTGGAGATCTCCACGGCGCTCTGGAGCAGCGCCCGCTGCCGCGCCACCGTCGCCCGCGCCGTCACCACATACCGCAGGCGATAGTAGAGTTCCGCGGTCCGGACCACGATCTCGCGCGCGTGCACACGCACCTCCGCCGCGCGGGCCCTGGCCTCAGCACGCTGGGCGGCGCTTCGCGCGCCGAGGGTGCCCGGCCAGGGAACCTCCTGGGAGAGCTGGACGTCCACTTCCGTGAAGTCGTCCCGCTTGAAGGCCAGGTCCGGCAGGACCAGGTCCATGACGCCGACCTCGAGCACGGGATCCGGCAGCGCACCAGCGGCACGCGCCCGCGAGCCGGCGGCGAGTGCCAGGCCGGTCCGCGACCGGAGCCCAGGGTTGGTGGCGAGGGCTTCCCGGGTGAGCCGGTGCAGCATCGTGTCGGGAGGCAGCGGCGCGATCTGCCCCCGCACGGCACCGGGACAGGCCAGCACCGCGACGAACCCGATCCACCGCATCTGGGCGAGACGGGGCGTCATGGGCACCTCCCTCGCCCGCTCGGGCGATGCGGAGGCGAGCTGCCTGGTCCGGGGTCCGTGGTGTAGCAAGCCGAGAGGACTTGCGGGCCGCCACCCGGCGGCTGATCGTCACAGCGCCGGGTCGCGGTCCCCACGCCCGAGGTGGCGCGGGGAAGCGGGCCTCGCGCTCGCCGACCGGGCGCGAACGCCGGCCGGCACGCCTTCACGCGCGTCTGGGGGGCATACATGCTGTCGGACTCCTCCACAGGGTCGCCCGCGCCGGGCACCAGAGCGCCCGGCGCATGAGCAGGGCCGATGTCGGCCGGAGGGCCGGCATCGGCGCTTCAGACTCGTTACCGAGTCAGACCCGAGGTGGAGGAGCGGGGGGAGGCCCGGTCAGGCCCGGCTCCAGCGGAGCGAACCAGCCGGGGGGAGCGCTGAACTGGGAGGCGACAAAGTCCGCCGCGACCCGTTCCGAGCGAAGCGAGAGCACCGGCGAGGCGCAGATGGCCGAGAGCTCGCAATGGGCCGGGAACAAGGGCCCGGCCTGGGTGAGGGCGACATCCGCAGGCGTCTTCCGGTCCGGCGCGCTGCAGTGCCGGTGCTCGGCGGTGACCTGATCGTAGGCGCACAGCGCGGCCCCGGAGAGGGGTTGCGCCTGAATCAGGAGCAGGAGGCCCGCCAGGACGCGTCGCATCACTCGCCATGATAAGACGCCGGGCGGACCGACCGCAACCCCGGGGGCGAAGCGGCGCCCGGTGCACCCGTGCCAGGTGGGGAGCGGGCGGCACCGCGGCGGCCGCTTGGCGGGTGGGGCCCTCGCCGCACGATCAGGCCAAACCAGTGATGGTGGTTGGGGCGTTAAAAGGAGGGTTACCGTATCCCTGAGTCGCCCTGCTCGCCTGGCGCTGCCTTCCGGAGGTCGCACGATGGTGCTCGAAGACCACACACCGCTCCATATCCCGGAGCTGCATCTGTTCGAGGATGACGGGCTCACTTACGCCGTTGACGGCGAGACCCCGAACTGGATCGTCGTGGAGCCTGGCGGCCGGTGGCTCCTCGACACCCTGCGCAGCCGGCCTGGGGTCACGCTGGGTCAGCTCGTTGCCGGCTACGCGGCGGCGCGGGGGCTCGGCGGCGCCAAGGCCTGGCTCCACGTGCACGACTTCCTCGGCTCGCTCCACCGCGCCGGCCTGCTCGCCGACCGGCCGTGGGCGCGTGCACCCTACCCGGGCCGCCTGGCGCTGGTCCGGCCGGAAGGGTTGCGCGAACTCTGGATTCAGCTCAACAACCGCTGCAACCTCTCGTGCGGCCACTGTCTGGTGGGTTCCGGACCCGGCAAGGAGCCCGGGTTGCCGCTCGAACAGGTTCTGCCGATCGTGCATCGGGCGGCCGAGCTGGGGGCGGAACGCCTCTACGTCACGGGCGGCGAGCCCTTTGTGAGGCGCGACATCTTCGCGCTGCTCCGCGACGCCTCCGAGGACCTAGGGCTCGAGGTGATCGTGCTCACCAACGGGACCGTGTTCCAGGGCTCGCTCCAGCGCGGCCTCCGCGGCCTGGACCGGAGCAGGGTCAAGTTCCAGATCTCCGTGGACGGGGCCACCCCCGCCACGAACGACCGGGTGCGCGGCGAGGGCAGTTTCGACCGGGCGCTGGCCGGCGCGCGGCTCCTCGCGGACCTGGGCTTCGAGGTCGCCCTCACCACCGTCACGACCCGGGACAATCTGGCGGAGCTCCCGGAGCTTCCGGCCCTCGTGCAGGCCGTGGGCGCCCGGAGCCAGCACCTCATGTGGACCCACCGGCGCGGCCGGGCGGCCGCGAGCCTGAACGGCTACTTCCCCGACATCCCCGACCTGCTGGACGCCGTGCTGCGCACCGTGGCCAGCGCGGAGTCGCACGGGACGGTGCTGGACAACGTGGAGGCGGTCAAGCGCCGGGTGAACGGGGTCCCCGGGGTGAAGTACGATTTCGGCAACGGCGGCTGGGATTCGCTCTGCGTCAATTTCGACGGCCGGGTCTATCCCACCGCGGCCCTCGCCGGCGAGCGGCGGCTCTTGTGCGGGGATGCCACGCGGGAGGATCTCGCCGATATCCTCGCCGGGTCGCCCGTCGTACACGCGCTGCGCGCCGCGACCGTGGCCCGGAAGCCGTCGGTCGAGGGCGATCCGTTCCGCTTCCTCACCGGCGGCGGAGACTGGGAACACGCCTGGTGTTTCTCGGGCGGCGATCCGCTGGGGCCCGACCCGTACTACCCGATTCACCTGGCGCTGGTCCGGCACGTCATGACGACCCTGGGCCGCGAGAAGCGGGCCCGTGTCAACCGCCGGGCCGGGTACGACGCGCCGCTCGTCCTTCACGCCATGGGCGAGGGCGCGATCGCCTGCGGCACCGCCGACGGGCGCCTGGCGGAACGCCCGGTCCTCACCCTCCACTCCAACTGCGTGCTTTCGTTCGACGTGGATCTGCCGCGGGCCAAGGTCCGGGAGTATTACGCCCGCGCGGCGGCGGCGCCCCAACCAGGCCTCTGCTGCCCGACCCGCTACGATCCGGCCCTCACCGATCACATTCCCCAGGAGGTCCTCGACCGGTTCTACGGGTGCGGGTCGCCCATCGCGCTGGCGGCGATCCAGCCCGGCGAGTCGGTGGTGGATCTGGGCTCGGGCGCCGGGATTGACGTCTTTATCGCCGCGAGACTCGTCGGCCCCGCGGGCCGGGCCGTCGGCGTGGACATGACCGATGCGATGCTCGCCGTCGCCAACGAGCATCGCTCCCGGGTGGCGGCCGCCCTGGGCTATGACGTTGTCGAGTTTCGGAAGGGGTATCTGGAGCGCATCCCCGTGGCGGACAAGAGCGCGGACGTCGTCACCTCGAACTGTGTCGTGAACCTGTCACCGGACAAGCCACGGGTGTTCGAGGAAGCGTGGCGCATCCTCAAGGACCACGGACGGCTCCTCCTCTCCGACATCGTGAGCGAGACGCCGGTGCCGCCTCACCTCAAGGTGAATCCCGAGCTCTGGGGCGAATGCCTGGTCGGCGCGCTCACCGAAGCGGAGCTCCTGGCGGGGCTCGAACGCGCCGGGTTCTACGGGCTCAGCGTGCTCCGCAAGACGTACTGGAAGGACGTCGAGGGCTATCCGTTCTACTCGATCACGGTCCGGGGCTACAAGTACGAGAAGACCGCGGGCTGTGTCTTCCGGGGCCACCGCGCGGTGTACCTGGGACCCGGCAAGGCGTTCCTGGACGAGGAAGGGCATCTCTTCCCCCGGAACGAGCCCGTGGAGGTCTGCACCGACACCGTGGCCAAGCTGGCACGCGAGCCGTACCGGAGCTCGTTCGCCATCCTGGAGCCCGGCGAGGCGCGGGCCGGCTACGCCTGTTGCGACGCGGCAAGGGGCTGCTGCTGATGGCGCTCCTGCCCGTCCTGCTCGCGGTCGCGCTGGCCTTCGGCAACGGCGCCAACGACGTCTCCAAGGGGGTGGCCACGCTGGTCGGCGCGGGGCTCGCCACCGAGCGGCGCGCCCTCCTCTGGGGAACGGCCTGGACCCTGCTCGGCGCCGCCGCGGCGGCGACCGTGTCCCGCGAGCTGTTCGCGATGTTCACCGGACGAGGCCTGCTGTCGGCCCCGCCCGCGACCCTCGCCTGGCCGACCGCGGTGGCGCTCGGTGCCGCCGCCTGGCTCGCGCTCGCCACCCGGGCCGGCCTCCCGGTGTCCACGACCCACGCGCTGGTCGGGGCGATCGTGGGCGCCGGTCTGGTCGCTGGAGGCGCCGAGGGAGTGCGGTGGCCGCTGCTGTTCCGGAGCGTGGCCTTGCCGCTCCTGCTCTCGCCGGTGGTCTCCCTGGCGGTCGTCCTGGGCTCGCTCCCTCCGGTCGGCACGCTCTTCCAGCGGCTCGGGGGCTATTGCGTGTGCGTCGAGCGGGCGGTGATGGGCCCTGTGCCGGCCGGCCCCGCGCTGCCGGCGCCGGCGCCGCGGGTCATGCACGCCATCGTGGGCGACGACTGCCCGCCGCGGGTGATCACCCGGATGAACGTGCTGGACTCGCTCCACTGGCTCACGGCGGGATTGACCTGCTTCGCGCGCGGGTTGAACGACGCGCCGAAAGTCGCCGCGCTCGGGCTGGGCGCCGGGGCCGTGGTCGGCCTGGATGCCCTGTCCCTCACCGCGCTGGTCGCGGCCGCGATGGCGGCCGGCAGCGCGCTCGCGGGGCGGCGGGTCACGGGAACGCTGGCGCGCGGGATTACCCCCATGTCCGGCTCCGAGGCCCTGACCGCCAACGCCGCCACCTCGGCGCTGGTAGGCCTGGCCGCGGCCTACGGCGTCCCGGTCTCGACCACCCACGTCTCGACCGGCTGCGTTCTGGCGATCGGCCTCCACCGCCGAAGCGTCCAGTGGCGGCTGGCGCGCGAGATTCTCCTGGCCTGGGTGGTCACCCTCCCTGCCGCCGGGCTGCTGGCTGCCCTCGGTTTCGTAGCCCTGCGATGACCGGCGTGCGCCTCTCGATTGTGATCCCCGCGCTCGACGAGGGCCGGGACCTCCCCCTACTCCTCGCCGACCTGCGTGGGCTCGAAGGACCGGCGCGGGAGGTGATCGTGGTGGACGGCGGGTCGCGCGACGACACGGTCGCGGTGGCCGCGGCGGCCGGCGCGCTGGTGCTCACCGCGCCGCGCGGCCGCGCCCGCCAGCTCAACGCGGGCGCCCACGCCGCCCGGGGCGACTGGCTGCTCTTTCTCCACGCCGATTCCCGGCTCGGCGCCGAGGCCCGGCAGGCGCTCCGCACCGTGCTCGAACGTCCGACGCCCTTCGCCGCCGCGGTGTTCCGCTTCGCCATTGATCTGCCGTGGGGGTGGAAGCGTTTCATCGAGCGCGGCCAGCGGCTCCGCGAGGCGCTGTTCGCTCTTCCCTATGGCGATCAGGGGCTGCTGGTCCGCCGCGATGCCTTCGAGGCAGCCGGAGGTTACCCGGACCTCCCCATCATGGAAGACGTGGCCTTGATCCGGCGCCTGAGGCGGCGGCACGCGATCGCACGGCTTCCCGCCCCCCTGCTCACCTCGGGCCGCCGCTACCGCGAGCACGGCGTCCTGCGGACCTGGCTCGAGCATGCGGCCCTCATCGGGCTCTATCACCTCGGCGTCGCCCCCGCGCGGCTCGCCGCCTGGCGCAGTGGCTCCAGTCGCTCCCCCGCCTGACGTCCTGGGCATCCTGGTGAGGCTCCCGGAGCCCGGGCGCGTGAAGACCCGGCTCGCCCGCGCGATCGGTGCCGAGACGGCCGCCGCGCTGTACGCGCGGCTGGCGCACCACATCGTCGAGCGGTGTACCTGGCCGGCTCGCTACCGCACCGCAATCTGGTACGACCCGCCCGGTGCCGGGCGGGCGGTCCGCGCCTGGCTCGGCGGCTTGGAGGTCGCCGAATTCCTCGCCCAGCGGGGCCGAGGGCTGGGGGCGCGCCTGAGGGCGGGGTTCGACACGTTTTTCCGGCGGGGGGCGCAGCGGGTGGTGCTGATCGGGTCCGACTGTCCCGGCGTGGACCGCGGCGTGGTGACCGAGGCGCTGGGTGCCCTCCGCCGCCACCAGGTGGTCCTCGGGCCCTCCGAGGACGGCGGCTACTATCTCATCGGGCTCACCGCGCCGGCCCCGGGGCTCTTGAGAGGGATCGCGTGGTCCACCAGCCAAGTGTTCCGCCAGACGCTCCGGAACGCCCGGGCGGCGGGGCTCAGAGTGGCCACGCTCGCCCCGCGGCGGGACATTGACACGGTCGAGGACGCGCGGTCGCTGAACTGGCTCCCGGCACGAAAGTCTCGCTCTCCGCTCACCCCCCTGTGACCGGGGCCCCGCGCCGGGCCCGGAGCCTCGCGGACCACCGAAACGGCAAGTCGAACCCGAGATAGCTCACCCACGCGATGGCACTCGCGAGGAGCGCGAGGCCCGCGGGTGCCAGGCCGAAGGGCCAGAGCAGATTCCCCGCATACCCTCGCACCCAGCGGCCCGCGACCGCGACGCGCCGGGCCCACTGGAGCACCGGCTGCCGGAGCAACCGCTCGAGCAGGCGCCGGCCCGCGACCCAGGAGGCCACCGCGACCACGACCGCCAGCACCAACACCCACCCAGGCACCGTCCAGTCGCTCCACCCCCATCGGAGGAACGGTACCCAGGCCTCCGCTGCCTCCACGGCGCCCGCTGCGATCCCCACGGCCAGGCCCTTCACGGAGAACCGGGCCGTGCCGGCGAACCGGAGCACGAGCAGCAGCCCCGTGACGGTAAGCGCCCACGAGATGGGATTCCCGAGCGCGAGGGCGCGGAAGAACCGGGCCCGACCGGCCCGGATGATCCGGCGTACCCGATCGTTCACCTCGAGCGGCATCGGCGGGCCGGCAGGCGGCACCCAGAGCTCCGGCTTGTAGAAGGGCGTGGTGGCGTCGAAATACCGCCGCAGGTAGCGATCGGCCATGTCGTACCCGTGGTTGACCAAGGCGGCGATCTCCACCTCCCCGAACCCGTCGAGATCGGTGCGAATGCGCGCCAGGTCCGCCGCATCGAGCCCGAGCGCGAGCCCGTCGGCGCCGACCCGGGGCGAGGTGACGTGGAAGTAGGCCAGCCCGTCGAGCGCCCGCCCGGCGTGAAACTCGCCCCAGACGGCCGGATCGCCGCGCGCGCTGATCTCCCGGGAGACCCGGCGCCGCTCCCGGAGCTGCTCCCGCTGCCGGTCCGCGACCGCCTCCATCAGCACCCCGGTGATCCGCGCGCTCATCCCGATCCGGCCGGTAGCCGCCCGCTCCGTGACCCCGAGCAGGCCGCTGGTGTCGCTCGCGATGATGTAGGTGCACTGCTCGTCCAGGAGCGCCGTGAGGCCGAGGTTGTCGAACACCCCGCCGTCGGAGAGCCCGAGCCGGCTCACGTACCAGTCGTCATAGAGCCGGGGCACCACGATGGGCGCGAAGACGGGTGGGAAGCACGCGGAGGCCGCTACCGCATCCCCCAGGGTGATCTCGTCCCAGAAACGCTCGATCGCCGGCGAGACGAGTTCGGCACTGCGGAGGAGGTACAGCTCGAGTACGAACTCGAGCAGGAGCCGGGCCCAGGACTCTCCGAGGGTGCCGGCTTCCTGCTGGAGCCGGTCCGCCAGCTCCTCGTCCACGCTCCTCAGCCCCCGCCAGAACCGCCCCCACTGCTCGCGCACGCTCACCCCGCCCGTCACCGGCGGCGTCATCCCCGGCCCCCGGAGCAGGTACCAGGCGGCGACTTTCGCCTCGCGGAGCGGGCCCAGGCCGGCGCTCGGCTCCGCCAGGCGACCCGGGAAACCCGGCACGCTGAAGAGCGGTTCCCAGCCGGCAGGCGCCGGCTCTCCCCGGCCTCCGACCCACCATTGCACGAGCGCCCGGGTGCCCGGCCCGAGAGCCGTCTCGGCCTGCGCTGGCGGGCCGGCGGCGACTGCCGGGGCCGCCGCGCGGGCCGCGCCGCCTTCCAGCAGCGCCTTCCGGGCCAGCAGCTCGCGGAGCTCGCTGTGGCGCACCGAGCCCAGATACCGGTCGCCGACCTCGACGCTGGAGAACCAGAAGCGGGCCCCCGAGTTGAGCGACGTGGCGTTGAGGATGTGGTTGGTCACCGCCGAACGGTGCGCCGCGGTGGCGGCCGCGTTGTAGCTCTCGATCCCGCCTGCGATCCCCCTGCCGCCTGGCCGGATCAGAAGGTCGCGGAGCAGGACACTCCCCGGGCGCCGGACGGCCCGGGCCGCGGGGTCGCGCCGGCCGCCCGCCGGGTCGGCCGCCGCCCGGTAGAGATGCCGCTCGTAGAGCCGCCCCATCGCCTGCCCGAGGGTCCACGGCGTGAGCATCACCCGCAGGACCGTGAGTGGATTCAGGAACAGCCGGGTGCGGAGGTTCTTCGTGACTGCGCTCGCGAGCAGGTCCCCCACCGCAGCCACGAGGGCCTCGTACTCCGCCCGACTCAGGTTGCCCGACGGCGATGCCTCCAGCCGCTGCTTGAGGAGCAGGATGTAGAGCGCGCCGACAATCGAGCCGCCCGAGACCGTGGAGAGGACCTCGACATACCGGAGCAGGTCCAGTTCCGCCATCCGCCGAAGCACGCCCAGGTGAAAGAGCGAGGCCCGAAAGCCTCCGCCCGCCAGGGCGAGGCCCAGCTTGGCGCGCCGCGGCGTCGCGTCCATGGCCAGTCCTCCGAAGGTGGGGGGCGCCGGGGGAGATGCCGATCCGGCGCCCGCCTGTCAAGCTGCGCGCGCCGTGCGTTGCGACTCGCGCCCGGAGCCCGTACCTTGAGTGCCGACTCACACCGGGCAGGATCCCGGGACGCCATCTCGGTCCGCCTCGCCCTTCCCCACACCGGCGGGCCGTGACCGGCCCTCGGCCGCGGCGCCCCGCCGGCGTTCCTCGCCCGGCCGGCGCGCCTGCGTTGACGCGGCTCCCCCTTCCCTTAGGATTAGACCAACGGGTGATGGAGCTCACCGTGAACCGCCGACCGGCTGATAGCTCCTCCGGCGTGGTGCAGGAGTTGTCATGTCCGGTGTCCCCTCCCACTCGGCGTCGCCGATCCTCACGGACGGACAGCGCCGCCACCTCACCGCCAGCCTCGACCTCGTCGAGGCGGCGCTGAACGAAATGGACCGGCTCCTCAACGCGGGGAACGGTACGGCGCCGCGCCTCCTCAGGCGGCAGGTGGCCGACCACCCGCCCGGCCTGGCCGACCGGATCCGGGAGCCGATCGCCCAGGCCCGCGCGATCCTGGCCGAGCTGGTGCAGGAGCTGGGGCTCGAACCGAGCCGGGCGTCGAGCCGCCGGATGCTGCAGGCGCTCGTCATGTCCAGCATCGTGATCCTGGAGGACAGCGTCGCGGCCAAGCTGCGGGCCTACGGCGAGGTCCACCCCACGCTGCCCGGTGTGCTCGACCACAGGCTCCAGCGGCTCCACGACGGTCTCGTCGCGATCGGCGCCGCGCTGGCCCGGGACGAGGCCGAGCCGGCGGGGCGCTGAACCCGGAGGGGACATGCACGGATTAAAAGGCGAGCGCACCCTCATGCGGATCCACATCGGGGAGCGCGACAAGTACCGCGGGAAGCCTCTCTACCTGGCGATCGTCGAGCTGCTGCGCCAGCGCCACTTTGCCGGCGCCACCGTCCTCCGGGCCATCATGGGGTTCGGGGCCAGCTCGCGCATTCACAGCGACCGGCTCGAGGCGCTGTCGGTGGACCTCCCGGTCATCGTGGAATGTGTGGATACGGAGGAGAAGATTCAGGCGATCCTCCCCGAACTCGACGAGATGATCGGCGGCGGGCTCATCACCCTGGAGCGGGCCCGGGTCATCATGTATCGGGCCGATCTGCCTCCCGAGCAGCGGACCGAGAGCTGGCCGATCGAGCAGTCCGGCTGACGGCCCCCACTACCCTTTCACCAGGAACATCGCCCCCGCCCCGGCCATCGTGAGCTCGATGACCGCCACGAAGGCCCGCTCGGGCATCCGGTCCACCAGGCGATGCCCGGCCCAGGAGCCGGCGATCATGAGGGGCCCGAGCGCGAACCAGCCCACCACCTCGAAGTCCACCTGGTCGCGGTTGAACCACAGCCGGCTCCCGTTCCCCACGAGCTGGGCCACCGTGAGGATGGGGACGGCGAGCCGGGGCCCGAACACCGCCACCAGCACCGGGAGGCGCACCGCCGGGCCGCCGAATCCGGCCACCGCTGCGAGCCTCGCTTCGACGAAGGCCGCCCCGGTTACCCGGAAGATCCCTCAGATACCGCTCGGCCGCTCCCTGCCGGCGGCGCCGGCGCCAGGTCGGCGGTCGCACGAGGCTGCCCAGGCGAGGGAGCCTGGCCCGGGGATCGTGGTAGCGGATCCGAACGCGGAACTCGAAGTAGCGGCCCACCCGGAATCGCCCGGCGTCCGGCACGATGGCGGGCGCGCGGCCGGTGCCGCCGGACCCCGTTGATCCCGCCTGGGGGACGGGGCCGCGACAGGCCGCCATGCCAGAGGCGGCGCTGGGTTCCGGATTGTCGGACGGGAATGGAGCGGACCGGGATCGAACCGGCGACCCCCTGCTTGCAAAGCAGGTGCTCTCCCAGCTGAGCTACCGCCCCTCGGGCCTCTGCCGCTCCCTCACCCGCAATCACTCGGGCAGGCCGGCGCCCCAAGAATAGTCACCGGCACGGGCGGCGCCAACGGGGGCCCCGCGGGACTTGCCTTTCCGCGACCCGGGCGATTAATCATCGCTCTGCCAACCCCGAGTCCGACGACGATGACGGTGCGCGTCGCCTTGCTCGGCACCTACGTCCCGCGGCGCTGCGGGATCGGAACCTTCACGGCCGACCTCTGCCACGCCGTGGCGCGGATCGGCCCGGAGCCCGACCGGGCGTTCGCGGTCGCTCTGAACGATCGCCCCGAGGGCTACGACTATCCCCCCGAGGTCCGGTACCAGATCCGGGAAAGCGTCCTCGGCGACTATCGCCGCGCCGCCGATTTCCTGAACCTGGCGGGAGCGGACGTGCTCTCGATCCAGCACGAGTACGGCATCTTCGGCGGGCCCGCGGGCGCCTATGTGCTGGAGCTGGCGCGCCAGGCCCGGATGCCGGTGGTGCCTACCCTGCACACTGTCCTCCGGAGCCCCGACGAGCAGCAGCGGTCCGTCCTCGAACAGCTCACCCGGCTCTCCGACCGCGTGGTGGTCATGGCCCGGACCGCCCGGGACTTCCTGCGGGAGATCTACGGCGTCCCCGACGACCGGATCGTCCTCATCCCGCACGGCATTCCCGATCTCCCCTTCGTGGACTCCGAGTTCTACAAGGACAAGTTCGGCGTCGAGGGGCGGACCGTGCTCCTGAGCTTCGGGCTCCTCCACCCCGGCAAGGGGATCGAGGTCGCCATCCGGGCCCTGCCGGAGATCCTCGCGCGCCATCCCGACGTCGTCTACCTCGTCGCCGGAGCCACCCACCCTCACGTGCAGCGGGAACAGGGCGAGCGCTACCGGGTGGAGCTCGAGCGGCTCGCCCGGAGCCTCGGGGTGGCCGAGCAGGTGATCCTCCACAACCGTTTCCTCGATCTCGAGGAAGTGTGCGAACTCCTGGGCACCGCCGACATCTATCTCACACCCTACCTGCACGAGGAACAGATCGTCTCCGGGACGCTGTCCTACGCCCTTGGCGCGGGCAAGGCCGTGGTGTCCACGCCGTACTGGTACGCCCGGGAGGTGCTGGCCGACGGCCGCGGCCGCCTGGTGCCCTTCGGCGATGCCGGCGCGCTCGGCCGAGCGATCGCCGAGCTGCTCGACGATCCGCTCGAGCGCCACCGGATGCGCAAGGCCGCCTATACCTTCGCCCGGCAATGGGTCTGGCCGGAGGTCGGGCGGCGCTACCTCGAGCTCTTCGCCGAGGTCAAGCGAGAGCGGGAAGCGGCTCCCCGGCCCCGATCCGGCGCCGCGGAGCGCGACCGGTCCCGGGCCGAACTGCCCGAACCGGACCTGCGGCATCTCCGCCGGCTGACGGATGACACCGGGATCTTCCAGCACGCCCGGTTCACCGTTCCCTGGCGGGAACACGGGTACACGACCGACGACAACGCGCGGGCGCTCATCGCCACGCTTCTGGGCCGGGCGGCGACCGGCGACGACGATCTCCTGGGGCTCGCTGCCACCTACCTCTCCTTCCTCGAGCACGCGTGGAACGGCGCGGCCGGGCGCTTCCGCAATCTGCTCACCTTCGAGCGGCGCTGGGCCGACGCCGAGGGCTCCGAGGATTGTCACGGGCGGGCCCTGTGGGCGCTCGGCCACACGATCGCCGACGCGCCCGAGGACGGGATGACGAGCCTCGCCACCCAGCTCTTCGATGCGGCCCTCCCCGCCGCCACGGGCTTCCGGTCGCCCCGCGCCTGGGCCTTTGCGCTGCTCGGGGCCGACCAGTACCTCCAGCGCTACGGCGGAGCGCGGCACGTGCTCACCGCCGGCGAGACCCTGGCCGACCGCCTCTACCGCCAGTACGCGGGTTGCAGCCGGCCCGACTGGCGCTGGCCCGAAGAGATCCTGACGTACGACAACGCGCGGCTCCCCCAGGCCTTGCTGGTCTGGGGCCAGCGCCTCGGCCGGGAGGAATGGACCGAGGCCGGCCGGGAGGCCCTGAGCTGGCTGGTCCAGGTCGAGACGGCGCCCGCCGGCCATGTCTCGCCGGTCGGCAACGCCGGCTGGTACCGGCACGGCGGGGAGCGGGCCCGCTTCGACCAGCAGCCGGTCGAGGTCCAGGCCTTGATCGCCGCCGCGGTCGAAGCCCACCGCGCCACGGGCGAGGCGTGCTGGCTCGACATCCTGCGCCGCGGGCTCGACTGGTTCCTGGGCGCCAACGACATCCGCGAACCGCTCTACGACTACCACACCGGTGGATGCCGCGATGGCCTGCACCCCGATCGGGCCAGCGCCAACGAGGGCGCCGAATCCACGCTCGCCTGGTTGCTCGCGCTGCTCACGGTGCTGGGCTATCGCGGGGATCTCACCCTGCACGATCTCGAGGAGGAACCGGTTGCCGCTTCCGAAACGCATGCGGGAAGCACGGGCGCCGCAGGCCCGGCCTGAGGCGCCGTCCCAGGTTCATCTGCTGGCCCGCCATCCCGACAACCCGATCCTCAGCGCGGAGGACTGGCCCTACCCCTGCAACACGGTGTTCAATCCCGGCGCCGTCCGGCTGGTGGACACGGGCGAGACCCTGCTGCTCTGCCGGGTGGAAGACCGTCGCGGGATCTCCCATCTCACCGCGGCCCGTTCCAGCGACGGCGTCACCGGCTGGCGCATCGAGCCGGCGCCGACCCTCCTCCCCGATCCGGCCCGCTACCCGGAGGAGGTCTGGGGCATCGAGGACCCCCGGATCGTCTGGGTGCCGGAACTGGGCCAGTACGCGGTGACCTACACCGCCTATTCGCGGGCCGGTCCCGGGGTGTCGCTCGCCCTCACCGCCGATTTCCGGAGCTTCCAGCGGATGGGCATGGCCCAGCCGCCTGACGACAAGGACGCGGCACTCTTCCCGCGGCGATTCCGGGGCCTGTGGGCCATGATCCACCGGCCGGTGTCCGGCTTGTCCGTCGGACACATGTGGCTGTCGTTCTCGCCGGACCTCAAGCACTGGGGCAGTCACCAGCTCCTGCTCGAGGCGCGGCGCGGCGCCTGGTGGGATGCGGGCAAGATCGGCCTCTCGCCCCCGCCGATCGAGACGCCCGAAGGCTGGCTCATCATCTATCACGGTGTCCGGCACACGGCCGCGGGGGCGATCTACCGGGTGGGGCTGGCCCTGCTCGATCTGGACGATCCGCGGCGCTGCCTCCTCCGGGGCGATCAGTGGATCTTCGGCCCCCGAGCGCCCTACGAGATGGTGGGCGACGTGGCCGATGTGGTCTTTCCGTGCGGGGCGATCGTGGACCCCGACGGCGACACGCTGCGCCTTTATTACGGCGCGGCGGACACGGTCGTGGCGCTGGCGACCGGGAGCCTCCGCCAGATGCTCGCCTGGCTCCGGGAGCACGGGCGGCCCGACCGGCACGGCACCCCGAGTTCCTGAGCCCACACCGCTTCCGTCCCGGCCGCCCCGGGACCGGCCCCGGGCCGTGCGAGAAGGCGGGGCGCCAGCGCCCCGAGCATCCCTGGCGATCCCGCCCGTTCCGCTGCAAACTGTGCGGTACCTTCGAACCCGGAGTTGCCCATGTTGCACCGGCAGTCGGTGGTGGTCACGATGCTCGGTGCCCTCGCTCTCACCGGGGCGCTGATCGCCTGCGGCGACGGGAGCGGCCCCTCGCGCTCCACCTGCCTCAACACGCTGGTCGGGATCTACACCCTGGATTCCATCCGGTTCACCCCGCCGGGCGGCGTGCTCGCCAACCCCATCGCCACGGGCACCTTCGACGCCCGGAGCGACACGCTCTACGTGGCCAACTTCGACATCCAGGGCCAGGGCGCCACCTACGACAGCGGCAGCTACTGCGTCACCGGGACCAACCGCTTCACGCAGAGCTCCTTCGTGAATCCGGTCCAGTTCGTGGGCACCGCGGTGCTCACCGGCAACCAGCTCGCCGTGGACGTGACCGGCGCGGGGCAGCAGGTCGAGATCTGGGCCACCAAGCTGATACCGACCCTGCAGTAATGCCGGCCGGGGATCCCTCCTGGCGTGCCGCGCTCCTCGCCCTCGCGGCGTGGCCGGCAGCGCTCGCGGGCCAGGGGGCGAGCGGCCGGATCGAGGGCCGCATCACCGACGCCGCCGCCGACACCGCCGTGGCGGGCGCGGTGGTCGTGATCGCGGGCACCCAGCTTCGGACCA
>DATLYZ010000092.1:0-21866 GCA_035574255.1 Gemmatimonadales bacterium | reverse complement strand
GACCGCCGCCACGCCGGCCCACCGCCACCGCCGGCGGCGCCGCTCGGCCGCCAGGCGGACGCGGACCCGGTCCCAGTGGTCCCGGGCCGGCCGGAGCGAGGGCAGCGCGCGAAGTCGGGCGACCCGCTGGTCGAGCCGGCGCGCCTCCGCCTGACACTCAGCGCACCCCGCGAGATGCTCCCGGGCACCCGCCGAGCCGGGCTCCACCCCGGGTTCCCGGAGCTGGAGGAGCTGCTCCAGGGTGAGATGCTTCATGCGGCAGGCTCCTCGCCCAGCCAGCGCCGCAGCCGGGTGTGGGCCCGCGCCAGCTGCGATTTCGAAAAGCTCACCGTCTTGCCCATCATGCTCGCGATCTCTTCGTGGGTGTACCCCTCGACATCGTGGAGCCACACCACGGCGCGCGAGACTTCCGGCAGCCGCTCCAGCGCCGCCTCCAGATCCATGCGGAGCCCGCCGTCGGCGCGCGGGGCCCGGTGAAGTTCCTCGTCCAGCTCCTCCACGACCCGATAGCGGTTGTGCCGGAGCCGCATGAGCGCCTTGCTCGCCGCGATGGTCCGCACCCAGCCCCAGAGCGAGCCGTCACCCCGATACTGCCCGATGCTCCGGCACACCTCGAAAAAGGTCTCCTGGAGCACGTCCTCGGCGTCCTCGGTGGTCCGGCAGATCCGCCGCGCCAGGTTGTAGACCGGGGTCTCGAAGGCGCGGTACAGCGCCTCGAGGGCGTCGAGATCCCCTTCGCGGGCGCGGGCGAGGACGGCGTCCGATACGGTCAGCACGAGGGCCGGGGCCATGGCATTGCTAAAGATGCACCGCCGGGAGGGACGGTTGCAGGGAGCGGCAGGGGGTCAGGCGGGGCGGCGGCAGAGCGGGCAGCCCCGGGCGCCGGTGCAGGCCCCCGGCGTCCCGGGGGCCTGAGGTGGGAGTCGGCGCTGGTCTTAACCCATTGATCCGGAATGGATTACGGAGGCAATGCCGGGCCAGGCGCCAGGCGGTGGCTCAACCAGCCGGGAGCCCTCGACTCGCCCGGTGGACCCTCAGCGACATTGCGCGGCTCGCAGGACGTTGAGCCGTCCCGCGCCGAGCTGCCGCAAGGGGCCCACCTTGTCGGCGCGGCTCTCGAGACAGCTCTCCAGGGTGCCCGGGGGGCGCTGGCCCCCCAGTTCCGCCTCCACCACGGCGGCCGCGGCGGCGACATGGGGCGCCGACTCGCTGGTGCCCGCCGCGAGAACGAAATCCACGGGGGTGCAGGCGAACGGGAGCACGAGCTGGTACTGGCTGCACGGCCCGATCACGAGGTCGGCCAGGTTGCCGGTCACGAAATCTCCGCCGGGGGCGGCCAGATCCACTCCGGTGCGTCCGCCGAAGTTGGAGTAGCTCGCCAGGCGGTCGAAGTCCCGCTGGTCGATCGGGCCCGTCGCCGCGACACTCACCACACCGCGGAGCTGGGCCGGCACGGCGAGGAACGAGGCCGGATCGTCGTCCAGGTTGATGGCGTCGTTGCCCGCCGCGGCCACGACCAGCGCGCCGTGCCGGGTGGCGACGTCCACGGCGCGCTGCACCAGTTCCACCAGCAGGGGGATGCCGGGGTCCTGGCGGTTGACGTAGGCACCCAGGCTCATGTTGATGACGTCGGCGCGGGCTGTCTCCGCGGCGTACTCGATGCCGGCGATCACGTCACCGAAGGTGCCGGACCCCAGCACGTTGAGCACCTTGACGGAGCAGAGCCGCGCGTCCGGCGCCACCGACGCCACGCCGATGCCATTGGTGGTGATGAAACCGGCGGTCAGGGTGCCGTGGGCGTTGTAGTCGAGCGGGTCGAGATCGCCGGGAAAGACCGGACTGCTGATCACCGAGACCAGATGCTGGGGGTCCACCCGGCCCGCAAGGTCAATGTGGTCCGGGTCCACGCCGGTGTCGAGGATACAGATGAGCCGGCCCGCGCCGCCGCGGGAGACCGCCCAGGCCTGGTCCGCCCGGGTGACGCGGATATTCCACTGGAGGGGGAAGAAAAAGGCCCCGTGCTGGTCGGTGCCCTGTGCCCGGGGCCCGGGCGTGTCGAGCCGGCGCTGCTCGACCCGGGTGAACGGGCGGATCCACTGGACGGTGACGTCGCGGACCACCCGCTCGACATCGGCCCGCGCGGCGAGGGCCGCCGCCGCCTGGTCGTCGAGCCCCTCCACCTCCACCAGACCGGTGCTCTGGTGGCGGCGTTCGATGCGGCCGCCTAGCGATTTCACGCGCGCTTCCAGATCGGCCCGCTCGGCTCCCCGCAGCGCCACGAGGTGGCGTCTGGTCGGTTGCTCCGCCACCGCGGCGGCGGCGGGGAGCGCCGTCCGGGTAGCGGGACTCGAGGGCACCTCGCTGCAGGCGGCAGCGAGGAGCGCGAGCCCTAGAGCGGCAAGGTCCCGGCAGGAGCCGGGCAAGGCGATGGCAAGGCGCTGGCGCATGAGCCCCCCTCGGTGGGAGGAAGATCGCGGCGGAAGGGTCGGGAGAAGGTGCGCGCCGTTCCCCAGGCCGTCAAGGGGTTATACTACCCCGCATGACAGACTCGAGCGTTCGTGAGGGGCGGGCTGCGCCGGCGCCCGCTCCGGCCCCCCGCGCCTGGCTGCACCACCTCGCGGACGAGGCGGATGCGGCTTTCCTCTACCGCCGGCTGGCGGACGTGGAGCGGGACCCGGCGCGCGCGGAGCTCTACCGCAAGCTCGCCGCCGTCGAGGACCGGCACGTCGCCATCTGGTCCGAGCTCCTGGCCCAGCACGGCCATCCGGTTCCCGCCATCCGGCCGTCCTTCCGGGCCCGGGTCCTGGCCTGGCTCGGCACCCGGTTCGGGCCCGGGATGTTGCTGCCCATGATGCTGGAGGAGGAGGGGCGCGAGGTGAAGAGCTACCTCTCGCTCTATCGCCAGGCACCCGAGGGGGCGTCCGGTGCCGCCGCGCTCACCCTGGCGCGCGAATCGGCCGAGCATGCCGAATCCCTGGCCGGGCTCACGGGCGGCGCCGCCGAGCCGTGGCACAAGACCGGGGCCGGGGGAATGCTCCGGAACGTCGTCTACGGCTTCAACGACGGCCTCACGGCCAACTTCGGCCTGGTGGCCGGCATGGTCGGGGCCCAGGGCGACGTGGGGCTCTCCGCCCACGCCGTGGTCGTGGCGGGGCTCGCCGGCATGGTAGCCGACGCGCTCTCGATGGGCTCGTCAGGCTACCTGGCCGCCAAGAGCGAGCGCGAGGTGCACCAGCACGAGATCGCCATGGAACGGGAAGAGATCCGGCTGATGCCGGAACTCGAGCGCGAGGAGCTGGCGCTGCTCTACCAGGCCAAGGGGATGGCCGAGGACCAGGCGGCGGCGCTCGCGACCCAGGTCATGGCCAATCCGGAGCGGGCGCTCGCGGAGAAGGTCCGGGAGGAGCTCAAGATCGGCGAGCCGGCCAGCACACCCTTGCGCGAGGGGTGGATCACCGGGTGTGCGACGGCCTGCGGCGCGTTGATCCCGGTGCTTCCGCTCCTTCTCCTGAGCGGCACCGCCGCGATCTGGACCTCGTTCGCCATCTCGATGCTGGCGCACTTCGGGGTGGGCGCCGCGCGGAGCGTCTTCACCGGGCGCGGGGTGTTCCGGAGCGGGATCGACATGTTCGTGGTGGGGCTCGGCGTGGCCGCGGTGGGCTACTTCGTGGGGGAGTGGATCACGAAGCTCTTGTGACGGTCCTCGCCCGGCCCCCGCGGGCACCCGGGTGGCGGTTGGGGCGCCTAACCGACCACCAGGTTGAGCAGCCGGTTCGGCACGTACACCACTTTCCGGATCGCCTTGCCGTCCACGAACCGGTTCACGGTGTCGTCCCGGAGCGCCGCCTCGACCACGGCGTCCTGCACCGAGTCGCGGGGCACGTGCACCCGGGAGCGGGTCTTGCCGTTCACCTGGACCGGGATCTCCACCTCCTCGGCCACCGTCAGGCGCTCGTCCCACTCCGGCCAGCGGGCGTCGAACACACTGGTGGTGTGGCCCAGGCGCTCCCAGCACTCCTCCGCGAAATGGGGGGCGAACGGCGCGACCATGATCACCAGCTCCTCCACGATGGGGCGGGCCCGGCACTGGCTTTCCTTCATGGCGTTCACCAGCTCCATGAGCGCCGCGATCGCCGTGTGGTAGTGGAGGATCTCGATGTCCTCCGCCACTTTCTTCTTGGTGCGGTGCCACCGGGTGCGGAGCGGCCCCGGGATGGGGTCGCCGTCGGCCGCCTCGCTCACCAGAGACCAGATCCGGTCGAGGAACCGCCGCGGCCCGCTGATCCCGGCATCGCGGAAGTCGCCGCCCTCCTGGAAGGGACCGAGGAACATGAGGTAGAGCCGGAAGGTGTCGGCACCCCATTTCGCGATGTACTCGTCCGGCACGACGACGTTCCCGCGCGACTTGGACATCTTGGCCCCGTCCTTCACGATCAGGCCGTGGGCCCGGAACCGGGTGAACGGCTCCTCGAAGTGGAGATGCCCCAGATCGTGCAGGACCATGGTGAGGAAGCGGGCATAGAGCAGGTGGAGTACCGCGTGCTCGTTGCCGCCGATGTAGGTCGTGACCGGGAGCCAGGTCCGGGTCCGCACCGGGTCGAAGGGGCGATCGTCGAACTCGGTGCTGGGGTAGCGCAGAAAGTACCAGCCCGAGTCGAGGAACGTGTCCGAGACGTCGGTCTCGCGGCGGGCCCGGCGCCCGCAGGCGGGGCACGGCACGTAATACCACTCCGCGTGGCGGGCGAGCGGCGAGACGCCGCTGTCGTCCGGCCGGAAGTCGGGGATCACCGGCAGGAGCACCGGCAGGTCCTGCTCCGGGACCGGCACCGTGCCGCAGGCGTCGCAGTAGATGATGGGGATCGGCGGCCCCCAGTAGCGCTGGCGGGAGATGCACCAGTCGTGGAGCCGGTACTGGACCCGACCCTCGCCCAGTCCGCGATCGGCGAGCCACGCGGTGATCTGGCGCTTGGCCTCCTCCGCCGGCTGGCCGTCAAAGGGGCCCGAGTTCACCAGCCGGGCCTCCTCGGCGCTCACCAGGGCTTCGGTGACCGGCGTCTCGGGCCCCTCGCCGGGCCGCGCCAGCACCCGCACGATGGGGAGCCCGAATCGGGTGGCGAACTCGAAGTCGCGCTCGTCGTGGGCCGGCACCGCCATGATGGCACCGGTGCCGTACTCCATGAGCACATAGTCGGCCACCCACACCGGGATGGGCCGGCCCGTCGCGGGATTCTGTGCGTAGCCGCCGGTGAAGACGCCGGTCTTCTCCCGGTCCCCGACTTTCCGCGAGACCAGGTCCCGGGCCTCAGCGGCGCGGACATACGCCTCGACCTCGGCCTGGCGGTCGGCCGTGGTGACGGTGGCCACCAGCGGGTGCTCGGGCGCCAGCACTATGAACGTGGCGCCGAAGAGCGTGTCCGGGCGGGTGGTATAGACCCGGATCGCGGGCCCGGCCGCTTGCCCGCCGGCGGCGAGCACCGGGAAGACGATCTCCGCGCCCTCCGAGCGGCCGATCCAGTTCCGCTGCGCGGTCGTGGTGGATTCCGACCAGTCGATCACGTCGAGATTCCGGAGCAGCCGCTCGGCATAGTCGGTAATGCGGAAGAACCACTGCTCGAGCTGCCGCTGCTCGACCAGCGTCCCGCACCGCTCGCACCGGCCGGCCTCCACCTGCTCGTTGGCCAGCACGGTCTTGCAACTCGGGCACCAGTTGACCGCGGCCTTCTTGCGGTAGGCCTTCCCCGCCTTGTAGAGCTGCAGGAAGATCCACTGGGTCCACTTGTAGTACCGCGGGTCGATAGTCGAGACCTCGTGCCGCCAGTCGAACATCCCTCCGATGCGCTCGAGCTGCCGCCGGAAGTTCTCGATGTTCCGGGGAATCAGCTCGGCCGGGTTGATGCCGAGCTTGAGCGCGTAGTTCTCGCTATGGATGCCGAACGCATCGAACCCGATCGGCTCGAAGACGTCGTACCCCTGGAGCCGCCGGAACCGGCCGAAGACGTCGCTTCCCGTGAAGGCGAACATGTTCCCCACGTGAAGCCCCTCCGCCGAGGGGTAGGGGAACATCATGAGGTTGTAGAAAGGCCGCCGGGGGTGGTCCAGGTCGGGCTGGTTGGTCCCGCGCTCGGCCCACCGCCGGCGCCACTTGGCCTCGACGGCCTCGGGACGGTAGATGTCGGCCGTGGTGTCGGTCATAGGGGCTGGAAATCTAGGGCGGGAGGACGGGAGGGCGGTAGGACGGGAGGGCCCTCTCCTACCCTCCGCTCCCGACCGCGACCGACTCTTCCCGTGGCTCGCCGAGCTTGAACCGGCTCACCGTATGGGTGAGCCGCTCCGAGGCAGCGGCCATGTCGTGCGCCGAACTGGCGATCTCCTGCGTGGAGGCGGACAGCTCCTGGGCGGAGGCCGCGATCTCCTGGGCGGCCGCGGCCACGTCTTCGGTGCCGGTGGAGATCTCACCCATGCGCTCCACGATGGTGTGAATGAGTCCCCGGACCTCGGCCGCGGACCGGGAGATCTGCCGGGTCCAGGCGTCGTTCTGTTCCGCCTCGGCGGCGACCCGCGCCAGCCCCTCCGCGCCCTTGTGAGCCGTGGCGCGCGCGGCCTGCCCCCCCCGCCCGAGCCGGAGCAGCCGCTCGCGCGCCGCGCGCACCCGGTCCTGCACCGCGACCACGATATCGCTCGTGGCGCTGGCCGCCGCCCCCGCCTGCGCCGCGAGCTTCTTCACCTCGTCGGCCACCACCCCGAACCCGCGCGCCTCCTCGCCCGCCCGGGCGGCCTCGATCCCGGCGTTGATGGAGAGGATGTGCGTCTGGCGGGCGATGGCCTTGGTCTGGGCCACGAACTCCTCGATCTGGCTCGACGCCTGAGCCAGGGCCGCGGCCTCTTCCGCCCCTTTCGCGATCTCTTCCTCGAGCCGTGCCAGCTCCGCCGAACTCGCGTCCAGCTCCTCCCGGTGCTCGCGGGCGATGCGGGCCAGCGTGGCGTTGCGCTCCGCCGCCTCGACGGCGCTCTCCGCGAGCGATTCCGCGATGGCGAGGATCCGGCTGGCATCGTCCGCCGCCGCCCGCACCAGCGCCGCCTGGCGGGTGGCCCGTTCCGTGAGGTCGTTGCAGGTGCCGGAGACTTCTTGGGTGGAGGCGCTCATCTCTTCCGTGGCGCTCGAGATCTGCTGCGCCATGGCGGCGGCATCCTGCGCATTGGTCAGGATGGTGCTCACCAGGGTCCGCAGTTCCGCCACCATGGCGTCAATCGCCCGGGTGAGCTCGTTCTGGCTCGCGAGGTCGGTGGCCACGGTCTGCACCGTCAGGTCGCCGGTGGCCACACGACCGGCGATGACGGCGGCGTTGCCGGTGGGCCGGAGCACCTCGCGCACGAACCAGTTCACCGCAAAGCCCCCCACGAACACCCCGACCAGCAGGATCACGAGGGCCGATACCAGGATCACCTCGCCAGGGCTGAAGCCGCCCGTGCTCCGGAAGAGGAGCCAGAGAATGAAGCTCACCATGGCGGCGAACGTGGCCACCGTGAGCCAGCTCGCGAGGTAGAGGTTCCGGACGAAGCGCTTCCGGGCGTCGGTCATGAATGGAGGGTGTGGGGTGCTTTCGAAGTTAGGACCCCGGCGAGGGGGTCGGAAGGGGGAGTCTTACGGGAGCCGGCCCGCCTCGCCGACCTGCTCGAGGCTCTCGAGGAGGCGGCCCAGCTCCGCTTCCGTCGTCTGCCCCGCATGCGTGAGCCGGATCGTTGCCCGGGCATGGGCGCCGAGCCCGGCCCCCACGCTCCAGCCCCGAGCGCCGAACCGCTCGCAGACCGCGCCCGGCTCCACGCCCGGGGGTACCATCAGCACCGAGAGCCCCGCCGCGCGCCGGCCCCGCCGGGCCAGTACGCGCCACCCATGACCTCGTTCCGCCCAGGTGTCCACCATGGCGCGGAGCCGGCGGATCCGCTCGAAGCGCGCCGGCAACGGCTCGGCGGCCAGGCGGTCGAGCGCCGCGTCCAGCGCGCCGAGGGGCCCATCGTCCAGCGAGGCCGCCAGGGATCCGGCGGAATCCGCCTCGAAGAGGCGCACCGGGTCGAGGGCCAGGCCGCGCGCGGGGCACTCCCGGGCCTCCGCGAGGAACCGCGCCGAGGCGGTGGCCACGGCGAGCCCCCGGGGCCCGCCCAGCCCCCGGTCCGCGGGTGCCACCACGAAGTCGAGGCCCCAGCGATCGGCCTCGAGCGGCTCGTTTGCCAGGCTTTCGGTCGCGTCAACCAGCAGGAGGACGTCCTTCCGGCCCCGCACCACGGCGGCGAGGGACTCGAGGGGGAGGAGAGCGCCCGTCTCGGGTTCCGCATGCACGGCGAGCACGGCGTCCACCCGCGGACTCTGGAGGAAACGGGCGAGATGCTCCGGCTCGACGGCCTGGCCCGGCGGCACGGCGAGACGGATCACTTCCTTGCCGAGCGCCTCCGCAGCGCGGGCCATGGCCTCTCCGCCCGCACCGGTCACCAGGGCCAGGGCCCGGTGGGCCACCCCGCACCGGAGCGCGATTTCGCGAAGCAGAGCCGCGTCGCCCGGGAAGAGCAGAACCGGCCCCGCGCTCCCGACGAGCGGGCCCAGGGCGCGCAGTGCCCGTGCGAGGCGCTCCGGCTGGCCCGTGGCGCCGGCCGGCCCGCAGGCGGGTGCCGCCGGGGAGGCGGACGCGGGCGGGCAGTGCGCGGGGTCGAGCCGGCCGCTCATGTGGCCGCTTCGCCGGTGCCGAACCGCGCCTCGCGAAGCACCGCCAGCGCGCGACGGATCCGGCGGGCGCTCCGGGCCCCGGGGTAGAGCTCGAGCAGGCGCCTCAACTCGGTCATGGCACGGCCCGGCTCCCCGAGGTGGCGCTCATAGAGTTCGGCCAGTGCCAGCCCCACCTGGACGTCCTCCTCCGTCGTGAGGCGGCGGCGGGCTCGCCAGTTGGCGAGCTCCGCCACGCCTACCGGGGCGGCGCCGAGCGGGCCGGCGAGCAGAAAGGCGCGACGGATGAGCGCCGTGGTGTCGCCCCCGCCTTCCCGCGCCTGCTCGAGATAGGCGTCGGCCGCGGCCTGATAATGGCCGCGCGCCACCAGCGTCTCGATGGCCGAGTATCCTCCGCCGGACCCGCCGATTCCCACGTTCTGCAGCATCCGCGCGGCGAACTCGATGGCCGGGTCGAGCACACCGTCAATCACGGCGGTCACGAACCCGTACAGCGCCCACAGGAGCCCGGCGAGGCGGAGCGCCCGGGGCTCGAGGCCGGTGGCCCAGAGCACCAGGGCAAGCACGGTGCCCAGCCCCAGGACGAGTCCCACGGCGATCTGGAGCAGCCGGAGCGGGTCGTGATCCCGGGGGGAGGAGCGCATCGAATCGCCGCGCAACATAGGGGCGCGGACAGGACCGCGGCAAGTTGACAGATCGGGCGCCCCTCCCCTAAATCCCACCACGCTGCCGTTCTCCCGAACCCTGCCCTTTCAGGAGGCCCCAGGTTTGGATCGCCCCCTCACTCGCCGCGAGTTCCTCGGCGCCTCGGGCGCCGCCGTCACCCTGGCCACGCTGCCTGCCGTCACCCAGGGGGCCGGGTTTCCCGCGCCGGCGCTGCGGAGGTTCTCCGCCCGTGCCGCGGCGGTCGGATCGGCCAACGCGCTCCGCGGGATGCAGCTCGCCCTGGAACTCATGGAGCGAGGCGCCGACACGCTGGACGCAGCGGTCGAGGGCGTCAAGCTCCAGGAGCTCGACCCCAACGACGACTCGGTGGGCTACGGCGGCCTGCCCAACGAAGAGGGGGTGGTGCAGCTCGACGCCTCCTGCATGCATGGGCCCACCAAGCGGGCCGGCGCGGTCGCCGCGCTCGAAGGGATCAAGACTCCGAGCGAGGTCGCCAAGCTGGTGCTCAAGTACACCAACCACATCCTCCTGGTGGGCGAGGGCGCCAAGCGGTTCGCGCTCTCCTACGGGTTCAAGGAGGAAGACCTCCTCACCCCCGCCTCGCGCGAGAAGTGGCTGCGGTGGCGGGCCAACCGGAGCCCGGACGACGACTGGCTCGACGTCCCCGAAGACGAACCGATGGTGGCCCGCCCCACCGGCACGGTCAATCTGAACGTCGTCAACGCGAGGGGCGAGATTTCCTCCGTGACCAGCACCAGCGGGCTCGCCTGGAAGCTGCCCGGACGGGTCGGTGACTCGCCGATCATCGGCGCCGGGCAGTACACCGACAACGAGGTCGGCGCCGCGGGCTCCACGGGCCGCGGCGAGTCGAACATCATGGTCTGCGGCGCGTTCCTCACCGTGGAACACATGCGGCGGGGGATGAAACCGACGGACGCGGCACTCGAGACCCTGAAACGGGTCGTCGCGCTCACGCCGCCGCGATTGCTCTACCCCGACGGCCGCCCCCGGTTCGACCTCAAGTTCTACGCGCTCAACAAGCGGGGTGAAACCGGCGCCGCCTCGCTCTATCCCGGCCGATACGCCGCGCACGACGGGCGCGAGGCCAGGGTGCTGGACGCGGCCTACCTGTTCGAAAGGGCGAGATGACGGCGGAACGGGCGACCCCAGGGCCGGAGGTCGGGTGCACCGCGCGGCCCGGGCCACGCGGCGGGGCGTCGCGGCCGGCCCTTGCCCAGGCGGCGGGCCCCATGGCCTCGGCGAAGGCGAGGGGGGGGCGACCAGTGCCGGCGGGGGCCGTCCTGGCCCTCCTGGCTGTCCTCGTCGCCCCGGGCGCGCTGTCCGCACAGGGCCTCCCCAAGGGCTCCGGCTGGAAGGACAGCTTCTACCCGGCGTTCACCTCCCTCTCGAACGACGCGCCGATCTTCATCGTTCACTACGAGCAGCGCAACGCGCTCACGTTCTACGATCGGACGCCGTACAGCGGCCAGCTCGCGCTCGACCTGGGCGCCAATACCGCCGGCACCCGGATGGCCCAGGCCACCTTCAAGGCCCCCTATCTCTGGAAAGACTGGCGGGTGGCGGCATCGCTCGGCGCGGTGCGCCAGGTGCGCTTCGGCTACTACGGGCTCGGTAACGAGACGGACTTCGACGACGATCTGGTCACCAAGTCCCAGCCGTTCTACTACCGGGCTCGCCGGGCCCGCTACCTGGGCACCGCCGAGGTGTCCCGCCGGATCGCCGGCCCCCTCTGGGCGGCCGCCGGCCTCGGGCTCGAGCACACCAACCTGAGCGATCTCCCGCGGCCCTCCGTCTTCCGGACCGAACAGGGTACCGCCGATGTCACCGACACCGATGTCCGCGGCAAGCTGACCCTGGTCCTCGACACCCGCGACAACGAGTTCAACACCCGGAAGGGCCTGTTCGCCGAGGCCTCGGTGGTCCGGGGGAGCGGCGGGGACGGCTACACCCGGTTCACGGGGGCCGTGCGGGGCTACTATCCCATCCGCGAAGGCACCATCATCGCGGCCCGGGTTCTCGGCTCCGGCCTGACCGGCCAGCCGGCGCTCAACACCCGGTTCGAGGTTCCGCTCTGGGAGGGGGAGCTGTCCGTGCTGGGAGGCACCGGCTCGAACCGCGGGCTGGATTTCCAGCGCTACGCCGGACAGGACGTGCTCCTCGGCAACCTCGAGGTGCGCCACGATCTGCTCAACCTGAACGTGTTCGGCGCCATCACCCTGTTCGGGTTCGTGGACGCCGGCCGCGTGTTCGAGCAGACCCCGTTCCGCCTGACGACCGACGGCCTCAAGGCCGGCTACGGCGGCGGGCTCGCGATCCGGCTCCTGAGCTTCACGATCTGGACGTTCAACTTCGGCGGCGGCCCCGACGGGTTCCAGTTTTCGGTCGGGAGCGGGTGGGCGTTCTAGGTGACCGGTGAACCGGGATCGACCCTCACGTTCATCGCGTCCAGCACCTCCCGGAGCGTCGTCTCCCCCTTGTCCCGCGCGTACCACCGCCGGATCTCCGGGTAGAGTTCGGCCTTGGGGATCGTCCCCTTCCGCGCCATCACCCAGGCCTGGAGCGCGGCGGGCCGGGGCCCCCAGTGACCGATCTCCTCGAAGTCCTCGTCGAGCACGATGACGATGGGAATCGAGCGGGAACCATCGGTAAGATACCGGTCCATGACCTCCGGGTGCTCGTCGCGCCGGAGGATGCGGAGCTCGAGACCCGGCGTCTCCTCCGCCCACCGGGCGAGCACCGGCACCGTGTTCGACGCATCGCCGCACCAGTCCTCGGCGATCACCAGCAGCCGGCGGGGTGGGTCGCCCGCCACCGCCGCCCGAGCCCACTCCGGGACCCGGGCCAGCCGATACACGCCCTCCCACAACCCCCGATGCGCCTCGCTCTCGGCAACGAAGCGCGAAAAGGGCAGCGCTTGGTCCCAGAGACTCCTGAAGTCCAGTCCGCTCATGCCGTCCCTCTCTCGATGATCCGCCACACGTCCTCGCTTCCGTGACCTTGTCCAAGGTATCGCACGGCCGTGAAGTTCCCATGAGGCCCGCCAGGCCGCGTCCTTCAGGCCGCGCTTCCGGCACCGCTCGCCCCACCCCAGATTGCAGCATGCCTTCCCCCGCTCGCCCCCGCGGCCGCGACGGCTCCGTTCGCCGCGAGCGGCTGCTCCGGGCCGCGCTCGAGCTCTACGCGAGCCAGGGGCTCCTCGGCACCACCACGCCGGCCCTCGCCGCCCGGGCCGGCGTGGCGGAAGGGACCATCTACCGCCATTTCCGGAGCAAGGAGCACCTGTACAACGAGGTGTACCGGCGGGCGGTTCGCTGGGCGCTGGATCAGCTCCGGTCCGTCGAGGTGGAGGCCCCGCGCCGGGTTCCGGATCGCCTGGCCGCCCTGGCGCGGCGGCTCCTCGAGGGCGCAGAGCGCGACCCTGCGACCCTGCGGATGCTCCTCGGCGTGCCGGGCGCCGGCGTGCTGGACGAATCGAGCCGGACCCTGGAGCGGGAGTTCAAGGACGCCCTGGTGCAACTGGTGGCGGCCGGCAAGTCGGACGGCCTGATCCGCGCGGGACCGGCGGAACTCTGGGCCTCCGTCTGGCTGGCGCTGGTGAGCCACGCGGCGGACCGGGTGTGCCGCGGGGAGTGGACCGCGGCGCACACCCAGGCCGCCCTGGTGCTGGAGGCGGCGTGGCAGGCTATCGCCGCGCCTTCCCCGGGAAGTACGTCGGCTGGCGGGGAGCCGCCAGTCCCCGCGCCCAGCGGACCGTCCGGGTCAGGCCACCCGCCAGCGGTCTGACGACGAGCCCACCGGCGGCGAGGTACGCCACCGAGTCCGCGCCCCAGCGGACCGGGTCCCGCCCGTCAGCGGCCAGGACCGACTCGCCCCCGTCCGCCGTGACGGCACAGAGTCCCGCCGAGCCCCGGCACGGTGCCGCGCGGGCGACCGGCGGATCGCCGAGCAGTACCATGAGGGCGGAGTCGGCACCGAGCGCCGCGCCGCCGCTCAGCCGGACCGCGGGCCCTCGACCGGGCGGTGCCGGCACCCCGAACACCCCGGCCGGGGTGTGGATGTAGACGGTGCCCCCATCCCGCGACCAGGCGAGCCGATCCGGCACCAGGCCTTCCACCTCGGTCAGGCGGCGCTCGGCGCCGTTCAGCAGGTTCATCACCCAGACCGCGAGGCCCGCGGTGTCGCCCCGGCCCCGGGCGCGCACGAAGGCCACCAGGCCCCCGTCCGGCGAGAGGGCCGGCAGGCGCTCGTCGAGGCGGGTGAAGGTGAACTGCCAGGCGGCACCCCCCGCCGCGGGGGCCGCGAACAGCTCGCCCGCGCCGTCCGGCACGTCGGCGACGAAGACCACGTACGCCTCCTCGCCGATGGCGAGGCGATTGGACAGCGGGGACAGGGAGCCGGAACACGCGGCGAGGGCCGCCACGAGCGCCACGCCCCCCCCTCGAAACCCGGCTGGTACTGGAGCGCGCCTCGGTCTACCGCTCACGGCTCACACTGGCCTGCAGGAGCCACCAGCCGTCCGGATCCACCACGATCCGTTCGGGGTCGCGCCGTACCTCGGGCACCGTGACGACCGTCTCCGGACCGTTCACCTCGGCCCGAATCCGCCGGCCGTCCACCTCGAGCACGAGGCCCGGCAGCCGGTAGGTGCCCCAGTCCGCCGGCTGGACCTGTCGGATCCGGAGCCGGAGCCGCCGGCCCTCGCGTTTCCAGACCAGGTCCAGCCTGGGGTAGCCCGGCTGGGTCAGTGCCTGGCGGAAGTACCACTCGAGGTCCACGCCGCTCACCCGGCTCATCACCTCGGCGAAATCCGACGACAGGGCGGTCCGGTGGCGGAACGCCTGGTAGTACTCCCGCAGCCCCTGGAAGAACACCGAGTCGCCGAGCAGACCGCGCAGGGAGTGGAGGACCCAGGCGCCCTTGGGATAGTTGTTGGTATTGAGCAGCTCCAGGAGGTCGTCGCTGCCACGGTCGAGGATCGGCCGGCTGGTGGCGGGGCTCTCGAAGACCCGCTCCGCCCCACGGGCCAGCGCGGCGCGGCGGCCGGCTACCCCCTCGGTGTGTTCGGCCCAGAGGGCGGCGAGGTAGGTCGCGAACCCCTCCGAGAGCCAGAGATGGCGCCAGTCGTCCTCGGTCACGGCGTCGCCGAACCACTGGTGGGCGATCTCGTGGGCCACCGTCCCCTCGTCCAGGCTCCGGGTGTCGTAGAGCTCGCTCGCGTAGAAGATCGCCGTGGGGTTTTCCATGCCGCCGAACCGGGTCGCGGCCTGGACGTGCAGGAGCTGGTCGTAGGGGAACGGCCCCACCAGCCGGCTCATCCAGCTCACGATCTCGGCCGCGCGGCGGAACGGACCGTCCACGGCCCACGCCGAGTCGTGAGGCGCCGTCACGATCGCGCCGGGGACGCACTTCACGTCGCAGGCCGCGTCGGCGAGCGGGGTCCACGCGAAGCGACCCACGCCGATCACGAGGCCGTAGGGGGGAACCGGCTGGGCCTGCCGGAAGTGCCAGGCGGTCCTCCCCCGCACCAGAGTATCCACCCGCACCAGGCGCCCGGTGGCCACCACCTGCATTCCCGCCGGCACCTCCACGTGGAAGTCGGCGGTGACCTTGGCACTGGGGTGGTCGGCGAGGGGCAGCCACCGGTGGGCCCGGTCGGGCCAGTTGTCGGCGAAGACGGTGGGCCCGTGGACCGGGTCGGCCGTGAACACGAGCCCGCCGCGGGGCGACCCGTGGTAGCGTACCGCGGCTCGGAGGGTATCGCCCGCCCTCTTCTCGTGCGGGATGTAGACCCCGCTCTCCTGGATGGCGAACTGGGTCCGCGCGAGCCGGGTCGCCTCGCGCCCTTCGAGCAGCACCCGTACGACCCGGAAGGCGGTGTCGAGCTGGATCTCGAGCGGATTTCCGGACGCGAGCAGCCAGGTGCTCTGCACCTGTGCCACGAGGTGAGCGCCGGTGTCGCCGATCGCGATCTGCACGTCGTAGTGGAGGGGCCGGTGCCGGGGGCGGAGCGAGTCGGGATCGAACCGCTGGGCGAGGGGCGAGGGCCCGGCCGCCTGGAGCAGAAGGAGCAAGCCTAACATCATCTTCCTGGCCGCCCGCGGGCGGAATCGAGGTCAGGTGTCGAGGTCCACCGCCAGCCGCGCTTCCCGGATCGGCGCGACGTAGTCCGCGACCGTCCGGCGGTGCACCGGGTGCGCCAGGTACCGCTCCACCGCGGGCAAGTCGTCCACCACCACGGTGAGCACGTGGGAGTACTCGCCGGCGCTCTCGGGCGAGAGGTTGGCGCCCCAGCGGACCTCGCGGATCTCCGGGATGTGATGCCGCATGGCGCAGAGCGCGTCGCCCGCCTGCCGGATCTGCTCCTCGGACGTCCCCGGCCGGAACCGGAACAGCACCAGGTGGCGGATCATCACCAGGCCACCGGCTTCACCCCGGCCCGCCCGCCTCCGAGGTCGTCGAGGCGCACCGCGGCGACGGCCCTGGCCCTCCGGCGCATGCTCGGGCGGGTCACGGTCCCAGCACCTCACGGTAGAAAGTGAGAATCCGTTGCCAGGCTTTCTCCACCTGGTCCGTGTCCGATCCTTTCCGGCCCGGCTTGAGAAAGCCGTGCCCGGTCCCGGGGTAGATGTCGTACTCGAACGGCTTGCCGAGCCCCTCGAGCCAGCGGCGAACGGCGGGGAGGGCGGCGTTGATGCGCGCATCGTCCTCGCCGTAGACCCCGAGCAGCCTGGCGCGAAGGCCAGGGAGGGCGGCCGAGTCCGGCGCGGGGCCGTAGCAGACGACGGCGGCCCGGAGCCGCGGGTTGTGGGTGGCGTACCGGAAGCTCTGGCCGCCGCCCCAGCAGAAGCCGATCGTCCCGATGGCATCCTTCCGCACGGCGGGGAGCCGGCTCAGGTAGTCGTAGGCTGCGTCGAGGTCGGCCATGACGCCGTCCGGATCCAGCAGGGCGGTGAGTTTCCGACCGGAGTCGGGGCTCGCCGGGGTCCGGGCGAAGCGCGACGAGAGGAGGTCGGGGACCAGGGCGACCAAGCCGTTCGCCGCCAGCCGGTCCGCCACGGTGGGCTCCCAGTCGGTGAGGCCGAAGATCTCGTGGATCACGATCACCCCGGGCCCCGGGTCCTTGCGCTCCGGGTACGCCACATAGGCCCGGATGGTCTGGCCGGCCGCATTCCGGAAGGAGACCCACTCGCCGTGGGTCGTGGCGGCCGGCGCTTCGGGCCGGCCGGGCGTCCGGAGGAGTGTCGTGCCGGCCGCGCCGGCGGCGAGACCGGCGAGGAACGCGAGCACGGGGAAGGAACCGTTCACCGCTCACCTCTCTTTCCGGAACAGCCTCGCAAACACCCCGCTTTCCTCCGCGCCTTGCAACGCGTCCGCGAAAGCCGTCATCGTGGGGTAGCGGTCGCCCGGGTCGAGTGCCATGGCCTTGGCGAGCACCTGTTCCAGCCGGGGCGGCATCTCGGGCCGCGCCTCGCGGAGGAGCTTCGGCTTCCCTCGCAGCCGGGCGATCATCATCTCCTGGGCGGTCCGGCCCTGGAAGGGGAGCTGGCCGGTGAGCATCTCGAAGCCCACGATGGCGAGCGCGTACACGTCGCTCCGGGCGTCGAGGGGCTTGCCCCGGATCTGTTCCGGGCTCATGAACTCGGGTGTCCCGAGCACGATCCCGGTCGCGGTGAGCTTGGCCACCTCCGGCTCGGCCCGCCGCTCCTTGGCGAGCCCGAAATCCATGATGACGGCGACGACGCCGCCCGGCGCCTTGTCGTCCGGCACCAGCATCACGTTCTCGGGCTTGAGGTCGCGGTGAATGATCTGGAGGTCGTGGGCGTGCTGGAGGCCGCGGCACATCTGCACCAGGAGCGGGATCGTGAAGTCGAGCGGCAGCGGGCCCTCCCGGACCTCGCGATCGGAGAGCAGCTCCCCCGCCAGGAACGGCATCACCAGGTAGATGAGCCCGTCTTCGGTCTCGCCCAGGCGGAGGATGCGGCAGACGTTGGGGTGATCGAGCCGCATGGCGAGCCCCGCCTCGCGCCGGAGCCGCTCCACCGAGCTGCGGTCCTCCTTGAGCTTCGGCGAGAGCACCTTGATGGCCACGGTCTCCCCGGTCGTGGTATCCCGCGCCAGGTACACGTATGACATCCCCCCCTCGCCCAGGCGCTTGCCCACCTGGTAGCGGTCGTCCAGCAGGAGGTTGGTCAGGGTGGCGGCGCGGTCCTGGCTCGGTCCCCGCTTGAGCGCGGCCATCCGCACCATGGTCCGGAGGCCCACGCTCGACTGCTGGGGGGCGGGCGCGGCCCCCGAGATCTCCACCAGGGGGCTCCCGTCCTGGGGACAGAAGCGGGCCGGGTCGGCATAGACCCGGTTACAGCGGGGACAGCGGCGGCTGCTCAATCGCGAAACCGGTTGCGGCCGTCGGCCTTGGCCTGGTACAGGTTGGCATCCGCCAACTGGAGCAGGCTCTCACCATCCGGGGCCCGCGGATCCGGGTAGCACGCCAGGCCGATGCTGATCGTGATATGGATCGGCCGGCCCGCGGTGCCGAAGTCGTGCTGGTCCACCCGCCGCAGGAGGCGCTCGGCGAAGAGCCGGGCGCCGCTCGAGGCGGTCTCCGGGAGCAGAATGACGAACTCCTCGCCCCCGTAGCGGGCCACCAGGTCCACCGCGCGGAGCTCCCGGCGGAGGATGTTGCCGAGCTGCCGGAGGACGCTGTCGCCCACCAGATGGCCGAAGGAATCGTTCACCTGCTTGAAGTTGTCAATATCGATCATCAGGCAGGCCAGCACCGTCCCGTAGCGGTTGGCCCGCTCGATCTCCTGCGCCAGCTTCTCGAAGAGGGCCCGCCGGTTGTAGGCCTCGGTGAGCGGGTCGGTCTCGGCGAGCTGCTTCATCTGCTCCCGCCCCAGGACGGCGCTCTCCAGGTCGTAGGCCTTTTCGAGCGCGGCCACCGCGGCCCGGATCACCTGGCCCGCGAAATCCACGTCGTACTCGTTGAGCGGCGGGTCCTCCGCCGTCGTGCGCAGGAAGAAAACCCCGGCCGGCTGCTCCTTGAGCGTGAACGGGATCGCGATCGCCGACCGGGTGGGCACCAGGCGCCCCTCCGCCAGCCATTCGCGGCGGGCCTCGGCGTAGAGCGGGTCGGTGGCCACGTCCTTGACCAGCACGGTCTGGAGGGTCTCCAGCGCCCGGCGAATCTCCGGGTAGCGCTTGAGCTCCACCTTGAGGTTCCGGAGCATGGGGTTCTCGTTGGCGGCCACCACGGTCGCCTCGCCCTCCCCGGGCCCCGCGATCACGAGCGAACATTTCGAGATTCGCAGGCCCCGTGCCACCCGCCTCACGAGAATGTCGTAGATCTCCTCCGGCTTGATCGAGGCGGTGACTTCCTGGAGGATCTCCACCATCTCGGTGCGGCTCCGGGCCTCCGCCCGCGCCTGATTGAGCTCGCGCCCCACCCGGAGATGGGCCTTCACCCGGGCCAGCAGCTCCCGCACCCGGAACGGCTTGGAGATGAAATCGGCGGCGCCGAGCCCCAGCGACCGCACCGTGGCGTCCTCGGGCGGCATGGACGAGATCATGAGGACCGGCAGGTTGCGGTGGCGGGGGTCGGCCTTCACCCGCTCCAGGAGCTGCAGGCCGTCCAGGCCGGGCATCATGATGTCGAGCAGCAGGAGGTCGAACGGCTCGCTGTCCAGCCGTTCGAGCAGATAGTCGCCGTTGGCGACCGTCACGACCTCGTAGCCGTTCTCCTTGAGGATCCAGAAGAGCGTCCGCGAGAGGGCGGGATCGTCGTCGGCGACGATGATTTTCGGGGCCGTCATCCCTCGACCAGGCGGCGAAAGACGTCCGAGTCCACGTTGCCCCCGCTCAGCACGGCGGCCACCGGGCCCGCCGGCCGGACCCGGCCCGCGAGCAGGGCGGCCACGGGGGCCGCACCGGACGGTTCCACCCGGAGTCCTTGCCGTTCGAACAGAAACCGCACCGCGTCACCGATCTCGCGGTCGCTCACCACCGCGGCCGCGGGCACGGCGGGCCGGATCGCCCGCCAGGGGAGCGCGCCGAGCGCCGGCGCCAGGAGCCCGTCCGCGATGCTCCGGGGCCGGGCCACAGGGGCCGGGGCCCCGCAGGCGAGCGCCGCCGTGAGCTTGGCCGCGCCCTCCGGCTCCGCGCCGATCACCCGAACCTGGGGCCGGAGCCAGGCGACCGCACTCGCGATCCCGCCCAGGAGCCCACCGCCGCTCACGGCGGCGATGATCACGGCCACCTCCGGCGCCTGCTCGAGGATCTCGAGCCCCACCGTTGCCTGGCCCGCCATCACATCGGGGTGGTCGAAGGGCGGGATGGGCACCAGTCCGCGCTCCCGCACCAGCCGCTCGACCGTGGGCTCGCGCAGCGACCGGTCCGGGATCAGGACCAGCTCCGCGCCGGTGGCCGCGATGGCCTCGCGTTTCACCCGTGGCGCGTCCTCGGGCGCCACCACTACCGCGGGAACCTCGAGCCGCCGGGCGGCCCAGCCCACCGCGATGCCGTGATTGCCCGACGAGTGGGTCACGACGCCGCGCCGCCGGAGCTCCGGTGGCAGCCGCCGGATGGCCGTGTACGCGCCCCGCACCTTGAAGGCGCCGACCGGTTGGAGCTGCTCGCACTTGAGGAAGACCGGAACGCCCGCCCGGCGCGACAGCACGGCCGATTCCACGAGCGGCGTCCGGATCGCCACCCCGGCGAGCCCCGCCGCCGCTTCCCGGATGGAGGCCAGCGTCAGGGGAAGATCGGCGGACGTGCCGGCGAGACTCACAGGGCGAAGGTTATCCGCGATCCCGGCGGGGCGCAACGCGCCGCCTACTCTCCCGCCCCCGCCCCGGCCTCCTCCGCAGCGCCCTCGTCCTCGTTCACCACGCGCGCCACATCCACCACGGCGTCGCCCGGGTCGAGGTTCATCACCTTGACCCCCTGGGTATTGCGGCTGATGACCCGGATCTGGGCCACCGGGAGCCGGATGATCACCCCGTGCTTGGTGATGAGCATGAGCTCGTCCGCGGGCTGCACCTCCTTGAGCGCCACCAGGGCGCCGGTCTTCTCCGTCCGCTTGAGCGTGATGATCCCCTTGCCGCCCCGCTTCTGGACCCGGTAGTCGGCCAGCTCGGAGCGCTTGCCGAAGCCTTTTTCGGTCACTACGAGCAAGGTGGCGTCGCGCCGGATCACCACCATCCCGATCACCCGGTCGCCCGGCGCGAGGTCGATCCCCTTCACCCCGGTCGCCACCCGCCCCATCTCCCGCACCTCGCCCTGGTGGAAGCGGATGCTCATCCCGTCCGCCGTGGCGAGGACGATATCGCTCTCCCGGTCGCAAAGCTGCACGTCGATCAGCTCGTCCCCCGGCTCGATGTTGAGGGCCCGGATCCCGGTCGAGCGCACGTGGCCGTACTCCGCCAGGCTGGTCTTTTTCACGGTCCCGTTCCGGGTCGCGAAGATGAGGTACTTGTCGGCCGCAAAATCGCGCACCGCCACGGTGGCCGCGATTCGCTCCTCGGGCCGGATGGCGATGCAGTGGATCACCGGCTTTCCGCGGCTCGCCCGGCCGCCCTGCGGGATCTCGTGCACCTTGAGCCAGTAGACCTGCCCCGTGTTGGTGAAGAACATGAGGTAGTCGTGGGTGCTCGCGATGAAGAGGTGCTCCACCCAGTCCTCGTCCTTCGTCTGCATGCCGGTGAGCCCCCGGCCCCCCCGCCGCTGCCGCCGGTAGGTGGACACCGCGATCCGCTTGATGTAGCCCGCGTGCGAGATCGTGATGACCATGTCCTCCTCGGCGATCAGGTCCTCGACCGAGAACTCGCTCTGGTCGGCCAGGATCTCCGTGCGCCGCTCGTCGCCGTACTTCGCGGCCACCTCCGCCATCTCCTCCTTGAGGAGCTGCATCCGCTTCGGCTTCGAGGCGAGAATGCTCTTCAGCTCCTTGATGGTGGCCCGGACCTCCTTGAGTTCCGCCTCCAGCTTCTCGATCTCGAGCCCGGTGAGACGCGCCAGCCGCATGTTCAGGATGGCGTCGCTCTGCTTCTCGGTGAGGCCGAAGCGCTTGCGAAGCCGGGCATCCGCGTCCGGCACGTCCTTCGATTTCTTGATGATCTCCACGACCTCGTCAATGTGGTCCACCGCGATCTTGAGGCCCTCGAGGATATGTTCCCGGGCCTGCGCCGCGTCGAGGTCGAACTGCGTGCGCCGGACGATGATCTCGTGCCGGTGCTCGACGAACCGCTCCAGGAGCTGCTTCAGGTTCATCACCTTCGGCACGCCCTTGTCGAGGGCGAGCATGATGACGCCGAAGGTGGACTGCATCGCGGTGTGCTTGTAGAGCTGATTGAGCACCACGTTGGGGATCGCGTCCCGGCGGAGATCCACCACGATCCGCATCCCGTCCTTGTCGCTCTCGTCGTTCACCCCCGCGATCCCCTCGATCTTCTTCTCGATCGCGAGCTCCGCG
>DATLYZ010000091.1:0-78704 GCA_035574255.1 Gemmatimonadales bacterium | reverse complement strand
CCGCCGATCGATTATCAGGCCATCATTTACTTCGCCGCGCCCCGCACCGAGAAACCGCTGGGCAGCCTGGCCGAAGTGGATCCGGCGCTGCTCCGGACCTACGAGAAGCTGGGGATCCCCCTCTCGGAGCAGCAGCGGCTGAGCGGGGTCGCCGTGGACGCCATCTTCGACAGTGTCTCCGTGGCCACCACCTTCAAGGAGACGCTCGCCAAGGAAGGGATCATTTTCTGCTCCTTCTCCGAGGCGGTCCGGGAGCATCCCGACCTGGTGCAGCGATACCTCGGTTCGGTGGTGCCCTACAACGACAACTTCTTCGCGGCCCTCAACTCCGCGGTGTTCAGCGACGGGTCGTTCGTGTACGTCCCCCCGGGGGTCCGCTGTCCCATGGAGCTGTCCACCTACTTCCGGATCAACACCCAGGACGTGGGGCAGTTCGAGCGGACGCTCATCGTGGCCGACGAGGGAGCCTATGTGAGCTACCTCGAGGGCTGCACCGCCCCGCGCTTCGATACCAACCAGCTCCATGCCGCGGTGGTGGAGCTGGTGGCCCTGAAAGGGGCCACGATCCGGTATTCCACGGTGCAGAACTGGTACGCGGGCGACGCCGAGGGCAAGGGCGGGATCTACAACTTCGTGACCAAGCGCGGCAAGGCGGCGGAAGACGCCAAGATCTCGTGGACCCAGGTCGAGACGGGTTCGGCGATCACCTGGAAGTACCCCAGCGTGATCCTGCAGGGCGACAACGCGGTGGGCGAGTTCTACTCGGTCGCCGTGGTGAACGGCCGCCAGCAGGCCGACACCGGCACCAAGATGATTCACGTGGGCCGCAACACCCGGAGCACCATCGTCTCCAAGGGGATTTCGGCAGGCCAGGGGAACAACAGCTACCGGGGCCTGGTGAAAGTGCTGCCGCGCGCAGCGGGCGCCCGCAACTACACCCAGTGCGATTCGATGCTGATCGGCAACCGGTGTGGGGCGCACACCTTCCCGTACATCGACGTGCAGAACCCCACCGCGTCGGTGGAGCACGAGGCCTCCACCTCGAAGATCGGCGAAGACCAGATTTTCTACCTCAAGCAGCGCGGCCTCAACACCGAGAACGCGGTGTCCATGATCGTGAACGGCTTCTGCAAGGAAGTCTTCAAGGAACTGCCCATGGAATTCGCGGTCGAGGCGCAGAAGCTGCTCGGGATCACTCTCGAAGGCAGCGTGGGCTGACCCCCACCAGGACGGAGCATGCTCGAGATCACGAACCTCCACGCCCGGGCGGGCGAGAAGAACATCCTGAACGGCGTCACGCTCACCGTGAAGTCCGGCGAGGTGCATGCCGTGATGGGCCCCAATGGATCCGGCAAGAGCACCCTGGCGCAGGTCCTGGCCGGCCATCCCGCGTACGAAGTGACCGAGGGGTCGGTGACGTTCCTCGGGCAGGACCTCCTCGCCCTGGAGCCCGAGGAGCGCGCCAAGCTGGGACTGTTCCTCGCCTTCCAGTACCCGGTGGAGATCCCCGGCGTGACCAACGCGTATTTCCTGCGCGCGGCCTACAACGAGCTGCGCAAGGCCAGGGGCGAGGAGGAGATCGACCCGATGGATTTCATGGACCTGGTCGAGGAGAAACTGAAGCTCGTGGACTGGGGTCCCGACATCCTGTCCCGTTCGGTCAACGCCGGGTTCTCCGGCGGCGAGAAGAAGCGGAACGAGATCCTCCAGATGGCGGTGCTCGAACCGAAGCTCGCGATCCTGGACGAGACCGACTCGGGCCTGGACATTGACGCGCTCCGGATCGTGGCGGACGGGGTGAACCGGTTGCGCCGGCCTGACAACGCCACGATCGTCGTGACTCATTACCAGCGACTGCTGAACTACATCGTGCCCGACTATGTCCATGTCCTGGCCGGCGGGCGCATCGTGCGCTCGGGCGGGAAAGAACTGGCGCTGGAACTCGAGGCCAAGGGGTACGAATGGCTCACCGAGGAGACAGTGACCGCGTGACCGCGACGTACCTCGAAGACTTCGAAACCCTGGCTCGCAACGGGGGTTCCAGGGCCCCGTGGCTGCAGGACTTGCGGCGGGCGGCGCTGGAGCGTTTCCGGGCCGTGGGGTTTCCCACCACCCGGGAAGAGGACTGGCGGTTCAACAACCTCGCGCCGATTACGACCACGCCGTTCCGGCTGGCCCCGGCCGAGGTCTCCGGGGTCGCGCCGGAGGCGCTGGCACCGTTCCTCTACACCATCCCCGGCAGCAGCAGGCTGGTGTTCGTGAACGGGCGCTACGCGCCGGCACTTTCGGCGCTCGGCCCGCTCCCGGACGGCGTGCGGCTGCGCAATCTGTCCGGTGCGTTCGCGTCGGACGGCGACCTCCTCACTCGCCACCTGGGACAGTACGCCCGCATCGACCGAAACGGCTTCACCGCCCTCAACACCGCCTTCGTCCGGGACGGCGCGTTGCTCTACGTCCCCGCGGGAGTCGAGCTCCCCGGGCCGATCCACGTGGTGTTCGTCACGGATCGGCGGGCCGACGGCGCGGTGACGTACCCGCGGAACTTCTACTTCCTGGAGCCGGGCGCTCGCGCAGCGGTGATCGAGAGCTATGTCTCGCTCGGCGAGTTCGTCGCCTTCACCAACGCGGTGACCGAAGCCGTGGTGCAAGCCCAGGCGCAGCTCACCCACCTCAAGATCCAGCGGGAGAGCGAGCAGGCGTACCACGTCGGCACCACCCATTTCCAGCAGGGCCGGGAGAGCCAGGTCCATTCCCACTCCGTGAGCCTGGGCGCGGCGATCTGCCGCAACAATCTCGACCTGGTGCTGGACGGGCCGGGCATCGAAAGCCAGTTGCTCGGCCTCTACATGGGCCGGGGCACCCAGGAAGTGGATAACCACACCTTCATCCTCCACGCCCATCCCCACTGCGCCACCCGCGAGGTCTACAAGGGCATCCTGGAGGGTGCCTCCCACGGGGTGTTCAACGGCAAGGTGTATGTGACCCCCCAGGCCCAGAAGACCGACGCCAAACAGACCAATCGCAATCTGCTCCTCTCCGACCGGGCGCGGGTGGATACCAAGCCCCAGCTCGAAATCTTCGCCGACGACGTGAAGTGCACCCACGGCGCCACGGTGGGCAGCCTCGACCAGCAGGCGGCGTTCTACCTCAAGACCCGTGGGGTCGGCGGCCCGCTGGCCCGGAAGATCCTGACCTACGCCTTCGCCGCCGAGGTGCTGGAGGAAATCCCCTGGGAGCCGGTTCGCACCGGGCTCGAGCAGGAGGTCAGGGGCCGCCTCGAGGAAGGGGGAGCCTGAGTCCATGCCCGCGACGCATGTCCGAACCCGCCCGCCCGCCGCCACCGGTGGGGGCCTGGACGTGGTCCGGATCCGTCGCGACTTCCCTATTCTCCGGACCGCGGTCAACGACAAGCCGCTGGTGTATCTGGACAATGCGGCCAGCGCCCAGAAGCCGTTCCAGGTGGTCGAGGCCGAGAGCAAGTTCACGCTCCTGGAATACGCCAACGTGCACCGCGGGGTGCACACCCTGAGCCAGCGGGCCACCGCCGCCTACGATCTGGCCCGGGAAGAAGTGCGGCACTTCCTGAATGCGGCGGATCCCGCCGAGATCGTCTTCACCGCCGGGACCACGGCCGGCATCAATCTCGTGGCGCAGAGCTACGCGCGCTCGGTGCTCGCTCCCGGCGACGAGGTGCTGCTCTCCGAGATGGAGCACCACTCCAACATCGTCCCCTGGCAACTGGTGGCGGAACAGACCGGGGCGCGGATCCGGGTCGTCCCCGTGACCGAGGCCGGGGAACTGGATCTGGACGCATTGGAGCGGTTGCTCTCTCCCCGCACCCGGCTGGTTGCGGTCGCGCACGTCTCCAATGTGCTCGGCACCGTGAACCCGATCCGCCGGATCGCGGAGCTGGCGCATGCCAGCGGAGCCGTCCTGCTGGTGGACGGGGCCCAGGCCGTGCCGCACCTCAAGGTGGACGTGCGCGCGCTGGAGTGCGACTTCTACGCGGCGTCGGGGCACAAGATGTACGGCCCGACGGGGATCGGGTTCCTTTATGGGCGGCGCGAGTTGCTCGAAGCGATGCCTCCCTGGCAGGGCGGGGGCGGGATGATCGCCAGCGTGAGCTTCGAGGGGACCACCTATGCACCAGTGCCGGCCCGCTTCGAGGCCGGCACCCCGCCGATCTGCCAGGCCGTGGGGCTGGCGGAGGCGATCCGGTACCTGCGCGCGCTCCCGTGGGAGGAGGTGCTGGCGCACGAGGCCGACCTGCTGCACTACGCCACGGCCCAGGTCGCCGCGCTACCGGGCGTCCGGATCATCGGCACCGCGCCGGAGCGCGTGGGGGTGCTCTCGTTCACGATGGAGGGGGTCCACCCGCACGACGCGGGCACCGTGCTCGACCTCCACGGCGTGGCGGTGCGATCCAGCCACCACTGCGCGCAGCCCCTCATGCATCGCTACGGCATCCCGGGTACGGTGCGCGCCTCGTTCGGGCTCTACAACACCCGGGAAGAGGTGGATGTCCTGGTCTCGGCGCTGGCCGAGGTGCGGAGGTTGTTTCACTGATGGCGGACGCGAGCGAGCTCTATCAGGAGATCATCCTCGAGCATAACCGCTCGCCGCGCAATTTTCACCCGATGGAAGCCCCGGATCGGGAGGCGCAGGGGTACAATCCGCTCTGCGGCGACCGGTTGAAAGTCCAGCTGAAACTGGCCGGAGACCGGATCGCGGACGTGAGTTTCCAGGGCTCGGGCTGCGCCATTTCCAAGGCGTCGGCCTCGCTCATGACCATGGCGGTCAAGGGGAAGACCACCGCGGAAGCACAGCGGATGTTCGAGAGCTTCCAGCGCCTGGTGACCGGCCGGGGCGGGGCCGCCACCGATCTCCCGCCGCGGCTCGCCGTGTTCACCGGCGTGCGGGAGTTCCCGATGCGGGTGAAGTGCGCCACCCTCTCCTGGCACGCACTCAAGGCGGCGCTGGAGGGGGACGGAGCAGCACCGGTTTCCACCGAGTAGGTCCCGCGCGGCGCCCGCGCCGAACCAAAACACCGAACTCGTAATTCCGAGGAGCTGTGCCATGCCTTACGATCCCCGCCTGGTTCAACCCATGCGCGACGAAATGGTACGGATGGGAGCCCGTGAGCTGAGGACCGTCGCCGAGGTGGACGAAGCCCTCGGCGATGCCAAGGGCACCGTCCTGGTCTTCGTGAACTCCGTGTGCGGCTGTGCCGCCGGCAGCGCCCGGCCCGGTCTGGCCCTCGCCCTGCGGCATGCGAACCGGCCCCAGCACGTCTTCACCGTCTTTGCGGGCCAGGACCTGGAGGCCACGGCGCGGGCGCGGCAGTACTTCGCCGAGTACGCGCCGAGCTCTCCGTCGGTGGCCCTGCTCCGGGACGGGGAAGTGGTGCACTTCGTTCACCGCCACATGATCGAAGGGAAGAGTCCTCAAGAGGTGGCACAGCAGCTCGTCGCCGCCTTCGACAAGCACTGCGCCACGTCGGCGGTATGACCGCTCCGGAGCCGCGGGGAGACGGTGTCTTCCACCCGGGACACTCCGAGCTGCACGGCGTCACCGTCGTGCTCGAAACCCGGGACGGAACCCTGTATGTGGGCCGCTATCACGAAGCCACCCCGGCCGGGGTGCTGCTCCACGACGTAGCCGAGCACCGGCCGGCTCCAGGGGGACCGGACCGGACCGCATTCATCCAACGGATGCTCGAATTCGGGGTCCGAGCCCACCACCGGCACCTGATGGTTCCCGGTACGGACGTGCGCCGGGTGGTCCGGCTGGTGGAGTGGAGGGAGGAGAGCTAGATCGGGAACGGCTCTCGGCCGGCGCGCGCCGGCAGGGGGCGCGCCACCCCGGGCCGCACTACGGCCATACCTGCTCGCCGTTCTCGTCTATCAGCGTGATGGCGTCCACGGGGCACGCGCGCGCGGCGTCGAGAATCCGCTTGTCCTTGGCTCCCTCCGGGTCAATCACCACGCACAGCTCCTCCTCGTCCAGCTCGAAGACTCCCGGGGCGAGGGAGACGCACTCGGCGTTACCTTCGCAAAGCTCGCGATTGACGATGATCTCGTACGGCATCGCACCGCAATTATAGAAGCGGCGCGTCACCGCGCCAGAGCCCGCCCCGCTTGCCTCCCCTGCCCGGGCGGCGGCGCTTGGGCATCCGGCTGCGCCCCCCGGCCGTTCCCCGGCCCGCCGGCGTTCCCCCGGACGGGATCCGCGCCATATTCCGGACCCCCACGCCCCCGAAACCCCGGTCTCGGCCCGGCGTAGAGCGGGGACCTGAAGAGAGGAGACTGGGGTGTCCAGTCCCGTCGTCTTGCTCGATCGGATAACCAAGCGCTACTCCGGCCACACGGCCGTTCGTGCCTTGTCGCTGGATGTGCCCTCCGGGGTGATTTTCGGCCTCCTTGGCCCCAACGGTGCCGGGAAGACCACCACCATTCGGATCTTGCTCGACATCCTCGCTCCGGATGAGGGCACCGTCACCCTGTTCGGCAGCCGCGCCGGGGGCCGCGCGCACGCTGCCCGCATCGGCTATCTCCCCGAGGAGCGCGGCCTGTACCCCAAGATGCGGGTGCTCGACCAGCTGGCCTTTCTCGGGGAGACGAAGGGCCTGTCGCGATGGGAGGCACGGCGGCGCGCCAGACACTGGCTGGAGCGCCTGGGGCTCGGGGACTGGATGCAGCGGAAGGTGCAAGACCTCTCCAAGGGCATGCAGCAGAAGGTGCAGTTCGCGGGGGCGCTTCAGCACGGCCCCGAGCTGGTGGTACTGGACGAGCCCTTCAGCGGGCTGGACCCCGTCAATAGCCGGATGATGAGGGAAATCGTCGTCGGGTTTGCTCGGGAGGGCGGTACGGTCCTCTTCTCCACCCACATCATGGAACATGCCGAGCAGATGTGCGACCGGGTCGCCATCATCGCCCGAGGGGAAAAGCTGGTGGACGGGTCGCTGAGCCAGGTGAAACGGGAGTTTGGCCATCGCCATGTGGCGCTCTCTTTCACGCGGAACGCGGCCGCGGCCCAGCCGATCCTGGCGCGGCCAACCCTGGTCGCCCGGGCACAGGACTACGGGGCCACCGCCGAGGTGCAGCTGGCGCCCGCAGTCGAGCCCGAAGAACTGCTCAGAGCGCTGGTGGCGGCGGACGTCGGTCTCTCGCGCTTCGAGGTGGTGGAGCCGTCGCTGCAGTCCATCTTCGTCGCCAGGGTCGGGGTCGAGGCCGAGCACCCACCACAGGAGGTCGCATGACCAAGGTGCTCGCGATCATCCGGCGTGAGTTCATCGAGCGGATCCGTACCCGGTCCTTCCTCGTCGGAACCTTCCTGGTGCCCCTGCTGATGGGCGTGTTTGCCTACCTCCCTCAGGCGCTCGCGCGGCGCGAGACCGGGGCCCGCCGGCTGGTGGTGCTCGACGGCACGACGGGCGGCGAAGGCGCGCGGATCGCCGCGGCCCTCGCGGCGGCCCGCCGGGGTGAGGCGGCGGATGCGCCGGCCCGCTTCGTGGTGGAGCGGCTGGAAGCCCGGGGGCGAATGGAATCCCTGCAGGATTCGGTGGTTCGGCTGATCGGACTCAGAGACGGCCCCGCCGGCACACCGGACGGGTTGCTGGTGCTCACGGACGAGGCCATCACCACCGGGACCGTGACCTACCTCGGGTCCAACGTCACCAGCATTCGCGACATGCGGGCCCTGGACCAGGTGCTGGAACCCGCCGTGCGCCGGGAACGGCTCCAGCGGTACGGGGCCAGTCCCGCGATCATGGAGGCGGCCGCGCTGCCCCTCAAGGTGAACGCGGCCAAGGTGACCGAGGGGCGTCTCACGGGGCAGAGCGCAGAGGCGTCGTTCTGGCTGGCCTACGCGGTGAATCTGCTCATGTACATCACCTTGCTGCTGTACGGGATGCAAGTGATGGCCGCCGTGCTGGAGGAGAAGACGAACCGGATCGTCGAGATCCTGGTCTCCAGCGTGACGCCATTTCAACTGCTGCTGGGTAAGGTGATCGGGGTGGGCGCGGTCGGACTGGTTCAGCTCGCGATCTGGGGTGTGGCGGGGTTCTACGTCACGGCGGCGCTGGGCGGGGGTCGTCCTGCCGGCGTGGAGCAGATGGCCGCGGATGGCGGGCGCCAGAGCCTCGCCATTCCGCCGATTTCCCCCGACCTGGTCGTGGTGATCCTGATCTTCTTCTTGCTGGGTTTCTTTCTCTACTCGTCGCTCTACGCGGCCGTCGGGGCCATGTGCAGCACGCAGCAGGAGGCCCAGCAGACGAATGCCCCGGTGACCATGATCATCGCGCTGGGGATGATCGCGATGTTCGCCCTCATCAACGAGCCCGCCGGGACGCTGGCCCGGACCCTGAGCCTGATTCCCCTGTTCACGCCCATGGTGGTCCCGGTTCGTTACGCGATCGCCCCGCTGTCGTTCCTCGAGCTGGGCGCCGCCGTGCTTGCGATGCTGGCGGGCATCGGTGGGGTCATCTGGATCGCCGCGCGGATCTACCGGGTAGGGATCCTCTCGTATGGAAAGCGGCCCAGCCCCCGGGAGCTGTGGCGGTGGGTGAGGCAGGCGTAGGCGGCGACGACGCGGGTGTTCCCGGCTCGCCAATCGGTGCCGAGCCCCCCTAGCTTTCGTTCCCATGTCACGATTCGACGTCATCGTCATCGGCGGGGGACACGCCGGCACCGAAGCGGCCAGCGCCGCCGCGCGCCGAGGTGCTCGGACCCTCCTCCTCACCCAGACCCTCGAAACGATCGGCCAGATGTCCTGCAACCCCGCGATCGGCGGGATTGCCAAGGGCACGGTGGTGCGGGAGGTGGATGCCCTGGGCGGTGTCATGGGCCGCGCAGCCGACCGCGCCTGCATTCAGTTCCGGATGCTGAACCGGTCCAAGGGGCCGGCGGTCTGGTCGCCGCGCGCGCAGTGTGACCGGGGCCTGTACCGGCGGGCCGTGCGCTCCCTACTGGAGCGCACGCCGCGGCTTCATCTCGCGCAAGGGACGGTCTCGGCCATCGAGTTCGCAAGCGGGCGCGTGCGCGGGGTGAGGACCCAGGATGACCGGCGCTGGGAGGCCGGGGCCGTGGTACTCACCGCCGGGACTTTTCTCCGTGGGAGGATCCACCTCGGGCTCGACCACTCGGTCGCAGCGGGGCGAGCGGGCGACAGCCCGTCGGTAGAACTCGCGGAATATCTTGAAAAACAAGGACTTACAATCGAACGTTTCAAAACCGGCACGCCGCCGCGGGTGGATGGACGTACGGTGGACCTGGGGTCGCTTGTCAGGCAGGATGGAGACTCCGACCCGGCCTGGTTCTCCTTCTTCGAGCGTCCCGAGCGCCCTCGGCAGCTCCCCTGTTACCTCACGTGGGCGGGAGCTGCGGTGCGGGAGATCATCGAGGCCCATCTCACCCAGTCGGCGCTCTACGGCGGCGTCATCAGCAGCCGCGGGCCCCGGTACTGCCCGAGCATCGAGGACAAGGTGGTCAAGTTCCGCGGGGCGGAGCGACATCAGGTCTTTCTGGAGCCGGAAGGGCTGGAGACCTGCGAGATGTATGTGAACGGGCTCTCGACGTCTCTCCCCGTTCAGGTTCAGCTCCAGATGCTCCGGGCGGTGCCGGGTCTCGAGCGCGTGGAGATGACTCGGCCGGGCTACGCCATCGAGTACGACTACTTTCCGCCGACCCAGCTCGATCACACGCTGGCGGTGCGCGGGTTCGAGGGGCTCTACTTCGCGGGTCAGATCAACGGCACCACCGGGTACGAGGAGGCTGCCGGCCAGGGGATCCTCGCTGGGCTCAACGCGGCGGCCCATGCGCTGGGGTTTCCTCCCGTCATCCTCCGGCGCGACCAGGCGATGATCGGGGTACTGGTGGACGATCTGGTCACGCGTGGAGTGGACGAGCCGTACCGCCTCTTTACCTCTCGGGCCGAATATCGGCTGCTTCTGCGCCAGGACAACGCGCTGCGCCGCCTCCTGGGTCTGGCCGAGTCGCTCGGGCTCCTCGAGCCTCAGGATCTGGACCAGGCGCATGCCCGACTCGAGCGCGAGGAGAGAGTTCGGCGTTACGCGGAAGAGGTTCGAGTTCGCCCGGAGCTGGCCAACCCGCTGCTCGAGGCTGCTGATTCTGGTTCGATCGCCGAGCCCGCGCCTCTGGCCGACCTTGTCCGGCGTCCTCGGGTGTGCTTGCGGGATCTCCTTCTTGCGACCGGCTGGAGCGGCTCGGCGGACGAGCTGGGCTGGGTGGAGATCGAGTTCAAGTACGAGGGCTACCTGCTGCGGGAGCGAGAGAGCGCGGAGCGTCTCGCGAGGCTGGAGTCGTTCGAGCTCCCGGACGCGCTCCCGTATCTCGAGTTGGGCTCGCTCTCCTACGAGGCGAGGGAGAAGCTCGCGCGCCTCCGGCCGGGCACCCTGGGGCAAGCGAGTCGCATTCCCGGGGTTTCGCCGAGTGACGTGCAGAATCTGGCGTTGGAAGTACTCAAGTGGCGGCGAGGCCGGGAAATCTGTTTCACGTGAAACAGTTCTGTTGGCGCGGTTTCCTTTGAAGCGCTATATTGCCAGACCCGTGTGCCTCTCCCGCCATCGGCGCTCGATCCCAAGGAGCGCATTTGGCTATAAGCTATTGAAAAATATAGAGTTGACTTCCAGATGGCGAGACTCATCGCGATCGCGAATCAGAAGGGCGGGGTCGGAAAGACCACCACCGCGGTCAACCTGGCCGCCTCGCTCGCCATCTCCGAGCGAAAGACCCTTCTGGTTGACGCAGACCCCCAAGGGAACGCCACCAGTGGGGTCGGGATCGAGCGCGATCAGCTCCGGTTCTCGCTCTACGATGCGCTCATCGAGGGCCGACCCCTCGCCGACATCATCCTCAACGATCGGACGCTTCCGTTCCTCGACATTGTCCCGGCAACCCAGGACCTGGTCGGCGCCGAGCTGGAACTGGTGGAGCGGGCGAATCGGGAGACCGTGCTCCGCCGCGTCCTCGAGCCCGCGCGGGGCGCGTACGAGTTCGTCCTCATTGATTGCCCGCCGTCGTTGGGGCTCATCACGCTCAACGTCCTGACGGCCGCCGACGGCGTCATCATCCCGATTCAGTGCGAGTACTACGCGCTGGAAGGCATCTCCCAGCTGCTCAACACGATCAAACTCGTCCAACAGAACTTCAACCCGAACCTCGCGATCGACGGCGTCCTGCTCACCATGTACGACTCGCGCATCAATCTCTGCCGGCAGGTGGCGGCGGACGCGAAGGAGTACTTCGGGGCGCGGATGTTTCCGACCGTCGTGCCGCGCAACGTGCGCCTGGCCGAAGCCCCGAGCTTCGGGAAGCCGATCCTGCTCTACGACGTCCAGTCCGTGGGGGCCAAGAGCTACGTCGCCGTCGCCCAGGAGCTGGTGCGGCGGATCGAGTCCCTGCCCTCTCCCGAGCCGGTCGCTCCCGAGGCTGAGCCATGAGCGAAACCCGGCGTCTCGGACGGGGGCTGGAGGCGCTACTCGGTCCCATCTCCCGGCAAGAGGCGGAGGCCTCTGGCGCGCTGCAAGAGCTGCCGGTTTCCGCCATCCGGCCCAATCCCTTTCAGCCCCGAGCCAGGATTGACGAGCCCCAGTTCCAGGAGCTGGTGAGCTCGATCCAGAACTCCGGCCTGCTCCAGCCCGTGGTGGTCCGGCCCTACCAGGGTGGGTACCAGCTGATCGCCGGCGAGCGCCGCTGGCGCGCCGCCCAGCAGCTCGGGTGGGCCAGAATCCCCGCGGTCGTCAAGGAGGCGGACGACCGCACCCTGCTCACGCTGGCGCTGGTCGAGAACCTCCAGCGGGATAACCTGTCGGCGATCGAAGAAGCGGTGGGGTATCAACGGCTGATGGACGAGTTCCAGATGTCCCAGAGCGATATCGCTCGCCTCGTGGGCCGGGACCGCTCCACCATCGCCAACGCGATTCGCCTCCTTCGCCTGCCGCTCGAGGTGACCGAGCTGGTGGACAGCGGCCGGCTCTCCGAGGGTCATGCCCGGGCCCTGCTCGCGCTCACCGACCGTACCCAGGTCACGCGGCTCGCCCAGGAGGCCGTCGCGCACGGCTGGTCGGTCCGGGACCTGGAAGTCCGGGTGCGGGGGCGCCGCCCGTCCCTGCGCCGCGCGGCGCCGGCCCGCCCGCCGGCCGCCGAGCAGCGCCGAGTCGAGGAGGTGCTCCGCAAGCGGCTGGGCACCGACGTGCGGGTCACCGCCCGCCGCCGCGGCCGCGGCTTCGTGACGATCAGCTACTACTCCGACGACGATCTCGCCCGTCTGATGGAGATCATCCTCGGAGCGCCGTTCGAGGGATGAGCCAGGGACCCCGGTACTATACCATCCTCGTTCACGCCGACGGCGCGCTCCAGTCCCGCTCGCTCCGCGTTCCGCTCTGGGCCCTCCGCGCGGCCCTGGCAGGCGGCATCGCCCTGGGAGCGCTGCTGCTGTTAGGCGCTGCCCTCTACCTTCCCGTCGTCGCCGCCGCGGCGCGGGTCCCCGGCCTGGAGCGGGAGATCGCCCGGCTCCGGGCTGAGAACGGCCGCATCCGCGATCTGGTGGCCGCCCTGGACAGCGCCGAGAGCCGGTATGAGCGGATTCGGGCCATGCTCGGCGCCAATCTGGTCCCCGATCCGGTCCAGCTCGCCTCGCCCCTGCCGCTCGCCCCGCCCGTCCAGGCTCGCCCCCCGGGGACCCCAGCCCTCGAAGCCGGCCCCTCCGTCCCCCGCCACTGGCCGCTGGACGACCCGGGCTACGTCACCCGCGGCCAGACCGGTAGCGGAACCCGCGAGGAGGAACATTCCGGCCTGGACATTGCGGTTCCCACCGGGAGCGTGGTCCGGGCCTCGGGGGGAGGACGGGTGCTGGAGACCGGCGAGGATGACGAGTACGGTCGCTTCATCCTCCTCGAACATCCCGCGGGGTACCAGTCCATGTACGGCCACTTGAGCCGGGTCACGGTGCTTCCCGGCCAGCAGGTGGACGCCCGCGAGGTCATCGGCTTGTCGGGGAACTCCGGGCGTTCCAGCGCTCCCCATCTGCATTTCGAGATCCGCCGCGAGGGCCGATCGGTGGATCCCTTCGAGCTCGTAAAGGAGGCATCGTAAGCGATGGCCATCTTCTCCAAGGCCCCGAACCCCGCCCCCGATCGGGCGGAAAACAACGGGCTCACCATCGTCGCCCCCGGGACGACCATCCAGGGTGACCTCACGAGCGATGGCGTCGTGAAGGTCGAAGGTACGATCGAGGGAACGGTCCGGGTCCATCACCAGCTCCTCATCGCCCGGGGCGGCATGGTGCGCGGCGATGTCTTCGCGGCCGAACTGGTCGTCGGCGGGGAGATCCATGGCGGAGTCCAGGCGGATCAGCGGGTCGAAATCCAGGCCGGCGCCGTGATCAATGGCGACATTCGGACTCAGCGCCTGCTGATCGCCGACGGCGGCCGGGTGAACGGTCAGATTGCCATGGACGCGAATGTCGGTGAGGCACCTCAACTTTTCGATTCCCACATTCGTTGATAACTGACCGAGACGTGTGGACCGACGAACCCTTGGGCCGTTACAATTGACGTTACTGCCGCCTCGGTGTCGCCTTGCAGCCGCCACGCTGGTCCTCGTTGGCCTTGCCGGAACCTTGGCGGGATGCGGCAAGGAGCGGAGTGCGGCCCCGGCATTCCGGGTGGCGCTGGTGACACCGGGTTCGATCGCCGATGCGGCCTGGAACTCAGGTGCGTATCGGGGCCTCGAATGGATCCGCGACTCGCTGGGGGTTCCCGTCAGTCACGTCGAGGCTCGAACCCCGGCGGAGCAGGAGGATGCCCTCCGCACCTACGCTGCGCAGGGCTACGCCCTGATCTTCGCCCACGGGTTCGAGTTCCAGGACGCGGCGGAGCGGGTGTCGGCGCGCTACCCGGGATCCGTCTTCATCGTCACGAGCGGCGAGCGGGTGCGTGGCAACGTGGCTCCTCTGATCTTCCGGCTGCACGAGGCGAGTTACCTCGCGGGGATGGTTGCCGGCGGAATGACCCGGCGCAACACGATCGGGTTTGTCGGAGGGATCGAACTCCCGCCGATCAAGCTGGCGCAGGACGCCTGGGAGGCGGGGGCGCGCGCCGTGAACCCGAAGGTGGTGGCGCGCTCGACTTACCTCAACAGCTTCGACGACGTGGCGGCAGGACGGGAAGCCGCGCTGGCGCTGATCCAGGCCGGGGCCGACATGTTTCACCACAACGCCGACCAGGCGGCCCTGGGCGTCTTCCAGGCGGTGAAGGAATCGCCTGGCACCTATATCTTCGGCGCCAACCTGGACCAGCGTGACCTGGCGCCCGATCGGGTTCTCGGCTCCGCGGTGATCGACCTGCCTCGTGCGTTCCTGGCCGTGGCGCGTGAGGTCGCCTCCGGGCGGTTCACGCCTCACGTGGAATCGTTCGGGCTTCGCAGCGGGGTCATCCGCTACGAGCCGAACCCCGCGCTCACCTCCCTGGTTCCGGACCCGCTCCGGGCCCGGGTCGCCGCAGCGCGTGACTCGATCATCGGGCAAGATACCGCGGTCACCGCCCCGGCGGCCTCGCCCTGAGCGCCCGTGGCCACTGCCCTCGGGGAGATCGTCGCCCACCTCGACCGGTACCTCAGCATCGCCGAGGTGCCGGATCACGAGAACGCCGTCAACGGGCTCCAGGTCGAAAACAGCGGGATGGTGGCCCGGCTGGTCGCCGCGGTGGACGCGAGCCAGGCCACGATCGAGGGTGCGGTCCAGGCGGGCCCCGGCCCCGTCCTTCTCCTGGTGCACCACGGCCTCTTCTGGGACGGCAGTCGGGCCCTGACCGGCCGGGCGTACCGGCGCGTCCGCACCCTGCTCCAGCACGACGCGGCGCTCTATTCGGCCCACATCCCGCTCGACATCCACCCGGAGGTGGGGAACAATCCAGTCCTGGCGCGCGAACTCGGCCTGGAGGACACGAGCTGGTTCGGCGAGCTTCGCGGCGTCCCGCTCGGCGTTCTGGGGCAGGTGCCGCCCCGATTGAGGAATCGCGGGGCGCTGGTCGCGGAGGTCGAGCGGCTGTTGCGGCTGGATCCCGGGGCGGCCCGGCTCATTCCGGGTGGGCCGGCCACGGTCCAGCGGGTCGGGGTGATCACCGGGGCGGCCGGCAACATGATCGCGGCCGCTCGGGCGGCGGGCGTCGATACGTTCGTCACCGGTGAAGGAAGCCATCCGAGCTACTTCGACGCGATGGAGTGGGGGCTCAACGTGATCTATGCGGGCCACTACGCCACGGAAACGGTCGGAGTCCAGGCGCTCGCACGCCACCTCTCCGAGCGGTTCGGGCTCCCCTGGGAGTTCCACGACCATCCGACCGGGATGTAGGCGCACGGTGCGCCGAGGGCCCTGACCGGGAGTCCGCCCGCCGTGCCCCCCCTGCTCCATCTCCAGTCCATCTCCAAGCGGTTCGGCGCGATCGAGGCGCTGGCCGAGGCGAGTTTCGCGCTGGAAGCGGGGGAGATTCACGCCCTGGTGGGGGAGAACGGTGCCGGGAAGTCCACGCTGGTCCGGATCGCCTACGGCATGGAGAAGCCCGATGCCGGCGCCGTGGTCGTCGAGGGGGTGCCCCGTCGAGTCCGAAGTCCCGCCGACGCGCGGCGGCTGGGGATCGGCATGGTACACCAGCACTTCACGTCCATCCCGGCCTTCACGGTGGCGGAGAACCTCGCTCTCGCTGCGGGCTGGAGGCTCGAACCGGCCCGGCTCGAGGCCCGCGTCGAAGCATTGGCGCGGCGCACCGGCCTGTCGCTCGACCCCCGGGTACGGGCTGGTGACCTGAGCGTGGGGCTCAAGCAGCGGCTCGAGATCCTGAAGGCCCTGGCCGGGGAGGCGCGGATACTCCTGCTCGACGAGCCTTCGGCGGTGCTCACCCCTGCCGAGACCCGGGAGCTGCTGGGGTTGCTCCAGCAGCTCCGGGCGCGCGGGGTGTCGAGCGTGCTCATTACCCACAAGCTGGACGAGGCGCTGGCGGTCGCGGATCGGGTGACCGTCCTGCGGCGCGGGCGGGTGGTCTTCACGGGCCCCACCGCAGCGGTGAGCGCTCCCCTCCTGGCGCGTTACATGTTAGGCGAGGAGCCCCCGTCCCGGGTGGCCCGGGCGCGCCCGGCGCCCGGCGCCATCCTGGTGCAGCTCTGCGACCTGGCGGTGCCCCGCCTGGGGCCTTCGGGCTCCGGGCTCCGGCGGGCGACGCTCGCCGTGAGAGCAGGTGAAGTGGTCGGGGTGGCGGCCGTGGAAGGGAACGGCCAGCGGGAACTGCTCCGCGCCGTGGCCGGCCTGGCCAGGCCGGCGGGCGGGAGCCTGGTCTGCCAGGGACCGGTGGCCTTCATTCCAGAGGACCGCACCACCGAGGGATTGATCGGCGATTTTACCCTGGCCGAAAACGCGGTGCTCTCGCAGGGGCCGCGGGCCCCCTGGGTGCGCGGCTCCTGGGTCGACTGGTCCGGGGCGCGCCGCCGGATGGCGGCATTGCTCGAGGCGTACCGGATCCAGGCCGCGGGGCCGGAGGCACGCGCCCGCACTCTGAGTGGCGGCAATCAGCAGCGGCTGGTGATCGCCCTCGCGCTGGAGCGGGAGCCTCGCGTCCTGGTGGCGGAGAACCCCACCCGAGGGCTCGACCTCAAGGCCACGGCGGAGGTGCTGGTGCGGATGCGGGAGGCTGCGTCCGGAGGGCTCGCCGTCCTGGTCCACGCCAGCGACCTCGACGAACTGCTCGAGGTGTCAGACCGGGTCGTGGTCGTCGCCAACGGAGTGCTGCACGAGCTGCCCCCCGGGGCGGACCGCGAGATGATCGGCGCGACAATGCTGGCCGGGGGAGCGGCCTGGTCCGCGTGAGTCCGGTGGCGCGGCTTCGCCTGCCCCTGGCGGCGATCGGACTCGGCCTCCTGGCCCTCTACGTGGGGCTCGCCGCGAGCGGATACGACGCCGGCTCGGCCCTGGGCGCCATGTGGCGGGGCGCGTTCGGCTCGACCGACGCCGTGGTCTCGGCCCTGCTCCCGCGGGCCATCCCCCTCGTGCTCGTCGGGCTGGGCATCGGCCTCGCCTTCAGCGCGGGAGCCCTGAACATCGGGGCCGAAGGCCAGTTCTACGTGGGAGCCGTCGCCGCCACCTGGGTAGGCATCCGGCTGGCTGGGGTACCGCCGTGGCTCGCGATCCCGGCCACGCTGGGCGCCGCACTCGCCGCGGGAGCCCTCTGGGCCGGGATGGCCGCTGGCCTCCGGTTGCGATTCGGCGTTCTGGAGGTGATCACCACCCTGTTGCTCAACTTCGTCGCGGAAGCCCTGGTGAGCTGGATGGTCCAGGGGCCGATGCAGGAGTCGAAGCACATCTATCCCCAGAGTGATCCGGTGGCGGTCTCCGCGCGGCTTCCGCTGGTCCCGGGCACCCGACTCCACCTGGGTCTCGGATTGGCGCTCCTGCTTGCTGGCCTGGGGTGGGTGGTCCGCCGACAGACCCTCTGGGGGCTCCGGCTCCGCGCGGTGGGCACCAATGCGGTGGCCGCCGCGGTGATCGGGCGGGTGAGCGTCGAGCGGTTCTTCGCCCAGGCGCTGCTTCTTTCCGGGGCGCTGGCGGGTCTTGCGGGCGGGGCTGAAGTCAGCGGGGTGAGCTATGCCCTGTACCAGAACCTCTCACCGGGATATGGCTTCAGCGGCATCGCGGTCGCCTTGCTGGCCCGGCTCGATCCCCTGGCCACGGTGGCGACGGGGCTGCTCTTCGCCGCCCTCGAGGCCGGGGCGGCGGGGATGCAGCGGGAGGCCGGCGTGCCGGCCGTGGCCGTGTTCGTCGTCGAGGCGGCGGTGATCTTGGTGGTGCTCCTGGTCGATGTGGCTCGACGGCGGGCCGAACCCCTGGCGGCCGGAGTCTGAGCATGGACGTCGTGCTCCTCACCTCGTTCCTCGCCGCCGCGGTCCGCGTGGCCACCCCGTTACTGCTTGCCGCCCTGGGCGAGACGCTGAGCGAGCGAACCGGGGTGATCAACCTGAGCATCGAGGGAGCGATGCTGGCGGGTGCCTTGGGCGCCGCGCTGGGCGCCACAGCCGGCGGGGTCTGGGCCGGTCTGGCGGCGGGTGCGCTCTCCGGGATGGCGATCTCCCTGGTGTTCGCGCTGGTGGCGGTCGTGGCGCGGGCCGACCAGATCATCTCGGGCACCGCACTCACGCTCGGTGCCATCGGCCTCACCGGTGTCATCTACCGCCAGAGCTACGGGACCGGCGGGGTCGGGCTCTCGCTTCCCACGTTCGGCGTGACCGCCATTCCCGGTCTGTCGGCGATCCCCGTTCTCGGCCCGGCCTTCTTCCAGCAGAGCGTGCTCACCTATGCGGGCTACCTGCTGGTGCCGCTCCTCTGGTGGGTGCTCTTCCGCACGCGGCCCGGGCTCCGGCTCCGAGCCGCGGGGGAGGCGCCGGAGGACGCCGCGGCCGCCGGCGTCTCGGTGTGGCGGGTTCGGATGGCGGCGGTGCTCGCCGGGGGGGTCCTCGCAGGTCTCGCGGGGGCGAGCCTGGTGCTGGCGCAGGTGGGCACCTTCGCAGAGAAGATGACGGCGGGACGCGGCTTCATCGCGATCGCCATCGTGGCGCTGGGGGCCTGGACGCCGTTTCGGGTCGCCGCCGCGGCGTTCTTCTTCGGAGCGGCCATGGCCCTCCAGTTTTTGTTCCAGTCGTTCCTCCTGGGCGTGCCGTATCAGCTGTTCCTCATGCTGCCCTACCTGCTCACGCTCCTGGTCCTGGCCGGCGTGCTGCGGAGGGGTCGGGGTGCCAGCGCCGCTCCAGCGGCGTTAGGCAGGCCATGACCGTGACGCCGGAGTGCTCGCCGGCCGCTTGCGGGTCCCACCAGGAGAGGCGGCGGGGGCCAAAGGGGGCCGGCCTGCGTGCCGGCCCCGGGCGCGGACTCGGCGCCGCGCCGCGAGGCGCGCGGGCGCTACCACCCTCCCCCCGGTCGGTGATCCCGCGCCATCCCGGGCGAGAGGACCCGACCGCGCTTGCCGGGAACTCCGGGGTCACGCACGTTTGGATCATGCGCCGCCCTTCGGTCCTGCCCCTGGCTCTGGGCACGGGCCTGTTCCTCGGCCTCGGCTTTCCGCTCGCGGGGCAGGACACCCTCTGCCCCGCCCTCAGCGCGGGGCCGGACTCGGCCGGACCCTGGCAGGAAAGTCCCGGAGTCCCGGGCCGTTCGATGATCGTGCTGCAGGGCGGCCGCGCGCTCCCCGGGCTCTTCATCGAGCGGCTCAAGTTCAAGGCTGGCTTCCGGGCTCCGGCGCACGTGCACAGCGAGCCCTTGTACGTGACGGTCCTGTGTGGGACGGCGCTCCTCGGCTGGGGCTTGGAGCCGGACTCCTCCCGGCTCCGGGCGTACCCCGCGGGGGCGTTCTTCGTGATCCCGCCTGACCAGCCGCATTACGAGTGGTTCGACCGGGAGGCCGTGGTCGAGGTGGTGGGCATCGGGCCGGTACGGACCTGGGCCGCTTCGGCGCGCGCCCCGTGAGCGAGCCGGCAGACCGGGGGGACGAGCACCGCGAAACCGCGAGCCGCGCCGGACTGCGATACGTCTCGGACGGCTTCGCCGGCATCCGCCGCCGCCGGGTGGGCCGGGGCTGGGCCTTCTACGCTCCCGACGGTACCCGGATCACCGATCCGGCCGAGCGACGGCGCATCCTCGGCCTGGCCATTCCTCCGGCCTGGACCGACGTCTGGATCTGTCCCGATCCCGCCGGGCACGTCCAGGCCACGGCCCGTGATGCCCGGGGCCGGAAGCAGTACCGCTACCATCCGGCGTACCGCGAGGCCCGCGACCGCTCGAAGTTCCGCCGGATCCTCGAGTTCAGCGAGATCCTTCCCTCGATCCGCGAGCGGGTCGAGCGGGACCTCCGCGCTCCGGACCTGAGCCGCCGCCAGATCCTGGCCACCGTCGTCTGCCTGCTGGACAAGACGTTGATCCGGGTCGGGAACGACGAGTACGCCCGGCACAACCGCTCCTTCGGGCTCACGACACTGCGGGGGCGCCACGTGGCGGTGGAGGGCGAACGGCTGCGGTTCGCGTTCCGGGGCAAGAGCGGGGTGCAGCACTCGGTGGCCGTCACGGATCGGCGGCTCGCCCGCATCGTGCAGCAGTGCCAGGACCTGCCGGGCCAGGAGCTGTTCCAGTACCTCGACGGGACCGGCCGGCGCCAGGTCATTTCGTCAGGCGACGTGAACGCCTATCTCCGCCACCTATCGGGACGGAACATCACCGCCAAGGACTTCCGGACCTGGGCCGGTACCATGCTGGCCGCCCGGGAGCTCCGTGCGCTCGGCCCGGCGCCGAGCCGCCGCGAGGCGGAACGGCGGGTGGTCCGAGCGCTCGACCTCGTGGCCGAACGGCTGGGCAACACGCGTGCGGTTTGCCGGAAATACTACGTCCACCCCGCGGTGCTGGAGGCCTACCTGCGGGGCCGTACGATCGGTCCCGTGGCGGAACCGCCGGCCCGCCGCGCGCGCGCCACCGCAGCGCTCCGCCGCGACGAGGTCGCCGTGCTACAGTTCCTTCAGCGCGAAACTCGGGCCGAGGACGATTCCTCGCTCTCCCGCGCCCCCGGACCCGGATCGGCGCAGGACCGGAACGCGACACGCCAGTTCCGCCGCATGCCGGCCAGGCCCGGCCGGGTGAGCGCGGTGTCGCCGAACCGGCGCTCGAACTCCGCCTCGGACAGTTCCTCGAAGAAGGACGGCCCAGCCTGTTCCAGGTCGCCTCGCGGGAGGTAGTCCGGCACCGTCGTCTCCGCGGCGAAGCTCACGTTCCACGGGCAGACTTCGTTGCAGATGTCGCAGCCGAAGGCCCAGCCCTGGAACCGGTCCGCGAGTGTCGCGGGGATCTCGCCCTCGTACTCGATGGTGAGATAGGAGATGCAGCGCGTGGCATCGAGCACCCGGGGTGCGACGAACGCTCCGGTGGGGCAGGCCTCGAGACAGCGGGTACACCGGCCGCAGCGATCGCTCTCGAAGGGGCGATCGGGGTCCAGCTCGAGATCGGTCAGGATCACGCCGATGAACACGAACGATCCGGCGTCGGGCCGGATCAGCATGGTGTTCTTCCCGATCCACCCCAGGCCCGCCCGCTGCGCCAGCTCCCGTTCGGGGACGGGCCCCGCGTCCACGTAGGGCCGAGCGATCTCGGCACCGTGCTGCCGGAGGTACTCGGCCAGCCGGGCGAGTCGCGAGCCGGTGACGAGGTGATAATCGGTTCCCCGCGCGTACCGGGCGAGCCTCGGTCTGGGTGAGGGCGCCCCTCTGAGCGACGCGGCGCCTGGCGCCGAGGCCTCGGTGCGGGCGGGCGCCGTCCCGGGGGCGGGATCGGAGTCCCGATGGTAATAGCTGTCCAGCACGACGACGGCGCGGCGCGCCCCACGCACGATCAGGGCCGGCTCCTTCCGTTTCCGCGCCTGGCGGTGCAGATACCGCATCGTGCCGGCGTAGCCGGCCGCAAGCCACGCGTCCAGCTGCTCGGCGTGCGGCGTCGGCTCCAGGGTGGTCACCCCGCAGGCCACGAAGCCGATCCGGGCGGCTTCCGCCTTGACGTCAGGAACGCTCAGGTGCACGGCGCGACTCCACCGCCGCCAGGGCGGGGGCGGGGGCGGGGACCGGGGTTCCGAAGGGCGGGGTGTGCCGGTCCAGCGTGGGACTGGCTCGGGTGATGAGGCGGGCGCCGCGCTCGTAGGTGAAATAGGCCCAGGCCCACTCGAGCATGACGCTCACCCGGTTCCGGAACCCGATCAGGAAGAAGATGTGCACGAAGATCCAGAGCAGCCAGGCGATGAAGCCGCCAAAACGAAGGCGCCAGATATCGGCCACGGCGTGGCCGCGGCCGATGACCGCGAGCTGCCCCTTGTCCCAGTAATGAAAAGCTCGGCGGGGCCTCCCCGCGAGGTCGCCCTCGATGCAGCGGGCCGCGTAGCGGCCCATCTGGATGGCTACCGGGCAGATCCCGGGCAGCACCCCGCCTCGACCGTCCGGGAAGTGTGCGGCGTCGCCGAGCACGAAGACCTCGGGGTGACCGGGGATGGTGCAATCGGGCTCCACCAGCACCCGGCCCTGGTTGTCCAGCGGGACGCCGAGGGTGCGCGTGAGCGGGCTCGCGGCGTTGCCGGCGGCCCAGACCACCGTGCGGGTGGGGATGGTCCAGCCAGCCGCCACCACGTACCCCGGCCGGATGTCGGTGACCATCGTGTGCTCCCGGACCTCGACCCCCAGGTCGCGCAGGGTTTCCTTGGCTCGAAGGGAGAGCTCCGGAGGATAGCTCGGGAGAATCCGGGGTCCGCCCTCGAGCAGCATGACCGTGGCATCACGCGGGTCAATGTGGCGGAAGTCGCGCCGCAGCGCGTAGCGGCGGATCTCGGCCAGCGCTCCCGCCACCTCGACCCCGGTCGGCCCGCCGCCCACGACGACGAAAGTGAGATAGGCGTGCCGCTTGGCCGGATCGGGCTCTCGTTCGGCGCGCTCGAAGGCCAGGAGAACCCGGCGCCGAATTTCCTCGGCGTCTTCCAGGCTCTTGAGCCCGGGGGCGAGCGGCTCCCACTCGTCCTTTCCGAAATAGGAGTGGCGCACACCCGGGGCGAGGATGAGATAGTCGTAGCTGATGCTACTTCCATCTTCGAGGAGAACTCTTCGCTCCGCGGTCTCTACCGCCACCACCTCGGCCAGTTGCACCTCGACGTTTCGCTGGCGGCGCAGGACCGACCGGATGGGCGAGGCGATGTCGTTTGGTGACAGGGCTGCGGTCGCCACCTGGTAGAGCATGGGCTGGAACAGGTGGTGGTTCTGCCGGTCCACCAGGGTGACCCGTACCGGGACGTGGGCGAGGGCGCGGGCGGCGTAGAGTCCCGCGAACCCGCCGCCCACGATAACGACGTGGGGGCGTGACCTGGTATCGCTCACGGCCTCAGGATCTCCCTCCTCCAGCGGGCGAAGCGGATGACGTCTTCCGCGGGGGGCAGCGGTCGTTCGTCGCCGTAGGCGGTATGCAGGCGCCAGGCGAGGTACTCGCGGTCGGGCAGCGGCAGGAACGGAGCTCTCGCCCACCAGCGGCGCCGGCGGAAGGCCCAGACCAGCGCCAGCAGGTCCAGCCCGGCGCGAGGGTTTCCCATCGCGCGGAGCGTCAGGGTGAGCGTCAGGCGGAACCAGGTTTCCCGGGCCATGGCGCCCTAAATGTAGCAGGCGCGCATCCTGAAGGGCGGAAGTATATTCTCCCGGCCATGACGGTCGCCGCCACCGTGCCGGACCTGGCGCGCTACCGCGCCGAGTTCCCGGTCTTCCGCCACACGCGGTACTTGAACAGTTGTTCTCTCGGCGCCCTCTCCTGCCGCTCGCGGGCGCGGGTCGAGGAGTTTCTGGACGCCTGGGAGCGTCGAGGTGCGGCGGCGTGGTACGACACCTGGCTCCCTGCGCTGGACCGGCTGCGGGCGGCGTATGGCCGGCTCATCGGTGCGCCGGCGGAGGCTGTGTCGCTCCATTCCTGCATCTCGGCGGCGCTCTCGGTGGTGGCCGAATCGCTGGACTACCGTGTCAGGCCTCGGGTCGTGAGCACGAGTCTCGATTTCCCCACGGTCCCGTACCAGTGGCTGGCGAAGGCCGATCGCGGCGTCGAGGTCACCGTGATCGAGAGCCCGGACGGCGTCACGGTGCCGCTCGAGCTGTTCGCGCGCGCGGTGGACGAGCGCACGGCGCTGGTGGCGACCAGCCACGTGTTTTTCACGAGCGGGGCGATTCAGGATATTCGGGCGCTCGCCCGGCTGGTGCACGAGCGGGGAGCGCTCTTGCTGGTGGACGGCTACCAGGCGACCGGGCAGGTCCCGGTGGACGTGGGGGCGCTCGAGGTGGACTTGTACTGCTCCGGCGGGCTTAAGTGGCTGCTGGGCGGCTCGGGGATCGCCTTCTTGTACGCGGCGCCCGAGCTCGCCGGGCGGCTGGAGCCGGGGATCGCCGGCTGGTTCGGGCACGCGGAGCCGTTCCGCTTCGACTCCCACCGGCTGGAGCGGGCGGCCGACGGCCGGCGGTTCGAACTGGGCACCCCGGCGATGGCGGCGGTGTACGCGCAGCTCGGCGGGCTCGAGGTGATCGAGGAGATCGGCCCCGCCGCCATCCGGGCGGTGACCAGCGCGCTCACCGAAGACCTGGTGGCGGCGGCGTCGGCCCGCGGCCTCCGGCCTCGCGTGGCGCCCCGGCCGGCCGAGCGGAGCGGCATCGTCATGCTTCCCCGGCGGGATCCCGCCGCCGACGTCCGCCGGCTTCAGGCCCAGGGTTTCGTGGTGGACGCCCGGCCGGGCCACCTCCGGGTGAGTCCGTATTTCTACAACCTGCCCGAGGAGCACCGGGCGCTGTTGGAGCATCTCCCTCGTGACGACACCTGACAAGTCCCCGCTTCGCTTCAGTGCCAAGCCGCCCGGCCCCACCGCCGACGAGCAATTGCTCGAGAGCGCCGTCACGGAGCGTCCCGATGCGCTCCGCAAGACGGATCCCTGGCGGGTCCTTCGCATCATGGGCGAGTTCGTCGAGGGGTTCGAAAAACTGGGCGACGTCATCGATGCCGTGACCATTTTCGGCTCCGCCCGGACTCCGCCTGACGATCCGCATTACCAGGCCGCGGTGGAGACGGCGCGGCTGCTCGCGGAGGCCGGGGTGCCGATCATGACGGGGGGCGGACCCGGCATCATGGAGGCGGCCAACCGCGGGGCGGTCGAGGGCGGCGGGCTTTCCATCGGCGTCAACATCGAGCTGCCGCACGAGCAGGGGACCAATCCGTATGTTCGGCGCAGCATGTATTTCCGGTTCTTCTTCGTGCGGAAGACGATGCTGGCGAAGTATTCGATGGCCTTCGTCTTCTTTCCCGGCGGGTTCGGGACGCTGGACGAGCTGTTCGAGGCGCTGACCCTCATCCAGACCGGCAAGATGAGGCGGTTCCCGGTCGTGCTGTTCGGGTCGGCGTACTGGGCCGGCCTGGTGGACTGGCTCCGGCACCGTCTGGTCGGCGAGGGCAAGCTCGACCCCCAGGACCTGTCGCTTTTTCAGGTGACCGACGACCCCCGCGAGGTGCTCCGCCTGATCCTGGAGGCCCGCGAGAACGGCCCCCCCACCCGCTGAGCCACGCCTCCCATGTCGCGACCTTCCGCCGAGTATCTGCGCGGCAAGCGCATCGCCCCGCCCGCCATCACGGGGCGGGAGACCGCCGCCGAGCTCATCGAGCAGACCTTCCTGGCCTACAACGCGGGCCGGTTGCGGGAAGGGTGTCTGCTCTTCACCCAGCGGATGCTGGAGCCCGAGGTGACGGTGGGGATGAGCCTCACGGGGGCCATGACGCCCGCCGGCCTCGGGATGAGCTGCCTCATTCCGCTCATGGAAGCTGGGTTCGTGGACTGGGTCATCTCTACCGGGGCCAATCTCTATCACGACGCCCACTTTGCGCTGGGGCTGGGGCTGCACCAGGGGACCCCGTTCGCCGACGACGTGGAGCTCCGGGAGAAGGGTGTGGTCCGCATTTACGACATCTTCTTCGACTACCGCGTGCTCCTCGCCACCGACGCCTTCATCCGGGAAGTCTCGGCCCGGCCGGAGTTCCAGCGGTCGATGGGGACCGCCGAGTACCATTATCTGTTAGGCGGCTACCTCCGGGAGCGGGAACGGGCGCTCGGGCTCCGCCGCCGTTCGGTGCTGGCCGTGGCACACGAGCTGGAGGTGCCCATCTACACCAGCTCGCCCGGCGACAGCTCGATCGGCATGAACGTGGCGGAACTGGCGCTCGCGGGGAGCCGGCTCCGCTTCGATGTGAGCACCGACGTGAACGAGACCGCAGCGATCGTGCTGGAGGCCAAGCGGGGCGGGGGGCGCAGCGCGGCGTTCATCGTGGGCGGGGGGAGCCCGAAGAACTTCCTGCTGCAGACCGAGCCGCAGATTCAGGAGGTGCTCGGGATCGACGAAAAGGGCCACGATTATTTCCTCCAGCTTACCGACGCCCGGCCCGATACCGGAGGGCTCTCCGGCGCGACGCCGAACGAGGCCGTGAGCTGGGGCAAGATCGATCCGGATCAGTTGCCGGGGACGGTGGTGTGTTACCTGGACAGTTCGGTCGCGCTGCCGCTGCTCACCGCCTACGCGCTGGCGCGGCACCCACCCCGCCCGCTCAAGCGGCTCTACGGCCGGCGCGAAGCCATGATGGAGCGCCTGGTTAGGGAGTACCGGGCGGCGCTCGCCGCCCGGGATCGGCGGGCCGAGGAGGCACGGGGTTGAACGGGCCTACCGCGCACCCCGGAACACCAGCTCTACCAGCTCGTCGTACATCGCCTCCGTGCGAGCCGGATCGCCCGATCGGATCGCCGCGGCGGCGCAATGCTTGAGGTGGTTTCGGAGCAGCTCGCGGCCGGTGGCGCGGAGGGCCTCCTGGACCGAGGCGATCTGGGTGATGATATCGGCGCAGTAGCGCTCCTCCTCGACCATCCGCTCGAGACCTCGCACCTGCCCCTCGATCCGGCGAAGCCGAGTGAGCACGCCGGTCTTGATTTCGGGATCCACCGCGACGGCGCGGCGCTCCTCGCCCCGGCTCGCGCAGCCACAGGGGAGGTGACGGCCGAGGTCGGCATTCGGAGGGAGTTCGTCGCTCATCGGGAATCAGGGAACGGGGGAAGCGCGCCGCAGGCGCAGGCTGTTGCTTACCACGCTGACCGAACTGAGCGCCATGGCGGCCGCGGCCACGGCGGGGCTGAGCCGCAGCCCGATCACGGGATACAGCACGCCCGCCGCGACCGGGATGCTCACCACGTTGTAGACGAGCGCCCAGAACAGGTTCTGGCGGATGACCCGGAGCGCGGCGCGGCTCAGGCGGATGGCGGTCACCACCCCGCGGAGGTCGCCCCCTACGAGTGTGATCTGAGCGCTCTCCATGGCGACGTCGGTGCCCGTCCCCATGGCGATGCCGACGTCCGCCTGGGCCAGCGCGGGGGCATCGTTGATCCCGTCGCCGACCATGGCCACCACCCGGCCCGCGCGCTGGAGTGCAGCGATCTCGTCGCGCTTGTGGTGCGGGAGTACCTCGGCGATCACCCGATCAATGCCCACCTCGCGGGCGACCCGCTCGGCGGCGCGCCGGTTGTCGCCGGTGAGGAGGATCACCTCGAGGCCCATCGCGCGCAGGCGGCCGATCGCCTCCCGACTGGTGGGTCTGATCGGATCGCTCACCGCCACGAGACCCTGGAGCCGCCGGTCCCGGGCCACGAGCACCACTGTGCTTCCCTGTCCTTCGAGCCCGACGATCGTGGGGGCCAGCGGGGCGAGTTCCACTCCACACTCCCCCAGGAGCCGGCCGTTCCCCACCAGCACTTCGAACCCCTCGAGCCGGCCCCGGACTCCGCGGCCCGCCAGGTTTTCGAACTGTTCCGGCTCGGCCAGAGCCAGACCTCGCTCCTTCGCGGCCTCCACGATGGCCGCGGCGATGGGGTGCTCGCTCCGGCGTTCCAGGGAGGCTGCCAGGCGGAGGACCTCCGAGTCCGCCAGCGGAGCCAGGGCCTCGACACGGGTCACGGCGGGACGGCCCTGGGTCACCGTGCCCGTCTTGTCGAGCACGATGGTCCGAACGGCATGGGCCCGCTCCAGCGCCTCCCCCCCCCGGATCAGCACCCCCAGCTCGGCCCCTCGCCCGGTCGCGACCATGACCGCGGTGGGGACCGCGAGGCCCATCGCGCAGGGGCAGGCAATGATGAGAACGGACACGGCGGAGACCACAGCCGTGAGGTGCTGGCCCTCGGGCCCGACCAGCCACCAGGCCGCCAAGGTGATCAGCGCCAGACCGAAGACCACCGGCACGAAGATGGCAGCAATGCGATCGGCCAGCCGCTGGACCGGCGGCCGTGATGCCTGGGCGTCGCGGACGAGCCGGAGGATGCGGGAGAGGACGGTGTCGCGCCCTACCCGGAGCGCGCGGACCTGGAGGGCCCCGTTCCCGTTCAGCGTTCCCGCGATCACCTCCGCGCCCGGTCCCCGGAGGACGGGCACGGGCTCCCCGGTCAGCATGGACTCGTCCACCGCGCTGGTACCTTCCACCACCAACCCGTCCACCGGAATCCGCTGTCCGGGGCGCACCAGCACGAGGTCGCCGGGGAGCACCTCCGCGAGGGGCACCGTGACTTCCTGGCCGCCCCGGAGCAGGGTGGCGGAGTCGGGCCGGAGGCCGGCGAGCCGCCGGACCGCCTCGCCCGTCCGGTGCTTGGCTTTCGCCTCGAGGTAGTTGCCGAGCAGAATGAAGGCGATGATCCAGAGCGCAGCCTCGTAGTAGACGTCGGGGGCGAGCCCGTGGGCCTGAAACCAGGCAGGGGCCACGGTGGCCGCGACGCTCAGGAGAAAGGCGGCCCCGGTGCCCACCGCGATCAGGCTGTTCATGTCCGCCCCGCCGTGGCGGGCGGCGGTCCAGGCGCGAGCGAAGAACCGGCCGCCCGACACCACGGCGACCGGGGCGCTCAGGACAAGCAAGGCGTAGCGGAGCAGGCCGGGGTCGGCCTGGAAGAGGGCCGGCCAGAGCCGGCGCACCGGCCGAGCGACCAGCATCATGGCGCGCATGAAGGGGTCGCCCGGGAACGAGCTGGGGTCCATCAGGGGGAGCGAGAGCACCATGGCCGCCATCGCGGCCACCAGCGCGATGGCCACCCGGCGTCGGAGGTCGGCCAGCTCGCGGGCACGTTCAGCTTCTTCGAGCGCGAGATCGCGTTCAACGCTCTCGGTCGCCTCGGGGATCCGGGCCCCGTAGCCGGTCCGTTCGACCGCTTCCTGGAGTTCGTGAGGCGACGTGACCGTGGGGTCGTACACCACCGTGGCTGCGCCGGTCATCAGATTGACGCTGGCCGACTCCACGCCCGGTGCCCTGGCGAGGGCCCGTTGCACCCGTGCCGAACACGCAGCACACGTCATTCCGGAGACGGCAAGCGAGACCGTCGCCTGGGTGGTGCTGACCTCCGTCTCGGACGTCGAACTCGTCATGGAGCCGCCCATCCCCTCATCGAGCCGCTCGTCCCGGGCCGGCTCACTCCGCCAGTCCCTCCACCGCCTCGACCGTGTATCCCGCCTCCTCTATCGCAGCGCGAGCGCGCCGGGCCGCATCACCGGCGTCGGAAACCCGCACCCTGGCCCGGCCGATCTGGACCGATTCCACCTCGACACCAGGAACCTGGCTGAGGGCCCTGTTGACAGCGTTGAGGCAGTGACCGCAGCTCATTCCCGATATGCTGAACGTGATGTCTTTCATAGACTTGGAAACCTCGGTACCGAAGGGTCATCAGGAACAGCGCCAACAACGTAACATAGGGGCAGGGGGTATGCAATGGAGCCCGAGGCTCTCGGATTGACGCGATTCGAGGCCCCGCGGAACCTGGGGTGGACAAGGGGCACAGTTGCTGCTCTCTTGGGGGCCCATGTCAACGTCCCAGGCGGGATTCCGGCAGACGATCCCGCTGCTTCATCCCAGCACGCGGCTCGAGGACCTGGAGACGCTCAAGGCCTGGTATGAAGCGGTGGCGGACACGCTCCGATCCGAGCTCGACTTCGACCTGTTTGCGCTCTGGTTGTACCGGAGCGACGGGCAGCCGCTGCTCATCGAGCCGGAGGATCTTGCCAAGGACAACCTGGCGGTCCCGGAGGCACGGCCGGAGGCGGATCGGGAAGAGCTGGAGCGGATCGAGGACCGCGTCCGGCGGGCCGGTTACGGGTCGGTCGTGATTCACCCGATCCGCTACGGCCGGACCGACGTGGGGTTGATTCTCCTGGCCGCGTTCAGGCCGGGACAGTTCGGGCCGGATCGTGTGGCGCTGCTCGACAGTGCTGCCGAGGTCATGGCGCCGATGCTGGCGCGGGTGGCCAGACCCGAGGCCCTGAGCGAACTCTCTTCCGAGACACCGTCACCGACGGAGCCGGGCTCCGCCCCGTCCTCCGCCCCGCCCGACTCGGCCGCTCCTCCGGCCCCGGTGCCGCCTCCGGCAGGATCGGCCCCCGGCGCCTATGTCCCGGCACCGGCGCCCGGGATGGTTCCCGGCCCTGCGCTGGGCGAGGTGCTGTTCGGGCAGCTGGCCGACGCGGTGAGCGGCGCCAGCGCCCCGCGCGATCTCCTGCTGGCGGTGTCGTACGCCTTGCAGCCGGTCATCCCGCACGACGCCATCGAGCTCGTGATTCCCGACTCCTCGGGCGATGCCTTCTACCGCCTGGGGCTGCACGGCTACGGACCCCTGTGGGCGGACCCGGCGCTGGTGCGCGATCGCGACTGGCTCGACCCGCCCCGCCTCTTCGGCGACCTCAACCGCTGGTACGTGCCTGACAGCGAGGCGCCCGACGCCCCCCGGATCCCCCACCTGGTTCCGGTGCGCGGCGAGGAGCTGGCGCCCCGCTCCGTGGTCGGGGTCAAGCTCAGGATCGTGGAGCGGATCGTCGGGTACTTCTTCCTGGGCCGCGAGGAGCCCGAGGGCTTCACCGCGGGGGATCTGGACCTCCTGGAGCGCGTGGGGGCGGTGCTGGCCCCGCGGGTCGAGAATTACGTGCTCGCCTGGCAATACCAGGTGCTCCGCGGGCAGTTCGATCTGTTGCGGCACGTGCCGATGCATCTGAGCCGCACCGCCGAGATGCTGGCCGGGACGCCCGTGCTCGGGGAAGGGACCCGTCTGTTCGCCCAGCAGGCCCAGGCGGTGCTGCCGGTGAACCAGGTGGAGTTCGCGGTCCGCCTGGGCGACGAAAACCGGGTCGTGATCGTGCGGCCGGGATTCAGCACCCCGCTGGCGGACCTGCCGCAGGAACCGATCGAAGGGACCGGGGTGGCCGCGGTGGTGCGGGGGGAGTCGCCCTACCTGCTCACGACCCAGGAGGACCGGGACGGCCCGGTCACGGTGCTGGTGGTACCCCTCCGGGCCGGGGGCCGGATCTTCGGGGCCATGGCGATGACCTCGCGGGGGACCTCGCCCTTTACCCGGACCGACATGGCCGTCGCGCAGGCGCTCGCCGACCTCATCGCGCCGCACCTCGATCTCGCCCGCCGGGTGGCCCAGCCGCCGCCCGTCACGGGTTGGCGGCGCTCGAGCTACCGCACCCGCACGCTCGGGGAGCTGGGGCGGGAGGTAGGGGAGGAGGGAGAGCGGTAGGCGGCGACGGGCGGCGCGCCTGGGATCCGGGCCGGGGCCGAGGCCCCGGGCGTCACGGGTTCGGCCCGGTTCAGGGCTGGCTCGGTGCCTGGCCGGCGAGTTCCCTGAGCCGCCGCTCGAGGAAACGCCGTTCGGGCTCCTGGCGCGCGAGGGCGAGGGCGCGCTCGTAGGAGGTCCGGGCGTCCTCGACTCGTCCCAGCCGGCGGCAGAGGTCCGCGCGCGCCGAGTGTGCCAGGTGGTAGTCCCCGAGCTCGCCGCGGGCCAGGATGGCGTCCACGAGCGCGAGCCCGGTCGCCGGGCCGTCGCGCATCGCGACGGCCACCGCGCGATTGAGCTCGACCACCGGCGACGGCTCCATCCGAAGCAGCACGTCGTACAGGGCCACGATCCTCTCCCAGTCGGTGGCCGCCGCGGTCGGTGCTTCGGCGTGCACCGCGGCGATCGCCGCCTGGAGGGTGTAGGGCCCGAACCGCTGCGACCGGAAGGCGCGCCGCACCAGGGTCAGACCCTCCGCGATCAGCTCCCGGTTCCAGCGCGAGCGGTCCTGCTCGTCCAGGAGGATCAGCTCGCCCGCCGGGGAGGCACGCGCCGCGCGCCGGGATTCGTGCAGGAGCATGAGCGCCAGGAGTCCCATGGCCTCCGGTTCCGGAAGCAGCTCGACCAGGAGCCGACCCAGACGGATGCCCTCACCGGAGAGATCGGCCCGGGTGAGCGCCGGTCCGGCCGAGGCGGAGTAGCCCTCGTTGAACACCAGGTAGACCACCCGCAGGACCGCATCGAGTCGCTCCGGCAGGTCAGCGCGGGCAGGCACCTGGTAGGGGATGCGGGCGTCGCGGATCTTGGCCTTGGCGCGCACGATCCGCTGGGCCAGGGTGGGGGTGCTCACCAGGAAGGCGCGCGCGATTTCTTCGGTCGTGAGCCCGCAGACCTCGCGGAGCGTGAGCGCGACCCTGGCTTCCGGAGCCAAGGCCGGGTGGCAGCAGGTGAAGATCAGGCGGAGCCGGTCGTCCTCGACGGCAGACTCGTCGCGGTCGGCTGCCGCCGGCTCGGCCTCGAACTCCTGCGCCAGCCTGGCCGCTGAGGCATCGAATCGGGCTCGGCGGCGGAGCCCGTCAATCGCCTTGAACCGGCCGGCGGAGACGAGCCAGGCTCGGGGGTTTGCCGGCAAGCCCTGGTGAGGCCATTGCTCTATCGCCGCGGTGAAGGCATCGTGCATCGCCTCTTCGGCGAGATCGAAGTCGCCGAGCAAGCGGATCAGCGTCGCGAGCACCCGGCGCGACTCGGTGCGGTAGAGGTCATCCACCGCCTGGCGGATCCGATCTGCGGCCGCGTCGTTCATGGAGTTGTACTCGACGGTTGCCAGGGGCCAGGCGCGCTCGAGCGGGCGAGTGGCCTCCGGGTCGGGGCGCCACCGGGCCCCGAGCGAGTAAGGTAACCCGGGGGGTTGCCCTCCGGACCTCCGACCCTACCCTTGAGGGAGCGATTGGTCGCCCGCCGGACTCCAGCGACCCGGGAAGCGGCCGGTCCCTGGCATCACGGAGGCCAGCATGGGGTATCGGAGATTCAGCGATCGCGACGGGCACCAGTGGGAAGTGCGTGACCGCTCGAAGTCGGAGTGGGAACTCCAGCCGGTGGGCGGCAATCCCCACCGGCCCCGGACCATTCGCCCACCGAGCTACGAGGCGGATCCCTTCGAACTGAGCACCGAGGAGCTCCAGCGTTTGCTGGACCAGAGCGGCGAGGGCCCGACGCGACGGGTCCCGTCGCCGTTCCGGGACTAGCCCGCTTTCGGGCGGTCGGCGGCACGGCGAGGTTCCCGCGGACCGCTGGCGTGCAGGACGCAGAGGGCCAGCCGGCCCTCGCGGCGGGCGCTCCTCGGGCTGTGGTGTGGCAGTGGCGGGCGGAGTGCAGGGCATCGCGCAGGTGGCCAGCCTCGCTGGCGTAGCAAGACTCGCCGGCCGGCGACCGGGTCCTCGCCGGGAGGAGGGCAGCCAGGCCGTCGAGAAGGTCCAGCGGTCAGAGCCGCGCGGCCGGGATGGCCGTTGTTTCGGCTCCAGTGCGTGGTGCTGCGGGTGCAGGGCCAGTGGGCGATCCGGAAGGCTTCGAAGGCGGCCTGGGCGGGGCGTGCGGTGCGGAGCAGAGTGGCGCCGCGCGCCGTCGCCGACGACCTGGATGGCTTCGGTGCGGAGCGGCCATGATGAGCGCGTCGTTCGAGTGATCGTGGGCGTAGTTGCGCAACGTCTGCTGGAAGCCCTCGATGATGCGATCGCCCTCGGCCCGCGAAAGTCGGCCCTTCTCGACTTCGATCCGCGTCGCGCCGATCCCATAGAAGGCGAGCCGCACTTGCTCCCGCATTTCGAGCTCGCTCGTGGGCAAGGCCGGCTCGCTTCCCGCCGGTCCGAATGACGCGATGAATAGGTCGGCGTGGCTGCTACCGGCCGGCCTCGACGGGGGCGCATCCTGTGCGCTCGCGACACCTCCCACGGCGAAGACGCCATAAGCGGCCGCTCGAACGAGCACCGGCATGAGGGTGTTGATCACGGCGCGGCTCCTCCGGTTTACACCTGAGGTTGTCGGAATCGGAACAGGAGTTTCGAGGGGTCTCCCAAAGTGCGGGTGGCTGAAGGCGCCGTCCAGCGAGTGTGCGGCGCCGGCCGATGCGCTGCGGGCCCCAGGCTTCGGGGCGACCGGACGATCGCCAGCGGGTGCGGGGTCGGGAGCCGCTCCGAGCTGGGCCTCCAGCCAGCCGGGGTGCAGCCGGAAACCTCCGAGCCCAGGATCGCGCGGCGGGCGGCGCCGCGCGACGGAGATGTGTTGTGTATCCGGTCGATCACGTGCCCTTGGGTAATGAACCCGACGATGCGCACCGTGTCGCTGTACCAGGGACGGCGCAGCGAGTCGACCTCGACGATTGGGCGTAGCCCGTCCGCCTAGCGGCGGCGCATCCCGGCCTGCACGGGCGGCACCCCGTCGGCAGGCGACCGCCGAGGGCACCCGGGGCGAACCCGTGCTTCCGGATGCCACAGGCCAGGAACTTCTCGACCACCTCGGCGACGGCGCGCCGCCACGACCCTCAGCGGGGCACGAACCGCTGGTCGGGTCCTGTGGCGAAGGCCGGGAAGTGCTTTTCGAGCAGGCGAGAGCGCGGCGGCCGGCCGTGCCCCGATCAGCTCGGGCTCAGTGCGCCGAGGCCAGCTCTCGCATCACGGCCGCGAGCGCCCGTACCCGGCCGGCATCGCTGGAGCCGGCCGCCTCGGCGTCGAGCCCGGCCGCCAGTCGAGCCAGCGCGTCCCGGGCGGCGGGGCCTGATCCCTGTTCCGCCCGGGTGAGCGCGGCCCGCGCTTCGGCGAGGCGGCCCGGGGGGAGTCCCCGCGACCGCGTGAGCTGGTCGAGGTAGGCGTGGGCCACGGTGTAGGTCGCCGGCCAGACGTACCTGGGCTGCTGCTGCACGTTCAGGTAGTCCAGGCGTGCTTGCTTCGCCGCGTCAATCTCGTGCTGCGTGAGGAGCGCGCTGGGCGTCAGCTCCAGGATATCGAGCCCTCGGGCGATCTCCGAGCTGTAGATGTACCCGTTGTACCAGTACGCCGACCACGAGCCGGCGCTTTCGAGTTTGGTGGCGTCCACCGGGCCCCGGTCAAAGAAGGCGATCTCCCTGGGATGGTCGGGGTCGGTCCAGTCGAAGACGGATACGCCGCCCTGGTACCAGCCCTGGACCATGATGTCGCGGCCGGGAACCGGGATCAGGGAGCCGTTGTGAGCGACGCAGTTCTCGACCTGGGTCTGGGGGGCCGGCAGTTTGTAGTAGCTGCGGAAGGACATCTTGTTGTCGTGCAGCGTGAAGATCGCGTCGGCGCCCCACTCCGGCTTGTCGGTCGCGCGGCACTTGGGCAGGCCGCCGCCGCCCCACTCGTCCGAGAAGAGGATCTTGGTGCCGTCGTTATTGAACGTGGCGGAATGCCAGTAGGAGAAGTTGGAGTCGGCCACGGCGTCGATCCGTCTCGGGTTCACGGGGTCGCGAATATCGAGCAGGAGGCCGTACCCGCCGCAAGCGCCGCCGGCAAGGCCGAGGGCCGGATAGACGGTGATGTCGTGGCACTGGTTCGGTCCGGGCCGCGGTCCGTTCTGCGGCTGGTCCTGGTCAATGAACCTCGCGATGATGCCGGGGAGGGCCTCCCGCAGGGCAGCACTGTCGGCCCCGGTCGCCGCACCGGTTCCGCCCCGAGCCCGGACCACGCTGTCCAGCAGCGGCCGGATGAACTGCGGCGGCAGGACGAATTCCATGCCGTTCACGTTGGCGGTGAAGGCCCCGGCGGCGCGCGCCGAGTCGGCGATCCGCTTGGCGGCGGCGACATCCTCTGGCGCCTCGCCATGACGGGGCGGGGCCACCAGGCCCTCGAAGATCCTCGCGTAGCCCACGATCGCCGCCTCTTCCGGATGGGCCAGCGGCACCCGGATCACCTCGATGCGGAAGAGGGAGGAGTTCGGATCCTTGTCAGGCGCGAGCCGGGAACACCCGGGGAGTTCCCGGGGGGACCGCACCCCGGCCGAGCCGGAGATGTAGATGTACACCACACTCGAGTCGCGGGGATCCGGCACCACGGTATGGGTGTGGGACCCGCGGCAGGTCTGCACGTTGGCCACGTACCTGGGATGGGCGATGTCGCTGATATCGAAGATCCGGATCCCGCGGATCCGGTCCGCGCTCACCGTGTCGCGGATGCCCTGGGTGCCGCAGTCGAGCCGGCTGGAGGTCCCTTCGGCGGACACGAAGAGCAGGTGCCGGTACACCGAGACGTCGCTCTGCGAGGCGGGGCAGAGATACGCCGTGACCAGGGCCGGCCGGGCCGGGTCGGAGACATCCCAGACCTGGAAGCCGTTGTAGTTGCCCTGGATGACGTACGGCCCGGTGAACGCCAGATCCGAGTTGGTGCTGCCCAGGAAATCCTTCGGCGGGGGCGTGTTGGAGACGAGACGCAGATTCCAGGTCGCCTGACCGGCCGTGTTCATGGGGCCGGCACGCAGGCCCACCCGGGGATCGGGGCGTGGCGCCGCCGCCTCGGGGCCGGCGCCGGCCGGTCCCGAGGAGCCGGCACAGCCCAGCGCGACCAGGGACGCAGCCGCGAGCCCGAGGCGGAGGATGAAAGGCCGGGGCGATCGGGTGCCGGCGGGGCGGCGGGACGTGGTTCGGTTCATGGACGGTTCCTGTGAGGCGATGATCTGGGGTCGTGGTACTCCGAGGCGCCGTGCGATCACGGATGGGCCTCCTCGGGTGCGGGGGGAAGCGCAGCCAGCATGAGCTGCATCCGGTCTATCTCGGTGGCTTGATCGGCCTGGATATCCGAGGCGAGCCTGAACACCGTCTCGTCCTGCCCGGCACCCGGTGAAGCGAAGAGCCGGTCCACCATGGTGAGCGCACCCCGGTGGTGCTGGATCATGTAGGCGAGGAAGAGCCGATCGAACTCGGCGCCGCGGGCGCGATCCAGCTCGGCCAGCTGGTCCGGGGTGAGCATACCCGGCATGAGTCCCGCGTGGGCGTGCCCGGTGCCGGGTCTCGCGTGGTGGGTCGAGTCGGAAGGAGGGGCCTCGCCCCGATCCCGCAGCCAGCGCGCCATGAGCTCGATCTCGTCGCCCTGGCCCACCACGATGCGATCGCAGAGCCGTTGCACAGCCGGGCTGGCCCCGTGGCTGGATGCCCAGCCCGCCATCAGGATGGCCTGGGCGTGGTGCTGGATCATGCCGGTCATGAAGGCGACGTCGGCGTCAGTGTACCCGAGACGCGGTTTCGGCGCCGCAGGAGACTGGCCAGTAGCCGGAGTCGGTGCCCTCCCCGCCTGCGAGCCGGCCGTCGCTCCGGCGCACCCCCCCATGGCGATGGCGGCGAGCAACCCCGCGGCCGCCCATGCCCCCCGAGTTCTCATAAGCATGCCGCCTCTCGATGATGTAGCCGAGTTCCTGTGGGATGACCGAACGGGACGATCCGCCCACCGCCCCAGGGATTGTATCGCACGAGCCGGCGCGGCATAAGGTGGCCTCATGAGGCCCCGCTCCGGCTGTACGGTGCACTCGCGCACGGGTTTCAGGCGGGCGGCGATCCAGCTTTCCCGCCGGCGCCGGCACCCGCCCGGGACTGGGGCCCCGGCGGCCCGTCCGACCAGGGCAGCGCTCGGTCGGGGTGCCCTTTCCGTCCCGCCGAGGCTGGCCAGGGTGCGTAATTCGCTGTCCCGGTTGCCGTTAGCCTGCCGGCCCGGACTGCCTCTGCCGAGCGAGGAAGCGTCTCGGGGGCCGCCTACGAGTCAAGCACCTGGCGGACCTTCGCGGTGAGTTCGTCCGGGGTATAGGGCTTGTTCAGGAACTGGGCAACCCCAGCCCACAAGCCCTGCTGGACGGGGGCGGCCTCGGTGTACCCCGAGGTGAGCAGCACCCGGATCCCGGGATACCGGCGCCGGACCTGCTCGGCCAGCTCGGTCCCCGTCATCCCGGGCATCATCACGTCGGCCAGCAGGAGGTGCACCGGTTCCTGACTGCTCTCCAGCGTCCGCAGCGCCTCGGGTCCGTTCCCCGCCGTCTGCACCCGGAAGCCGGTTCGCTCGAGCAGGCGGGCGGTGAGGCGGCGCACTTCGGGGTCGTCGTCCACGACGAGGAGGCACTCCGCCCCCCGGCATGGTGCCGGCACCTTTCGTGCCCGGAGGACGGGGGCGCTCTCGCTGGCCGGGAGGTAGATCGTGAAGGTCGTGCCCTTGTCGAGTTCGCTCTGGACCTGGATCTCCCCGCCGCTCTGCTTGACGATTCCGTGGACCGTGGCGAGGCCCAGCCCGGTGCCCTTGCCGGGCTCCTTGGTCGTGAAGAAGGGCTCGAACAGCCGCTGCCTGGTTGCAGCGTCCATGCCGACGCCGGTATCCGTGACGGCCAGCACGACATACCGTCCCGCGGAGATTCCGCTTGCCGGCGGGCGGGCCCGGGGGTCCAGGATGAGGTTCCTGGTCTCGATCGTCAGGGTCCCGCCCTGCGGCATCGCGTCGCGGGCATTGACGGCCAGGTTCAGGATGACCTGGTGGAACTGCCCCGGATCCACGCTGACCGGTGCCAGGTCCTGGGCGAGGTGGAGCCGGACGCGAATGTCGCTACCTAACAAGCGACGGAGCAGCGTCTCGGCGTCGGCCACCAGCGCGTTCAGATTCACCACCTCGGGCCGGAGCACCTGTTTGCGGCTGAAGGCCAGGAGCTGGCGGGTGAGCTCGGCGGCGCGGCCGCCGGCCTCGCGGATGGTGACCAGGTCGTTCCGCAGCGCGCCGTCGGGGAGTTCCGCGAGGGCGAGGTCGGCGACCGCGTTGATCACGGTCAGAATGTTGTTGAAGTCGTGGGCAATGCCGGCGGCGAGGCGCCCCACGCTTTCCATCTTCTGGGCCTGCCGGAGCTGCTCCTCGGCCGCCTTCCGGTCGGTGATGTCGCGCGCGACGCCCACGATGCGCTCGACCGCGCCGCCCGCCCCCCGCACCGGGAAGGCCTGGTCGCGGATCCAGCGCACGCCGCCGTCGGGGCGGAGAATCCGGTATTCCTCGTCGTACCTGCCGACGGGGTCCGGGCCGGCGAGCACCGGCAGCACCCGCTCCCGGTCATCGGGGTGGATGGAGTCCAGCCAGCTCTGGCGGGACGTGTAGAGGCTCTCGCGGGTTCGGCCCCAGACCTTCTCGTAGGCGGGGCTCACGTACAGGATACGGGTCTTGCCGGGGTCGCTGATCCAGAAGACCTCCTGAATCGTCTCGGTGAGTTCCCGGAACCGTTCCTCGCTCGCGCGGAGGGCGTGTTCGGCTTCCCGCCGCTCGAGGTCCCGCTCGTGCACCTCCAGCGCGAAGGCGATGTCCATGGCCAGGTCGCCCAGCAGCCGCAGCTCCTCGTCGTCGAAGAAGCCCGCCTCGGCCACGTACAGGTTGAGCGTGCCGACGACCCGGTCCTTGACCCGGAGGGGGAAGGCGGCCGAAGCCCGGTAGCCGTGCTGCAAGGCTTCCGCGCGCCAGGGGGCCATCGCGGGGTCCTGCGCGATGTCATTGCAGACGGCGGGGTGCCCCGAGAGGAGAGCCCGGGCGGTAGGGCCGCCGTGGTGCGACGGTTCCAGAAGGCTGATCGTCAGGCGCTCGAGATACACTCCCACCGCGCCGGCCCAGGCGACCGGCCGGACGCGCTGGGTGGCCGGGTCGAGGAGTCCGACCCAGGCCATCCGGAAGTTGCCGGTTTCGACCGCGATACGGCAGGCGGTTTCGAAGAGCGCCTGGGGGTCGTGCTCCCGCGCGATGGCCTGGTTGATACCGCTCAGGACGGCGTAGACCCGGTTGAGGCGCTGGATCTGCAGCTCGGCCTGGCGCCGCTCGGTCACGTCCAGCATGATCCCGCGCAGGAGCGGCGGCTTGCCTGGCTCCTCCACGTAGGTCACGATGTCGCGAATCCACACCACCCGCCCGTCCGCGGCGATCATCCGGTACTCGATGGTGTGATCCTCTCCCCGGCGGGTGCAGGCCTGGCAGAATCGAATGGCAGGTTCGCGGTCTTCGGGATGCAGGTGGTTGGCCCAGAAGTCGGGCTGCTCGAGCCACTGCGCGGGGGGGTAGCCCAGGATACGCTGGGCGCGTTCGCTCACGAAGGAGAACGCGAAGGTCCGGGCATCGGCCTCCCAGACGATGCCGTCGATCGCCTGGACCAGCCCGGCGAAGCGGGCCTCGGAGTGCCGGAGGGCCTCTTCGGCCTGCTTGCGGGCCGTGACATCCCGCGTGATGCCGAGCAGGCACTGGACGCGGCCATCCGGGCTCCGCAGCGGGGCGGCGTGGGTCTCCAGCCAGCGGCGGGTTCCGCGGTGACCCTGGATCTCGAACTCCAGGGTTCCGGTCTCCCCCTGCATCACCCGACGGTGGAGCTCCGCGAACGCCCCGCGGTGTTCCGGCACGACGAAGTCGAGCAAGGGCTGCCGCCGGGCCTGCTCCAGGGACTCGACCTCGAGCATCGCGAGCCCTGCCGGATTCATCTCCACGAGACGGCCCTCGCGGTCGACGATCTTCACGCACTCTGGCTCGGTGTCGAGGATGGCCCGGAGCCGGGCTTCGCGTGTCGCGAGGTCGCGATTCGCCTGCTCCAGCTCGACGGCTTTCGCTTCGAGCCGGCGCAACGGGGTGTCGCCGGAGGGGCGACGGCCGCTCATCCGGCCTCCGCCGGGCGGGAGGGCCAGTCCAAGATGGTGGCGACCGGCGCTCCGCCGAGGCCGGCGGGCCGGGTCCCCACGCGGCTCGACGGTCGGTGGGCCGGCACGTCACGGGCGCTCATGTTCCTACCAGGCTGTGGGGCCGGCGCGGGAGGCAAGGTGACAAGCAAGTCTGACGATCATAGCCAGCGGCGAGGCGCCGATTGCTCGCCGCAAAGCTAGCGCCTCGAGCGCCGGAGAGGCAATTCCAGGGAGGGGAAAGGAACCGCGGACCGGCCGCGCCGGCAGAGCGCCCCTAGGCCGAGCGTCGCTCAGCCCGGCCGGGCCGCGCTCGGGTGGACCGGCGGCGGGGCCCGGCGCTGTTCGTCGGCGGCCCAGCGAAAGAAGATGATGCCGAAGGCGAGCCAGACCGGGAGGTCCCCCACGATCTTCATGGTGAGGCCGGCCACTTGCTGGTCTTGCTGGGCAGTAAAGGTCGGAACGACCCGAGGAGCCAGCTCGTACACCGCGTAGAGGGGATAATCCGCGAAAGTGAGGAAGGCGGACGGGACGATGGTCGGGAGCGTGCCGACAAAAAGGTAGAGCATCTTGAGCGGGCGGGAGAGCCGGAGGACCTCAGGCTGCGGCGCGAGCACCGGCCACCACATCACGAGGCCGGCCAGGAGCCAGGCCAGGTCGATGGCGAACGCCCCTAGCTGGCTCTGCATCGCCGAGTCCACCACGTCCGGGACGTGGGTGACCAGCAGGACGACGGTGTAGAGGCACAGAGCGATCGGGGGCCGCGCCAGGAAGCGAAGCATCGCGCGCCAGAAGGGGCGGACGAGCAGGGCCCGGATGCTCTGCGCCGGGACGCCGCGGAGGAGGAGGGGCGGCGCGATGAGCGAGAGCAGGATGTAGCTCACGGTGTGGACGCTCGCGAGGTAGCCTGCCCCGAGCGCCCCGACCGGCCAGTCGAGGGCGAGCCAGGTGGCGGCCAGGCCGAGCCCCCCCCACCAGGCGGACGGGGGCTCGTCCACGCGGTCGTCGGCTCGTCCCGCGGGACCGGCGCTGCCGAGCCGCCGCAGCGCGACGTAGCCGGCGGCGAGGAGTGCCACGAAGATCCACACGCCGGGATAGGCCTGCCAGGTCCAGGTCCAGGCTTTCCCGGTGGCCGAGCACCACCAGGTCATCCGGCGCCGGTCAGCCGGAGCAGGTCGTGGGCCCAGTCGGCCTGGCGGATCCCGAAGGGATAGATCACGTGGGCCAGGTTGTCAGGCGTGAAGGCCACCACGACCGAGGAATGGCCGATCGTGTAGGTCGTATCGGTCGCGCCGGGCTCCTTCACCGGCGTGCCGAGCCGCATGTCGGTGAGGAGGCGATGCACGACGGCGACGTCGCCCCGGAGGCCGATGAACGACGGGTCGAACTGGTCGAGCCATTTCCGGATCACGGGCGCGGTGTCGCGGTCGGGGTCGGCGGTGACGAAGACGACCCTGATGCGGTTGCGCAGCTGCGGCCCCAGCTTCCGGAGCGAGGCCGCGATGTTGGCCAGGTGGACCGGGCAGACGTCGGGGCAGTGGGTGTAGCCCACGAAGAGGAGGGTGACGTACCCCTCGGTGTCGCGGCGAAAATCGAACTCGCGCCCGTCCGTGGTGGTGAGCACGAAGGCGGGCTTCGGGATCGGCGGATCGATCTTGGGGCCGGCCAAGCCTTCGGGGTTGAAAGGCCGGGCTTCGCGGCGGCAGCCTGGAACGGCGAGCAAGAGAGCGGCCAGGAGGCCGAAACGGAGTCGAGGGAAGCGGGTCATAGCGCGGGTGCTGGCAGAGCGACGAGCACGGCGGTCGTGGCCACGAGGAACAGTCCCAGCGCGAGCTCCAGGGTCGCGGTTCGGCCGAGCCGGCGGGTGCCCTCGGGGACGCCGAGGGCCGGGGTGACCACCTTCCAATTGTAGCGACCCACGAGTGCGGTGGCGGCGAGGAGCATGACCTTGAGACTGAGGGCGCGGCCGTACGTGGTTGTCGCGAGGGCGGGAAGACTCCCGAGGTAGCCGAAGGCGAGCAGGCCTCCGGCCAGGACGGCGGTGGCCGCCCCGGCCAGCGCGATCGGGGAAAAGGTGCGGACCAGCCGGGCGACCTCCGGCGCGTCGCCCTCGCGGGCGGCGCCGAGACCCGCGAGGGCCAGACAGGCCAGCGTACCGAGCCAGGCGCCCCCGCCGAGCAGGTGGATGGCGTGGAGGGCAACGCCGGCGACCGGGCCCCAGGGATGTTCCACGGCGTGTCCGGTGAGCGGGAGCGTCAGGCTCACCGCCGCCACTCCCGGCGGGAGGAACCGCGCCAGGCGTTCGGGCCGCATCGCGGCGAGGCCCGCCAGCGCGTAGGCCAGGGCGCCGGCGATCACCTGCGCCGTCCAGCCCTTGCCCCAGGCCGTCTCGGCGATCGTCACGTGAAGGAACTCGGCGCTGACCGGTTCGCCGGGGTCGAGGAACGAGCGGAGCTGACCGTACAGGCGCAGGCCGTGGGCCAGAAGCAGGATGGTCGCGGCGAGGAGGCTCATGCGGGCCGCGCGTCCCAGACTCCGCTCGGCCAGCGCCTCGGGTTGCCGGGGTCCTCGAGGTCGGGAGAGCAGCGCGGCGTAGGTGACCGTGCCGATCAAGAGCAGGGCCGCGGCGTACGCGGCCCCGCGCCCCAGGGCGTAGAGATCGAGGGGGATCGGCGCGTCGTCGGGGTGCACGTCAGGGCCCTGCGCCGGCGGGGGGAGCGTAGGTGAACGAGTACCGCCCCCGGACCGCGTGTCCGTCCCTGGAGCCGGTGCGCCAGAGCACGACGTACTTGCCGGGCTGGAGTGCGACCGGCACCGGTCCCGCAAGGGAGAGCGAGTCATCGGTGGCGGCCATCTTGACGGTGGCCACGGGCGTGTTGTCGTCCCGCGCCAGGGTCACGCTGGTCAGCTTGAGCTCCGGGGGCTCGCTGAACCAGAGCCGGATCTGGCGGGGTGCTTCGGTCACGGTCGCGTCAACGCCGGGCTCCGCCTTGACCAGGTGGAGGTGAAGGAAGGCCAGCGAGGGGAGGACGAGGGCCAGGGCGAGGGCGCGGAGGCCGGGAATGGAGCGAGATCTCATGGTCGTGGAAAGATAGTGGTTGGGGTTGTACTCGGTGCGAGTCGCGGGTTCCGGGTCACGGGTGACGGGAGCGCGATCGGGTCCCGGCTCGCGTTGCCGAGGGGAAGCGCACGACTCGAAGCGCGATCCGGGACGTTTCTCCCACCGGGGCAGTCCAGGCGACGAAGACGGCATCGCCGGGGCCGCGCGCGAGCTGGGGATACAGCCCCGCCTCCGAGCCCGCGATCGGCTGGGGTGCGACGCGGCGGGCCTCCGGCTCGAGGTAGGCGACGAGGATGTGGCGGCGTCCCCGGGAGTCCACGTCCCACGTCGCGACCGCGGCGCCGTCGTCGAGCGAGGCCAGCGCCGCGTGGGCCACCGGCAGGGTGTTGCCGCCGACAAGCCGGACGGGCTCGTCCCAGCCCTGCTTCCCGAGGTTCTGCCGGGCGAGGTACACGCCGGCCCGGCCGGGCATGCCGGTGTACCATGCGACGTGGGCCCGGCCGGCCGCGTCAAGGGCCAGCGCGGGACCGCTGTGGGGGCAGCCCGGATAGCTCCAGCCGTCGGCATGGACCCGTTCGGGTGGGTCCGGCGAGTCCAGGCCGGAGACCACCACGTCGCGCACGTCGCCGGGAAAGTGTTTTCGCCAGGCCGCGATCACCGCGCCGTCTTGGCGCGCCGCCAGGGCGACGCGGCAACAGGGGCAGACCTCGCTCCAGAGCAGGCGGTTGGGGCCCCAGGAGGCCCCGAAGTCCGGGGAGCGCACCGCGTAGATCGTGGAGCTCGCGGACGCCGGCGCCTCCTGGCCGTGCCGCGCGTGGTCGGCGGGAGGGGCGGCGAGGGACGGGTCGCGGCGCTCGTCGAGCCAGGCCGCGACCAGGCCGGCGTCGCCGGTCAGCGCGAGGCCCATGAAGGTGTGCCCGCTGCGGGCGGCGGCCGCGGTGTCGTCGTTGAGCGTGACGGGGGGCGTCCAGCTCCGCCCGCCGTCCAGCGAGCGCGCGAAGCGGACGTCACTCGCGGGCCACTTCCGGTCCGGTATCTCGACGCTGGTGGCCCAGAGCAGGGCGACCTGGCCACGGGGGCCGGCTGCCAGGCGGGGCGATGCCTCGCCGTGCGGCTGGATGTCCCCCGGGCGATCGGTGACCCGACTGGGGGGGGTCCAGGTACGCCCCGTATCGGCGGAACGGCTGAACCAGAGGTGCCATCCCCCCTGTTCCGAGCCGCCCACCCAGGCCAGCAAGAGGTCACCGGTCGCCGGGTCGGTGGCGAGCGCCGGGTCGGCGGCCGCCGGCATGGTATCGGCGGGCGTGGCTAACGGCCGCACGTCCATGGCTTCGTTTCCGCATCCGCCGAGGGCCGCCGCAAGCGCGGCGGCCGCGAGGCTCGGGCTCCGGCCCGCCGGGCGTCTCACCGCCGGCTCCAGCGGTACTGGGCGCCGAGGTAGAAGGCGCGCGGCAGCCCGGGTCGGAACCGCTCCCGATCTGCCGGGGCCACGAACGGGTTGTACGACGCGGTGACCGCGTTCCGCGTGTTGGCGAGGTTGTTCACCCGGCCCACCAGGGCGAAGCCGCGCGTCACGGGCGCGTCGAAATAGACATTGAAGAGATCGTGGCCGTCGTAGCGGTGCTGGTTGGCGGGGTCGGTAAAGTAGCTCCCCAGGTGCTGCCACTCGATCGTGACCGCGACCCCGCGCACTGGGGACACCACCAGGCGGGTGTTGGCCAGGTGCCGCGGCGCGGACTCGATGTCGTTTCCGCCGAAGTCGTTCCCGGTCGAGGTGGACCAGCGGCGGTACTCGTGGCGGGCGTAGCTGTAGGCACCCTCCAGCCGCATGGCGCTCGCGAGCGCGAGCTGCGCGCCGACCTCGAGGCCGCGGTGCCGGGTCTCGCCGGCGTTCGAGGTCTCGGAGGTGAACGTGACGGTGTTGAAGAACGTAAGGATGTCGTCGGTCACCGTCATGGTGTAGGCCGAGATCTCGAGACTGAGCCGGTCGCCGGCTCGAGCGCGCATCCCGATCTCGTAGCTGTTGGCGCGGATGGGGTCGAGATTCACGGTATTGAGGGCCGAGCCCTGCCGGAAGAGCTGGCTCTGCGAGGGCACGCGGAACCCGTGGCGCCAGGAGGCGAAGGCGCTGATGGCCGGCGTGACCGCGACGGTCGCGCCTAACTTTGGACTCACGTGATCGAACCAGCGCGTCGTGGAGGCGGGCCGGCGGTGGCGTCCGGTCTGCAGGGCGCCGAGGTGGTTCTCGTAGTCGTACCCCAGGTGGTCGTAGCGGAGCCCCGCCGAGAGCCTGAGGGTGGGGAGCGGGGTGAGGTCGGCCTGGAGGTAGGGCGAGATGCCGGTGAAGGTCACGTCGTACTGGTAGAGACGCGCGGCGACCGCGTAATCGGTAAAGCTGCGGCCCACCCGCGTGACGGTGATCGAGTCGCTCCGGTACTGGCCCGGGGACCAGTCCAGGTCGAGCCCGGCGATGAGCGTGGTGCGGAGCGGTGCCAGGTCGCGCCGGCCCTGCGCCAGGAGGCCGAGCGAGTAGTTGCTGGTCTGCCAGACTTCAGGGTCGTAGGTGAGCTGCCACGCGGGGAGGAGCGCCAGTTCGTTGTAGCGGGCGTACCCGGTGAGGCTCAGGCGGCCCGCGCCCGTTCGCCGCTCGAGCCCGGTGGACCAGCGGACGGCCTTCACCTTGCGAAAGGCGATCGGGGTGTAGTTCCGGGTGGGATCGTCCTCGTAATCCGCCCGAACCAGCTCGGAGCCGCCGTCGCCGGGCGAGTCAATGCTGGAAAATCCCAATACCGTCTTGAGCTGGGCGCCCGCACCGAGCTGGCGATCCCAGCGCAGGGTGCCGCTCTGGCGATCCTGGTGCGTACCGTGGCGGTAGCCGCTGTCGTGTGTCAGGTTGAGGTCGGCCCGGAGCCCGTTGCCGCCCCAGGTGGCGCTGCCGCTCGCCAGGGTCCGGGCATAGCCGAAGCTGCCGCCTTCGGCCAGGAGCTCGAGGCTCGGCCCGGAGCTCGGGGCCCGGGTCAGGACGTTCACCACGCCGCCGATTGCGTCGCTGCCGTAGAGCGCGGAGCCGGGTCCCTTGAACACCTCGACGCGGTCGGCCGCCGGGATGTTCACCTCGTAGAGGGCGTTGTGGTTGAAGAACCCTGTCGAGCGGATGGGGATGCCGTCCTCGAGGTAGCTGTAGACCGCGTTGTAGGTGATCGGCTGGCGCATGGCGGTCGTGTGCCCTTCGCCCCCCAGGTCGATCACCAGCACGCCCGGTACCTGGCGCATGAGCTCGGCCGGGTGGTGGGGGTTCGTGTGCGCGATCGCGTCACGTTCGATCACGCCCACCGTCGCGGGGACCTCGGCCCGCCGATCGGCGGCCCGGGTGGCGGTGATCACCAGCTCCGCCAGCTCGATCGGCGACGCCACCATCTCGAGGTCGGCGGTCACGCTGTCGCCCACCGGCACGGTGATCGGGACGCGGAGCGGCTTGCGCTGGATGGCGGTGACGCTCAGGACGCGAAGGCCGGCGGGGACACCGGTCAGGCGGAACCGCCCCTGGGCGTCCGTGAGTGCTGCGAGTTCGGTGCCCTCCACGGCCACACGGGCCGCCTCCACCGGGTGGTTGCTTTCCGCGAGGCGGACCGTGCCCTCGACGGTGCCAGTCATCTGGGCAAACAGCGAACGGGCCGGCACTGTCAGGCCGGCCAGGACCGCCGTCGCCAGGAGTCCCCGGCGGGCCGCGAGCGGGAAAGTCATCATACGTTCCCCCTCCAATGGGTTGCCGGCCGGCCCCGCGAGCGGCGGCGATCCAGAACGCACGCCGGCCGGGGTTCCGCCGGTCAGATGTCAGTTCGATTGCGGGTACGACCGATCAGCCGAGCCGGATGGGAGGGGGAGGAGCGTGCGCGAGGGGATGGGAAAAGGGAACGAGCAGCGACCGGTATACCAGGATCGGGCGGAACCCCGGTGCCCGAGTCGGAACGGCCAAGGCCACCGGCAGGTCCCGCACCACGGGGGCGGGTGCGGCGGCCGTATGGCACAGCCCGAGGCAGAGGCAGGCGCCGTGGGAAGGGGCGCGCTGGTCGCCGCCGGGTGTCGCGTGATGCGAGTGCGGCGCGCCCGCGGCGCGGCCGGCCAGGGCGTCGTGCAGGCACTCCACCATCCGCAGCCGCTCGCCATGGATGGCGAAGACAAAAGCGGCGGCCGTGGCCAGCGCGGTCAGCCGGGAGAGCCGTTGCATCGGGGTTCAGGATACGCTGGCAGGCGGCCGGGCGGAAGGGGCCGGGGTCGGTGGCAACGGGGATGGCCAATTTCCGCTCGGTGGGCGGGACCGCCGAGCGGGGGCGGCCCGCCCATCGTCAGGCTGGAGCGGGTGCGCGCAGCCGCCGGAGGGCGTAGGCAGCCACCAGCAATGCGCCGAAGACGCAGACAATCACGGGGCCGGTAGGAAGATCGTAGCGAAAAGAGATCCAGAGTCCGCCGATGGAGGCGACCATCCCTGCGAGCCAGGCCACCAGCGCGAGCCGGCCGCGGTCACGGGTGAACTGGAATGCGATGGTCGCCGGCACCACCAGGAACGAGAAGACGAGCAGGACGCCCACGATCGGGACGGAGAACGTGATCACGATGCCGAAGGAGAGGTAGAACCAGAAATCCCACCAGCGGAGGCGCCACCCCTGGGCGCGGGCGCGCTCGGGCTCGAACGAGATGGTGAGGAACCGATGCCGCAGGATCCAGTGGAACAGGCCGGCCGCCAGGTATACCAGTGTGAGGCGGCCGATGGCAGGCCAGGTGACCCAGAGCAGGCTGCCGACCAGGATGTCCTTGATCGCCTCGCCGCCCCGGGGCGAGCGATCGGCGACCAGCAGGGCGGCCGCCGAGGCGATGACGTACACGATGCCGATGATCGCCTCCTGGGGGACGACGTCCGGGCCGTGCCGGGTGCGGGTGAGGGCGAACAGGGCGGCGCCGAGCGAGGTGAAGCCCAGCGAGTAGAGGAACGCCGAGGTCGAGTCGGGGTGGGAACCGAGAAAGATCGCCACGGTGGAGCCCAGGGCGGCCATCTGGGCGAGGGAGAGGTCCACGAAGATGACTTCCCGCGCGATCACGTGGAGTCCGAGATAAGCGTGCACCGCCGCGATCACCATGCAGGCGGCGAGCGGCGCCAGCCAGAGGCTGTGGGTGAGTGCGTCCATCAGGAGGCCTCCTCGAAGGCGCGCGCGAGGCCGTTCACCCACGCATCCACGAGGTCGAAATAGGTGTCGACCCCCGGCGCCCCGCCGGTGTTCTCGGGGACGACCACGGGGCGGGCGCCGGTCTTGGCCGCGACCTGCTGGATCTGGTTGCGATCGAAGTAGTTCGACGCGAACAGCACCTTGATCCCCCTCTCCTTCATGAGCCGGATCACCTCTTCCACGTGGCGGGGGGTGGGCGGGATGCCAGGCTTGGGCTCGATGTAGGCCACGCAGTTGACGTCGAAGCGGCGGCTGAAGTAGGCCCACTCCTTGTGGTAGCAGGCGAGGTCCTTGCCCCGGAAGACCTCGCCCCGCTTGAGCCACCCGCCCAGGCGTTCGAGGAGGGGCCGGCCCTGATAGCGAGTCTGGCTCAGGAAGTCCCACAGCCGGTCCGTCTGGAGCAGGTTGACGGCCGTGGCCGGCGTCAGGATCTCGACCAGGTCGGGTCCCATCAGGGCCTGGAGGATCCGGGTTTCGAAATCTTGCTCCCGCTCGGCGAAAAAGCGGGCGTCCGCGGGGGCCACCCGGCCGAGCCCGGTGAGGATGTTCCGCGCGATGAGGATGGCATTGAGCGGGTCGGTGTGGATGTGCGGATTGCCGGCGACGTGGATATCCCCCTCGGAGCGGCTCAGGGTGGTGGGCACCTCCAGCAGGGCGATGCCCGTGTAGGCGGTCACGTAGCCCGGTCCGCCCTCGCTCACCTTGCGATTGTTGGCGCGGTCGAGCAGCGGGGGCACCCAGAGTTCGAGATCGAGTCCGGTGGTGACGAAGAGGTCCGCCTCGCGGAGAATCGCCACGAAGCTCGGTTTGGGCTGCACGAAGTGCGGATCTTCGTCGCCCTCGGCGATGGAGCGTACCACGCCCCGGTCGCCCACGATCTCGCGCGCGATGGCGCCGTAGGTCGTCAGGCTGGTGACGATGCGGACCGGCTCCGCCGCCGGCGGAGCCTCGGGCCTGGCGCCGGGCGCGACCAGGCCGACGAAGAGCGCGAGTGACCACATGGCGGATTCCTTGCCCCGAGGCCGCGGCGCGCGCCCGGGGCGTTCAGTAGGTCTCATGCTTGTGGGGTCCCATGGCCCAGACCGCCTGGAGGAGCACCAGGTTCCGTTCGCCGCGGCGCTCGCTCCTTCGGTGCTGGCCCTCCAGTCGGAGGTACACGAACTCGCTCTGCCACCAGGTGAGGGACGGCACGATCGCCCACTCGGTGTCGGGCGTTCCGCGCGGCGATTGGACCCAGTCGTATCGGGTCGCGACGACCCAGCGCCGGCCCGCTCGGAACGTCGCGTCCACGAAGCCGCCCGTGCGGTGGGTCGCGCTCCCGCTCAGGGTACTGCGGAGGAGGTACCCCTCGGCGCGGAGGGTAAACTCCCGCCGGGTCGCGGCTTCGGGAGGCCGCCAGGTGAGCCGGGCATCCAGGCCGAACAGGCGGCCGGTGAACGCGCTGTCGGCGTTGTTCCCCCCCGCCACGGTGACGCCGAGCTGGCCGTAGGTGCCCCGGGTGAACTGCCGAAAGTTCTGCAACCGGCCGAGCAGGGCCGGCTGCCGGCTCCCGGCCAGCAGCCCGTCCGACTCGGCGCTCACGCCCTGGACCCACAGCTCGTGCGTGGCCCCGAAAAGCGAAACGGGGAGCGCGGTGTACAGCGAGAGGCCGATGCCGGTCAGGCCCTCGGCGGAGAGGAAGCGGCGGTACACGAGCGGATACTCGCTCTCGGGCAGGGCGTGCAGGTGCCAGCGGTTGAGGTCGCCCACCGGCTGGCGGAACTTCCCCACGTCGGCCCGGAGGCGGCCGGGCAACCCGGTCCAGTAGACATACCCTTCCTCGATGGCGATCTCGTCCTGCTCGAAGGTGACGAAGATCTTGGTGTGGGAGTAGGGGTCCAGGGCGGACTGGAACGCGAACTCGAACTCACGCACCTGGGCGTTGTCCCGCTGCCGGCCCTCACGCGCGATCAGCCGGGCGTCTCCGGTGACGCTGATCTCGGGATTCAACGCGGACAGATTGCGCTGCCGGCTCACGAACTCCTGGGGACGAGCGGTCGTGTCCGGCGGAGCCCCGGCCTCGCCTGCCGCCGCTCGGGCCGCGGCCCGGAGAGCCGCCAGGTCGTCGGCGGCGGCCGTGTCCCGGCCGGGGGCCGACGGGGCCCGGGCGCAGTGGGCGGCAATGACCTGTTCGAGCCGGGCCCCGAGCTCGCGGAGGGCCGCGGCCGCCGAGTCGGCACCGCCGGGGAGATTCGGTGCCGCTCCCAGCGGGCAGCGGCCGGCCTCGAGAGAATCGAGGCGTGCGCTCAGGGCCCGGATGGCCTGACGCAGACTGTCGGGAGCAACGGGGACCTGGCCCTCGAGCGGCCTGGCGGCAGCCAGGATCGCCCCACTCCAGAGGACCCAGACCACCCTGGTGGCTGGGATGCTCATAACGCTCCTTCCCGTTCAACGTCCGAGAGCCCCGCCTGTTGCGGGGGGGGCGCGGCACCAGCCCGGGGAACACCCCGGGCCCAGGTTCAGACGGAAAAGCCGGGAGGCGCGCGGGAGTAGGTGCTGGTCTGGCCGGTCTGGTCGAGAAAAACCGGGGCGGGGGGAAGGGCGACAGCCCCGACAGGTGCCAGGTGCACCGGCAGCACCACCGGGGCCAGCGGCGCCCACCGGGGGGCCAGCGTGGCCTGCTGGAGAAGGCAACTCTGGGTGTGTCCCCCGGGACGACCCGGCTCAGTGAGGGGAGTATCTCCTGGCCGGACCTGCGCAGGCAGGCGGTGGTTCAGGAGTGCGTCGGACAGCGGGATGCCCAGCCCTCCTCCCATGAGAAGGACCAGCAGAACCGCGGTGAGACGCCTCCGTGCGGTATGCATGGTGCCCGCAAGCTATAGGGGAAGCCCGGTCCCCGGAAGGGTGGGCCTCGCTACGGAAGGCGCGCGCCTCAAGTTCGTGGCGCGGTGCCAGCCCGGGCGAGCCCGGGGTCGGAAGCGCGGCGGGGCTCGACGACCGTGCCCGGGGGACGGCGGATGGGTCCCTCGACCGGCAGGATGAACCAGAAACTCGAGCCGGAGCCGTACACCGACTCGCAGCCGATCGTCCCCCCGTGCATTTCCACGAACTTCTTGCTGAGCGCCAGGCCGAGCCCCGTGCCCTGCTGCTGCCGGCTGGCCGAACTGTCCACCTGACTGAACTCCTGAAAGAGCTTGGGCTGGTCTTCTGGCCGGATGCCGGGGCCGGTATCGCGCACCGAGATCCAGATGGCGTCGCGGGACATCAGTCGCGGCGCCTCGCCGGCGCGCTCGGCGGGGATCGGGAGGGGGGCCTTGGTCGCGACGGCCGAGACCGTCACCGACCCGCCTTCGGGGGTGAATTTCGAAGCATTGGAGAGCAGGTTGAACAGGATCTGCCGAATCCGGACACCGTCGGCGAGCGCGGGGAGCGGGTCGGGCCCGATCTCCAGGCGGCACTCCTGCCGTTTCGCGGCACGGAGAGACGCGGTGTCCGTGACGGCCCCCATGATGAGCTCGCGGACGTCGGTTCGGGCCAGAGTGAGCGCCATCCGGCCGGCCTCGATCTTGGACAGATCGAGCACGCTGTTGATCAACCCCAGGAGATGCTTGCCGTTGCGAAGAATCGAGTCCAGGAACTCCCGCTGCATGTCGTTGAGCGGGCCCACCTCCTCGGTGAGGAGCAGGTCGGAGAAACCGTTGATGGCGTTGAGGGGTGTGCGGAGCTCGTGGGACATGTTGGCCAGGAACTGGTTCTTGAGCTCGGTAGCCCGCTGGAGTTCCCGGTTCTTGGCGGCGAGATCCTCGGCGTTCCGGCGGCTTTCGGCGAGGACGTTGGCCCGGTCGATCCCGACCACGATCTGGTCGCCCAGGGTCTGAAGGAGATGCACATCGGCGTCGGTGAAGGGCCGGCCGTCCCGGCGGTCGAAGACGGCCAACACCCCGACCACCAGTCCGGCCGAGCGGAGCGGTACAGCGACCATACTGCGGAGCGGCAGGTCCGCGACCGGATAGTTCCGGGGGTCGTCGGCCATGTCAGGGACGTTGAGCGGCTGCTCACTGGTGACCACCCAGCCCAGGAGCGACCCGTCCATCGGCAGCAGGGAGTCGGTGGCCCGGCTGATCGGGCCGACGCCGGCCACCACCCGAACGAAGCGGCCCTCCTCCACCACGAGGTTCACGGCGGCGCTTTCCGCCTCGAGCAGATCGGCGGCGGCCCGCGCGATCTCGTGAAGGATCTGGCCCAGGTCGTCGCCTGACACCAGGGTGTTGGCCACGCGTTGGAGCCATTCCAGCTCGCGGTTCCGTCGTGCCGTGGCTGCCGCCTCCCGTTCGATCAGGCGGCTCTGTGCCTTGGCGAAGCGAGCCACGCCCGTGCCGCCCCAGATCCCCGCGCCGGCCGCGGCCGCCACCAGCAACCAGATCGGGAGATCACCCCTGGCGATGAGCCATCCCCCGACCCAGCCGAGGGCCAGTGCGGCGGCGAGTCCGAGGAGCGCGGGGCGGAGGCGAGGATCGAGGGCTGCCATGGAGGCCGGCCGCGGCCGTCAGGGATTGGTCGGGCGCACTTCCAGCTCCGAGACGGTGGCTCGGTCGGGGAGAGACAGCGCAGCGAGCACGGTGGCCGCGACGTCTTCGGGCCGGAGAATCCGCTCGAAATTGGGCTTGAGGACCGACTGGCCGTGCAGGAGCGGCGTATCCACGGATCCCGGACAGATGGTGATGACCCTGATATCGTCCTTCCGCACCTCGAGCATGAGGGAGCGGGAGAATCCCATGACCGCGTGCTTGCTCGCCGCGTAGGCGGTGCCGCCGGCGAACCCGTTCTTGCCGGCGAGGCTCGCGATGTTCACGATCGCCCCGTGCCGCCGCCGGCGCATGCCGGGGAGCACCGCCCGGGTGACCAGATAGAGGCTCCGGAGATTGGTGGCCATCGTGGTGTCCCAATCGTCCAGCGTGAGCTCCTCGAATGGCTTCAGGATGGCGATGCCCGCATTGTTCACCAGGACGTCCGCCGGACCCAGGGCGCGCTCCAGCTCCGCCACCATGGTCTCCACGTCCGCGGGCTCGCTCACGTCGGCGGGGTGGACCGCGGCGGTGATCCCGGCGGCGGTGAGTTCGCCGTGGAGGTCCCGGAGGCGGGAAGGGGTGCGCGCGCAGGCGCCGATCCGATACCCCGCCCCGCCCAGGGTCAGGGCGATGGCGCGCCCAATCCCTTCGGTGGCGCCGGTGACGAACGCGACAGGTTGTCCGGAGGGCATGGAAACAATCTAAGGGGGCTCGGCGACCAAGGGGCCGAGCGACCCCGGGATCGAGGACCATGGTGCCATTCACACCGCCGGCCCGGCCCGGCCGCGGAGCCCGGCGCAGCCTGCGACCGCTGGAGCCGCCGCCGACCTGGCGCGAGCGGCTTCGCGCCATCCGGCATCTGCCCAGACTGATCCGCCTGGTGTGGGACACACACCCGATCTACACGGCGGCCATCGTGGCGCTCCGAATCGTCCGGGCCGTGGTACCGCTGGGGGTACTCTGGATCGGCAAGCTGATCATTGACGCGGTGGTCGGGCTCGTGACCGGGACACCGGGCGGCCAGGGCCCCGGGCTGCATCCCTCGCTCGAGCTGTTCGGGCTGGTGGGGATCGAGTTCGGGATCGCGGGGGCCGGTGAGGTGCTCGCCCGGCTCTCCGCGCTCTACGAGAGCCTGCTCGGCGACGTGGTGGCGAACCGCACCAGCGTGGAGCTCATGCAGCACGCCGCCTCGCTCGACCTGGCCCAGCTCGAGGACGCCGACACCTACGACAAGCTGGAACGGGCCCGGCGCCAGACGGTGGGGCGCATCGGACTCATGACGGGTCTCCTGGCCACGGTACAGGACCTGGTGACCCTCGTGACCCTGGCGGGCGCGCTGGCGGTCTACGTCCCCTGGCTCCTCCTCCTGCTCGCGGTGGCCGTGGTGCCGCTCTTTCTCGGCGAGACCCGGTTCGCGGCCCTCAGCTACTCCCTGCTCTACTCCTGGACCCAGGAGCGCCGCCAGCTCGACTACCTGCGGTACATCGGCGCGAGCGATCTCTCGGCGAAGGAGGTAAAGCTGTTCCAGTTGTCGCCGTTCCTGGTCGAACGGTACGCCAGCCTCGCGGAGGCGTTCTATCGGGCCAACCGTGCCCTTTCCACCCGGCGCGCCCTCGCGGCCTCCGGCCTCGCCATCGTGGGGTCGCTGGGGTACTACGGGGCGTACGCCGCCATCATCTACCTGACCGTGACCGGCCACCGCTCCCCCGCGGGGCCGTTCACGCTCGGCGTGCTCACCTTTCTCGCGGCGAGCTTCCGGCAGAGCCGCGATCTCATCCAGCGCTCGCTGCTCGCCCTCACCCAGCTCTTCGAGCAAAGCCTCTACCTGGACGACCTGTTCAGCTTTCTCGCCCTCCGGCCCGCCGTGGTGTCGCCGAACGGCGCGCCACCGGTCCCCGTGCCGATCCGCCGGGGCTTCGTCTTCGACGACGTGGGGTTCCGCTACCCCGGAGCGGACCGGTGGGCGGTGCGGCATCTGTCGTTCGAGCTCCACCCCGGCGAACGACTGGCCCTCGTCGGGGAGAACGGCGCCGGGAAGACCACGCTGGTCAAGCTGCTGGCCCGGCTCTACGACCCTACCGAGGGGCGGATCCTGCTCGACGGGCGGGATCTCCGGGACTACGACCTCGAGAGCCTGCGGCGGCGCATCGGGGTCATCTTCCAGGACTTCGTACGCTACGACTTCCCGCTCCGCGAGAACATCGCGGTGGGCGACATCGCGAGGCTCGGCGACCAGGCGGCCATCGAGCAGGCCGCCCGCCGGAGCCTGGCCCACACCGTCGCCGAACGACTGCCGCACGGTTACGACCAGATGCTCGGCAAGCGGTTCGAGGGCGGGGTCGATCTCTCCGGCGGCGAGTGGCAGAAAGTGGCCCTGGCCCGGGCCTACCTCCGGGAGGCCGACGTGCTGATCCTGGACGAGCCCACGGCATCGCTCGACGCGCGGGCGGAGTACGAGGTGTTCCAGCGGTTCGCCGAGCTCTCGGGCGGGAAGATGACGGTGCTCATCAGCCACCGCTTCAGCACGGTCCGCATGGCGGACCGGATTCTGGTGCTGCACGGCGGCGAGGTGGTGGAGTCCGGGACTCACGAAGCGCTGGTCAACCGGAAGGGCCTGTACGCGGAACTCTTCGCGCTCCAGGCCCAGGGGTATCGGTGACCGGTGGCCCGCCATCCGGCGCCGAGCCCTCGCGCCAGGCACCGGTGGCGGCGCGCAGCGTTGGAAGGTACCTTGGCATGCCGAACGCCGGCTCGGGGCGCCAGCCCCTCCCGCGCTCGGCATCCAAGGCGCGCCCAGGAGGGCAATCCTCACCGCGGGGGCCACATGACAAGACAACTGCTGCTCGCTTGGCTGGTGGTGTTCGTCGTATGGATGGCCGGCAGTTATGTGGTGCACGACACCTTGCTCCATGACGACTATGCACAACTCGCCAGCCTCTTCCGCCCGGAGAGCGACGCCGCGCGATACTTCCCCCTCATGATCCTGGCCCACCTTATCATGGCGGGCGCGTTCGTGTGGATCTACTCGCGCGGGGTCGAGCCCGCCCCGTGGGTGGGGCAGGGGGTCCGATTCGGGCTGGCGGTCGCGCTGCTCACGATCGTGCCCACGTATCTGATCTACTTCGTCGTGCAGCCGATGCCGGGCTCCACGGTGGTCAAGCAGATCGCCTTCGACGGGATCCTGGTGGTTCTGCTGGGCGTCGTCGTCGCGGCGATCTACCGACGGCCCGCCGCGGGCTAGGCTGGCCGGAATCCCCGAGAGGACACCGTCGCGAGCTGTGGGTTGGAGAGCGCCTCGGGCGGACTCAGGCCGCGGTACCGCTCTGGCCGGTGCGGCGGAGGAGCTCGGCGGTATAGGCCTCGAGCACGTCACGCCGGACTTCGCACTGGAGGAACTGGCCCTCGCGCCGGGCCTCGATGAGCCCGGCCCGGACCAGTTCCTTCACGTGATGGGAGATGGTCCCCTTGGAGACGGGAAACCGCTCCCGAAGCAGGCGGCAAGGACACTCCGGCCTGCTGGCGATGGCCTCGAGCAGGGCCATCCTTCTCGGGTCCGCCAGCGCCTTGGCGATGAGTTCGAACTGCCGCCCGCTCAGCACGGGCCGGGCCGGAAGCCGGCTGGTCATAGTTCAATCAATATCAAACTGTCACGGGCCGGTCAAGACCAGTGCCTTCGGTGTCCTCGGTGGATGGTCCACCGAGGGCGCCGAGGGCGCCGAGCGGGTGTCGTGGGAGTTCCGGCCGGTGCGGCGATGATCTCGAGGTCTGGAGTGTCAGGGTCCACGGTTTGCACCCGCGGAGGGTGTCCAGTGGATTACGGCATTGATCCGGAGACCAGGGGTCGAGCCGGCAGCCCGGCGTTGCAACGAGGCGCCCGGCGCGCATCTTGATCGGTATGGATCCGGCGAGGCGGTTCAGGGGGCGGCCTGCGCGAGCGGGTTCCGGGATGGCGTTGCTCGGGCTCGTGGCTGCGATCTGGGCCTGCGACACGGGCGCCGGCTCGCGGCGCGACAGGGAACGGGCTGCTTCACGGACCGAGCCGGGGTGTCCGGGCGTGGCCGGTCCGATTCGACTCGCGGAGGGACAGATCGGCCCGTTTCGCGCCTGGGCCGCACTCGGCGAGCTGCGGCAACGTTGCGCCCTCGCCTATGACACCGTCCTCACCGAGGACCGGCGGGCGGTTCCAGCACTGGCCCTCCCGCTCGGCCCGGTCCTCGCCCTCGGGTTCCAGCGGAACCTGGTCACGGACTCGCTGGGAGCGCTCCGGGCCGGAATGCTGCGTGACGACCTGCCCGCTGCCGGCTGGCGCCTGGTCGGCACCGACATCGTCCTGCCCAACGGCCGGGCCCTGTCGCTTCCGCTGGGCGACTTGCGGCAGGGCCTGCGCCTCGCCTCGGTGGAGAACGACCCGGAGCGGGGTCTTCACGTGGTCTTCTGCGAGCTTCCCGATCTGATCCTGGATTTCGGACCGGGCCGCGCGGGACTCGGGCGCATGGAAACGCCCGCGGAGTGGGGGCAGTTGCCGGACACGCTCCACGCACGGGGCCTCACCGTGTTGCATCTGCCGCCCAGAGCCGCCCCCTGGCCGGAGTGCGGCGGCTGAATCGGGCCGCTTCGAGAGTTCCGGTCCGGCTCTCGCTGCGGGCGCCGCCGCCGGCGCGAGCCCCAAGCCGAGCGGCGAGCTCCCGGAGCGGTTGCTCGGAGCAGAGGGGTGCCGGGCGGGCGCCGCCGTGCGGTGGCCGGCCGGGTTCACGGCCGGTCCGGCCTGGTGCCCGCGGGGCCAGCATGCGTGATGTGGATCACGTTCCTAACATCGGGCCGGGCGCAACGTCTGGAACTGTGAACGGTCCTCGCAATGCAACCCTCTGGGGAGAAGCGACCATGCGACACCGCCTTCTGCCGAGCGCGCTGCTGATCGGAGCGCTCATGGGGCAGCCCGGCCCTCTCGCCGCTCAGAACTGGGAGTTGCTCGGCACCCGCCGGGTGAGCTTGGTCCGGGAGCGCGATGTCATCGAGGTGACGGCTCGCGAGGGGCTCTTTCGTGCGCTCAAGCTGGAAGTGGACGGCGGGGACCTCGAGCTGTTCGACCTCCGGGTCGTGTTCGGCGACGGCTCGGTCTATTCGCCGGAGACGCGGTTCCTCTTTCGGCAGGGGAGCTGGAGCCGGACGCTGGACCTTCCCGGGAAGGCACGCGTCATTCGACGGATCGAGTTCCAGTACCGGAGCACGATCCGGCGGGGGCAGGCGACGGTCCGGGTGTACGGGAAGCAGGTGGAGCGGGCACCCGGCGGCCAGGAGGCTGGTCGCGGGGCGGAGGGAGACTGGGACCAACTCGGGTCCCGTCAGGTCAGCTTCCGGGCCGAGCGAGATGTGATCCCGGCCGCGGGGGAGGGGCGGTTCCGCGCGATCCGGATCGTGGTGAGCGAGGGAGACCTCGAGATGTTCAACGTCCGGATCGTGTTCGGCGACGGAAGCGCCTACTCGCCAGAGACGCGTCTGGTTTTCCGGGAAGGGAGCTGGAGCCGGGTGATCGACCTGCCGGGGGAGGCCCGAATCATCCGGCGCATCGAATTCAGTTACAGGAGCATCCGGGCGACCCGGGACGGCCGGGCGGTGGTGACGGTGTACGGGAGGCGGTGAGCGGGCTGTTCGAGCCCCGCCGTCATGGCGGCGAGACCGACAGGCGACGTGGCACGATCGGGCTCCGGCGCCCTGGGAGCTCGGTCTCGACCCGCCCAGGGCCTCAACCTGCCCCGTGCCTGGCCTCCAGGACCTCACGGGAATCCGTTCCCGGGCTGCGGGTGGTGCCGGAAGCCGTTCGCCACGCCTGGAGCCAGATCTCGCCGGGCTCCCGCAGCTCGCCCGGGCGCCGGGCCCACTGTTCGAGGAATTGAATCCGGTAGCCGAGCTTCCGGAGAATCACCGCTTCCTCGACGGTGAGCCACCCCTGGGCCTCGCCGATCAGGACCAGGCGTTCCAGCGCCGCGAAGCGTGCCTGGGGTTTGCCGCCTGCGCCCAGCCTTCGGCGGAGCCGGACCAGGGCCCGGCGGAGCCGGCCGGGCGGGAGCCGGTCGGCCGCGTCGGTGAGCGCCTGGCTGAGCGCGGCCAGGTAGGCAGGCAGAATCCGTTCAGCCACAAAGCGCATACGACACGATATGCGGCGCCCGGGCTCTGGCAGCCAGCTCGGCGAGCGCGGGGCGGATCATTTCAGCGCGGCGGGCGGGATGGAGGCATCCCTCGCGTGGCGACCTGCCTGGCGTCCGGCGGAGGCAGCGGTTGGGGTGTCGCGGGCAGCCCCCGCCCCTGGACGGGGCCGGGTCTCGGGTGCCTCGTGGCGGGGCCGGTCCCTGGGCATTCGTCGCCGGTGGGCTGACCGCCAGCTCCAGCGAGACGAGTGAGCTCAGCCGGAGGCCGAGCGACCGCCGCCAGCCGGATTTGACAACCGCCAGCGGTCCGGGCACCTTCACCCTCCCACCAACCGAAGGAGTCCTGGACCTATGAAGGTCTACGGCTCAAGCGCCATCAGAAACGTGGCGTTCGTGGGCCACGGGGCGAGCGGCAAGACCAGCCTGGTTGATGCGCTCGCGTTCGTGTCCGGGTCCAGCCGGCGCCACGGCAGCGTGAAAGACGGCACTGCCCTCACCGATTACTCCCCCGACGAAATCGAACGCAAGCACTCCATCAGCCTGGCGCTGGCCTTCGCCGAGTGGATGGAGACCAAGATCAACCTGATCGACACCCCGGGGTATCTGGACTTCTTCGGCGAGGCGGTGACGGGCCTCCACGCGGCGGACGCCGCGGTGGTGGTGCTCTCGGGGGTGGGCGGGGTGGAGGTGGGCACCGAGAAGGTGTGGGCGGAGTGCGATCGCCTCCACCTGCCGCGGATCATCTTCGTGTCCCAGATGGACAAGGAGCACGCCAGCTTCGAGCGGGTGTTCGACGACGTCAAGGAGCACCTCTCGCCCAAGGTGGTGCCGGTGGAGATCCCGGTGGGCGACGGTTTCGCCTTCCGCGGAATCATCAACCTGCTCACCCGCAAGACCCACTTCTACAAGAAGGGCACCAAGACGGGTGAATACGAGGAAGGGCCGATGCCGGAGGAGTACCGGGACCGGTTCGCGAAATACGAGACCCAGCTGACCGAGGCGATCGCCTCGACCGACGACGAACTCCTGGAGCAGTATCTGGGCGGGGCGGAGATCGAGCGGAGCCGCCTGACGGAGGCCCTGAAGCGGGGGATGCTGGCCGGCGAGATCGTGCCCATGCTCTGCGGCAGCGGCGAGCTCACCTATGGCGCCCGGGCCCTGCTCACGGAGATGGTCGAGCTGTTTCCGTCGCCCGCGGAGCTCGAGCCGCCGGCGAAGGCGCCCCTCCTCGGGCGGGTGTTCAAGACCATCTCGGAACCCCACGTGGGCGACGTGACCCTGTTCCGGATCTACTGCGGGACGATCCGGAACGGCGACGAGGTGTGGAACGCGGAACACAGCGTGGCGGAGAAGCTGAACCATCTGTCGGTCCAGCAGGGGAAGGAGCGGTTCGAGGTGCCTGAGCTCCACGCCGGGGACATCGGATCGGTGGCCAAGCTCAAGGACACCCACACCAACGACACCTTTTGCCGTCGCGACGCGCCGGTCCGGCTCCCTCCGATTCCCTTCCCCGAACCCCTGGCCACCTCGGCGGTGGTGGTGAAGAACCGGGGCGAGGAAGACAAACTGGCGAGCGCGCTGCACAAGCTTCACGAGGAGGATCCCACCTTCCACTTCGAGTACAACTCGGAGCTGGGCCAGACCCTGATCCGTGGGATGGGGGAGAAGCACTTCGAGATCATCCTGGGCCGGCTGCAGCGGAAGTATGGCGTGCACGCGGAGCTGGTCCGCCCCAAGGTCGCCTATCGCGAGACGCTCAAGGGCAAGGCGGAAGGGCAGGGCAAGCACAAGAAACAGACCGGCGGGCGGGGCCAGTACGGCGACTGCTGGATCCGGCTCTCGCCGCTGCCCCGGGGCGCCGGCTACAAGTTCGTGGACAGCATCGTGGGCGGGGTGATTCCGAGCAAGTTCATTCCGGCGGTGGACCGGGGGATTCAGGAAGCGGCGCAGCGCGGGCCGATCGCGGGGTACCCGGTGGTGGATTTCCAGGCCGAGTGCTACGACGGGTCCTATCACGACGTGGACTCGAACGAGATGTCGTTCAAGATGGCGGGCATCCTGGCGTTCCGGAACGTGAGCCCCAAGGCCCGGCCGGCGCTGCTGGAGCCGCTCCTGGACGTGACGGTCTGGGTCCCCGGCGAGCTGCTAGGCGACGTGATGGGGGATCTGTCGGCCCGCCGTGGCCAGATCCTCGGCACCGAGACGGACGGGCGCCTGACACGCATCAAAGCGATCGTGCCGGAAGCCGAGATGTACAAGTACGCGGCGACCCTGCACGCCATCACGCACGGGCGCGGCACGTTCCACCAGGAGTTCCGGGGTTACGCGGAGGCGCCGCCGGACGTCACCGCCAAGGTCGCGGAAGAGCGCCGGAAAGAGCTCGGGAAGGAAGCGGAGGCGTAGCGGATCCGATGGCCTTCGATCCGGCCCTCACCTCCACCACGTTCGACCTGCCCGGCTACCGGGTGGTCCGGAGCCTGGGGCTGGTGCGGGGGATCACGGTCCGCTCCCGTTCGGTCTTGGGTCTGATCGGCGCCTCGTTGCAGACCGTGGTAGGCGGCAACATCACCCTGTTCACCCGGCTTTGCGAGAACGCCCGGGAGGAGGCGTTCCAGATCATGCTGGCCCACGCGGAAGAGCTGGGGGCGAACGCCGTGCTCGGGGTCCGGTACGACGCCAACGAGGTCATGCGGGGCGTCACCGAGGTCCTCTGCTACGGGACCGCCGCGCTGGTGGAACCGGCCTGATGCGCCTCACGACCCCCAGTCCCGCCGGAACCGGGAGGCCAGTTCTTCCGCCCCCAGCCGGTCGAAGATCGCGAGCGCGCCGGCCTGGCGTTCCTGGGCCTCGGACAGCCGGCCGAGGCGCTTGAGCGCGAGCGCCTCGATCGCCAGGCACTCCGCCTGGATCTGCAGCACCCCCAGGGCCGCGGCCCGCTGGCGGGCCGCCTGGGCCTGTTCCAGCGCGGCGGCCAGCCGGCCCTCCTTGAAGGCGAGCGCGGCGCTCAGCCTCCCCGCCTCCGCGAGCCCTACCTCGTCGTTGGCGCCCGCTGCCAGCTCCACGGCGCGCTCGAGCTCGCGCCGCGCCAGATCCAGCTCGCCGCGGTCGAGGCTCAGCTCGGCCCGGCCCATCACGGTCAGGGCGATGAGCGAACTTTCCCCCACCTGTTCGGCGTGGCGGACGGCCTGTAACGCGGCCCCCTCGGCGTCGTTCCAGTCGGCCATTTGCCGGAAGACCAGGCCCAAATTGTGGTACGTCTGCGCCGTCCCCCGCCGATCGCCCAGACGTTGATAGGCCAGCAAGGCGGAACGATAGAGGCTCAAGGCCAGGTCGGGGCGATTCCTCAGGTGCGCCACGGAGGCGAGGTTGTTCGACGCATGAGCCGCCATCAAAGTGTCGTCCAGACTCCGTGCCAGCTCGAGCGCCTCGCCAAAACACCGTTCGGCATCGTCGAGCCGGCCGTGTTCCCAGGCGATCGCGCCGAGCAGGTTGACAGCCCGCATCCGCCCGTCGCCGTCGGCCCGGGCCCGGAAGCGCTGGAGGGCAGACTCGGCCAGGCTGGTGGCGAGGGTGAACTCCCCCAGCCGGGTGGCCGCGGTCGCCGCGAACAGTTCCACCTCCGGACGCGTCCTCGCCGCGGGGTCCAGGGCGCTCTGGTGCGCCGCCAGCGCCTCGCGGAAGCGTCCGGCCTCCACGAGCCGGCGCAGCTCGCGGGCAGGATCGTCGGCGGAGGTGGGCGTGGTCATGGGATCACTCCGCGCGCCGGGCGCCGAGCGCCAGGGGCGACCCGGGCCCCGGCACCCGCCCCTCGATCTCCGATCCCGGATCCCTAGTACGCGATCGCATACCGGCTGAAACCGTTCAGCTTGGCCTCGATCTCGTCGAGGTCCTCGAACTTCACCGAGCCGATCCGGGTGAACGGGTCGGCCAGCGTGGGCTGGCGCCACAGCCCCATGATCTGCTCGATCCTGGCGTCGTCGGGGTCCACGTCGCCGTCGTCGTCGAGGTCCCCGTTGGTGTGATCGTACTCGATGGTGAGTTCGGCGGGATGCGCCGGATCGAACACCAGCCCGGTGGGCTCGAGGTGGAACATGATGGTGTCGCTCCCCACCCAGGTGAGCGTCACCAGGACCGAGTCCAGGTTCTGGAACGGGGTACCGTCGGGATAGAGGAGCAGGCTCTCCTTCTTGATCTTGAGGCGCACGAAGTCCTCGCGGCTGCCCCCGCAGTTCACCCCGTCCTCGGGGAATTCCAGCGCGCCCTCGGCGTCGGTCGGTCCGTTCTTCACCGCCCAGAAACTCACGCTGCTGTCGCAGAGCGCCGGCGCCGCCCGCGAGAGCAGGATGAAGTTGAGCTGTCCCGGCGGCCGGGTGACGTTGCCGTCGCCGGTGGAATCGCCGCAGCCGGCGGTCAGGCCCAGCAGCACCAGGAATCCCCACGCGCTAGTCTTCATCGCTCCCACCCTCGAGAATGCGTTGCAGCCGGGGCCGCGAGATGCCGAGGCGCCGCGCGGCTTCGCTCTTGTTGCCCTTCGCCAAGTTCACCATCGCCTGTGCCGCCGCCTGCGTGATCGCGCGCAGCGTGGCGGGGAACGGCAAGGGCCCGCCGCCCGGCGCGGTGTCCGGGGGAGCCGCCGCCAACGGCTCCAGGGCCAGGACGCCGGGCGGCGAGAGCACGAGGGCCCGCTCCATGGCGTTCCGGAGCTCGCGCACGTTCCCGGGCCATGGGTGAGCCCGGAGCCGAGCCCTGGCCTCCGCGTCGAGCGGCGGCACCGGCAGCCCGTATTGCCGGGCGAGCCGATTCAGGAAGCTCTCCGCCAGGAGCTCGATGTCCCCTTCCCGCTCGCGCAGCGGCGGCAGGACGAGATGGACCACGTTCAGCCGGTAGAACAGGTCCTCGCGAAACTCGCCCCGCTGCACCGCGGCTCTCAGGTCCACGTGCGTGGCGCCGATCACCCGCACGTCCACCTTGCGCGACTGCTGCCCTCCCACCCGGCGGATCTCCCGGCCCTCGAGCGCCCGGAGCAGTTTGGGCTGGAGCTCGAGCGGCAGGTTGCCGATCTCGTCGAGAAAGACCGTGCCGCCGTGCGCCAGCTCGAACAGCCCGGGCTTCGCCGCCACCGCCCCGGTGAAGGCGCCCTTCTCGTGCCCGAACAGTTCGCTCTCGAGCAGGTTGGCGGGGATGGCCGCACAGTTGATCTCGACAAACGGCGCCGCGGCCCGGGGGCTGTGGTAATGGATCGCCCGCGCGAGCAGCTCCTTGCCGGTCCCCGTCTCCCCGCCGATGAGCACCGTCACATCGCGGTGTTGCGCGACCCGGCGCGCCTGCTCGATCGTGCGCCGGAGCGCCTCGCTCCGGCCCACGATGGCGCCGAACCCCTGGGTTTCCCGCTCCTCCTCGGCGAAGCGCTCCGCCTCGGCCCGGCCCCGGGCCTCGCGCCGCTCCCGCTCCAGCGACCGCCGCAGCAGCCCGAGGTCGTCCGGCAGCGCGAAGTAGTCCCGGGCCCCTCGCTGGAGCGCGCCGGCAGCCAGCCGGTGATCCGGCGCGGCGCCCACCACCAGGCGGGGGAGCTCGGGCGCCGGCAAGGAGCCGAGCAGATCGAGGGCCGCGCTCTCCGCACCGCCCGCCAGCACCAGCACCAGCGACGCGCCGGCGGGCGCGCCATCCCCGGACTCGGGGCTCCAGTCGGCGAGCTCGGCGCCGACCTCGCCGGCCAGGTCGCCGATCGTCGTCCGGAAGCTGTCGGAGAGCCGTACCACGGCTATCACCCAGTCGCGCGCGCCCAGTGGCCTCCCCCTTGATCGCTAGTGGTCGTCGGACCCGTGATGGTCATCACCATCATCCTCGCCATCGTGGTCGTCATCGCGAAAGGCGCGGAACGAGTCGCGGATGTTGTCCCGCACGAGGCGCTCGTTCGGCCCGCCGCGGTTCGCCGTGGCGGGATCCACCAGACCACCGCCGCCGTCCCCGAACCAGGTATGGATATCCACCCGGAGGGTGACGTCCACGTTCGTGGTGCCGCCCGTGACCACGAGCGGCGGAACCAGGTCCTGCTCCTGCTTCGCGTCGAGATCGCTCAGGAAGGTGAACGGGACGCCGTCGAAGCTCCCCGTCACCCGGATGCTCACGCCCGCGAACTCGGGGTGCTGCGCCAGGAACGCGGCGTCCGCCGGGTCGTCATGGCCCGGCTTGTGGATCTTGAACCGGATCTCGTCGTAGGTGCCGGGCTCCACGGCCACGCTGAACACCCGATCCACGCCGGGACCGAGCGGGAGGTCCACCAGGATGGGACCGGTCCGGAAATGCTCGCAGGACTCGTCGCCGTCGCCATCGTCATCGTGGGCCGGCCGGAGCCCGCCACCGGAAACGCCATCGTCGAGATCGCCGTCATCGCACCGGTCGTCCTCGACCCGGTCGAACCGGATGTCGCGGAGCACGAGCGCCACCTGGTCGAGAACCAGGGTGTCGCGGCCCGCGATCAGGGTGTCGGGCTGGCCGAGGACCGCGGGAAGCGAGGCCGAGCCAAACGATCGGGTTGCGACATGAAGGGTGACCTGCGCCGGGTGCGAGGGTCCGGCGCCATCGGCGCTGCAGGCCGCGAACAGGGCCGCAACCGCCGGGAGGAGTGGGGTCGTCTTGAGAGATGGCATGATGCGCCTCCACTTGGGGTCAGCCACTACCAGCGGCCCAAAGGAGGAGCAATCGGAATGCCTCGGCCTATCTCGTTCTCTGACAACAATTTAGAGCCAATCACCTACCTCGCTGCCACGCCTGAAACGATGCGCCATGGAACGGAATGTTACACCTCGTGAGGCTCCATGTGAATGAGCACCCCCAGGACCTCGGGAACGGCGGTCCGGATAGCGGTCTTCACCCGCCCGCTCAGGATGTGGGCGTCGTGGAGGGAAAGGGCGGGATCGGCCTGGACGTGGAGGTCCACGTAGTAGCCGAGCCCGACTTTGCGCACCTTGAGCTTTTCGATCGCGCGGACCTCGGGGGTCGCGAGGGCGGCCTGGCTGATCCGCTCGAGCAGGCCGCCGCCGGGGCTTCGGTCCATGAGGTCGTGCACGGCGGGACGGAGCAGGGCCGACGCATTGACGGCGATGACCCCCGCGGCCACAAGGGCGGCCCAGTCGTCGGCGGATTCCCAGCCGGGACCGCCGATGAGGGCGACGCTGATCCCGATGAACGCGGCCGCTGAGGTGATGGCGTCGCTCCGGTGGTGCCAGGCGTCGGCCTTGACCGCCGTGCTGGCGGTGGCCCGGCCCACCGCGAGCACCCGGCGGAAGAGCAGCTCCTTCACCGCCACCACCAGGACCAGGACCACGAGCGTAAACGGCGCCGGCGTGTGGTGGGGGGTCCGGATCTCGCGGATTGCCTCGACGGCAATGCCGGCGGCCGCCCCGAGCAGCATCAGCGCCACCACGGCGGCGGCGATCGGCTCGGCTTTGCCGTACCCGAAGGGGTAGTCCTCGTCCGCCTCGCGGGAGGCGATCCGGAGCCCGCCCCAGACGATGGCCGAGGAAAAGACATCCGCCCCGGACTCGATTGCGTCCGCGACCAGGGCATAGGCGTGACCCAGGACGCCGGCCACGAGCTTCACCACCGCGAGGCCTGCGTTGACCAGGAGTCCGAGCTGGGCGGTACGAATCCCCTTGGCGACGGGCGAGTGCATGGGGGAAAAGTAGGGTGGGTGCCAGGGTGCGATGGCGCCAAGACGCCAGGGCGGCAAGACGCTAGGAAGCTAAGCGTCTTGCCGCCCTGGCGTACTACCGTCCTGGCGCCCCAGGCGCCAGCGTCCTGCGCGCCGCGCCCTCGCGCTAGGAATTGTCGTCGTGCCCGTCCCGATCGTCGTCCTCGAACGCCTTGAACGACGCCTCGATGTTGCTCTTGACCTCGCCCTCGAACGCGCCGCCCTTGTTGGCGCTGGCCGGGTCAATGAGGCCGGTACCCTGCTGATTGGCGAACCAGGTGCTCAGGTCCACGAACAGGGTGAGATTGGCCCCGCTGGTCTCGGTCACCGTGAGCGGGGGGACCAGGTCGGCCTCCTGCTCCACGTCCAGGTCGCTCGTGTAGGTGAACGGGGTACCGTTGTAGGTCCCGGTCATCCGGATGCTCACGCCGTCGAACGCCGGATGCTGAGCGAGGAAGGCGGCATCGTCCGACCGCGAGGGCTTGTGAATCTCGAACTCGATCTTCCCGTACGACCCGGTATCCACGGGCACGGTGAACTGGCGGGCCGCGCCGGCGCCCAGCGGCAGGTCGAGGAGCACCGGACCGGTCTTGAGCTCCTCGCAGTCATCGCCCACCACGGTGGTGTCGCACACCAGGCCGCCCACGCGCTTGAGCTCGATCTCCCGGAGCACCAGCTCGACCTGGGTGACGACGATCGTGTCGTTGCCGAGGGCGATGGTCTCCGTGCCGGCGAGCGAGGCCATGCCGGGCGCCGGGGCGGGGCCCGCGGCGCGGGTGGCGAGCTGGAAGCTTACCTGGCGCCCGGTCGAGCCCGGACCCGAGCCGTCGCTACAGGCGGCGGCCAGGATGCCGAGCGCGGTGCAGGTCAACAGCGTCATGCGGGACATCGTGTCTACTCCTGTTAGGGTTGGTGCCGTGCCTTCGGCGGAAGGCAGGGGCAACCCCGGTGCCGGTCCGGATGGGGTTCCAGAACGCCAAGCCCGCAAGCGACTTGAACCTCGGGTGTGAGATCCCTCACGAGCCGGCGCTCTCGATCGTCGCGTTGCAGGTGAATCAAAACGTTCCGGCTGCGGTCCCGGGGTCCCACCTTCGCGAGTGAGTTGCTCCACCGGCTGGAACAGGCTATTTCACAGCGTCCGGGGTTTTCTCTAGCCGAAAGGCCTGCTTCATGCCGACCAGCGCGATCCCTCGCCCGGGTCCGGGCGAGTACCACCCCTACTACGACACCTACCTCTCGAAGGTCCCCGAGGGCGATCTGCTCGCGACCCTGGCCGGGCTTCGAGAGAGCACCGCCCGGCTGCTTGCGGAGGTCGGGGAGGGCCGCGCCGGGCATCGCTACGCGCCGGGGAAGTGGACGATCCGGGAGGTCGTGGGCCATCTGAGTGACGCCGAGCGGATCTTCGCCTACCGGCTCCTCCGGATCGCCCGAGGCGACCCGACTCCGCTCGCGGGATTCGACGAACAACGCTACGTGCCGGCCGGGGGGTTCGAACGCCGGCCGCTGGCCGAGGTGGCCGCCGAGTTCCGTGCGGTGCGGGACGCGACGCTGGCGCTGCTCCGCGGGCTCGACGCCGCCGCCCTCGCTCGGCGGGGGGTGGCGAACGACTCCCCGGTCACAGCGCGGGCCCTCGCCTACATCATTGCGGGGCACGAGATCCACCACGTGCAGGTGATCCGGGAGAGATATCTATGACCGTGGGAGCGGAGGGATGAGGGCCGGGGTGTGGGTGGCGGCGTGGGTGGCGGTCGTGGGGCTCGGTGGGTGCGCCCGGGAGCCCGCCTGTCCCCGCTGCGATACGATCGTCATCGCCGCGATCGGCGAACCGGCGTCGCTCCTCCCGCCGCTCGTGGTGGAGACGGTGGGGCGCGATATCAGCGATCAGGTATTCGAGCGGCTGGCGGACCTGGGCCCGGGAGCCCCGCCGATCGACTCCACGGCCTACCGGCCGGGGCTCGCCGTCCGATGGGAACGGGTGGATTCGCTCACCTGGCGTTTCCACCTCCGGCCCGGTGCCCGCTGGCACGACGGCCGGCCGGTCACCCCGGAGGACGTGCGGTTCTCGTTCGAGGCTTTCAGCGATTCGGGGCTCGATGCGCCGGCCCGGAGCTATCTCGCAGGCGAGATCCGGGTAGAGCCTGAGGGGACCGACCGGGTGCTGGTGCGGTTCCGCCGGGCGTACCCGGAGCAGCTCTACGACGCGACCTACCACGTGCGGGTCATCCCGGCCCATGTCTGGCGCAGCGTCCCCCGTGCCGCCTGGGCCGCCGACACGAGCCTGTCGCGGCTGGTGGGGAGCGGCCCGTACCGGGTGGCGGCCTGGGATCGGGGCGCCTCCCTGACGCTGGTCGCCGACTCGTCGCGCACTCCGCGCGCGCGGATCGGGCGGGCGATCTGGCGATTCACGGAAGATCCCGACGCGGCTCTCAACATGGTCCTGGCCCACGAGGCGGACCTGCTGGAGGCGGTGGGGCCGCCGGACCGGGTAGCACGGGTGGAAAGGGACACCGCGCTCCGGGCGGTTCGCTATCCCTCGGCGGCCTACGGGTTCCTCGGGTTCAATGTCGCGGCCAGGCGAACTGCCGGGCAGCCGGAGCGGCGAGCCGCCCATCCCCTCTTCGGCGACCGGGAGTTGCGCCGCGCCCTCACGATGGCTCTGGACCGGGCCGCGGTGAGCCGCGCCGTGTTCGGCCCTGACGCCAAGGCCCCCCCGGGACCCATGTCTCAGCTCCTCTGGATCTGGGACGATCGCATCGCCGTGCTGCCCTACGACACCGCTCGGGCCGCCCGCACCCTGGACCAGGCGGGGTGGCAGCGGGGCCGTGACGGGTTTCGGCGGAAGGGCGGGTTGGCGCTCGCCTTCGATATCCTGGTGCCGGCCACCAGCGGCTCGCGCCGCAGGATCGCGGAGATCCTGCAAGAGGCCTGGCGAACGCTGGGTGCCCGGGTCACGGTGACCGCGGTGGACTTCCCGGTATTCCAGGAACGCCTGGGCCAGGGTCGCTTCGACACCTATCTGGGGGCCTGGCTGGACGAGCCGAGCCCGCGAGGACTCGCCGATCAGTGGACCGCGGATGGCATCGGCGCCATCAACTACGGCCGTTACGTGAACCCGGTGTTCGATTCGCTGTTCCGCCGTGCCGCCCAGCTCGGCGCGGTCGGCGAGGCGCGCGCGGCCTGGCGCGAGGCGCTGGACACACTCAATGCCGACGCGCCGGCGATCTTTCTCTATGCTCCCACCAACGTGGCCGCGGCCTCGCGGCGGATCGAGGGATTGGAGGTGAATCCGTATTCCTGGCTGAGCGGGCTCGCGACCTGGCGGCTGATCCGCTGAGGGGTCGGGGAGTGGCGGCGTCGGGAATCTGAGGTCGGGAGATCGAGTCGGGGGATCGCGCTCAGGCGCCGCCCGCGGCAGGGGCGTCCTGGAGTGGGAGCCAGCGTGATCGGGCTCTGGCGGCGACGCCTGGCGGCGGGGCCGCCGGGCTCGGCGGGATCAGGATCGCCGCAGCCGGACGGCCAGGGCGGACGGGCGCTCGTCGAGCCAGCCCAGCGAGCCAGCGCCGGCCACCGCGACGCCCAGTCCCGCGATGGCGGTCAGGGAGGAAGGGATCCAGGCCACCAGGTAGCGACTCTCCGGCCTGATGGGGTCGTCCTCCTCGACGAGGCTCACCCAGGTGTCCCAGGGAGGGCGGTCCCGTTCGTCGAAGAGGCCGGCGGTGGCGGCGCGGGCCGCACCGCCGGAGGACGGCAGCGCGGGATACCACAGCAGGAGCCGCCCGCCACCCAGCGGGTCGAGGGTACGGCGCCAGCTCCGGCCCAGAATCGTGAGCCGCCGTGTCGCGACCTGGCGAAGGGCCTCGTCCAGCGCGGCTCCGTCGCCGCCGGGCTCGAGTTCGGGGCTGCGCAGCGAACCCGCCGGTTCGGCCGGGTTCACGCGCCGGGAGCACCATGCCACCGTTTCCGCCAGGCGCTCCCAGAACGGATCGGGCCCCGCCCCGAGGTCGGGATCGCTGCGAATGATCTGGCGGGTGCCCGGCGCGACGGACATCTGGGCCAGATGGCGCGGGCTACTTTCCACTCTCCGCGTGACCTCGCTGGCCGGACCACCCTGGCCGGGCCCGGGCCGCCGCCGTCACCGTGGGTGGCGAGGAGGGCGACCGCAGCCCCGCAGCAGGTCTCCGGGCCAAAGCCGGTGCCTCACAATCATGGGGGCGTGCGCCCTCCTGCGCCAGTGGGCGATCGCGCGGAAGGGGCTCGTGGCGGGGGCGCGGGCCAGCCGCGCGGATGGCGGCGAGGTTTGCCTCCTGCCAGGCCTCCGGCGCGGCCGGCCCCAGACCGGCGGTGGCGTCCCCCGGCCGGTTCGCCGCTCCACCCACATGGCCACGATACCCCGGAGCAGGACCCCCACCGATCGGCCGGCTGCTCTGGTCCTGCCGGTCGAGCGCAAGGCTCAGGCAGGTGTGGCCCTGCCCCCGGGTGCTGGCGGTCTGTGGGGGAAGCCGATGGGACCCGAACACCGGCGCCCGGACGAGGACACGCGCCCCGGGCTCCAGGTGCCTCACCGCGCGGTCCTCCTGGGCGGCGAGGCAGTGCCAGCCGCGGGCCCGGCCAGGAGGAGCACCGGGGCGGCGCCTCGAATCAGCGCCGCTTGCGCCTGGGCGCCGGCTTTTCGCGGGGCGGCTTCCCGCGCTTGAGGAGCTCCTTCAGCCATTTCGTGGCTGCCTCGAGGGCCTGCTTCTTCCCGCCGTACGTGAAGTCGCCGAAGTACGCCTTGAATCTGGGGCGCCAGCCTTTTGGCGAACGGCGATTCCCGACCCGGACGACGAACCCGAAGGTCCGGGTGCTGGGCTGTTCGACGCGGGTGATGCCGGCCGGGTACCGGCGCCGGGCGGTCTTCCGTGACGCGGCACGCGTCGCTTTCCTGCGACGGGCGGACTGCGTGCGCTTGGGGGGCATAGCTCTCCTCAGGGGGTTTGCGGTTGCGCGGAGGCGCTCCGACTGCTGCACGATAGCTCGAAAATCGCCTGACCGCCACCCTCCGGCCTGACGAAAGGCCGCGGGCGTCCGGGCCGAACCGGCGGGCCCTCGGGGGCGTCCGGAGCGGCGGCTCAGCCGGCTGCGAACGCCGGGGCGAAAACCTCACGGGCGAACTGCTCCAGTGTGGTCTGGCCCCGCTGCGCGGCGGGAATCGGACCCGTGGGGTCGAGCCGTCCTTGGGCCGTGCCGCTCACCAGTTCGATGAAGCTCTCGGCGGCGCCAGCCGAGAAGCCCGCGCCGACCAGGTACTGGCGAGTCTGGTCGTAGGGGAGTTCGACGTAGGCCAGGTCGGCCCGGCCGATTGCCTGACCCACGACGCGAGCCGCATCGCGCTGGGTGTACAGCCGGGGGCCGGCCAGCTCGCGCACGCTCCGTCCCGTAAAGTCCGGTGAGGCGAGGAGGCCCGCGGCGATCCGCCCGATATCGCGGGTGGCGATCATGACCATGGCGCGATCGGCGGGCCAGGACCCGGCCATGACCCCAAGCTGCCGAATGACGGGAATGGTGGCGAGGAGGTTCTCCATGAAGAACCCGGGGCGCAGATGCACCCCGTGAAGCCCAGGGATCGCGTCGAAGACCTGCTCCATGTCGTGCAGTCCAGTGACCGGCCCGACGCCCTGGTCATACTGGGCTCCCAGACTGCTCAAGGTCACGACGCGCGGGACCCCGGCGGCCCGCACCGCGTTCGCCAGGGCGGTGGCGGCGCTCCGGTGATGAGCCCGGAGGTCGGGGACCGCGTAGTTGGGCGGGATCATGGCGAAGACCGCGTCCGCCCCACCGAACGCGGGCTCGAGCGACCGGGCGTCATGGACGTCCACGACCCGGGGTTCCGCGCCCTTCGACGCGAGATCGCGCAGGCGCTCGGCGCTCCGCCCGAGCGCGCGGACGCCGACGCCGCGCGCGAGCAGGGTTTCGGCGATCACGCGCCCCACGTGCCCCGTCGCCCCCGTCACCGCGATCAGCGTCATTGGCCACTCCGGCTCGGGCTCGCGATCTTGCGCCTCGTGCGAGACAAGATGCACGGGGCAGGCCCGGTGCGACAGGGCAACGTCGCCACCCCGTCGCTCGCGGCTCCCACTGCCGGACATGCAACCCCCTCGTCCGCTCGCAGCCATCCACCCACGAGAAGGCCCCGACGGTCGCCGAGGGTTCACCGCCCTGGTGGCCCGGGGCGTGGACTCTGTGATCGGGAACCAGGTCTCCCGGTATCGTGGCGGAGCGGGCCGGGGAGGGCCGGCTGGCCTCCGTCCCGGGCCCGGAATAACTTCACTGGGCGAGCACCGGCGAGGCCGCCGGCAGCGCACCGGCGCGTCGGCCCGGGCTCGAGGAGGAGAAGGTATGCCGACCTACGAGTATCGGTGCCTGGAGTGCGGGCACGAGTTCGAGCGGCGGGAAGGGATGAGCGAGCACGCCGGCTCGCATCCGCACTGCCCGAAGTGCAAGAGCGCCAAGGTGGAGCAGGTTCCCGCGGCCTTCTTTGCGAAGACGAGCCGGAAGGCGTGACCGGCTGAATCTTCCACCCGGCTCGGGTGCAGGGCGCCGGCCGGTGCCCCGCGCCGGGGGGGGGGTTGCCCGCTCCCGATTGCGCTGTCACATCACCCATGCGCTGGTATCAACCGGGTTGTCCAACAACGTGCCCGGCTCGATCCTCGACGTTCGGCGCGGCCGGTGTTCGCGAGCGGAGCTGCGGGCCTGGTACGGCATCGGTCGGAGGACGGGCGGCCGCTGCGTCGTTCTGGTCCACGTGATTCGCGGCGGACCCAGGATCGGCTCGCCGTCGTCGTCAATCACGGGAATGGTCGCCCGCCATCCCGCGCTCACTCCGCTCGCCCCGACGACTCCGCGGGTCCGCGCGGGGCGTCCAGCACCTCGCGCACCTTGCGCGCCAGGAGCTCCGGCGTGAAGGGCTTCTGGAGATAGGCGGTCCCCGGCCGGAGGACCCCGTGACGCACCACGGCGTCGTCGGTGTAGCCGGACGCGTACAGGATGCGGAGCTCGGGTCGCAGCGCCGTGAGCTGCTCGGCGAGGTGGCGGCCGCCGAGCTCCGGCATCACGACATCGGTGAGCAGCAAATGCAGCGGCCCCTGATGTTTGGTCGCCACATGCAACGCGACCTCGCCGTTCGGCGCCTCGAGTACGGTGTAACCGAGGCGCTCAAGGATCTGGCGCGTCACCGCTCGCACGGCGGCCGCGTCCTCGACGAGGAGCACCGTTTCGGTTCCCCGCGGCAGCTCCCTCGGCTCGGCCGACGTCGGCGCGCCCTCCACGGGTTCGTCCACCCGGGGAAGGTAGATCTTGAACGTGGCGCCGTGCCCGGGCTCGCTGTACACCCAGATGAACCCTCCGCTCTGTTTCACGATCCCGTACACCGTGGCGAGGCCGAGCCCGGTGCCCTTGCCGGCTTCCTTGGTGGTGAAGAACGGCTCGAAGATGCGACGCTGGGTCGCCTCGTCCATGCCCACGCCCGTGTCGCTGATCGCGAGCATCACGTACCGCCCCGGCCGCGCGAGCGGGTGGTCGCGCACGTAGGCCTCGTCCATGTCGGCGTTCGCCGTCTCGATGGTGAGCTTGCCCCCTTCGGGCATGGCATCGCGCGCGTTGACCGCCAGGTTCACGATGAGTTGCTCGAGCTGTCCCGGGTCGGCCCGGACCGTCCCGAGCTCAGGCGCCAGCACGGTGACGAGGGTGATGTCCTCGCCGAGCAGCCGCTTGAGGAGCTTCTGGGCGGCGCTCACCACGGCGTTCACATCCAACACCCGCGGTTCGAGGACCTGCTGGCGGCTGAAGGCGAGCAGCTGGCGGGTGAGGGCGGCGGCACTGGCCGCTGCCTTCCGGATCTCCTCCACTTCGGCGCGCCGCGGGTCGGCGAGCGCCAGCTCTTCCAGGAGGAGGTCCGCATAGCTCGTGATGACGGTCAGGAGGTTGTTGAAGTCGTGCGCCACGCCTCCCGCGAGCCGGCCGACGGCTTCCATCTTCTGCGCCTGCCGCAACTGATCGGCGAGGCGCCGCTGCTCGGTGACATCGCGCACGACGCCGTCGAGCCGGACCCCGGCCGCTTCGGCCTCCGCCACAGGAATGAGCCTCCCCTCGATCCAGCGGAGCGCGCCGTCGGGGCGCCGAATTCGGAACTCGAGCGTCGCCGGCCGGCCGGTCTCCACCGCCCGGGTGCACGAGGCGATCACCCGGGCTTCGTCGTCCGGGTGGATCGCGGCGCGGAACGGGGAGGGATCGGTCACGAGCTCCTCAGGGGACAGTCCGAGCACGCGGGTACAGGCGGGCGAGGCGTAGTAGATGTGCGCGGCGTCGGCGCTCATGCTGAACACCACGTCGGGCACGTTGTCGAGCACGCTCTGCAGCCGCCGCTCGAGGGCCCCGGCGTAGCGGGCGAGCTGCGTCTGCGCGGCCCTGAGCTCCGCTTCGCGCTGCCGTAGGGCGCGGTTTTGCCGCACGGCGTCCTCGAAGGTCGAGATCAAGAGATCGAGGATCTGCTCGCGCTCCGCGGTGATCGTGAACTCGCGGTCCATGAAAAAGACCTTCACCCCCATGCGGAGCTTCGCCTGGGCCCGCGTCTCCCGGGTGGTGAGCAGGAGTCTCAGGCGCTCGAGGAGATGAGCCGGCTCGACGGCCTTCGTGAAGAAGTTGTCGGCGCCGCACTCGAGTCCCCGAATGATATCGAGCGGGTCGGAGAGGCTGGTCAGCAGGATGACGGGGGTGTCCCGTCGCGGGCCCGCCTTGATGCGCCGGCATACCTCGTAGCCGTCCAGCGCGCCCGGCATGACGATATCGGTGATGACGACGGCGAACTCGTCCGCGGCGAACCGAGCGAGCCCCTCCTCGCCGCTCGCGGCGAGGGTCACCTCGTAGCCCGCGCCGGCAAGCAACGCGCGGAGCGCCTCGGCTTGCGTGGCGCTGTCCTCGATCACGAGAACCCGCGTCGGGCCCCGTGGCAGGCCGCTCATCCCCGCTCTCCGGGCGGGCACCCGGCCCGAGCGACGTGGATCTGCGCCGACATCATCCTCACCCTCCCCCGACGACCAGTTCCGCGAGCCGCGGCCCCAGCTCGTCGAGCCCGACCACGGCGTCCACGACCCCAGCCGCGACGGCTTCGCCGGGCATCCCGTACACCACCGAGCTTGCCTCGTCCTGCGCCAGCACCCGGCCCCCGGCCGCCCGCACTTCTTTCAAGCCTTCCACGCCGTCGCTCCCCATCCCGGTGAGGATCACGGCCACCACCCCCGTCCCGTACGCGCGCGCGGCCGACGCGAACAGGTAGGTTCCGGACGGACGGAACCCGCTTACCGGCGGCGCGTCCACCAGCGCCGCGCGCCCGTCCGCGGTGACGCCGAGGTGTCGCTCCTCCGGCGCCAGGTACACGGTGCGCCGGGCGAGCGGCTCGCCGTGCTCCGCTACCTTGACGCGCAGGTTGCAGCTCGCGCCCAGCCACTCGGCGAGCCCCGCGACAAAGCCGGTCGCGATGTGCTGGACCACCGCGATGGGGGCGGGAAACTCGCGCGGCAGCGCGGCGAGCACCCGTTGCAGCGCCGCCGGCCCTCCCGTGGAGGCCGCCACCGCGACGAGGCGCACGGGCGCCCCGGGGGCCGGCGCGCGCGGGGGCCGCACAACCCGTGGCTCCGGCGCCCAGCGGCGCACGACCTTCACGCGGGCCATGGCCTTCGCCATCGTCAGCAGCTCCTCCCGGCGCCCGTCGAATCGCCCCGACTGCGGGTCGTCGGGTTTCGCCACCACCATCAGGGCGCCCGCCCGGATCGCGTTCAAGGAGAGCTCCACCTCGCGTCCGCTCGTGCTCGAGGAGACGATGAGGATCGGCGTGGGCGCCTGGACCATGATCTCCTTGGTCGCCGCGAACCCGTCCATGAGCGGCATGTGGACGTCCATGGTGACGAGATCCGGCTTGAGGCGGGCGACCAGCTCCACCGCTTCCACCCCGTTCTTCGCCTGGCCGACCACCTGGATCTCCGGGTCGCTCTCGAGAATCTCCACCAGCAGCTCCCGCACGGTCAACGAATCCTCCGCCACGACGACGCGAATCACTGGGCCTCCTCACCCACCAGTTGGCGAATCGTGTCGAGCAAGCTTTGCTGGTCGAAGCTCGATTTCCCGAGGTAGGCGTCGGCCCCGACTTCGAGCCCCCGGGCGCGGTGCTCGGGCGTCTCGAGCGCGGTGACCAGCACGACCGGCAGCGCTTTGAACCGCTTGGAGGCGCGGATTGCCTCGCAGAGGGCGAAGCCGTCCATCCGGGGCATCTCGATGTCGGCGACGACCACATCGCAGCCGTGTTCCTGGAGGGTCTTCCACGCCTCGGCGCCGTCCACCGCCGTCAGCACCTCGTACCCGGCGGCCTCCAGAATGCTCTGCTCGAGCGCCCGGGTGGTGATGGAATCGTCCGCGACGAGCACCCGAGGTTTGGGACGGCCGCGCGGCGTCGCGGCGGCCCGGGCGACACCGGCCTCCGGCCCGAGGCCGAGCCCGGTGGCGACGATCGCCGCCGGGTTGAGGACCAACGCCACCTGGCCCGTGCCGAGGAGCGCCGCGCCGCTCACGTGGGGGAGCCGGCCGCCGCGCTCCAGCGGGCGCAGCACGATCTCCTGTTCGGCCACGAGCTCGTCCACGGCCGCCGCGAGGCGCCGCCCCCCGGCCTGCAGGAGGAGCACGGCGAGCGGTCCGCTGGCCGGCCGGGCGGCGAGCGGCGGGAGCAGGCGGGCGAGCGCCACGAGCGGCACCGGGGCTTCGGAGCTGACGAGCACATCGCGGCCTTCGGCGTGCTTGATCTCCTCGGGGCGCACGCGCACGAGACGCTCCACGTGGCTGACCGGCACGGCGACCAGGTGGGGTCCTACGGTCGCGAGTACCGCGCGGATCGTCGCGAGGGTGGGCGGGCATTCGAGGGTGAAGGTCGCGCCGCGCCCCGGCGCCCACGCGACGTCCACGCTCCCGCGGATCCGCTCCACCGCCGCCCGCACCACGTTCAGCCCCACCCCGCGGCCGGAAATCGCCGTGGCCTGGGCCCGGGTGGACACGCCGCCCGCGAACAGGGCCTGGAGCAGCTCCCGCTCTCCGGCGGGGACTGTCAGGCCGCGCCGCGCGAGCTGCGCCCGCACGGCGCCGAGATCCAACCCGGCACCGTCGTCGGACACGGTCACGGTCACCCGGTCGCCCGCGAGCGCGGCCGCGACTCGCACCGTGCCGCGCCGCGGCTTGCCCGCCCGTTCGCGGTCGGCCGGCGCCTCGATCCCGTGGTCCACTGCATTCCGCACGAGCTGGAGCACGGCCTCGCGCACCCCGTCCAGCACCGCGCGGTCCAGCTCCACCTCGCCGCCCCCGATCTCGAGGGCGACCTCCTTGCCCGCGGCGGTGGCGAGGTCACGGACCACCCGGGGCAGCGCCTCGCAGGCTTCGGCGAAGGGGCGCATGCGCAGCCGGCGCACCCGGTCGGCGACCTCGTCGCTGACCAGCGCCAGCGCGCGAGCGTCCTCCGCCGCTCCGGCGGCCAGCCGGCCGGCATCGCGCGCCAGACGCCGCAGGTCGGCTTCCATCGCGGTCACCGCCTGCGCCAGCGGGGCGGGCGCGCCCGACCGCTCGAGCGCCAAGCGCAGCCGCTGGCCGG
>DATLYZ010000090.1:0-4210 GCA_035574255.1 Gemmatimonadales bacterium | reverse complement strand
GGGGGGGGGGGGGGGGGGGGGGGGGGGGGGGCGGCGGGTTCAGCTTCGGCGGCGGCGGTGGGTTCAGCGGCGGTGGTGCGGGGAGGAGCTTCTAGCATGGCGCACGACGTGGACGGACTCATCAACCGGTTTCTCGCCGAGCTGGACCAGGCCGGCGTCGGCCCCTACGCCGCCGTGCTGCACGGGTCCGCCGCGCGGGGCCAATACCTGCCCGGCTGGTCCGACATCAACCTGGTCCTTGTCTTCCAGCGCATCTCGCCCCAGACCCTCCGCGCCATGCAGGCACCGCTTCGCTGGTGGCACAGCACCGCGGGCGCGCTCCCGCTCATGTTGACCGAGGCCGAGTGGCGGCGCGCGGCCGATGCCTACCCGCTCGAGATCGCAGAGATGCAGACCGCCTATCGCGTGGTCCGGGGGGACGACCCCCTGGCGGGGCTCGTGGTGCGGCGGGCCGACCTCCGGGCGGCGCTGGAGCGCGAGCTCCGAGGGAAGCTGCTCCGGCTCCGGCAGGGTTACGCGCTGTTCGCGGCGCGCCCCGCCGAACTGAGCCACCTGGTCCGGCGAAGCGTCGCGGCGGTGCTGTTCCTCTTCCGCGGGCTCGCGGTGCTCGCCGGCCAGGAGCCCCCCAAGGACTCCCCCGCGCTGGTAGCGCTCGCGGGCCGGCTCGCGGGGTTCGAGGCGCGGACCCTCGAGCCGATCGTGACCCACCGGGACGACGACTCCTGGCGCTGTTCGGACGAGGTGATGGCGGGCTATCTCGGCGCCGTCGAGGCGACGGCCCATTTCGTGGATCACTTCCAGATCGGAGACCAGGAATGACTCGGGTGCTGCGGACCGGAGGGCTGGTGGCGCTGGCCCTCCTCGCGACGGGCTGCGGGTACAACCGGATCCAGGAACTGGACGAACAGGTAAACAAGGCGCGGGGCCAGATCCAGGCCCAGTTGCAGCGGCGGGCGGACCTGATCCCCAATCTCGTGGAAACGGTGAAGGGCTACGCCAAGCAGGAGCAGACGATTTTCACCGAGGTCGCCGAAGCGCGGGCCAGGCTGGCCGGCGCGATCCAGACGGGAGACCCCGAGCAGATGGCTCAGGCCAACGAGGCGCTCCGGGCGCCCCTGGGGCGCCTCCTGGCGCTGGTGGAGAACTATCCCCAGCTCAAGTCGGACGCCAACTTCCGGCAGCTCATGGACGAGCTCACCGGCACCGAGAATCGCATCGCCACGGCCCGCCAGGACTACAACGACGCGGCGAACGCCTTCAACACCTTCATCCGCCGGTTCCCCACCAATCTCACGGCCAAGCTCTTCGGGTACAGCACGCCGAAGCCCTATTTCGAGGCGCGCGCGGGGGCCGAGGAGGTGCCGAAGGTCAGCTTCTAGCGCCCGGCCTCGGCGGCAGGTATCGGGAGCGGATCACTGGTCGCGGGTTCGGGGCTCGGGTTGACCGGCCGACCGGTCGTGCGCCAGGGGCACGACGCAGCGCGGCCCCGCCGGCGATCGCCGGCGGGGCCGCGTTCAGCGACGGCCGGTTCGGCTCAGTCCACCACCACTTCCGGCAGCACGTACCGGAGGGGGTTCACCGGCCGGCCCTGCACGTGGACCTCGTAGTGCAGGTGCGGCCCCGTCGCGAGGCCGGTGTTGCCGACCTGGGCGATCACGTCGCCGCGCCGCACGCGCTGGCCCGGCCGGACCAGGAGCTTGGAGCAGTGGGCGAACTTGGTGCGGATCCCGTACCCGTGGTCGATCTCTACCACGTTGCCGTATCCCGTCTCCCACTCGGCGGACACGACCGTCCCCGCGGCAGGCGCCTGGATATTGGCGCCCATCGGCGCCGTCACGTCAATGCCGACGTGGGGCCGGGTCACGTGGAGGACCGGGTGTTCCCGCATCGCGGTAAACGCGCTGCTCAACCAGCCGGCGGTCGGCATGATCGAAGGCATGGCGGCCAGCCGGTCGGTATGGGCCGCGAGGCTGTCGGCGGCCTCGTCGAACGAGGCGGCGAGGAGGTTGGCGCGCCGGATGAGCGCCGCCAGGTCCACCCGAATCTCGCGGGCCTTGCGGCCCAGCCGTCCGGCATCGCTCAGGCCGGGTGTCCCCCGGGAGTGATCGGGGCCGCCGATGCCCGCGAGCTGCACCTGGGGATCGTTGGGCTCGAGATTGGCCAGGAGCCGGATCCGCGCGTCGCGCACCGCGATCTGGCGCAGGGTGTCGGAGAGCGAGGTGAGCTGGCCCTGGAGCCGGCCCAGCTCGGTCGCGAGGGCCTCGTTCTCGCGCTCGAGGGCCGCGGTGCGCTGGAGGTCCACCGACCGCGACACGGTGCCGTAGCCCAGCAGCGCGGCGAGCAGCACCAGCACGGTCGCGAAGCCGGTCGCGACCTTGAGCAGCCGCTGCGACACCGCGATCACTCTCGAGGTGCCCACCCCGGGAGGCACGACCAAGACGGTCCACTTCCGCTCGGACATCCGCGCTCGCTGGTTCGGTGATCCGGACATGGACCCCGGAAGCTCCATGCCCTAAGAGATCGGCAGGGGGAGGCCGCCACCTAAGGGCGCGATAACATGTGCCCTGGGCAGGGGAGTGTCAAGTGTTTTGGCTCACGTAGAAGTCTTTGACTGTCAAGGATTTGACGGCTGTGGCTTGGGAAAGAGCCCCGCCGGTTTCCGTACCCGAAGCCCGGCTACCACCGGGCAGAGAACGGCCTCCCAGGGACCCGAGCCCGCCCCCCCCGCGCGTCCCAGATCCTGCCACAGCTCCTCGGCTTTTGCAGGCATGAACGGCGAAATGAGAGCCGCGAGGCGGGTGAGACAGCGGGCCAGCGCGGCCAGGATGGCGTCGAGCTCGGCGTCCTGTCCCGCCCGGGCCAGGGTCCAGGGCGCGGACTGCACGATGTACTGGTTGGCCGCCGCCACCAGGTCCCAGGCGTGTTCCGCCGCGCCTTTCAGATCGTAGCGATCCATGGCGCGGGCATACGCCTCCACCGCAGCCAGGCCTTGGTCGTCGAGCCGGGTGAGGGGTGCCTCCGGCACCACCCCGTTCCGGTAGCGTTCGATCATCGCGAGCGACCGGGACGCCAGGTTGCCCAGCCCGTCCGCTAGGTCGCTGGTGTAGCGGGCGTCGAAGCGCTCCCAGGTGAAGTCGCCGTCGCCCTCGAACCCCACTTCCCGCATCAGATGGTACCGGAGCGCGTCCGGGCCGTGGCGGGCGATGGCGCTGTCCAGGTTCACCGCGGTCCCGGCGGTCTTGGACATCTTGGCGCCCTCCCACTGCACGTATCCGTGGGCCCAGACCATGCGGGGCGTCGCCAGGTCGGCCGCCAGCAGCATCGCCGGCCACACCACGCAATGAAAGCGGGTGATTCCCTTGCCGATCACGTGCAGGTCCGCGGGCCACAGGCGGTCGTAGCCGGGGTCGGGGAACCCGGTGGCGGAGAGGTAGTTGATCAGGGCATCGAACCACACGTACACGGTGTGGCCGGGCGCGTCGGGGAAGGGAATGCCCCAGGGGTGGCGGGCGCGCGAGATCGAGATGTCCTCGAGGCCGGCCTCGAGCAGCCGGAGCACCTCGTTGCGCCGGATCTCCGGCTCCACCTGGACCTCGCCGCTCGTGAGGAGCCGGTACACCCGGTCGCGGTAGCGGCTCAGCCGGAAGAAGTGATTTTCCTCCCGGGTCGGCACCAGTTCCAGAGTGGGGTGCTCGATGCACCGGCCGTCGGCGATTTGGGCGTCCTGTTTGAACTCCTCGCACCCGGTGCAGTAGAGCCCCTCGTACTGGCCGATGTAGAGGTCGTCGGGATGCCGTTCGCGAATCCGGCGGATCAGGGCCTGCACCGCCCGGGCGTGGCGGGGTTCCGTGGTCCGGATCCAGTCGTCGTGGCTCAGGTGGAGGCGCCGCCAGAACGCCGCGAACCGATCGCTCATCCGGTCCACCCATTCCTGCGGCGTGATACCGTGGGCGGCGGCCGCCTGGACCACGCTCTGGGAGTGCTCGTCCATGCCCATGACGAAATGGACCTGATCGCCGCGCAGGCGGCGATAGCGCGCGATGCAGTCCGCCCCGATCTTCTCGAGGGCGTGCCCGACGTGCGGGTCGCCGTTGGAGTAGTCGATGGCGGTGGTGAGATAGAACTTCGGCACCTAGCCCTCCGCCGGCGGTGCCGAGGGGGGCCGGGGTCCCGGCGGGCCGCGCCGGCGCCGCCGCCGGCGCCCGCGTGC
>DATLYZ010000089.1:0-14493 GCA_035574255.1 Gemmatimonadales bacterium | reverse complement strand
CGGGGTTCGGAGCCGCGTTCCCACCCCGCCTCTGGGGCCACGGCCACATCAGTCTCGACCTCGGCGCGATCGCCCAGACGCCGGCCCCGCTGCTCGCGGCCCTGGCCCTCGCCCGCATCGCGGCGACGGGGCTCACGCTGGGCGCCGGCGGGGTGGGCGGCGTGTTCATGCCCGCGATCCTGATCGGCGGTTCGGCGGGCGGCGCGGCCGGCGCCCTCGTTCGCGATCTATTCCCGGACGCCGGCGTCGCGGTCGGGCCCTTCGCCCTGGTAGGCATCGGGGCCGCGGTGGCCGGCGCGACCCACGCACCCCTTACGGCCATGTTCATTGTGCTCGAACTGAGCGGGGATTACGGCCTGATCCTCCCGGTCATGCTCGCGACCGCGCTCGGCTACGCCATGGCCCGCTGGCTGCACCGCGAGTCCATCTATTCCGAGTGGCTGGTGCGCCGCGGCGAGCGGCTGAGCCACGGGGCCGATCAGTCGGTCCTGGAGATGCATCTGGTCCGGGAGGTCTGTCGGCGCCGTCCGATCGTCGCCCGCGCCGACGATCGGCTCGGCGAGGCGCTCCCCCGCTTGCTGGCGAGCGACCAGCCGGAGTTTCCCGTGGTGGACGCCAGCGAGCACGTCGTCGGGCTGCTCACCTGGGCGGACATCAAGCAGGTCCTGTCGAACCGGGAACGCGACGAGGCGATCACGATGCGCGCGGTGGCTCGCCCCTGTACCGAAACGGTGGCGCCCAACGACACCCTGCTCCGGGCGCTCCGGCTGCTCGGCGCGCGGGACGCCTACCTCTTGCCGGTGGTGGATCCGGCGCAGGGCAACCGCCTGGTCGGTGTGATCGGCCGGCAGGAGATCTTCGCCGTGTACGACCGGGAAACCGCCTGACGGGCGGGCCGCGACGCTAGAGCCGGCTCCGGGTCTTGCCGCGGGCAAAGGCGGTGAGCACTCCCCGGGGTCCCAGCGCGCCAAGCTGGCCGGCTGGCACCCCGGCGATCCGGCGCGCGGTGGCGCTCAGGTGGCTGGCCGTGGCAAAGCGCAGGATGCGCGCCGTCCCGGCGGCGTCGTAGCCCGGGTTGCCGAGCAGCCACGAGGCCGTCACGACCCGGGTGAGGTCAATGACCCGCTTGAGGTTGGGCGCGCCCCCGGCGCCGAATTGTCGCGAGAGGTGCTCCCGGCTCAGGCCCAGGCGCGCGGCGAGCGCCGCGGTGCGAACCGGCTGATCGGGCCGGTCCAGGAGAAAAAACCAGATCTCGCGCTGGAGCGGGTCGCTGAGCCTGAGCATCCGGCAGGCGTCGCCCAGCGCCCGGCGCCGTTCCGCCGTTCCGGCCCAGCGCGCCACGAGGTCGCCCGCCACGGCGTTGTCCACCCCCTCGACGAGGATGCCGGAGACCTGCGCCTCCGCGCAGGCGAGCAGCAACTCTCCGTCGTCGGGGCGGAACGGGGCGAAGGCCATCAGCGGGACTCTCGGGTAACGGGAGCGGCAGACCAGGAGTTCGTCGAGCGCCGGATCGGGCGCGGCGAACACGATCCCGTCCACCAGGTGCTGCCCCAGCACCCGCTCCAGCTGCGCATGGGTCCGGCACCGCAGCACGCGCCACGGATGGCCGTGGGGCAGACTTCGCCGGAGGGCCTGCGTCGCCTCGGCCCCGGTCCGATACAGCACCAGAACCGGCACGTCAGGTCCCCGGTGGGGCGGGCTCCGGTCGCGAGGCCCGGCCCGCTCCCACAGCGATCAGGGTTCGGGCCATCTCACCCGCGCGCTTGAGCACCCCGCGCGCGTTGTCGTAGCTCAGCGTTTCCAGCGCCTCGTCCAGCGGGAGCCAGCGATGGTCGGTGATCCCCTCGTCCGCCTGGGGGGTCACCGTTCCGCTCCGGCTCTCGAACAGGAAGAAGTGGCAGAACTTGTGAATGGCGCGGCCCCGGAACCGGAAGTGCCAGTCAATGATGCGGATGGGGCCGTGGAGCACCAGATCGTCGAGGCCGGTTTCCTCCGCCGTTTCCCGGAGCGCCGCTTCGGCGGGCGTTTCCTCGCCCTCGAGGTGGCCCTTGGGAAACCCCCAGTGTCCGTACGGGTCGCGGATCAGCAGGAACCGTGGGGTGCGATCGGCCTGGCGCCGGAACACAATCCCCCCGGCGGAGACCTCGCGGTCGGGTTTCCGCTTCCTACCCTTGCCCACGGACGCCTCCGACCCCGCCCGGCATCAGAAAACCGAGAACTTGAAGTACTTCCGGGGATTGGCCTGGATATCCCGGATGAGCTGCCGCAGATCCCGCATCGCCTCGGTGGTTTCATTATAGAGCGCGCTGTCGCGGGAGAGCATCCCGAGCGTGCCCTGGCCGGCCTGGATCCGGGTCATGATCGAGTCCACGGCCACCAGCGTCTGGACCAGGTTGGCCTCGTGAGCCCGGGCCGCGGCGAGCAGCCCCCGGAGGTCGCCGGCGGCCTGGCGGACGTCCCCCGAGGCCGCTGCGGCGTTGTCCATGACGGTCTGGAGCTGGCCGCCGCTCGTCGCGGAGTCGGCGCGGCCGAGCAGCGCCTGGAGATCGTGGGAGGCGGCGAGCACGGCCCCGCTCGCGCTGTCCATGTTGCCGGTGACCACGTCGAGCCGGCTGGTCTGGTCCTCGGTGAAGCGGAGCAGCCGGTTGACGATCCGCCCGAAGTCCCGAATGCTGCCGCGGAGTTCCTGGACGGCCGAGGAGTCGAAGGTGGTCTGGATCCGCTGGGCCACCGCCGCGATATCGTTCGCGATCCGGCCGGCCTGCGCCGTCAGCTGGCCGACGTCCGGCAGGGTGGCTCCTGGCCACGGGGAGCCGCCCGGAGCCGCGGCCTCCTCGAGCATCCGGCGGACATTGGGATCGTCGGAGGGCATCTGCCGCGACACGATCGTGGCGGTCCATTCGCCGAACAGGCTCTGGGAGGCCGCGATCACCGCCGGATCGGCCGGGAGGTCCACCCCTTGCACCAGCTTGAGATCGGCCTCGACCCACTCCCCCGCCAGGCGGACCGCCTCCACCCGACCGACCCTGACCCCCCGGAGGGTAACCGGGGCCCCGGGGGTGAGCCCGCCCACGGTTCGGAAGCGGGCGGTGCGCACTTCCTGCCGCTTCCCCCAATCGCTTTCGCCCAGCCAGAGGGCGCCGCCCAGGATCGCCGCCAGGCCGAGCAGGAGCACCAGGCCGACCAGGAACTCGTTCCGCCCCTTCATCGCTCCTCCGCCAGCGCGGCGAGCCGCTCGAGGTCCATCGGCCGCCCCTCGATGAAATGCCGGACCACGGGGTCGTCGGTGTGGCGGATCTCCTCGATGGTGCCGACCTGCCGGACCCGGCCCTGATAGAGCATGGCGATGCGGTCGCCCACGGTGTAGGCGCTCCGCATGTCGTGCGTCACCACGACGCCCGTGACCCCGAGTTCCCGGCGGGTCCGCACCATGAGTTCATCAATGACCGCGGAGGTGACCGGATCGAGCCCGGTCGTGGGTTCGTCGTAGAGAATGTAGCGCGGGTGGAGGGCGATCGCGCGGGCGATCCCCACCCGTTTGCGCATGCCCCCGGAGAGTTCGGCGGGGAATCGGTCCTCGATCCCGGCCAGATCCACCAGGGCCAGGCTGTCACGGATTCGGCTCCGGATGGTGGCGTCGTCGAGCCCGCGCCGACGGAGCCCCAGGCGGATGTTGTCCGCCACCGACAGGGAGTCGAACAGCGCGGCGAACTGGAAGACATACCCGATCCCCGCCCGGAGCCGATCGAGCGCCGCGTGGTCGAGCTCGTGCACGATCGCGCCATCTACTTCCACGGATCCCGCGTCCGGCACGAGCAGGCCCACGATGTGCTTGAGCGCCACGCTCTTCCCGGAGCCCGAGAACCCGATGATGACGGTCGTCTCGCCTTCCGGGATGTCGAGCGTGAACCCCTCCAGCACCCGCTTGGGGCCGAACGCCTTGGACACGTCCCGGAACCGGATCATGGCTCCAGCGACCAGCGGCAGAGCGCGGGGCGACCCCGACGGCGCCCGCCGCACGCCGGGCTCCCCTGGGCCAAAGACCGCGCGGGCCGCCTCACAACAGCACCAGTGCCCAGAAGGCGTCCAGCACCAGGATGGCCTCGCACCCCAGCACCACCGCGCGGGTCGTGTTGCGGCCGACGCCCTCGGCCCCCCCCTGGGTCGCGAGCCCCATCATCGCACCCGCCAGGGTAACCGCGGCCCCGAAGCTCGCGGCCTTGACGAGCCCGAACCAGATGTCCTTGAACCGGTAGAAGAGCCGGAGGCCCTTGACGAACTCGAGCGTGGACAGCTCGAGCAGGTTGATCGAGGTGAGCCAGCCCGCCGTGATCCCCATGAGCACCGCGAGGGCGGTCACGAAGGGAAACATGATCGCGCCGGCCAGCACCCGGGGCACCACGAGATAACTCTTCGGGTTGTAGGCGAGGGTCTCCAGGGCGTCCACCTGCTCGGTCACCCGCATGGTGCCCAGCTCGGCGGCGATGTTGGCCCCCACCCGCCCGGCCAGCGCGAGCCCGGTGAGCACCGGGCCGAGCTCCATCATGATGGTCTTGCCGACCAGCGCGCCGACGAAGTAGATCGGCACCGCACCCGTGAAGATGTAGCGCGAGAGCAACGCCAGCACGATGCCGGTAAAGGCCGCGATGAAGAGGGCGATCGGCACGGAGTCCACCCCGAGCCGCCGCATCTGAGCCAGCAGGAGGGGGAGCCAGGTGCGGACGTCGGCCACCGCGCGCCCTGTCTCGACGGCGCCACGTCCCACCTGGGCGATCAGGCGGGGGAGCGGGCCGCCGCGGGCGGCCAAGGTGTGAGGCACGTCCACAAGGTACGGACCGGAGGGAGGGGTGTAAATGGGTGCCGGAGCCCGGAAGCCCCGCCGGCGGGTGCCGGCAAGCGGGGCTCAGGCGGGGAGCGCCGAGCGCCTCAGGCGGCGAAGCTCGCGAGCGCCCGGCCCACGTCCCCCTCGCGCAGCCGCTTCAGGGCGCGGTCGCGAAGCTGCCGGACGCGCTCCCGGGTGACCCCCAGCATCCCCCCGATCTCCTCCAGGGTGTGCTCGCGGCCGCCATCCAGCCCGAAGTAGAGCCGCAGCACCTTGGCGTCGCGGGCCGGCAGGGTCGCGAGCGCGCTCTCGATCTCGTCGCTGAGGAAGCGGTCCATCGCCTCCTCCTCGGCGTCGGCCTGATCCTCGGCCACGAACCGCTCGATCAGCGAGCGGTCGCCTTCGGGGTCGAGCGGCGCGTCGAGCCGCACGTCACTGGTGTTGAGGGCCGCCAGCGACTGCACCACCTCGAGGGAGAGCCCGGTGGCGTGGCTGATCTCCTCCGGGGTGGGCTCGCGGCGCAGCTCCTGGCGGAGCGCCTCGGCGGTGCGCACGATCCGGGAAAGATCCGCGGTCCGGTTGAGCGGAACCCGCACGGTCCGCCCGTGCCGCGCCAGCGCGGCCAGGATCGCCTGGCGAATCCACCAGACAGCGTAGGAGATGAACTTGACCCCCTGGTCCGGATCGAACTTCCGGGCTGCGGTGAGCAACCCCACGTTGCCTTCCCCGATCAGATCCGTGAGCGGGAGGCCGCGATTCTGATACTTCTTGGCGACCGAGATGACGAACCGGAGGTTGCGTTTGACCAGCTCCTGCATCGCCTCGGGGTCGCCCGCGCGCACCAGCCGGGCAATGGCGATCTCCTGCTGGGGGGTGAGCAGGGGAGTCTGGCTCACCTCGTAAAGGTACTGATCGAGGATGTCGCGATCCGCATCGTAGACGCCGAGGGTCTTGGCGGTCTCCCGCTTGCCGCGCCGCGACTTCTTGGCCGGCTGGGTGGCGAGCAGGATCTTCTGCACCTCGGAGAGCTGGGGCTCGGGCCCCGGCTTCGCGGGCCCCTCCCCCGACCGGGCCCTGGCGGGCCGGCCGGGTTTCTGGCTCTTCGCCGCCGGGGCCCGGCCCTCCGCAGCGGACTTCTTCGCCCCCGGGCGGCGCCCGGAGCCGGATCGCTTCGTCATCCCGTGTTTCTATCCTCCCGCCCCACGGCGAGTTGGGCCGCGTCGCTTGACACTGAACGGGCGCCGCCGCTAGCTTCTCGTGCTCGCCATACCCAGAGCCGCGCGAATATAATGGGGGCGTAGCTCAGTTGGGAGAGCGCGTGAATGGCATTCACGAGGTCAGGGGTTCGATCCCCCTCGCCTCCACTCGGACGGTCCGGCGGGCGAGGCAGCCGAGCCGCCGGCCGGCGGGCGCTGGGGTGGTGCAGAGTCGCCGTGACGCGTTAGATTGGTCGCACTCGCGGGAATAGCTCAGTTGGTAGAGCACAACCTTGCCAAGGTTGGGGTCGCGGGTTCGAGTCCCGTTTCCCGCTCTCGGCGGCGGTGCCGACGCTGAAACAACCATCGCGGGGTGGAGCAGTCTGGTAGCTCGCCGGGCTCATAACCCGGAGGTCGTGGGTTCAAATCCCACCCCCGCTATTCGACGGACAGGCGGACAGGCGGACAGGCCTCCCAGCGAGTTTCCCCTCCATCGCTGACCGGCCTCCGACGGTCCGCCTGTCCGCCTGAAGGGCGGTTAGCTCAGTTGGTTAGAGCGCCACGTTGACATCGTGGAGGTCACAAGTTCGAGTCTTGTACCGCCCACTGCGCCCCTAGCTCAACTGGATAGAGCATCTGACTACGGATCAGAAGGTTGGGGGTTCGAGTCCCTCGGGGCGCGTTCGGCGGGGCGTAGCGCAGCCCGGTTAGCGCGCCTGCTTCGGGAGCAGGAGGTCCCCGGTTCAAATCCGGGCGCCCCGATATCGCCAGAAGAAGCCCCGCAATGACCTCCGTTGTGGGGCTTTTTCGTGACCGCCACTTCCTTCACCGATACCCCTTCCGTTCGGTCACCCACTTCCGCCGCCAGAGATGCCACAGCCCACCCGCCGGCTCGTGGATTTCCGCCACGGCGGAGCCAAGCGTCGAGGAGATCTCGGCGGCCCGGCCCTGCTGGTTCGCTGGCGCTTCCATCGGAGGCCGCGCAGGGTGGAGGTCACGTCACGGCGCCTTCCCGGACGATCCGCTTCCGCCGCGTCATCCACTTCTCGCCCTCGACCGCGAAGAACACCACCGTCGAGAGGCCGAGGCACAGTCCGAGTTCGGCGCCAGTCAGGGGCGCGGTCTTGAAGATCGGGTTGAAGGCCGGAACATACAGGGTTGCGAGCTGCAGCCCCAGGGTGGACAAGACGGCGCCCAACAACGGGAGGTTCGACAGGAACCCGACCCGAAAGATGGAGTCCCGTTCCGAGCGGATCGCGAGGCAATGCCCCAGTTGGGACAGCGTCAGCACGGTGAAGGTCATGCTCTGCCAGTGTGCCGAGCCGGTGTGGTAGGCCCAAGCCTGGGTCACCAGGCTCACGCCGCCCATGAGGAGGCCCACCCAGACTGCATGTTGCCACAGTCCGTGCGCGAAGATGCTCTCGTTGGGGGGCCGCGGCGGCCGCCGCATCACACCTCGTTCTTCCGGCTCGACGGCCAAGGCGAGGCCGGGCAGTCCATCGGTCACGAGGTTGATCCACAGGATGTGGATCGGCAGCAGCGGGATAGGCAGGCCGAGCAACGGCGCCAGGAACAGCGTCCAGATCTCGCCGGAGTTGCTGGTCAGGGTGTACCGGATGAACTTGCGGATATTGTCGTAGATGCGCCGGCCTTCCCGTATCGCCGCCACGATGGTGGCAAAATTGTCGTCCAGCAACACCATATGCGCTGCTTCCCGGGCCACGTCCGTCCCGGTCCGCCCCATCGCCACGCCGATGTCCGCCCGGCGCAGGGCCGGCGCGTCGTTCACGCCGTCGCCGGTCATGGCGACGAACTCGCCGCGCGCCTGGAGCGCCTTCACCAGACCGAGCTTCTGCTCCGGGGCGGTGCGGGCGTACACCCGGACGTCCTTCACGACGGCCGCCAGCTCCTCGGTCGAGAGCCGCGCCAGCTCGGGCCCGGTCACCACCCGGCCCTCGCCGTCCGTCAGGATGCCCAGCTCCCGCGCGATCGCCCGGGCGGTGACGGGGTGGTCGCCGGTGATCATCACCACGGTGATCCCGGCCGAAGCGCAGAGGCCGATTGCCGCTCGAGCCTCCGGGCGCGGGGGATCGCGCAGGCCTACCAGGCCAACCAGCACGAGCGCCGTCTCGACCGATTCGGCTGTCAGATCCGCTGGCAGCGCGGAAAACCGCCGGCTCGCCACGGCCAGCACGCGGAGCCCCTCCGCTGCCATGTCCTCCACCACCCGGGCAACCGCCACATCGTCGGGCGGTACGACGCGGTCTCCGAGCAGGCGTCCGGTGCAGCGTGGCAGGACGTGCTCGGGGGCCCCCTTGGTGAACGCCAGGATCTCGCCGCCATCCCGGTGCACCGTGGTCATCCGGCCGCGCTCGGAGGAGAAAGGGATCTCCGCCACCCTCGGGAACCGCGCTTCGAGGGCGGGCTTGGTGAGCCCCGCAGCCTCGGCGACCTGCAGCAACGCGGTTTCCGTGGGGTCCCCCTGGAGCTTCCCGTCGGCGCCGCGTTCCGCGTCGTGGCTCAGGCCCAGGGCCAGGAGCAGCAGTTCGGAAGCCTGATCCGAGGGGGCCGTGGTCGCCACGACTGACCCGTCAGCGGCGCGAAGGGCGCCGGCCTGCATCCGGTTCTGCGTCAGAGTGCCGGTCTTGTCGGAGCAGATGAAGGTGACCGAGCCCAGCGTCTCGACGGCGGGGAGCCGCCGAACCAGGGCATGGCGCGCGACCATGCGCCGGGCGCCGAGCGCGAGGGCGACCGTGACGACAGCCGGCAGCGCCTCGGGGATCGCGGCCACGGCGAGCGCAAGGGCGGTGAGAAACATCAGCACCGGCTCCTCGCCCCGGAGGAGCCCCACCCCGAAGATGATCGCGCACAGCGCCAGCACCGCGAACGCGAGCCGCTGGGCGAATCGAGCGAGCCGCCGCTGCAGCGGGGTCTTGAGCTCCTCTTCCTCGCGGAGGAGAGCGGCGATCCGCCCGAGTTCCGTGCGCATCCCCGTGGCGACGACGACACCCACGGCCCGGCCGTGGGTCACGATGGTGCCCTTGTAGGCCATGTTCCGACGGTCGCCGATCGGGAGCTCGGCGTCGGGCAGCGCGCCGGCGCTCTTCTCGCTGGGGTGCGATTCGCCGGTGAGCGCGGCCTCCTCGACGCGGAGATCCGCCGTCTCGATCAGCCGAAGGTCGGCGGGCACGATATTGCCGGGTTCGAGAAGCACGAGGTCGCCGGGGACCACCTCCGTGGCGGCGACGGCCGTGACGGTCCCCTCCCGCCGCACCCGAGCCTGCAGAGCCGCAAGCGCTTTGAGCGCGGCGACCGCTCGTTCCGCCCGGTACTCCTGGACGAAGCCCAGCGTGGCGTTGAGCACCACGATCACGATGATCGCGACCGTATCTTGTGGCTCGCCGATCAGCCCGGCCACGACGGCGGCGCCGAGCAGCACCAGGACCATCAGGTCCGTGAATTGCTCGAACAGGATGCGCCCCGGGCCTCGGCGGCGGGCTTCGGTGAGCACATTCGGCCCGAGGCGGGCGAGCCGGCTCGCGGCTTCCGCGCGGCCCAGCCCTCCCGGCAGTCGGGTCGCGAGATCGCGGACGACCTCCTCGACGGTGCGGCAATGCCAGGGGCGCGGCGCGGCGAAATCCGCTACGCCCTCGGCGGTCACCGGGGGGGCATTCCGGATCACAGCGGCTCCCAGCGTAAACGGCCGCTCATCTCATGCCGGCGCAGCGGCGGCGAGCCACAGGCCCCCCCTTGGACACGCCGGATGGCAGCACCCTCGCGGCATCCCCCTTGTACACCAGGCACTCCTCGGACTGGAGCCGGGCGATCTCCGGGCGATTGCTGTGGGTCAAGGTTTCGTCGTAATCGGCCGCGATGGCGCGGAACAAGTACGGCATCGGTGCCTGTTCCTCCGGTCCACATGCTTGCCGGTGCGGCGGGAGGCGGCTCCGACGCAATCCGGGACGGTTCCTGTCCGGCTCCCCGTCCTACCAGGATACTCCAGTCGTGTGAAGGCCCCGTGAATCCCGGCGGTATAGGTCACGTTCACCGGCGCGCGGAGTGCACGCCGATGGCCACACCTGGAGGCACCCTGTCGCCCCGGCGCGCGGCGGGCGGCGAAGGTTGAGAGGCAGCCCGGCCCGGGTGGCCGGCCCCGCGCAGCCGGCGCGAGACGTTGCCCTGGCGCCGGGGAGCGGCGAAATTCCCGCACCTCGATGCCCCGGGCAGCCATGCGACGCGTGATTCTCGTCCTGGTGGACGGCCTCCGTCCCGACATCGCCGAGGCCGAGCTGGCGCGAGGCCACCTTCCTGCCCTGGGAGCGATGCTCCGGTCCGGGAGCCGGACCCGCGGGGTCACTGCCTTCCCGTCCACCACCAGCGTTGCCTATCTCCCGTTCCTCACCGGCTGTCTTCCGGGACGCTGCAACGTGCCCTCGATTCGCTGGCTCGATCGCACAGCCTACGGCGGGCGCTGGTGGCGGGAACGGCACGCGGTGCGGAGCTACTGCGGGTATCAGGCACCGCTCCTGGACCGGGACCTCGCCGGCGACCTCGCCACCCTCTTCGAGCTGGTTCCGCAAAGCGTCGGGATCTTCACTCCGGTCGCGCGGGGTCTCACCTCGGAGCGCGACCCGAGCCGGATGGAACGCAAGGTCTGGGGGGCGCTCGCGCATTACGCCGAGTGGCACCAGCCCTCGGACGACGCCGTGAGTCGCCACCTGCTGCGGGAGGCCGAGCGGCCCTGGCGGTTCATCTTCGCCCAGTTCCCCGCGGTGGACGGCTACACGCATCAGAGCACCCCGGAAGGCCCCAAGGTGCTCCGCGCCCTTCGCCTGGTGGACCGCACGGTGGGACGGCTCCGGGAGCGGCTGGCGGCTCGGGGCGAGCTGCGCCACACGTTGATGCTCCTGGTGAGCGACCACGGCGCCTCGGTGGTGCGCAGGCATCTCGACCTGGCAGACTGGTTCCGTGCCCAGGGGATCCCCACCCTGGCGCACCCGGTCCTCTGGGCGCGCTCGCCCCGGGCTGCGGTCATGGTGGCCGGCAACGGCTCGGCGATGGTCTATGCCCGGCCCGGGATGCGCCGGCGGGAGCGGTGGCCGCTGGCCCGACTCCGGGCACCGGAGGCGTTCGGCACCCGTGGCGACGTGATCGAACGACTTCTGGCGGAGCCAGCGGTGGCCCTGCTCGCCGCGGCGGAGGGGGCGAACGCGGTACGGGTGGCAGGCGGAACGGACCGGCCGGGCGAGGCGATGGTGGAGCGCCTGGACGGCCTGATCCGCTACCGGCCTCTCACCGGCGACCCGCTGGAGGTAGGCGGCGAGCGGGTGCTGACGGACGAGGAGTGGCTGGAGTACACCTGGGACGCGGCGTTCCCCGACGCGTGTGTCCAGCTTCTGGATCAGTTCCGGTCACCCCGGACCGGCGACCTGGTAGTGATCGGCCGGGAGGGCTGGGACTTCCGGAAGCGGTTCGAAATCCCGGAGCACCGGTCGGGGCATGGAAGCCTGATCCGGCTGCACATGCAGGTGCCGGTCTGGTCGAGCGCACCGGGCCTCACGGGTCCGATCCGCACGGTGGATCTCTTTCCGGCGATGCTGGAATGGCTCGGGGAACCGGTGCCACCGGGCATCGATGGCCGACTGGTGTGGAGCCCGGGCCGGGCAGCAGCGGTTGCGTAACGGGCAGCACTCCGTCAGTTTTGATTGCTTCCAGCGCCCGTAGCTCAGCTGGATAGAGCGTTTGCCTCCGGAGCAAAAGGTCGCCCGTTCGAATCGGGCCGGGCGCGTTCGCCGTCAGTGGATGCCTCACCGCGGATTCGCTGCGAGTGAGGCCGCCTTTTTTTTTGCGGCCGCGTGCGACCAACTCCCGCCCTGAGCACCGACCGCCCCTCCAGATCCGTCGGCCCGAGGCGCCGACCCGCCTCGCCGGCAGCCGCCGGGTTCCGTTCGAGGAACCATCGCGGAGCTCCCCGGGACGGTCCCCGGACCAGGTGAGCCAGTTCCCTGCGACCTCGAGTGCCAGCCAGACGGCGATGAACCCCTTCACCCCAAGCTGCCAGGAAGCCGTGTCCGGCGCGCGCTCGACGAGGCCGACGGCCTGCGCGGGCTCGGGGTGAGCGCGGGCCCGGCTGCCTCGCTCCGCGCCGAGCGGCGCGAGCGCGCCCCGCCAGGCCGTCTCCATCACTTGCTGAACTAGGAAGTGGTCTGCCCCCACCGAGAACAGGTCCTCCTCTTCGCTCGAAGTCGCCCGGCACCGGGCCGCGTGGCGGGACCAGGCTACGCGCTCGCCACTCCCGCCACGACCCGGCCGCGCCGGCACCGGCCGGACCGGCACTGGCCCCTGCGGGCCGCCGCGGGACCGTTCCGGGGGAAACCCGGTATCTTGGACACATGATCCCGACCTCGTGTCGCACCTCGGGCGTTCGATCCCGCCGATCCGGAGCTTTCCTCGGCCTCGTTCTGCCGGTCCTCGCCCTCCTCCTGCCCGGCGCGGGCGGCGCTCAGGCCCCCTCACCCGGCGTCCCCCCGGAGGTTCTGCGCGCGCTCCGCGACACCGTGGCGGCGCGCTACGTGACGCCGATCCCGCCGGAGAGTCTCGCCCGGTTCACCTCGGCCGAGTTGCTGCTCGCCTCACTCCACGACCGCCATACCGTGCTCCTGTCGCCCGAGGCCCGCCGGGAGTTCGAGGTGCAGAGCGGTGCCGCGTTCGGCGGTATCGGAGCGCGGCTGGGTCTCCGGCGGGACACGACGTTCATCGTGAGCGTGCAACCGGGGAGCCCCGCCGCACGCGCCGGCCTGCGGCCTTTCGACCGGATCGTGGCGGTGGACGGCCGGCCGGTGGCCGGGCTGGCCACCGACAGCATCGTGGCCCTCATTCGCGGGCCGGTGGGGACACCGGTGGGGCTCGGCCTCCGGCGCGGACTGGCGGGAGAGCCGGTCCAGGCGGTGTTGATCCGGGCTCCGGTGCAGATTCCCTCGGTGCCCGCCGGAGCGCTCCTGCCCAACGGGATCGGCGTCATCCGGCTGGCCCAGTTCGGCCCCGAAGCGACCCGGGAGGTGGCCGAGGCGCTCGACTGGATGGTGGAGGGCCGGGCCCGCGCGGTGATCCTCGACCTGCGCGACAACCCCGGCGGGCTCCTCACGGAAGCGCTCCGGGTGGCGCAACTCTTCGTGCCGCGCGGCACCGAACTGGTCGAGGTGCGGGGGCGCCCCGGAACCGCGACCGAGCGGCCCCGCGCCGACACCCGTCCCCGCTACCCCACCCTGCCCCTCACGCTGCTCCTCAACGAGCAATCGGCCTCGGCCGCCGAGGTGCTGGCCGGCGCGCTCCAGGACGCAGGCCGCGCGACGGTGGCCGGACGCCAGTCGTTCGGCAAGGGGTCGGTCCAGCACTTGGTGAACCTGCCGGAGGGGTGGGCCCTGAAGCTCACCACCGCGCGCTGGTACACGCCCAACGGACGCCGGATTGACCGGGGGGCGCTTGCCGACACCAGCCGGATCGATCCAGCCGCGCCGCACGACGGGGGGATCGTCCCCGACCTCCCGCTGCCCGCCGACACCACCCCACAAATGCTCGCGCGGGTGGCTCTCGCCGCGGGTCCCCGATGGGACAGCCTCAACCTCGCGATGCTGGACTGGGTGCTGGCCGCCGGCGACACCCTCACGGGGATCACCCAGGAGTTCCAGGTGGATCCGGCCCAGGCTCGCGCGGTCCTGGAGCGGGCGGGACTGGCCGGCCAGCTCCCACCCGGGACCGATTCCGCCGTGGTGGGCTGGGTGGCCAGCGCACTCGGTCGCGGCGCCGTCGGCGCCCGACTCGGGGTGATGGAGGAAGGCGCCTGGGCGCTGATGCACGACCCGGAAATCGTCGGGCTGGCCCGGCACCTGGCCGGCGAGGAGAGCCAGGGGTCTCCCTGACGCCGCCCGAGGGGCATCGCCGGCTCGTTCCAGACGGCGTGCCCCCCTCGCCCACCGGGCCGCGCAGAAATTAGACAGCGTCAGAATCGGTGTAGCCCGCGACACAGCCCCGGCCACGTGTCGGGAGCAGGTTGGGGCATGCGCCATTCGATCTGGACGATGACGGGTGCCCGCCGTCCCGGGCGTCTGGCCGCCCGGCTCGCGCGGGGCCTGCTTGCCGAGGGTTCGATGTTCGCTGGCCTGGCGATACTCCTGGCGGGCTGCAGCGCTCCCGAGTCCACGGCGGGGCTTCCCCCGCCGGGCCTGGCCCAGGTTGTCGTGGTGCCGGCGGCCGCGACGCTCCTCGCCGGTGACACGCTCACCTTCGAGGCCTATGGCCGGATGACCGACGGGGACAGTGTCGGGCTGCCGGTGACCTGGAGCTCGACCGCCGGCCCGATCACCGCGGCCGGCCTGCTCACGGCGGGCCCGACGGCGGGGAGCTACACGGTCACCGCGCTTCACTCCTCAAGCGGGCGGTCCGGGACGGCGCTGGTGCGCGTGGACACGGCGGGGG
>DATLYZ010000088.1:0-43549 GCA_035574255.1 Gemmatimonadales bacterium | reverse complement strand
CCCGGCTCGGCGAGCGGGTGCGGCGGATCGGCCAGCAGCACGGGCTTCGCGGGAGTGACGTGGAAGATCTGCTCCAGGAAGTCCGGGTCCGGTTGTGGCGGGCGCTGGGAAGCGGCGAGAAGATCCGGGCGGTGCCGGCCTCGTACGTGCATCGCACGGCGCTCTCGGCGGCGCTGGACCTCTTGCGGCGGCGCCGGGCTCGCCGGGAGACTCCGGCGCGGCTCTCGCGCCCGAGCGGCGAGGCGGTGCTGGGCGAGTCGCCTCCGGCGGATGCGGGACTGGAGGCGTCGGAGCTGGAGCGGCAGGTGGGCGACGCGCTGGAACGGGTGGTGGCGTCGCGCCGGTCGGTGGTCCGGATGTATCTCGCCGGCTACGGGCGCGAGGAGATCGCAGATCTGTTAGGCTGGTCGGAGGCCAAGACCCGGAACCTGCTCTATCGGGGCCTGGAAGACCTGCGCCGGCAGCTCACCGCGCGGGGCATCGGACCGGAGGCCGTGCCGTGAACGAGGATCGGCTGCGGAGGAGTTACGACCGCCTGCTCGCGGTGCGGGCGGACCAGGCGTCCGAGCGCACCGCGTGCCCGGCGCCGGACGCGATCGAGGATCTGGTGGAGCGCCGCGGGGACGAGGCGGACCGCCTCGCCTGTCTCGACCATGTGATGGCCTGTCCCTGGTGCCGGGAGGAGTTCGAGGTGCTCCGCACGGTGAGCCGGGCATCGGGCGCGATGGCCGCACCGGCCCGGACCGCGCGCTGGTGGCTCGCCGCAGCAGGGCTCCTGCTCTTCGTGGGGCCGTTCCTGCTCTGGCGGGCGCTGGCGCGCCAGGACGACGGCGCCGGCGGGGGGGCCGGGGCCGGTCTGGCCCCGAGAAGCCCTGCGGAGGATGCGGTCGTCGCCGTGCCGCTCCGGCTGGTCTGGACCGGAGTGCCTGACGTGCAGACATACCGGGTGTACATCGCCGCCTCCACCGGTGACGTGGTGGTGTCGGCGACCCTGGCGGAGACCGTGCTCGTCGTGCCGCCCAGCGCCGGCCTCGCCCCCGGTACGCGCTACCGCTGGTGGGTGGAGGCGGTCCGCGCATCCGGAGCGCCCGAACGGTCGGTGGCGCGGCACTTCACGCCGGCGCTGCGCTGAGCCGGCGGGCCCGGCCCCAACAGCCGCCGGGGGCCACCGGCGGGGGTGGGGCTAGTTCGTTTCCGACTCTGGGTCGGGCCCGAGCGGGGGCGCTCCGCTTCTCCGGAGGTTCCCGGTCCGCACTGGCACCGGCTGGTCCTGGCTGTCTCGGCAAGCCCCGGGCCGGTGGCGCGGGGCTCCGGCAGCGACACGGAGCAACTTCTGCGCGCTCCGGCGAGCCATCCTCACCCGAGCACTGGCCGCAGACGTCGGGTGACCGGCGTCGCAGGCGCCGCCGGCCCCGGGGGCCCCGGCGCGGCGCTACACCAACACGCGCTCCGGGCCCCACCGGCGCGTCGCGGGCGGCCACCCAAGGAACGTCGCTGTCTCGTCCGGGAACTCCGCTTCGGTACCCGCTGCCCGCGCTGTGTCAGCGGGCATTGCCGCCGGGCGCGGGCAAGTTCATCGTCGAACGGACGGCGCGCGGCCTAGGAACCGGAGGGTGCGGCACCCGATTGCGCGAGCCACTGCTCGACAGGCGGGCGGCTCCGCTCGTACAGCGTCGCAAGATACGGTGCCAGCGCCTGCTCCAGCTCGACTGCGGGCACGCGGCCGGCCGCGGGATCGGTCGGGAGATCGAGCCAGGGCGCCCGGTGCGCGTAGTCGAACTCGCCGAAGACGAAGACCGGCGTCCCCCAGCGCTTGATCTCCGAGCCGCGGCCCGGCACCCACTGGTCGGCCCAGGCATAGAGCCAGCGCGCATCGGCCTCCAGCAGCCGGATGCAGCCGTGGCTCGCGGGGCGGCCCGGAAGCTCGTATTCGTGGAAGGCCACGCCCTTCAGCGCGATGATGTTCACGTACCAGTCCAGAATCCACGACGGATTCTCGGTGCTGATCGTGCGCCGGGACTTCCAGTTGGTGAAGAAGAGACCGGGGTCCGTGGGAGTCTCCGCCCGGCCGGTGCTCACCGGAGCCCAACGCACCAGGCGCCCGTGTTCGTAAGCGGCCAGAGCCTGCACCCGCCGCGAGACCGCGAGGAACTTGGGTACCGGGGCAAGCTCGGGTACCGAGGCCGGGAAGGGCGCGTAGGCGAGCTCGTCGGCGATCGAGTCCGGCACCACCAGCGCGGTGCGCCGGGCGTGCCGGAGGTCCACCCGGTTGAGTTTGAGGACAGTCAAGAGCTCGGCGGAATCGAGCGCGGCCATCCGACCCCAGGCGCGCGGATCCACCAGGCGGAACGAGACCGCCGGCGACCAGCCGCGCGCCGCCCGGGTTCCGTGCCCGGCGAGAAGGCTTCCCGGGCTCTCGCGCGGTCCGCCTGGCGCGGCCGCGAGGTTCCGTGTCCTGTAGTGTGCACCCAACAGACTCGCCGCCGTGAGCAACAGCGTGAGCGCCTGTACCGCGAACAACCCCACTCGAGCCTTGGATCGCTCCGTCGGATTCCTGGACATCGCCGCCCGGTTTCGAGTCGTACCCCGAACGACGCGCCAACCCGCGGAGTTCCCGCACCTTACGCCAGAAAAATAGCCCGGTCACGCGAACCGCGACCGGGCCCGTCAGGAGGTGGTGCGCGGCGTTCAGTCACACCCGGGGAGGCAAGGGGCGTTCCAGGTCCGCGACGGGTTCCGAGTGGCGGGGGCGCGGGAGCCGTTTCCGGACCGGGGCCGGCTTCGCCCGCGGCGCTCACTCGAGCAGCAGCGCGTCGAGCTCGAAGGCCACATTGCCCTTGAGCGCGTTCGAGACGGGGCAGCCGTTCTTGGCCTCCTCCGCGGCCTTCGCGAACGCGGCCTGGTCAATGCCAGGGACCCGTCCCCGCACCACCAGCTTCATCGTTCTGAGGCGCGGGGCGCCGCCCACGAATTCCAGGGTGCAGGCGGCCGTCGTGGTGATGCTCCGGGCGGGTGTGCCCGCCTGCTCGAGCCCGGCCGCGAGGGCCATGCTGAGACACGAGGCATGCGCGGCGGCGATGAGTTCCTCGGGGTTGGTTCCCTTGGCGCCTTCGAAGCGGGTGGGGAAGCTGTAGGTCCCCTTGATGGCGCCGGAATCGCCCTGGAACGAGCCCTTGCCGGTCTTGAGGCCGCCTTCCCAGGTGGCCGAGGCGGTTGAGGTAGGCATGCTGGGTCTCCTCGTCGGTGGCGGTGACGGGTAAGGCGTTGTGGACGACGGTGCCCTGGTCCGGCCCGGGTAGTCCGCCGCCGGCTGGTGTACCGGGCCGGGCCGACCGGATGTCTAGGGAGTCCGCGGTCCAACGGCGGACCGTGGGGAGGAGCGGCGAGCGGGTCCGAGCCGGCGCTGCCCCCCGCCCGCCAGGATCTCCCTGCGCCGTACGATAGCACGCGCGCCCGCCGTGCGCAGGTCCTTCGCTTCAGGCGGGCAGGCACCGGCACGCTCGTCAGGGGCCGGCCTGGTGTTCTCCAGTCTCCTGCGCGATCCGGCCCAGGTCGGTACGAAAGAGCCGGCCCAGGAGACGGATCGCCGCCTGGCGGACGTCGTCCATGATCTCGTAGACGGTGGGGATCACGAGCAGCGTGAGGAGCGTCGAGGTGATCGTGCCTCCGATCACCGCCCGGCCCAGCGGGGCCCGGAAGTCGGCGCCCTCGCCGAGTCCCAGGGCCACCGGGATCATGCCGGCGATGAGCGCCACGGTGGTCATGATGATGGGGCGGAGTCGGATCGCGCCGGCTTGGATCAGCGCCTGGCGCCGGTCCATGCCCTTTGCGATGGCCCACTCGGCGAAGTCGATGAGCAGGATGGAGTTCTTCGCCACGATCCCCGCCAGGAGGATGACCCCGATCAGGCTCATGATGTTGAGCGTGTCGCCGGTGACCAGGAGCGCCAGCACCACCCCGATCAAGGACAGGGGGAGGGCGACCAGGATCGCCAGCGGGGTGAGGAACGATCCGAACTGCACCGCCAGAATCAGGTACATGAGCAGCACGGCGATGCCCAGCGCGGTGAAGATCCGGGTGAAGACTTCCTGCTGATCGCGTCCCTCGCCGCCCTGGGTGATCTCGTAACCGGGCGGCAGCGGAAGCCGGCGGATCCGTTCGTTCAGGGCGACGTTGACCTCGTTGAACGAGCGACCCGCCACGTTGGCCTCCAGGGTCACGACGCGGGTCCGGTTCAGGTGGTCGATCTGGGCCGGCCCCAGGCCCGGCCGGATCGTGGCGATCTGGCCCAGCGGCAGCGTGGCGAGGCGGCCGTCCGGGGCCGGCACCACCAGCGGGAGCCGCTCCAGGTCGGCGAGGCGCTCCCGGGCCTCCGGGGCGAAGCGGACGGTCACGTCGCGGGTCTCGCCTGACGGATCGATCCAGTCGCCTGCATCAATGCCCGCGAACGCGGGGCGGAGCGACTGGGCCACCTCGCCCACCGTGACGCCGAGCGCCCCGGCGAGGCCGCGGTGGAGTTCCACCTCGAGCTCGGGTTTCTGGCCCCGGGTGGAGAGCCCGATGTCCACGGCGCCCGGGACTTGGCGCGCCTCGCGCACCGCCTGCTCGGCGAGCTGGGCCAGCACCGCGGCGTCCGGCCCCTTGATCTGGATCTGGATGGACTTGAGCGCACCGCCGAAGCCGCTGGTGTATACCGACACCTGGGCGCCGGCGATCCGTGCCACCTCCTGCCGCAGCCGCCGCCCGAACGCGTCCTGGCTGAGCTGCCGGTCCCGCTTCGGCACCAGCCGCACGTACACCAGCGCCTGGTCCACGCTCGGGGTCTTGAGCGGGAGCGGCACCCCGATCGTGGTGTAGGTGTAGGCCACCTCGGGGTGCGCCCGCGCCATCCGCGCGGCCTCCTCGGCCTTGAGCCGCGTGTACGCCAGGTTGGAGCCGGGAGGGGCCTCGACGGTGAGGAAGATCTCGCTCCGGTCGCTGACCGGGATGAACCCGGCCCCGCCGACCGTGGCCTGGAGGACGAGAGCTCCGACGAACGAGCCGGTGGCCAGCAGCACCATGGCCCAGCGGTGATCCAGCGCCCAGCCGATCACCGCCTGGTACCGCTCGGCCAACCGGTTGAACCCGGCGTTGAACCGGTCCAGTCGGCGGGTGATCCAGCCTTTCTCCTCCTCCCGGCGAGGGGGGTCGGGCCAGTACGCCGAGAGCATGGGGTCGAGCGAGAAGCTCACGAAGAGCGACACCAGCACCGAGCAGGCGATGGTGAGCGCGAACGGCTTGAACCACTGCCCGGCGACCCCGTACATGAAGGCGACCGGGACGAACACGGCCACGATGGAGAAGGTCGTGGCGGCGACGGCGAGGCCGATCTCGTCGGTCCCCTCCCGGGAGGCGAGGTAGTGGTCCTTCCCCATCTCCACATGGCGCACGATGTTCTCGCGGACCACGATGGCGTCGTCGATCAGGATGCCGATGGCGAGCGAAAGGCCCATCAGCGACATCGTGTTGAGCGTGAAGCCGAAGGCCCAGACCGCGATGAAGGCGGCGAGCACGCTCACCGGGAGTGCGAGCCCGGTGATCACGGTCGAGCGCCACGAGTTGAGGAACAGGAACACCACCAGCACGGTGAGCAAGGCGCCCTCGACCAGCGCCTCCTGCACGTTCCGGACGGCGTGCGACACCCGCTCCCCCGCGTCCTGCACGATGGCGAGCTGCACGCCGGGGGGAAGGGCGGGCTCGAGTCGCTCCCGGATCGCGCGGCGCAGATCGCGGCTGACCTGCGTCGTGCTGTAGCCCTTGGCCTTCCGGATGTCCAGGCCGACCGCCTCACGGCCGTTGAACAGAGCCGCGGTGCGCCCTTCCTCGGTACCGTCGCGCACGCTGGCCACCTGGCCCAGCCGGATGAGCTTCCCGCCGCGCTCGGCCACGACGAGCTGGGCGAACTGCTCCGGGGAATCCAGTCGCCCCCGGAGCCGGATATTGCGTTCGTCGAGGGGGCCGCTCAGCCGGCCCACCGGCGCGGCCAGATTCTGCGCCTGAAGGCTCTGCACCACCTGAGACACCGAGACCCCCGCCGCCTGGAGGTCGGCAGGGCGCAGCTCCACGGTGAGCTCCCGCTTGACTTCGCCCACCACCGAGACCCGCGCCACGCCGGGGACCCCGCGCAGCACCCGCACGATCCCCGGATCGGCGATCCGGGTCAGGGCTGCGGCCGGGAGCGAATCCGAGGTGAGCGTGAGCGACATGACCGGCGCCTCGCCCGGATCGATCCGGGAGAGGATCGGCTCCTCCATCTCGATCGGCAGGTCGGCCCGCTTGGTGGAAATGGCGTCGCGGATGTCCTGCGAGGCTTCCTGGAGGTCCTTCTCGTAGTCGAAGAAGACCGTGAACTGCGCCAGCCCGTCGGTGGCATTGGCGATGGTCCTGGCCCAGTCCACGCCGGTGATCGAGGAGAAGGCTTCCTCGATCGGCTCCACGATCTCGCGCTCCACCGTCTCGGGCGAGGCGCCGGGGTAGGCGATGCTCACCGAGATCACCGGCTGCTGGACGTCGGGGAACTCGTCGGTCTGGAGATTGATGAGCGCGGCGACCCCGAACGCCACCAGCGCCAGCATGCTGGTGATGGTGACGATGGGCTTCCTGATGGCGAAATCCGAAATGAACATGCACGCGCTCCCAGCTCGGTGAACCCCGAACGGTCAACGGGAAGGGGGCTGGACGTGGGGAGCCGGTGAATCCTCAGTTCACCGTTGGCCGTTCACCGGTGACCCTTCACCAACCACCCTCACGACCGACCCTTCCGCGATCCCCGGCGCCGTGCCCACCAGCAGCGTGTCGCCCGCACTCACGCCCGAGACGATCTCCACCTGCTCGGCGATCTCGTCCCGCACGCCGAGACCTACCGGCACCCGCTCCACCCGGGAGGCGCGGAGGCGGAGGACCGAGGGCGTGATGCCGCGTTCGTCCACCGCGCGGGACGGCACCGCGATTCCGGTCGTGGCGGCCAGTGCCACCCGGCCCTGCGCGAAGAGCCCCACGAAGAGCCGGCCGCCGGGGTTGGGGACCTGGACCGTGATCCGGATCTGGCGGGTGGCCGGATCCACCGCCGGGTTGATCCGCGCCACTCGGCCGCTGAAGGTCTTGCCCTCGAGCCCGGCCACCGTGAACTCCACCGGCGCGCCGGCGGTGAGCCGCTCCAGCCGCCCGGCCGGCACCGCGGCCTCGAGCTTGAGCCGGCTGGGGTCCACCACCGTGACCAGCGCCGTCCCCACCTGGACCACGTCGCCCGCGTTCACCGGCCGCTCGCTTACCACGCCGGCAAACGGAGCGCGCACCACCGTCCGGGCGAGCTGCTGCTCGGCCTGGGCGAGGCGGGTGCGGGCGTCGGCGAGCTGGGCGGCCGCGCTGGTCTCGTTCCACCGTGCGGTCTCGAGATCCCGCTCGGCGATGGCCCCCGCCTGAGCCAGTGCCGCCGCCCGCTCCGCATTGCGCCGCGCGAGATCGGCCGAGAGCTCGGCGGCGCGGAGCGCCGAGCGCGCGGCCTGGTATCCGTCGCGAATCGCCGCGTCGTCAATCCGGAGCAGCGGCTGTCCCCGCGCCACCGGCTGGCCTTGCTCCACCATCACCTCCAGCACACTCCCGCTCACCTCGGCGCGCAGCGTCGCCGCCCGCTCGGCGGCGAGCGTTCCGGAGATGGCTGGCCCGCTCCGCAAGGTGCCGAGCGCGGCGATCACGATGTTCTCCCGGCCGACCTCGACCCCGGGATCGACCGGCGGCGCCGGGGTCTCGGCGTTGCCACGACAGGCGGCCAGCCCGAAGGCGAACAGGACGCTGAGACGGGTCTTCATGGTGCCACTCCGGGAATGCCCTGCGTGGCGGCGGGTCCAGGGGCCGCGGCGGGCTGGCCGGAGAGTGCCTGCTGGCCTCCCTGCGCGCTGGAGAGGGTCGCCCCCACGTCGGCGCCGGCCAGGGGAAGGTCGCGGAGCAGCCCGATCCGGGTGCGGGCCACGGCCACGTCCCGCGCGGCCACCGCCCTGTTGACTTCCGCCTGCTGGAGCAGGAGCCGCGCGTCGGCCAGCTCGGTCTGGGTGGAGATGCCTTCCTGGTAGCGGATCTCCGCGATGCGATAGGCGCGCTGCGCCTGTTCGACCGTGCCTTGGGTGGCGGTCCAGGCCGCCAGGGCCGACGCCAGTTGCTGGGCCGCCTGGCTGGCCTCGAGCGCCGCACCCTTGCGGGCCTGGGAGAGCCGGAGCCGGGCCTGGGTGAGCGCTGCCTCCTGGACCATGATGTTCCCGCCGATCCGGCCGCTGGTCCACAGCGGCAGCGTGAGGCTCACGCCCACGGTCCAGTCGGTGAGGAAGTCGCGGCGGCCCGGGAGCCCCGCGGCCGGGTAGGCGACCTGCGCGAACCGGGACGTCAGCGCGACGGTCGGCCAGCGCTCGGCCCGCGTGACGGCGGTCAGCACGTCCTGCACCGTCACCGCCGCCTCCGCCTGCCGCACCGCAGCCCGGCCCGCCGCCGCCGTGTCTTCGGCCGCGATCGCCAGGCTGTCCGGGGGAACCTGGTCCAGCGCGGTGGTGAGCTCCAGCGGCTCGTCCAGGGGGAGGGCGAGGAGCTGCCTGAGGCGGAGGTAGGCCAGGTCCCGCGCGCTCCGCCGCTGGATCACCGCGGCGTGCTGGTTGTCGCGGTTCACCTGGGCCCGCAGCAGGTCGAATTCCGGGGCGGTGCCCACCCGCCGCCCCACGCGGGTCTGCTCCAGCGTGCGGTCGGCCTGGTCGAGCGTCGCCTGCGCGATCGCGAGCAAGCGGTCGGCGAGCACCGCGTCGTAGTAGGCCTCGGTGATCTCGAGCCGCGCCGCCGCCTCCGCGATCCCCACACCCAGCTCGGCGATCCGCCGGCCGGCCACCGCAGCCCGGGGTCGGCCCTTGATCATCGCCCCCGAGAGCAAGGTTTGCGAGAACTGGAGGCCGAAGCTGTACTGGTTCTTCCGGCCGAAGGGCAGGTTGCCGATGGCGGCGAAGGGATCGAGCCGCGAGAGGCACGCGAGACTCGCCTCGAGCGAGTCCACCCGCTCGGCGATCGGCAGGGTGGGGTGCGCGGTGAACCGATCGCACGATCTGACCAGGCCGGTGTCGGCGGCGCCGCTCCGCCCGGTGTTGAACTGTGACTCGATCGTCCGGGTGTAGCTCGCCGTGCCGGTGAGCTGCGGCAGGAGGTCCGCCCGGGCGCGGCGAACCTCCCCCCGGGCACGGAGCACGTCGGCGCGGGCGATACCCACCGCCTCGCTCGCCGGGAGCGCCAGCTCGATCGCCTGCTCCAGCGAGAGCGGACGCGGCTGCCGTTCCGCGCCGAGCACGGGCTGCTGAGCGCTGGCCAGGGAAGGGAGAACGAAGAGCCCCGCGGCGAGGGCCAGGCCGCGGCGAACTACGAGGCGCCGGGCGTTCATCCCGCCTGCGCCTCCTTGCCCCCCAGGGTGCCTCCGGCGCCGATGGAACGCAGGGTGAGCTGGACGTAGCTTCCGATCACCTGCTCCGGAGGGGGCAGGTCGGACGCGACCGGGGCGAAGTGGTCGCGCCAGACGGCATGGGTGAAGACCGCGCCCAGGAGCAGGCCCGCCGCCGCTTCCGGAACAAAGTCCGGCGAGGCAAGGCCGAGTTCCCGCATCCGCGCGAGATAGCGGGTCACCATGGCGTGCTCGCAACTCGGTTCCTCGCAGATGGCCGGGGCGATCTGGGGATGCTCGACCAGGTCCCCCATGACCCGACAGATGAGGTGCCGGGCCGCATACCAGTGCTGGTAAAGCTGCCACGCCCAGGCCTGGAGTTCCTCGGCCGGATGCTGCGGCTCCCGGAGGGTCACCAGCGGGCGGGCATGATGTCGGAACTGCTGGAGCGCGGCGCTGATCAGCGCGTCCTTGCTGCCGAAGTGGCGGAAGAGCGTGATCTCGCTGACCCCCGCCATCTCGGCGATTCGCCGGGTGGTGGTGCCACGAAAGCCGCTCTCGGCGTAGACTCGGGCAGCGGCGGCGAGGATCTTCTCCCGAACGTCAGCCATGAGGGCGCGAAGCGTAGCGGAGCTGCCGCATGAAAGCAAGTAGGTACTTACATACCCAGATTGCCGATCAATACGGACCCAGTGGCAGGGTCCGGGTGGTCCGACCCGGCAGGTGAGCTGAAGCCTGGTCCGCCGCGCCTGTCGAACCCATTGTCGAGCCCATGGCGGGTTGTCGCGGTCGGTGTCGGGCGTCTCGAGTCGGTATCTCGGGGGGTGCCAGACCTCCAGTCGCCCGGTCGTTCTGTTCTCGTGTGTGAGGCGTGGTGCCTTTCTTCCTTCTGATCCTGCTGGTTTGTCTCGCCTGCTCGGCGGGGCCATCCCCGCCGGAGCGCGGCGCGGCCGGCGACTCGGGCTCCGGAGCGCTGGCCCGGCCGAGCGCTGCACCGCCGGTCATCCGGGGGCCCACCGTGGTGGCGTTCTGGCTCGCGGCTTCGGACACTCTGGAGCCGGGTCGTGGCGCCGACCTGCTGGACGACTTCCGCCATTACACGGCGCTCGTGGCGCCTTCGCTCGAGGCCGCCGAGATCGCGCTGGTGGCCACCACCGCCGACTCGGTGATCGTGGAACTGGACCGCGGTCCCCGCCGGGTCATCATGCTGGCGGGCCTCGACTTTCCGTTCGGGTACGTGCTGGTGGAGCCCGGTTACCCGGAGACGATTCTCACCGGTGTCACCACCGACGAGGAACTCCTGGACGAGGTGGACTGGTATTTCGGCCTGAGCGAGGGCGAGGACGTCCCGCGAGGCGAGTCGCGGCCGCGGCCGGAGCGGGCGTTGTGGGAGGGGAGGGGCGCTGGGCCCGTGGGACGGCGGCCGGCGAGGGGGTCGGACCTCGCCGGGTGGCACCCCCGGGCCCTGGCGTGGCCAGCCTCCTCTACCGCCGCCGCCTCACAACGAGCCCCATGAGCCCGAGCGGGGCCAGAACCCCGAGCAGGCCCAGCTCGGGGTCGTCCGGCGCGGGGCGGTCGCTCCGGGCTGCCTGGGAGCGGAGCAGGGCGTCAATGTCGGAGGGGCGCACCCGCTCGGGAACGAGGTCGTTCCCCTGCTTCCGGAGCGGTACTCTCGCGGAGGCGATCTGGCCGTCGTTGCCTACCGTCACGAGCAACGTTGCGCCGGCATACTCCTCCTCCTGTCCGACCCGGAGCGCCAGCACCCAGGCGCCGTCCTTGGCGGGCTGATACCGGACCGCCCACACCCCCGGCGTCCCCGTTTCCTCGAGATCGAGTGGGAGCGACTTGCGCTGGCCGGCCACCAGGCCTTCGGCGGTGCCGCGGAGCGGGAAGTAGGCGGCGTCGCCGTGGTGATAGACCCGCACCAGGCAGTAGGCACCCCGGGTTGCGGGGTTGTACGGGTTGGCCGGGATCTCGATCGAGACCCAGGGCGGCCCCGCCTGGGCTGTCGAGGGGAGGAGCGCGGCGAGCGACGCGATGGCCGCGGCGATGGGGGTGCGCATGGTGGCTCCGTATCGGTCAAGGGGAACGGTGGAGGGTGAACGGGGTGCTCACCTCGAGGTTCACGGATTAGATGCTGTCCCCCCGGCTCCGGGTTTAGCGATCGTTCCGTGACCGCCGGTGCGGTTTCCCGTTCGACGTCCCTCGTTCGCGGTCCGTTCACCGCCCCTTGGCCCTCAACACCACCTTGCCCTTGAAGGTCCGCACCGTCACCGAGGCCCCGCCCGGGCCGGTGGTGAACTTCCACTCGCCCTTTCTGGCACCCGGTTGCACCAGTTCGGGCGCCACCAGGTCGTTCACCAGCCCGCCGCCGTAGGCCGTCAGGTTGAACGTGGCCGCCAGGTCGGGCGGCAGGCGGAGCTCGATATCTCCGCCGTGGGTCTCCGCCCGGAGCGCGCCGTCCCGTGTGAGGTCGCCCTTGAACGCGATCTCGCCGGAGACGCTCTCCAGGTCCACCCGTTCCACCGGACCTTCCATGCCGACGAGCAGTGGTCCGCTCACGCTGGCGGCGTGGAGTTCGCGGAGCACTCCCCGGGCCACAATGGTACCGCTCGCGGTGCGCAGGCGGGCGTCCCTGCCCTGGCCGGTGAGCTCGATATTGCCGTCCAGACTCTCCACCGAGATGTCACCGGCCCGGCCGGCCACCCGCACCCGGCCGCTCGCGCTGAGCACCGCGACGCTCCCGCCCCCGGGGGTCAACTCCACGTCGGCGTCAGGCGCCTGGACCCAGAGGCGGGCCTGCGCCGGGATCAGGATCTCCAGATCCGCCGAGCCTTCCGGCGGTTTCTTGTCAGGCGCCTCGATGCCCAGTTTCACCGCCTCGCGGGTTCCGGTCAGGAAGAACCGCCCCATCGCAGGGTCCACCCGTCCCCGCACCTGGACGCTGTCCCGCTCCCAGGCGGTGATCCGGAGGGCCCCCGCGGGGGCGACGACCCGGATGGCGGCGGCCGGCGCCACGGCCATGCCCGCGTTGACCGGCGACTGCGCCGCGAGCGGCGCCGCCAGACAGGCGAGGAGCAGCCCCCCGCGCATGCTAGCTCGCTCCCCGGGCCAGCCGGGTCGCCCGCGCGAGGAGTGCCAGGCGCTGCTCGTAGCGGGCCACCAGCATCTGCTCGAGCTCCGGATTGCCCGGGTCCGTGGCGAGGGCCGCTTCGGCCTCCCGGATCGCGGCGTCCACGATCTCGAGGTTGCGCCGCACGACGGCGAGGGTGGTGGGCGGGAGTCCGCCGGCGTCGCCGGCCAGTCGCTCGGCGAGCGCCGCGGTGGCGCGAGCGTACCGGGCCCGCTCCTGACTGAATCGCTCGACAGGCAGCCGGCCGAGCCAGAGCGCCGTGGCCCCGGCCGACAGCGCCACGAGCAGGACCGCGGCGGCCGCGAGCATCCAGCGCCGTGCCGGCCCGCCCACAGGCCGGCGACCCCTGGACTCGGCCGGTTCCCCGGTCTCGCCCGGGCGCAGCGCGGGCGGCCGCCGGTCCGCCGGGGTGAGCCGCGCCGCGATGCCGCTCCAGAGATCGCGGGACGGCTCGATCCGGCGGGGCAGCGACCTCGCCGCCGCGAGCAGGGCCTGGAGCCGGGCCATCTCGCCCCGGCACTCGTTGCAACCGTCGAGGTGGCGGTCCACCGCCTCCCGTTCGGCCGGCGCAAGCCCTCCGTCCACGTACTCGTCGAACCGAACCCGAATGTCGTCGCAGGTCATCGTTCCAACGCCTCCCGGAGAAGCCGCCGCGCCCGGTGGAGCTGCGCCTTGGAGGTTCCTTCCGCGATGCCCGTCATCGCCGCGATCTCGTCGTGCTGATAGCCCTCCACATCGTGCAGGACGAACACGAGCCGGGCGCCTTCGGGGAGTGCTGCGATCGCACGCTCCAGGTCCGGCGAACCCCCGCCGGCGAGGGGTGCCGCAGTCCGTTCCAGCCCGGCGGGGTCCGCGCTCGAGGCCACCCGGCTTTCCCGCCGGGCGGCCCGGCGCCGCGCCTCGAGCACCGTGTTGACCGCGAGCCGGTGGAGCCAGGTGGACAGGGCGCTCTCCCCCCGAAATGACGCCAGCCGCTCCCACGCCCGGACAAACACATCCTGGGTCCGCTCCGAGGCTTCGGCCGGGTCGCCGGAGAGCCGGAGACACACCGCGTACACCCGCCCTACCTGCTCCTGGTAGAGCGTCCGAAAGGCGGCGTGGTCGCCGGCCTGGGCGCGGCGCACGGTCTCGGGCAGGGACACCGTTGCTTGGATGCCGGAAGGGGGGTCGGGGTTGGTGTCGCCGGCCGTGTCTTCCTCTTCGCTTCACGCTCCGTTCAGGACCGGCGCGGTTGATTATGCCCGAAAGAGCCGACGAAGCAATCCGGCGAACTCGGGAGGTTGACATGCTTGTTCGTGACCTGATGCAGACCAATCTGCGGACCGTGCTCGGCACCCAGACCGTCGGTGAGGTGATTGCCGCCCTGGCCGAGGGCCATGTCTCGGGGCTGCCCGTGGTGGACCGTCACGGAAGACTCGAAGGGGTGATCACCGCCACCGACGTCCTGGATGCCCTGGCCGAGTGCGAGGACGCGGCCGCGCGCGACACGCTGCTCGAGGATACCCTGGTCCAGGAGATCATGACGCCCAGGCCCCAGACCATCACGCCGGACGCCACCGCGAAGGAAGCGGCCCAGCAGCTTCTCTACCTCGAGGTCCACCGGCTCTTCGTGGAGGAGGACGGGAAGCTGGTCGGGGTCATTTCCACCACCGACCTGGTCCGGGCCCTGGCGGCGGAGCGGGTGTAGTTCCAGGCTGGACCTGACCTTCCCGGCCAGTGGGCGGCGGGAGTCACCGCCGCGAACGCCGGGGCCGCTGGCCGCCCCGGCGGCGCTTTCCGGCTCGAGCTTGGACCCCCGCCCGGGGCCGGATGAGACAGCGGGGCCCCCCAGCGCTCGGTGGCATTTCACCGAGACTTCCCCCCGCCGTCCCGGTTCGAAACTTCCACCGGGGCCGGACCCGTTCCAACCATTGGAGCCCCGCACTGTCCAAGGCAGTGCATGCCGACCACGTTGACCCGGACCGAGACCCTGGGACCCACCTCGGATCTCTCCCAGCCCGACACCGACCTGGTGGACGTGGCCCTCGCGGCCAGCGGGGATGCTCACGCGTTCGAGCGGCTGTACCGGCGGCATGTGAACCGGATTCACACCCTGGTACGCCGGATGCTCGGGGAGGATGCCGACGACGTGACCCAGGAGATCATGGTCCGGGCCTGGCAGAAGCTCGGGAGCTTCCGCGGCGAATCCGCCTTCGGCACCTGGCTCCACCGCCTGGCGGTGAATCAGATCCTGAACCACCGTTCGGCGCGGGGCCGCCGGCGCCGGCTCTTTGCCGAGAAACCGCCGGCGGACGAACCTGGGGCACCGGGCGCGGCGCCGGGCGTGGCGATGGATTTCGAGACCGCCCTGCTCCGCCTGCCGGCTGGGGCGCGCCAGATCTTCGTACTCCACGACGTGGAGGGCTATCGCCACGAGGAGATCGCGGGTCTGCTCGGCATTTCGGCAGGCACCTCGAAGTCGCAGCTGCACTACGCCCGCATGGCGCTCCGGCGCCATCTCGGTTGAGGCCTTCGTGACCGGCCACCCGCCGAGCCTCCGGCTCTCGGAATATCTCGACGGCGACCTCCCGCCGCTCGCGCGCCGGGAGGTGGAGCGCCATCTCGACACGTGCGCCGAGTGCGCTGCGACGCTCGCCGAGCTGGGGCGGGTGGTGGCGCGGGCCCAGGCGCTGGAGGACCGGCCGCCGCGGAGCGACCTCTGGCCCGAGGTGGCCGCGGCGATCGGCGCCGCCCCCGGCCGGCCGCGGGGCCTGCGAGTCAGCCTCACGGTACCCCAGCTCCTGGCCGCGGGGATCGCGCTCGCTCTGGTGTCGGCGGGTGGGGCATGGTTCGCCACGGCCCGGAGCGCGGGGGCTCGGGCCGCGACGGCGCTTCAGGCCGCGCCGGGTGGGCCGGTGCGCTCGGCGGTCTCGAGCGGAGCGGAGCGGGGCTACGACCGCGCCGTGGCGGCGCTCGAGCGAATGCTCGCGGAGCACCGCGGCCGGCTGGACCGCACGACGGTGCGGGTGGTCGAGGAGAAGCTCCGGCTGATTGATCGGGCGCTCTTCGAAGCGGGACGCGCGCTGGCGGCCGATCCTGCGAACCCGTATCTCCATCAGCATCTGACCGAAACCCGGCTCCGCAAGCTCCAGCTCCTGCGCCGAGCTGCCGAGCTCGCCCGCGCGGCGAGCTGAGCCAGGGAACCTGCGCCATGCTGCTCCTCGTCGCCCTGCTCCTCCAGCAAACCGATACCACGCTCGCCGTGGGGCCTGGGTCGCGGCTCGAGCTGTCGCACTTCCAAGGAGAGATCCGGGTCACGGCCTGGGAACGGGGCGCGCTCCGGGTCAGGGTCCGGGGCGGCGACGAGGCCGGCCTGGACGTCACGGTCTCGGGCAACCGGGTGAGCGTCCGGCTCCGGAACCGGTACGGCCCGCCCGAGGGGGACCTCGCGCTGCAGGTCCCGGCCGACATGGGCCTGCGGATCAGCGGCCGGAGCGGGAACATCGCGATCGCCGGCACCCGGGCCGACGTGACCGTCGAGACCGTGGAAGGGAGCATCAGCCTGCAGGGCGGCCGCGGAACGATCTCGCTCTCGTCCGTGGAGGGGTCCATCGAGCTGGCCGACGCGAGCGGCCGGATGGACATCCACGCGGTGGATGGCGACGTCACCGGCCGCCGGCTGGCGGGCGACCTCAAGGTGGAGTCGGTGGACGGCGAGGTCACCCTGCGCGAGATCGAGTCCGCGAATGCCGAGGTGAACACGGTGGACGGTGACATCCAGTACGAAGGGCCGCTGAAAGCCGGCGGCCGCTACCGGCTCAGCTCCCATGACGGAGACGTCACGCTGGTGACTCCCGCGCTCGACGCCACGGTCACCCTTTCGACGTTCAGCGGGGGGTTCGAGTCGGACTTTCCGGTGACGGTGACCCGGGCCGAGCTAGGCAAGCGGATGACCTTCACCCAGGGCTCCGGCAGCGCCCGGGTCGAGCTGGAGTCGTTCGATGGGGACGTGCGGATTCGGCAGGCGGGCCGGCGGCCGTAGGGCCCCGGTGCAACGTGGCGAACCGCGCGCCGGCCGGCCCGGGGACCGCCGCGTCCGAACCTGGCCGGCGAGACTCGACCTGTCCAGCGAGGACCCGCTCATGCGCATCATCCGCCACCTGACGTTGGCAGCGTTGGCCGCGACCCCGTGCGGCTCCGCTCTCGCGGCGCAGGACTTTTCGTGGAAGGGCGCGCTGGCGGCGGGCCAGACCCTGGAGATTCGGGGCATCAACGGCGACATCAGGGCCGGCCGAGCGAGCGGACCGGAGGCTCAGGTGACGGCCGTGAAGCGGGGGAAACGGAGCGATCCGGGCGAAGTCACGATCGAGGTCGTCGAACACGCCGGCGGGGTCACGATCTGCGCGGTGTATCCCGCCGGGCGCGGCCGAGCGAACCGGTGCCGGCCCGGCGGCGGCAAGCAGGAGACCCGGGGCAACGACGTCGAGGTGAACTTCGACGTCCGGGTGCCGGCCGGGGTCCGCTTCGAGGGCACCACCGTGAACGGCTCCATCGTGGCCCGGGACCTGGCTTCCGACGCTCACGTCACCACGGTGAACGGCGACCTCGAGGTGGCCACGAAGGGGCTGGTCGAGGCGACCACGGCGAACGGCTCCATCGAGGCCGCGATCGGGCGGGCCGACTGGGAAGGTGATCTCGAGTTCGCCGCGGTGAACGGCAGCATCACGCTCACCCTGCCGGCTGCCTTGGACGCCGACCTGGAGGCCTCCACCGTCAACGGGTCCATCGAGACCGACTTCCCCCTCACCGTACAGGGGCGCTTCGGCCCGAGTACCCTCAAGGGAACGCTGGGCAAGGGCGGGCGTCATCTGAAACTCACCACGGCGAACGGGAGCATCCGGCTCAAGAAGGCGAGCTGAGGGCCCGGGCCCGCCGGTCTGGAACCGGGGGCCCGGTTTCAACGTCAGGCTCCCGCCCGTCATCTCAACGGGCGGGCGGGCCGGGGGTCGGCAGGGAGGCCCCCCTCGCCGTTTCGGGCTCCGGTGCCATCCAGCAACCGCGGTGGACATCATCCCATGACCCTGGCCTGGCTTACCTGGTTCGTGCTGGTCCAGAGCGCGGCGCCGAGCGCCGGGCCGCCCCCCGCGCCCGGCCCCGCGCCGGCCTCCACCGCCAAGCAGGCGGAGGCCGTGCGGACCCCCGCGCCCCCGGTGATCGACGGGCGGCTGGACGACCGCGCCTGGTCCGCGGCGCCCTGGTTCTCGGACTTCGTGCAGAAGGAGCCGGTGGAGGGCTCGCCGCCCGACGAACGCACCGAGGTCGCGTTCCTGTACGACGAGGAGGCGCTCTATGTCGGGGCCCGCCTGTACAGCCTGGTACCGAGCCGTATCCCGGGTCCCGTGACGCGCCGCGACCAGTTCAGCAACGCCGAGCACTTCATTGTCATTCTCGATACCTATCATGACCGGCGGACCGGTTACAGCTTCTTCGTGACCTCGGCCGGTGTCCGCGGCGACTATTACCACCCCAGCGATTCCGAAGGGCATCGAGACTTCGGGTTCGATCCGGTGTGGGAGGCCCGGGCGGCCCGCGACTCGCTGGGGTGGACCGCCGAGATGCGGATTCCCTTCTCGCAACTCCGGTTCAACCGCGCCGAGGAACAGGTCTGGGGGTTGAACATCAACCGATGGATGCCCGGGCGGAACGAAGACGTCTACTGGGTGGTGATCCCCCGGAACGAGACCGGGTTCTTTTCCCGGTTCGGCATCCTCCGCGGCATCCGGGGGATCCGCCCGTCCCGCCGGCTGGAGCTGTTGCCGTACGTGGCGGGTGACGCCCGCTACACGAGCGGACTTCCGTCGGGCGATCCGTTTCATGACGGCAGCGCCTATCGCGGCAGGGCTGGCCTCGACCTCAAGCTCGGGTTGGGACCCCATCTCACCCTGGACGCCGCGATCAATCCGGATTTCGGCCAGGTCGAAGCCGATCCGGCGGAGGTGAACCTCACCGCCTTCGAGACCTTCTTCGCCGAGCGGCGACCGTTCTTCCTGGAGGGCGCGACCCTGCTCCAGGGGAACGGGCCGGGGTACTACTACTCCCGCCGGATCGGGGCTCCGCCCCGGGGGTTGCCCGCCGGGGACTACCTGGACATCCCGGACCACTCGACCATCCTCGGTGCGGCCAAGGTGACCGGCCGGCTGGGGTCGGGGCTCTCGCTGGGTGCGCTGGCAGCCCTGACGGATCGGGAAACCGCCCGCACCTTCGACACCACGGCGGGGCGGCTGGGGCGCGCGGCCGCAGCGCCGCGCACGGGCTACGGCGTGGTGCGAGCCCAGCAGGAGTTCGGACCCGATGCCTCCACGGCGGGTTTCATCCTCACCGCGGTGGAGCGCGATCTGGATCGCGGCAGCCCGCTCGCGGCCAGGTACAATCGCCGGGCCTGGTCGGGGGGGGGCGACTGGGTGCTCCGCTGGCGCGGCGGGGCCTACCAGCTGAGCGGCTGGGCCGGTCTGAGCCACGTCGAGGGCGACGCCGCGGCGATCCTCGCGCTCCAGACCGCGAGCCAGCGGTACTACCAGCGGCCGGACCAGGACTACGTGCGCGTGGACTCGAACCGGACCTCGCTCACCGGCTACACCGGCGGCCTGCGCTTCGCCAAGAACAGCGGGGCCCACTGGCTGTACGGGTTCGGCGCCGCGTTCGAAACCCCCGGGCTCGAGCTGAACGATCTGGGGCGGCTCGGCGCGGCAGACGACATTGACCTCTTCGGCAACCTCCGGTACCGGGAGACCCGCCCCGGGCGGGTCTTCCACCGCTGGTCGCTGGGTGTGTTCGGCAACGCGGGCTGGAACTTCGGCGGCACCCACACGAGCAGCGACCTCGGCCTCAACGCCAACGCGACCTGGAAGGACTTCTCCGGAAGCTTCGTCGAGCTGTCCTACGCGCCCTCGACGCTGAGCGACAACCTCACCCGGGGCGGCCCGCTCATGCGACGGCCCTCGAGCGTCAGCGGTGGCCTCGGCTACTTCAGCCCGGAAGCGCACGACACCCGCTTCACGCTCGAAGCCGGTGCGGCCCGGGACGCCGCTGGCGGCTGGGATCTCTCGGCGAGCGGTTCGCTCGAGCTGCGCCCGGCGGCTCCCGTTGCGATCTCCTTCTCGCCCCGGCTCTCCCGGGGTCTCGGTTCGCGCCAGTACATCGGGACCTACCCGGGCGGAAGCGCCCGCACGTTCGGGGGGCGTTACGTCTTCGGCTTCGTGGACCGGACGACCGTCTCGGCGCAGCTCCGCGCCAGCTATGCGGTCACCCCGGCTCTCACGCTGGAGGGCTACCTGGAGCCCTTCGCCGCGAGCGGGCGCTACGCGCGGATCGGGGAGCTCGCAGCGGCCGGCAGCGGGACGATCCGCCGCTATGGCACCGGCGGCACCACCCTCGGTCGCCGGCCCGGCGGCGACTACCTGGTCACGGACCAGGGTGGCCGGGACACGGTTCTCATCGCCAACCCGGACTTCCACGTCCTCAGCTTCCGGAGCAATCTGGTGCTCCGGTGGGAGTGGCGCCGGGGAAGCACGGCCTATCTCGTCTGGCAGCAAAACCGCGGCCGGTCCACCACGTCGCCGCGCCGCGCCCGCCTGGACGATCTCTGGGAGAGCGCCGGCGCCGACGGCGACAACGTCATCGCCGTCAAGCTCAACTACTGGTTAGGCGTGCGGTGACCCGGGCCGCCCGGCGGTTTCCCGGTCGCCCGATCCCCGGCGGGTCGGTCCCGCCGCCCTCTGTCCCTTGCGCCCCTCGAGGTCCGGGGCCACAATAGCCCATCCCGCACGGTGAGGCGGCGATCCCCCGCGACCTCCTCCCGATGGTCCGCCGGGCCCTCGAAGGCCTCTACGCCGTCGACCGAGAGATCGGCCGGGGCGGCGCCGCGCGCGTGTATCTGGCCACGGACCTCGAGGGGAAGGCGGTGGCCCTCAAGGTGCTCCACCCGGAACTCCTCGCCAGTGTCACCGCCGATCGGTTCCTGCGCGAGATCGCAGTGGTCCGCCGGCTCGACCACCCGCGGATCGCGCCCCTGCTCGACATGGGCGAGCGGGACTGGCTGATCTACTACGTGATGCCCTTCATCGAGGGCCCCACCCTCAAGGTCGTGCTCGACCGGATTCGCCGGCTGGCGCTGCCCGATGTGGAGCGGATCGCGCGCGAGCTGCTCGAGGCGCTGGGGCACGCGCACAGCCTGGGGTTCGTGCACCGGGACGTGAAGCCGGACAACGTGATCCTCTCCCCCGAGGGGGCGGTGCTGGTGGATTTCGGGATTGCACGGGCCGTCATGGTCTCGGCCACGGACCGGGTGACCCGCTCGGGCATGACGGTGGGCACCTCGACCTACATGAGCCCGGAGCAGATCGTGGGCGCGCCGGACCTCGACGGCCGGAGCGACCTGTATTCGCTGGGGTGCGTGCTCTACGAATCCGTGGCGGGCCGACCGCCCTTCGTGAGCGGGAACGAGGCGAGCGTGCTCCAGATGCACCAGAAGGTCGAGCCGCCCGACCTGGCCGAACTCCGGCCGGAGGCGCCGGAGCGGCTGCGCCGGCTCATCATGCGGGCGCTCCGGAAGAACCCGGCCGAGCGGTGGCAGTCCGCCGAGGAGATGCTGCGGGAACTGGAAGGCCGGTCCGCCCTGACCTGAGTCATGAACCCCCCGCGGCGTGGAGGACGGCGCCCGCCGCCGCCGCCCCGCCCAGGGTGGCGAAGAGCGAGAGGCGAAAGCGGAACACCCCCACCAGCGCGGCGACCGCGATCGCCACGGCGCCGGCCTGAACGCTGGACCAGACCGGCACCCAGAGTGCCGCCGGGCCCGCCTCGACTCGCCCCACGTCGCGGAAGAGCGCGTGCAACGCGAACCAGAGCGCCAGATTGAGAATGACGCCCACCACGGCGGCGGAGATGCCCCGGAGCGCCCCGGCCAGCGCGCGGCTCTGGCGCAGCGCCTCCACGTACGGCGCGCCCACCAGCACAAAGAGAAAGCTCGGCACGAACGTCACCCAGGTGGTGAGCACCGACCCGAGCACCCCCGCCAGGATCGGGTCGAGTGTCCCCGGCGCCCGGTAGGCGCCGAGAAAGCCCACGAACTGCACCACCATGATGAGGGGGCCCGGGGTCGTCTCCGCCAGCCCCAGGCCGTCCAGCATCTCCGCCGGGCTGAGCCAGCGATGAATCTCGACCGCCTGCTGCGCCACGTAGGCGAGCACCGCGTAGGCCCCGCCGAAGGTGACCACGGCCATCTTGCTGAAAAAGGCTGCCTCGGTCATGAAGACCCGGGGTACCCCGGGCAGGAGGTGCAACAGCGCGACGGGGAGGAGCCACAGCGCGAGCCAGACCGCGAGGGTGCGGAGCGGGGCGGCGGCGTGCCCCCGGACCAGCGTCCGGTCCGGCTCCGGAGAGGGCGCCGCTGCCTTCGCCCCGGGCGGGAGGGCCAGGGCGCCCGCGATGGCCGCCGCTACCACCACGAGCGGGAATGGCACCCGGAAGACGAAGAGAGCAAGGAACGCGGCCGCGGCGATGGCGTGGGCCAACCTGCCGGAGAGGACCCGGCCGCCGAGGTGCACCAGGGCTGCGACCACGATCGCCAGGATCGCGGGCTTGAGCCCGAAAAGGATGCCGGTGACGAGCCCCACCTTCCCGAAGCACACGTACACCAGACTCAGGCCCAGAATGCTGAGGAAGCCGGGCAGGACGAACAGGCTCCCGGCCAGGAGCCCGCCCCGGGTCCCGTGGAGGAGCCAGCCCAGATAGGTGGCCAGTTGTTGGGCCTCGGGCCCGGGCAGCAACATGCAGTAGTTGAGTGCGTGCGCGAAGCGCTCTTCCCGCACCCAGCGCTTTTCCTCGACGATGATCCGATGGATCACGGCGATCTGGCCCGCGGGGCCCCCGAAGCTCGCGAGTGCGACCCGCGTCCAGACCCGGGCCGCTTCACGGAAGGGGATGGCCGGCCCGGTCATTCCGGACCCCGCCCGGCTCGGGTCGTGCGGGTAGGAGTCAGGATCGGTCACGGTGCCGGGCTGGTCGAAAGAGTGGCGGGGTGGGACGATAGCTCCCTGCCAGCCGATCGCGCATAGGGACCAGGGGTAAAGGCCGCACTCGAACTCCGGGCCAGGCCGTTTCGCGGAACGATGAGCAGCATGACGGGGGGCGATGGCGAGCGGAACGCTGCCCGCCCGCGCGTCATTCCTGCGCAAGCAGGAATCCCCCCCCCCGAGCCCTGTAGCCCGCGCGCTCACTGGACCCCGGCGTTCGCCGGGGTGGCGTCCTGCACGCCGCGCCCAGTCTTCCACGGTCATTCCTGCGCAAGCTGGAATCCACAGTCATTCCTGCGCCGGCGGGAATCCGGCCGGCCCCGGCCTCACTTCACCCGGTCCCCCTGGACCGCCCTCCGCTTCCAGTACCAGAACACCGGCACGCCCGCCGCCAAGATCCCGGTCCCCAGCAACGCGTTACCGGGATTCGAGCTGATCGAACCGGCCACCACGTAGCCGGCGGCCGCCACGAACAGCGCCGGCGTGAGGGGATACCCCGGAACCCGGATCCCCGCCGGCGGCTCCGGCTCCCCGCCCGCCCGATCCCGGCGCCGCAGAACGAAGAGCGCCAGCACCGCCATTCCGAAGAAGATCCAGTCGCAGAACACCACGTAATCCAGGAGCTGGCCGTAGGTTCCGGACAGGAGCAGCCCGATCGCGAGCCCGCCTTGGACGAGCAGGGCCGCGCCCGGCGTGCGGTACCGCGGGTGGAGCCGCGCCAGGGCCGGCAGAAAGAGCCCGTCGGCCGCCATGGCCTGATAGACGCGGGGCGAGACAAGAATGACCAAGCCCAGAAAGCCGAAGCTGGAGGCCGCGATACCGGCGGCGATGAGCTTCGCCCCGGCTTCGCCCAGCGCGAGCCGCATGGCGTCGGCTGCTGGCGCCCGACTGGCGGCGAGCCCGGCCGGACCCAGGGCGCGGAGATAGGTGAGGTTGGCGAGGAGGTACACGGCCACCACGATCAGGACCCCGAGGACCAGCGCTCTGGGAAGGGTGCGGGCGGGGTCCACGATTTCCTCGGCGATGAAGTTGGTCTGTTGCCAGCCGCCGTAGGCGAAGAGCACCGGAACCAGCGCCGCGGCGAACGCGAGCGGGGCATCGCCCGCCGGAGCGGGCGGCGCCGGCTCGGGCCGGCCGGTGGCAGCGAGCCCCGCAACGATCAGCGTGGCGAGTGCGCCGAGTTTGAGCACCGTGAAGGCGTTCTGGATGAACGCCCCGGGCTTCACCCCGGCGTAGTTGACCAGCGTGAGCAGCGCGATGGAACCCGCGGCGGTCGGGGTGATCCAACCCTCGCGGAGACCGGCGAGGCTCGCGGCATAGCTCGCGAAGGTGAACGCGACGGCGGCGATGGCCCCGGTGGCGATCACCAGGAGCAGGGCCCAGCCGTAGAGAAACGCGGGCAGCGGCCCGAACGCCTCACGAATGTAGACGTACCCGCCGCCCGCCCGCGGCCGGCGCCACGCGAGCTCGCCGAAGCAGAAGGCCCCGGCCAGCGCCACCGCGCCGCCCGCCACCCAGGCTCCCAGCGTGAGGCCCGCCGTGCCGACCCGCTGGGCGACGATCTGCGGGTTGACGAAGATCCCCGACCCGACGATCCCGCCCACCACGGCCATGGTGCCGGAGAAAAGGCCGAGCGAGCGGGCGTAGGCCGGCGGGGAAGGTGGCATGGGGATGAAAGGAACGGGCTCTCCGGCGATGGCGTCAATAGCCGGAGCAGGGAACCGGTCGCTCGGAGGCCGGTGACCCGGGCGGTCAACCGGTTCCCGGTCCCCCGCCCGCGAGGGCGGTACGCCGGGCCATGTGCGAGCCCTCAGACCTCGAGCTTAGACCCCCACCTTCTCGCCTACCGCCGCCACGCAAGGTCTCCGGAGCAGCCGGCGGAGCCGGGTGGTGACCTCCCGCATCGAGAAGGGCTTGAGCACGTAATCGTCGGCGCCGAGCTCGAAGGCCTCCACGACGTGCTTCTCGTCGCCCATGGCGGTGAGCATCATGACCGGGATGTGCCGGAACGCCGGCTGTTCCCGCAGGCGGCGCAGGAACCCGAGCCCGTCGAGGTTGGGCATCTCGATGTCGGAGATCACGGCGACCGCGCCGCTGGTGGGCGCCGCGGCGAGCGCGGCCGCCCCGTCGGGATAGTGCAGCACCTCGAATCCTTCCCGGCTGAGGTGACCCTTGACCAGCCGGCTGATGGTCGGGTCGTCCTCGGCGAAGAGCACCCGGCGCGGCGGGACGGGATCGGCGGTGCGCGAGGTGACGATGCGATTCTGCCCGGTGGCCCGCGCCAGGTCTCGGAGCCGGTCGGCCTCTCCCGTTGCGTCCTCGAACGAAGCATCCGGCGGCACGGCGGCCACCCCGACCGAGTAGGTGATCGCGATCTCGGGGCCGTCCGGGTCGGGCCGGAAGTCGGCCCCCTGCAGCGTGGCCATCGCCCGCTTCACGGCCAGGGCCGCGTCGGCCTCGGTGCGCCCGCCGAAGAAGGCGACGAAGTCGGCCCCTTCCCACCGGGCCAGACAGGTTGCCTCCCGAAGCTCCAGGGCCAGCCGGGTCGCGATCCGCCGCAGGATTTCGTCGGCGTCATGCCGCCCGTAGGTGTCGCTGACCCAGCGAAAATGCTCGAGGCCGATCGCCGCCATCGCGCGAGGGACCCTGGGAGGCAGCTCGGCCTGGGTCCGGATGAAGCAGGCGAGCAGGGCCGCCCGGTTGGGCAGGCCGGTGCCGGGATCGCGCGGCGGAGCGGTCGCTTCGCCCCGTTCCAGGTGCGCGTTCACCGCGACGGCGAAGGCCCGGAGATCCAGCGGTTTCTCGAAATAGGCATCGGCCCCGAGCGCGAAGCATTCCGCCTTGGAATCGGCTCCCAGACGGCAGGTCTCCACGAACACGGGGATGGAGGCGGTGCGGGGGTCGGCGCGGAGTTCGAGCAGCACGTTGCGGCCGTCGCTGTCCGGGAGCAGGAGGTCGAGCACCACCAGACTCACCGGGCCGGCCCGAAGCGCCGAGCGCGCCTCGGCGGCGGTCCCGACCACCTGGATCTCGCGGTCCGGCTGAGCCAGGCTGCTCACCAGCGCCTGGGCCATCACCGGGTCGTCCTCCACCACGAGCAGCTTCGTGCTCGCGCGACCTGGAGCGGCCCGGCCCGCTTCCTCGCGGAGCCGCGCCAGGAGCTGGGCGGCGGCCAGGTCGAGCGCGGCGCCGCTGGCGAGCAGCACCGCGTCCGCCGCGGCGGCCAGGTCCCGCCGCGCTTCCGCCGCCGCGCTGGCCCGCACGACCTGGGCGAGTCGGTGGAGCGACTCCTCCACCTCGGCCGCGGGCCTGTCCGGGCTGGGCGTGGCGAGAACGACCTCGAGTGCGGAGGCCAGGGCATGGAATGAGGTCGGGTTTTCCATGACCTCAGTATCGGAGCGGGGGGCCGGGGGAATTGAGACCCGGCGAGGGGGACCGGGCCGGGACCGTATTATAGTCTCTGAAACTGGTTGACATCAGACGATTATTCAGATAAGATACGAAAAATCAGAATAATAGTCACATGCTCGACGCCGTCGATACCGCCATCGTCGCCCTGCTGCAGGACAACGCCCGGATCTCCAACGCCGATATCGCCCGGCGGCTGCACATGGCGCCCTCGGCCATCCTCGAGCGGATCCGCAAGCTGGAGGAGCGCGGGGTCATCCAGGGATACCATGCCCGCATCGCCCCGCAGGCCGTGGGGATGGGGCTCACGGCGTTCATCCTGGTGCGCACCGAGGAGCCGGTGGGATCGGGGGCCACCGGCCAGGCGCTGGCCCGGATCCCCGAGGTGCTGGAAGTCCACCACGTGGCGGGGGAGGACTGCTACCTGGTGAAGGCCCGGGTGCGGGATACCGCCGCGCTCGGGGAACTCCTGCGCGAGCGGTTCGGGCGGCTCCGGAGTGTCCGGAATACGCGCTCGACCATCGTGCTCGAGACCATTAAGGAAGGCCTGGCGCTGCCGATCACGGCTGCCCGGGAGGAGAGGGGGCGCCATGACGCCGCGTGAGCTGGTCGCGAGGCCCCGGGTGCGGCTGGCCTTGGCGTTCGCCGCGGTCTACCTGATCTGGGGCTCCACCTATCTCGCCATCGCCTTCGCGATCGAGACCCTGCCGCCCCTGCTCATGGCGGCCGCCCGGTTCCTCATGGCCGGCGCTGTCCTGTACCTCTGGGCCCGCGCCACGGGAATCCCGGCGCCGGCCCCGCGGCAGTGGGGCTGGGCCTTCTTCCTGGGCGGTCTGTTCTTCCTGATCGGGAACGGTGCCGTGGTGTGGGTGGAACAGGAACTTCCCTCCGGGCTCACCGCGCTCATCGTGGCGATGGTTTCCGTGTGGACCGCGATCCTGGAATGGGCCCGGCCCGGCGGCCGGCGCCCTGGCCCGGCGGTCGTGGCTGGCATCGTGCTCGGGTTTGCGGGCGTGGCCCTCCTCGTGCTCCCCGGCCACGTGGGTGGTGGGCACGCCAACCCGGGTGCGGTCCTCCTCCTCATGGGCTCCACCTTCGCCTGGGCCCTTGCCTCCGTGCTGAGCCGGGAAGCGGATCTTCCCAAGGAGACGGCCATGGTGTCGGGCATGGAGATGCTCGCGGGCGGGGTCCTGCTCGCCCTGGCCGGCAGTGCCGTGGGCGAGCTGGGCCAGTTCCACCTTGGCCGGCTTTCCCTCAAGTCGGGGCTCGCGCTCGGGTATCTCGTGGTCTTCGGCTCGCTCGTCACGTTCACCTGCTTCGCCTGGCTGCTCAAGGTGAGCACGCCAAACAAGGTCGCGACATCGAGTTACGTGAACCCCATGGTGGCCGTGTTCCTGGGCTGGGCGCTGGGGGGCGAGCCGCTCACGGCCCGGATCCTCCTCGCCTCGCTCGTGATCGTGGTGGGGGTCGTGCTCATCATCACCGGGCGGGAGCTCGGGCTCGCGCGCTGGCGCGCCGCGGCGGTCACCGGCGAGTTCAAGACGGCGGAGTAGCCGTGGTGCCGGCGGGGCTGGTGAGCGAAGTTCGAATCGTCGTCGAACAGGGACGGATCCGGGGCGGTCACGAGGCGGGTGGCAGGACGGCCGCGGGCGGTGCCCGGCCCGGCGACCCGTTACCGGCCACCACGCCTGCTCCCTGATCGTCCCGCCCGGGCGGCCCGCGGAAGGCGGCGGACCGGCAACTCGCGTCAGCACGGCGATGGCGCTCCCCCTGCGTCGGCTCGGAACATCGGGACTCGAGCTCTCGACGGCCGGATTCGGTGCCTGGGCCGCCGGCGGTGGAGGCTGGTCGTTCGGCTGGGGTCCTCAGGACGACCGCGACTCCATCGCCGCGATGCGCCGCGCCGTCGAGCTCGGCGTGAACTGGGTGGATACGGCGCCGGTCTACGGCCACGGCCACTCGGAGTACGTCGTGGGGCGGTTCCTGCAGACCCTGCCGGGCGGGATGCGGCCCCTGGTCTTCACCAAGTGCGGGCTGCTGTGGGACGAGCAGCATCCGATGCGGGCCCCCGAGCAGAACCTCCGTCCCGCCTCGATCCGCCGCGAATGCGAGGCGTCGCTCCGGAGGCTCGGGGTGGAACGGATCGATCTCTACCAGTTCCACTGGCCCGACCAGACCGGCACCGCCGTGGAGGACTCCTGGGCCGAGATGGGGAGGCTGATAGACGAGGGGAAGGTGCGGCTGGGCGGTGTATCGAACTTCGACGTCCCGCTCCTCGTCCGGTGCGAGCGGATGCGGCATGTGGAATCGCTCCAGCCGCCGCTCTCCCTGATCCGGCGGCGGGCGGCCGGCGACCTCCTTCCCTGGTGCCGGACCCATGGTACCGGCGTCATCGTCTACAGTCCGCTCCAGACCGGGATCCTCACCGAGAGCTTCACGGCCGAGCGGGTGCGTCACCTTCCGGCTGACGACTGGCGGCGCCGGGGCGAGGAGTTCGAGCCCGGGCGGCTCGCGCGCAATCTCGCGCTGCGCGATGCGCTCCGGCCGGTGGCCGCGCGGCACGGTGTCACGGTGGCCGCGGTGGCGGTCGCCTGGACCCTGGCGTGGCCCGGGGTGACCGGAGCGATCGTCGGGGCCCGGCGGCCGGAGCAGGTGGACGGCTGGATCGCGGGCGCGAGCCTTCGCCTGACGGACCAGGACCTGGACGAGATCTTGGGGGCGATCGCCCGCACCGGCGCGGGGGAAGGGCCGGCGCGGCCGGGGCGGTAGGGTGAGACATCCCGGCGAGGCGTCACCCCGGCGAACGCCGGGGTCCAGTCGGCGCCACGGGCCACAGGGCCTGGGGGGGCTGGATACCTGCTTGCGCAGGAATGACAGTGGATTCCTGCTCGCGCAGGAATGACGAGGGGGCGGGCAGCGTCTGCGAGGCGCCACCCCCGGCGGACGCCGGGGTCCACTCGGCCCACGGCCCACGGACCCGGCGAGGCGTCACCCGGGCGAAGGCCGGGGTCCAGTGGGCGCCACGGGCCACAGGGCCTGGGGTGGGCTGGATTCCTGCTTGCGCAGGAATGACAGTGGATTCCTGCTTGCGCAGGAATGACGAGGGGGGGTGGGAATGACGATCGCGGACGGTACCGGGCCGAGCCATTGGCACCCCGGCCGAAGCCGGAGTCCATGGGGGCCCAAGGGGTGGCGTGAGGTACGCCTGTTCGGGAGCGCGCTCGTCCTCGCGAGCGGCTCGGGGGGGGCCGGCCTGGCCGCTCAATCCCTGCCGGAGCTGCCGGACCTCGCCGCCCGGCTCATGGCGATGTCGGCCGTGAGCGGGTACGAGCAGGCGATGGCCGACACGGTCCGGCGCCTTCTCCCCGGCTCGGAGCGCGACCGTGCCGGCAACGTGGTGCTCGTCCTGGGCCGAGGGAAGCCCCGGCGCCTCGCGGCCTGCCCGCTGGACGAACCGGGCTACGTGGTCGGGCGGGTCCGGGCGGACGGGTGGCTGACCCTGCGGCGGGTCGGCCAGGCCCCCGGGCCGCTCTTCGATCAAGCGCTCGAGGGACAGCGGGTGACGGTCTTCGGGCGCCGGGGAGCGGTGCCGGGCGTGGTCGCCGTCCGCTCGGTCCACCTCGCCCGCGGGCGTCCGGCCGGCTCCGACAGCCCTTTCAGCCTCGACGACGCCTATCTGGATCTGGGCGCTCGCGACGCGGGAGAGGTCCGCCAGCTCGGCGTCAACGTGCTCGCCCCGGTCACGCTGGAAAAGGCGCCGCACACCTACGGGACAGGACTCCTCGCCGCGCCCGCCGCCGGCCGCCGCGCGGCCTGTGCCGTCCTCCTCCGGGCTGCTCGTCAGGCACCCTCGGCTTTTTCGGGCACGACGGTCGTGGCCTTTGTCGTGGAGCAGCACTTCACCCGGCGCGGACTCCTCACGGTGGGCCGGACCCTGGGCCCCTTCGAGACCACCCGGCTCGTGGACGCCGCGACGGGAAGCCCGCCGGCCGCCCCCGACCCCGCGCGGTTCGGCCAGTTCGACCTGCTCGGACTGTCGGTCCGCTACGCCGGTACCCCGGTGGAGACCGTCTCGCTCGACGAGGCGGCGGCGCTCGAGCGCCGAGTGCGAGCCTATCTGGACGGGGCGGAGTGAGCCGGATGCGCCGGGTCGTGTGCCTGCTCGCCCTCGCAGGCCTGGGGTCGGCCGCGCTGCCGATCCCCGCCGCGGCCCAGCGCCCCGGACGGACGGCGGAAGCGGAGCGCGTCCTCTCGGCGCTGGTGGAGCGCTACGGGGTGTCAGGCGCCGAAGGGCCGGTCCGCGACGCCGTCCGGACCTTGCTGCCGTCCTGGGCGCGCCCGGAAACGGACAGCGCAGGGAACCTCTGGGTGCGAGCGGGGCAAGGAGATCCGCTCGTCGTGTTCGTCGCCCACCTGGACGAGATCGGGTTCCACGTGAGTGCGATTCGCGACGACGGTACCCTCGCCATCGCCCCGCGCGGCGGCTTCTTCCCCTCGCTCTTCGAGGCCCGTCCCGCGCTGGTCCACACGGCCGGGGGCGTGGTGCCCGGCGTCTTCACGCCCCGGGACAGCGCCACGGGCACCCGGAGCCCGGGCGGGTTCCGGGTGGACGTGGGGGTGACGAGCCGCGCGGCCGCAGCATCCCTGGGCATCAAGCCGGGGGACACGGTCACCGGCGTGAAACGCTACCGCCGACTGGCCGGGACCCGCGTCACCGGGCGCTCGCTCGACGACCGGGTAGGCTGCGCGGCGCTCCTCCTGGCGCTCCGCCGGCTCGATCCGGCCCGGCTCCGGCACGAGGTGGTCTTTCTCTTCAGCGTGCGGGAAGAGATCGGCCTCGAGGGGGCCCGCGCCGCGGCCGACGCGCTCGGGCTCCGGCCCGCCCGGGTGCACCCGGTGGACACCTTCGTCTCGGCGGAGACCCCGGTGGACCCGCAGGCCTACGCGGTGGCCCCCCTGGGCGGCGGCGCGATCGCCCGCGCGCTCGACAATTCGAGTGTCACCCCGCCGGCGCTGGTGGACTCCCTCGCGGCCCTGGCGCGGGCCCGCGGGATCCCCTTCCAGCGCGGCACCACCGGCGGGGGGAACGACGGCTCCGCGTTCGCCCCCTTCGGCGTGCCTGACGTCCCGCTCGGGTGGCCGCTCCGGTATTCGCACTCCCCCGCCGAGCTTGCGGACCTGCGGGACGTCGTGGCCCTGGCCGACCTGGTCCAGGCGGTGGCGGAGGACTGGTAGCGACCGGGCTCCGGGGACCGGCCCTTGCCACCGGCCATTGCATACTGCATATTTATCCGCTCATGCGCACCCTGGCCCTCGCCTTCTCCGGCGGCCTCGACACCTCGTTCTGCGTGCCCCGGCTCGCCGAGCAGGGGTGGGCCGTCCATACGGTCTACGTGGACACCGGCGGCACCGCGGCCGCCGAGCGGGAGGCGATCCGGCGCCAGGCCGAGGCCGTGGGCGCGGTGCGGCACCACGAGGTGGATGCCCGGCAGGCGGTGTTCGACCGGTTCGTGCGCTTCCTGATCCAGGGCAACGTGTTGCGGGGCGAGGTCTATCCGCTGTCGGTCGCGGCGGAGCGCACCCAGCAGGCGCTTTCCGTGGTCGAGGTGGCCCGGGCCATCGGCGCGGCGGCCGTGGCCCACGGGTCCACTGGCGCGGGCAACGATCAGGTCCGTTTCGACGTCGCCTTCCGGGTGCTGGCGCCCGATCTCGCGGTGCTCACCCCGATCCGCGACGAGGGCGTGAGCCGCGAGCAGGCCATCCGGTTCCTCGAGGCGCGGGGCCTCCCCGTGCCGCCGCGGGCCGGGGCGTTCTCCATCAATCGCGGCCTCTGGGGGACCACCTGGGGCGGCGGGTGGACCCACGATACCTGGGCCGGGCCGCCTGACGAGCTGGTCCGGCCCCCCGCCGACGCGCCTCCGCCCTGCGAGATCGTCCTCGCCTGGGTGCAGGGCGTCCCCGCCGCCCTGGACGGCGAGGCGCTCGCCGGCCCGGACTTGGTCCAGCGGCTCAACGAACTGGCCCGCCGCTACGGCTTCGGCGGCAACATCCATGTGGGCGAGACCGCCCTCGGCATCAAGGGCCGGATCGGGTTCGAGGCCGGTGCGGCCCTGCTCCTCATCGCGGCCCACCGCGAACTCGAGAAGCTGGTGCTCACCAAGTGGCAGACCTTCTGGAAAGACCAGCTCGGCCGTTTCTACGGCGACCGGCTGCACGAGGGCCACTATTTCGATCCCGCCCTTCGCGACATCGAGGCGCTGATCACGAGTTCCCAGGCGCGGGTGACCGGGGAGACCCGGGTGCGGCTCGAGCCGGGCCGCTTCCTCGTCGTGGGCACTCGGAGCCCCTACTCGCTGATGGACCGCTCGGTCGCCACCTACGGCGAGGAGAACCGGCTGTGGACCGGCGACGAGGCGCGGGGATTCTCCCGGATCTCCGCGGTGCCCGAGATGCTGGCGGTCCGGGCCGCCCGGCCGAACGGGCTGCCCTGACCGCCGGCGCCCCGGCCTCACCACCTGGAGTGGAGCCATGGTAAAGACGACCCGTCTCCGGCTGGACCGGATCGCCTCCTCGACCCGGAACGCCCATCTCACGCGCGAGGTGATCGTCGGGGACGAGATCATCGCGGCCGAGGGGTATGTGATCGCGGTCCGGATCCTCAACGACAAGGCGAGTTACAACACCGTGGAGGACCTGAGCGGGAGGATGGTCTCGCTCCGGGCCGGGGACGTGCTGGCCGGCACGCTGGGGCACCGCCGCGCGCTCCGCGGCTACGCCGGCGTCGTGCCCAGCCATCTCGCGGTGGGGGACACGATCGAGGTGCTCAATCTGGGCGGCATTCTGGGCCGCTGCACGTCCACCAACCCGGAGTACGGCCCGCCGTTCCAGGCGGAGGTGCTGGGCGCGATTCTCTCCTTCCCCGAGCTGGGCGACCGGATCGGCCGGCCGGCGCACATTCGCGACCATGCGGTGCCGCCGGCGGAGCGCCTCGACGCCGCCGTGCCCGTGGTCTACGTGGCAGGCACCTGCATGAACGCGGGCAAGACGGTGGCCGCCACCGAGCTGGTCCGGGGGCTCACCCGCGCCGGCCTCCGGGTCGCCGCGGCGAAGCTCACCGGGGTGTCGCTGATGCGGGACTCGCTCTCCATGCTGGACGCGGGGGCGGTGAGCGCTCTCACGTTCAACGACGTGGGCATCGCGACTACGCGGGCCGGCCTCACCGTGAGCGCGGCGAAGGGGATCTTCAACCGCCTGGCGAGCCAGCGGCCCGACGTGATCGTGGCCGAGCTGGGCGACGGGATTCTCGGCGAGTACGGCGTGCAGGACATTCTGTGCGACCCCGAACTCGCCGGTGTCGGCGCCGCCTACGTCATGGCCGCGCCCGACCCGGTCGCCTGCTGGGGGGCGGTCACGCTGATGCGGGACCGGTTCGGGCTGCCGGTCACCGTGATCACCGGGCCCGCCACCGACAACGAGGTGGGCCGCGACTACGTGCGCGGCGAACTCGGCCTCCCGGCGCATAACGCGCTCCGCGACGCCGCCGGCCTGGTCGAGGTGGTGCAGGCCGCGCTCGCCGAGCGCCAGGGCGCCGCTCCCTGGGCCTCCGGCGAGCGGCCCTCCGAGGCCGCGGCCGTCTGACGCCGGGCCCCGCGCGACCCCTCGCGCCATGACGCTGCGCGTGGCCGTGATCGGCGCTGGCGGCTATGTCGGCGGCGAGCTGCTCCGGGTGCTCCTCGGCCATCCCGAGGTGGGCGAGATCGTGGCTGTGAGCCGGAGTCGAGCCGGCACGCCGGTCGCCGAGGTGCACCCCGGGCTCCTCCCGCTCACCGATCTCCGCTTCTCGGGGGCCGCGCCGGCCGAGGCCGCGAGCGGGCGGGACGTGGTCTTCCTCGCCCTGGAGCACGGGGAATCCTCCCGGGTGATGGAAGAGGTGCTCGCGGCCGGGCCGGGGCTCGTGATCGATCTGGCGGCCGATTTCCGGGTGAACGACCTCGAGCTCTACCGGCAGTACTATGGCCCGCATCCCCGTCCCGACCTGGTGCCACGCTTCACCTATGCGCTGGCCGATGTGCTGGGCCGGGCACTCGCGGGGAAGCCGGCGCTGGCCGTCCCCGGGTGTTTCGCGACGGCGGCGGCGCTCGCGCTCTACCCGCTGGCCCGCTCCGGTCTCGAGGTCTGGCCGGCGCTGTTCGGGGTGACCGGTTCGAGCGGGAGCGGGATCCAGCCCAAGGCCACGACCCACCACCCGGCCCGGGCTCACAATCTGTTCGCCTACTCGGTGCTGCAGCACCGGCACGAGGCGGAAATCCTCCAGGCCTGGCGGGGCTGGACGGGCCGGCCGCAGGCGCGCGCCCGCCTGATGACGCACTCCGGGCCGTTCGTGCGGGGGATCCATCTCACGCTGCACGCGCGGCTGCCCGAGTCCCGCGGCGCCGAGATCGCCGCGTCGTACGCTTCGGCCTTCGCCGGGCGCCCGTTCGTGCGGGTGCTGGCGGCCCCGCCCGAGCTCACCCACGTGGTGGGGACCAACTACGCGCTGCTTCATGCCGCGGCCTCCGAGGACGGCCAGGAGCTGCAGGTGATGTGCGTGGTGGACAACCTGGTGAAGGGCGCGGGCGGGCAAGCGGTCCAGGCCATGAATCTCGCGTTAGGCATCGCCGAGGATAGCGGGCTGCGGTTCGGGGCGGTGTTCCCGTGCTGAGCGGCCGGTGGCGAGGCGGCCCGGCGCGACGCGCCGGAAGGCGGGTGGAGAGGAGGCCGAGGCGATGACGGCCGCGCCACTGGGGACCCGGCCGGGATCCGGCGTCCCGGCTCTGCTCCCGGTCTACGCGCAGATGCCGGTCCGGCCGGTGCGGGGGCGCGGATCGTGGCTCCTCGACGAGGAGGGGAACGAGTGGCTCGATGCCTACGGCGGCCACGCGGTGGCCTCGACCGGGCACAGCCATCCCGACGTGGTGCGGGCCATCGCGAGCCAGGCCGAGGCGCTGCTCTTCTACTCCACCGCGGTGCCCCATCCGGCGCGCGAGCGCCTGGCGGAACGGCTGGTCGCGCTCTGCCCGCGGCCGCTCTCCCGGGTCTTCTTCTGCAATTCCGGGGCGGAGGCCAACGAGAACGCGCTGCATCTGGCGCGGCGGCATACCGGGCGGCAGGCCGTCGTCTCGGTCGAGGGGGGCTGGCACGGTCGGACCGTGGCGACCCTGGCCGTCACCGACGGCGCCCGCTACCAGGCGGGGGCGCTCCGGGCCGGCATGCCGCTCTCCCGGAAGATTCCGTTCAACGACGTGGGGGCGGTGGCCGGCGCGATTGACGACGCCACGGCGGCGGTGATCCTCGAGCCGGTGCAGGGCATGGCGGGAGCGCGCGACTGCTCCCCGGAGTTCCTGCGCGCCGTCCGGCGCCGGTGTGACGAGACCGGTGCGGTGCTGATCTTCGACGAGATCCAGTGCGGGGTCGGCCGGTCCGGCGCGTTCACCGCCGCCGAAGCCTTCGGCGTGACGCCGGACCTCCTGACCCTGGCCAAGGGACTGGCCTCCGGGCTCCCGATCGGCGCCGTCGTGGCGAGCGAGACGGTGACCGCCGGGATCGCGGCCGGCGACCTGGGCAGCACCTTCGGCGGCGGCCCCGTACCCTGCGCCGCCGCGCTCGCGACCCTGGAGGTGATCGAGCGGGAGGGGTTGATCCGGAACGCCCGCGAGGTGGGCGCCTACCTCGCCCGCGGGGCGCTCGCCGCTGGCGCCCTCGGCGTCCAGGGGCGGGGCCTCCTGCTCGGCCTCCGCCTGGCACGGCCCGCGGCAGAGGTCCAGCAGCGCCTCTTCGCCCGGCGGATCCTGACCGGCACCTCCGCCGATCCCGCGGTCCTCAGGCTGCTGCCGCCGCTTTCCTTCAGCCGGCACGAGGCGGACCTCCTCCTCGCCGCGCTCCGGGAGGCCCTGGCGTGAGCAAACGCGATTTTCTGGCGGTGGAGGACTGGAGTCCGGAGGAGATCGAGGACGTGCTGGCCCTCGCCCTCCGGGTGAAGCGCGGGGACGTGCGGGGCGGGCTCGAGCGAAAGCTCCTCGCGCTCGTCTTCATGGACCCGAGCCTCCGCACCCGGACCAGCTTCGAGGCGGCGATGTTCCTGCACGGCGGCCACGCGATCGTGCTCGAACCCGGCAAGGGGAGCTGGAGCCTCGAGACCGAGCCGGGCGTCGTGATGGATCAGGACAAGGTGGAGCATGTCAAGGAGGCCGCCCGGGTGCTGGGCCGCTACGCGGACGCGGTGGGTGTCCGCTCGTTCCCCCGCGGGACCGACTGGAGCGTGGTCCGGGAAGATCGGATCGTCCGCGATTTTGCGGCCCATTGCGAGAAGCCGGTGATCAACCTGGAGTCCTCGCGGCGGCACCCCTGCCAGCAGTTGGCGGATACCCTCACCCTGCGGGAGAAGCTCCAGGACCCGGCCGGCAAGCGCTTCGTCCTCACCTGGGCCTGGCATCCGAGGGCGCTCCCCACCGCGGTGCCCGCCAGCGCGGCCCTCGCCGCCGCCCACCTCGGCATGGAGATCGTCATCGCCCGGCCCGACGGCTACGAGCTGGATCCGGAGGATACGGCGCTCATCCGCCGGATCGCGCAGGAGCGGGGCGGGGAGTTCGTCCACATCATCAACGACCCGGACGAGGCGCTGGTGGGGGCCGACGCGGTGTACGTGAAGTCATGGGGTTCGGTGCGGCTCTTCGGGCAGCCGGAGCCGGAAGCCCAGCTCCGGGCCGGCCTCCGCGACTGGCGGCTCACCCGCCAGCGCCTGCGCTCGACCCGGGAGGGGAAGGCGATCGTGCTCCACTGCCTGCCGGTGCGGCGGAACGTGGAGATGGACGACGACGTGCTCGACGGACCGAACTCGGTGGTGGTGGACCAGGCGGAGAACCGGCTGCACGTGCAGCGGGCGCTGTTGTTGCGGCTTCTCGGTGGACGGTGAACGAGGCCAGGAGCTCGACCTGATGACCATTGACACCTCCAAAGGCATCGCCGGTCTCAAGGGCGCCTTGCGGTACGTGCGCGCCTACCGCGATCACGTCTTCGTCGTGAAGCTCGGCGGCGACGTCCTGGCCGACGGCGCCGCGCTGGATCGCGTCGCCGGCCAGCTCGGCCTGCTCCACTCGCTCGGCATCCGCGTGGTCGTGGTGCACGGGGGGGGGCCCCAGGCCACCGCGCTCTCGCGCCGGCTGGGCCAGGAAGCGGTCCTGGTGGCCGGCCGGCGGGTCACGGACGACGCGGCGCTCGAGGTGGTCAAGATGGTCTACGGCGGCACGCTCAACCTCGCCGTTCTGGCCTCGCTCCGCGCCCACCAGGTGCAGGCCGTCGGACTGTCAGGCGTGGACGCGGACCTGATCACCGCGCGGCGGCGGCCGCCGGTCAAGGTCGTGGACGATGCCGGCGTGGAGCGCGAGGTGGACTACGGGCACGTGGGCGACATCGAGCGGGTGGATCCCCGGGTGCTCACCACGCTGCTCGAGGCCCGGTTCGTGCCCGTGGTGGCGAGCCTCGCCGGCGACGCCGAAGGCCGTGTCTTCAATGTGAATGCGGACACCGTGGCGGAATCGCTGGCGGTGGCCCTCAAGGCCCAGAAGCTGATCTTCCTCACCGGCGCCCCCGGGGTGCTGCGCGATCGGAACGACCCGTCGAGCCTGGTCACCTTCGCCGATCCCGACGACCTGGCGGGCCTCATGGCGAGCGGCTCGCTCGCGGGCGGGATGCGGCCCAAGGTGGAGGCGTGCATCCGGGCGGCCACCGGGGGGGTCGAGCGAACCCACATCATTGACGGCCGCCTGCCGGACTCGATTCTGCTCGAGGTGTTCACGGGCGCCGGATGCGGTACCATGATCGTGGGGCGGAAGGAGAAGGCGACCTACCTTGGCGTCGACCTGGCCGTCTGAGATCCAGTTGCTCCAGGACCTGGTGGCCACTGCCTCGGTGAGCGGCGCCGAGGAGGCGATCGCCCGCCTGGTCGAGGAGTACGCCCGGGCCCGCGGGCTGGGGGTCCAGCGCGACGATGCGGCGGTTACCATTGCGGTCGAGGGCCGGGCGCCGGGGCCGGTGCTGGCCCTGGTCTCGCATCTGGACACCGTCCCGGCGGGCGAGGGGTGGACCCGTCCCCCGTTCAGCCCCACGATCGAAGGCGACCGCCTCTACGGGCGCGGGGCCGGCGATGCCAAGGCCTCGGTGGCGGCCATGATCACGGCGGCGCACGAGGTGGCGGAAGCGGGGGGACCGCCCCGGGGCCGGCTCCTGGTCGTGCTGGGCTATCAGGAGGAAACCCGGCACACGACGCTGGGCGCGGCGGTGGAGCGGCTGGGGCGGATTGACGCGGCCGTGGTGGGGGAGCCGACCAACCTGGAGTTCGCCATCGCGCAGCGTGGCCTCATGATGGTGGACCTCGTGGCGCGGGGCGACCAGCGCCACGCCGGCTATGCCGCCGAGGACGGCGGGTTCACCAACGCCATCGTGCGGCTGGGCCGCGAGCTCACCAAGCTCCCCGGCCTCTTCCGCGAGCGGGTCCACCCGTTGCTCGGGGTGGCCACGGCCACGCCCACGATGATCGAGGGCGGGATCAGCCGCAACGTCACGCCGCCCGTGGCGCGCGCGGTGCTGGACGTGCGCAGCACGCCCTCCTGGACTCACGCCGAACTGGCCGCCGAACTGCGGCGGGCGCTGGACGTGGAGGTGGTGGTGACCTCGGACCGGCTGGTGCCGTGCGAGACCCCGGCCGGCTCCCGGCTGCTTCAGGTGGCGCAGGCGATCCGCCCCCAGGCCCGGACCTTCGGTAGTCCGACCTGCTCCGACTGGGTATTCTTACGGGATCGCGATACCTTCAAGTGCGGGCCCGGCACCAGCCGCCGCTCGCATACCCCTGACGAGTACGTGGACCTGCCGGAACTGCCGGCGGCCCGGCTCTTCTACCGGCAACTGGCCGAAGCCTATCTCGCATGACCGAGCGCAAGCGACCGACCCGCTCGCGGTCCGCCTCCACTGCCGCCCCTGGGGCGCCGCCCGCCACGCTGTGGGTCGCGGGGCCGACCCTGGACCGGCAGATGCTCGATTACACGGCGATCGAGGACCGGTTGTGGGATGCCAGGCTCCTGGCCTGGGACATCCTGGGGAGCCTGGGCCATATCGAAGGCCTCAAGGCGTCGGGGCTCCTCACCCGGGGCGAATATCAGAAGCTCCGGGCCGGTCTCCGCCAGGCGCTCCAGGAAGTCGAGGCCGGGCGGCTCGCGGTCGGCCCCGATGCGGAGGACGTGCACACGGCGGTCGAGCAGTGGCTCACCCGGCGGATCGGCCCGGCCGGCGAGCGGCTCCATACCGGGCGTTCGCGGAACGACCAGGTGGCCTGCGACCTCCGGCTGTATCTCAAGGACCGGCTCCTGCTCCTCGCGACCGAGGCGCTCGACCTGGCCGATGCGCTGCTCGCCTTCGCGGAGAAGCATCAGGGGGTGCTCTGGCCCGGCTACACCCACACCCGGCGGGCCATGCCGTCGTCGGCGGGCCTCTGGGCGGCGGCCTACGCGGAAGGCATCCTCGACACCGTGGAGGGGCTGCCGGCGGTGTGGAGCAAGGTGGACCGCTCGCCGCTGGGGAGTGCGGCGGGCTACGGGGTGCCGCTCCCGCTCCGCCGGGAGGCCGCGGCCCGCGCCCTGGGCTTCGCCGGGCTCGACCACAACGTGGCGCTGGTCCAGAACGGGCGGGGGAAGCTCGAGGCCATGGTGCTCTTCTGGTGCGCGGAGCTGGGGCACGAGGTCGCGAAGTTCGCCAGCGACGTGATCCTCTTCAGCGCCGACGAGTACGGGTTCCTCGTCCTCCCGGCCGACCTCGCCACGGGGTCGAGCATCATGCCGCACAAGCGGAACCCCGATCTCTTCGAGCTCACCCGGGGGCGGGTGGCGTCGCTGGAAGGCGATCTCATGGCCGTGCTCCAGATCAAGAGCAAGCTGCCGAGCGGCTATCACCGGGACTTCCAGCTCCTCAAGGAGCCGCTCATGCGCGGGGTGGACCGGCTGGAGGGGATGCTTTCCATGATGGCCGTGGCCGTGCCCCGCCTGCAGGTGGACCCGGCCGTGGGGCGCACCATCCTGAGCGGCGGGCCGCTCGCGACCGACGAGGTGATGCGGCGGGTGGAGGGCGGGCGCGCGTTCCGCTCCGCCTATCGCGAGGTGGCGGCCGCGATCCGCGAGGGAGACTGGTGGCGGGAGCCCTCCAGCGCGGAGATCATCGGCCGGCGCCGCTCCACAGGCGGGCTGGGCAACCTGGGCCTGGGCGCCGCCCGGGCCCGGCTCCTCGCCTGCCGGCGGTGGACCAACACGATGCGGCGGCGCTTCGACGCCGCCATGGCCCGGCTGGCGGGCCAGGGGACGGGCCGGAGGGGGTGATGGCCGGGGACCGGCGCAAGCGGCAGCTCAAGATTCTCGAGCTGATCAGCACCCGGCCCATCCGCACCCAGGCGGAGCTGGCGGACGCGCTGGCCGCCGAGGGCTGGCCGGTCACCCAGAGCTCGGTGAGCCGCGATATCGCGGCGCTCCACCTCGTCAAGGTGAACGGCGCCTATCAACGGGCGGCCCGGGTCGCGCGGCTGCCCGAGCACCCCGACGAGCGCCGGATCGTCGAGGGCGTCCTGTCGCTGGAAACCGCGGGCGACGCGCTCATCGTGCTGCACACCCCGCCGGGCGAGGCCAACCGGGTGGCGGTCGCCCTCGACCGCCTGGCCTGGAGCGACCTGCTCGGCACCATTGCCGGCGACGACACCATTTTCATCGCCGTGAAGGACGCGGCCGCCCAGCGCCGCCTGGTCCGCCAGTTGCGCCGTCTCGCCACGCCCCGGTAGGGGCGGCCGCCCGCCATGCACGCGCTCGAGCATTTCCTCCGTGATCTCGCCGTCGTCCTGGTCACGGCGGGCGCCACCACGGTGCTCTTCCAGCGGCTGCACTGGCCGGTCGTCGCGGGGTATCTCGTGGCCGGCGTGCTGGTGGGCCCGGGCCTGACCCCGAGCTGGGTGAGCGACGAGACCGCGATCCGGCTGCTCTCCGAGCTGGGCGTCATCCTCCTCATGTTCAGCATCGGGCTCGACTTCCGGCTGGGCCGCCTGGCCCGGGCGGCGCCCACGACGGGGGTCGCCGCCGGGGTCGAAATCGGCCTGATGCTGATGCTGGGCTACCTCACGGGACAGGCGTTCGGCTGGTCGCCGCTGGCCAGCCTGTTCGTCGGGGGGGCGGCCGCCGTGAGCAGCACCATGATCGCGGCCAAGGTGTTCGAGGAGCAGCAGGCCGAAGCGGGGCTTCGCGAGAGCGTGGTGGGCGTGTCGCTGTTCGAGGACCTGGCCGCCATGATCATCATCGCGCTCCTCACGGCGGCCGCCTCGGGCGGCGGGGTCACGGGCGCGGCGCTGGCGGGCGTGGTGGGCCGCCTGATCGGCGCGCTGGTGCTGGTGCTGGTGGTCGGGCTCCTGGTGGTGCCGCGCGCGATTCGGGCCATCGCCCGGCTCCGGCACGGCGAGACCCTGCTGGTGAGCGCTGTGGGGCTCTCGTTCGGGCTGTCCTATCTCGCCGCCGCCGCCGGATTCTCGGTGGCCCTGGGTGCCTTTCTGGCCGGCCTCCTCGTCGCCGAGTCCGGCGCGGGCCGCCTGATCGGGCCGGACATCCGGCCGCTCCGCGACGTCTTCGCCGCCATCTTCTTCGTCTCGACTGGCATGCAGCTCGACCTCGGCGCGCTCGCCGCCGGGTGGGGCTTCGCTGTGGCGTTCCTCGCCGTGGTCGTGATCGGCAAGCCGCTGGCGGTGACGGTGGGCGTCTTCCTCTCCGGCCGCGGCCTCCAGACCGCGATCCGCTCCGGGTTGAGCATCGCTCACATCGGCGAGTTTTCCTTCATCCTGGCCGGCGTGGGGGCGGCACTCGGCGCGGTGCCGCAGGTGCTGGTGCCGGCCGCGGTGCTGGTGTCGGTGGTCACCGCGTTTCTCTCGCCCTGGCTGGTGCGCAGCTCCGACCGCGCGGCGGCCGCCATTGACCGGTCCCTCCCCCACCGGGTCCAAATGGTGGCCTCCCTCTACGGCTCGTGGGTGGAGGCGCTCCGGTCCGCGCCCAGGAACCGGACCCCGTGGAGCCGGGCCCGGGCCGCCGCCCGGTGGCTCCTCCTCGACGCGATCCTCACCGCCGGGCTCGTCATCGCGAGCGCGGCGGTGCGGCAGCAACTCGTCGCCCTGGCCGCCCGGGCCGGGGTGCCGGCGGCGCTCACGACCTGGGTGGTGGGCCTGCTCACGCTGGTCGTGGTGAGCCCGTTCCTCCTCGGGATCGTGCGGCTCAGCCGGAGCATCGCCACCGAGCTGGCCGGAGCCGCCATTCCCCGGCCGCCGCCCGGCAAGGTGGACAACGGCCTCGCGCCGCGCCGGGTGCTGGCCGTGGCCATCCAGATCGGGTGCATCCTGCTCGTGGGCGGGCCGCTCGTCATCGTGACCCAGCCGTTCCTCCCCCGCCTGAGCGGCCTCGCCGTGCTCGCCGTGATTCTGGCATTGCTCGCCGTGGCGTTCTGGCGGACCGCGGCCGACCTCTTCGGGCACTTCCGCGCCGGGGCGGAACTGGTCGTCTCGGCGCTGGCCAAGCAGGCGCGGGCCCAGCCGGTGCCGTTCGAGATGATCCGCCAGATTCTCCCCGGCCTGGGCGACTTCACGCCGGTCAAGATTCCGGACGGGAGCGCGGCGGCCGGCCGGACCCTGGGCGAGCTCAACCTCCGCGGCCGGACCGGCGCCACGGTCGTGGCCCTGCTCCGGGGCCAGGAACGGGTGGCGTTCCCGGAAGCCGACGAGCGCCTCGCGGCCGGCGACTTCGTGGCCCTCACGGGAAGCCACGAAGCCATCAGCGCCGCGCGCGATCTGCTCATCCGGAAGGAGGGGCGGAAGGGTGCCGCGGCGTCCGGGCCAGCGGCGCAGGAGGTGCTCCGGACACCCCAGGCGGAGCGGTAAGCCGGCCGGGGGGGGGTGAGGGGGGCGAGGGGGCTCGACAGCACGGCCGGTCATGCCCGCGCAAGCGGGCATCCAGGGCCCGGGCCACCGGGCTCGGCAGGCCTGGACCCCAGCTTGCGCAGGGGTGACGGAGGGGGGGGCACCGGCCGCAGCGGTCCACTTCCGTCATGCCCGCGAAAGCGGGCATCCAGGGCCCGGGCCACGAGGCCAGGCAGGGCTGGACCCCTGCTTGCGCAGGGGTGACGGAGGGGGGCACCGGCCGCAGCGGTCCACTTCCGTCATGCCCGCGCAAGCGGGCATCCAGGGTCCAGGCCACCGGGACCGGCGGGCCTGGACCCCTGCTTGCGCAGGGGTGACGGAGGGGCCGCCGGGATCGTCTGACGATCCCCTACCGCGCGGTCAGTTGATCCCCACCCGGCCCCGCACGTCGTCAATGAGGCGGACCGGGTCGTACCCGATGCCGTCCTTGAACACCGTCACGACCTGGCGGATGACCCCGGGATCGGCGGTGAGGTCGCCGCGGAGCAACACCAGATCGG
>DATLYZ010000087.1:0-13714 GCA_035574255.1 Gemmatimonadales bacterium | reverse complement strand
TGGGCCAGTTGGCCGTCGGCATCCCACCGGCAACTGTCCGCGTTCCAGTGGGTCTGGAAGGCGTCCTGGTCCCAAAAGCCGTAGCGGGTACCGGTCATGCGGCCCAGCCCGTCGTGGTAGGTCCAGCGGAACAGGGGCGCGTTGGCCTGGTTGGTGGTTCGCGGCTTCCGCAGTCGCTCGGCTCCCTCGGGGCTGAAGGTGTAATCCACGCGAGGGCCCCAGGTGCTCTGGGTGTGGGTGCTGTCGTAGCTGAGCCGGTTGGACCCGCCGAGGAAAAAGTAGGTGCGCGTCGTCCAGGCGGAGGGCACGGTCCAGCGGGAGTGGGCAATGAGGTTCCCCGACGCGTCGTAGCGGAAGGTGTCGACCGGATAGCTGTTCTGCTGCTGCCGCACCAGCATCCCCAGCGGGGTGTACTGGTTGGAGTCGGCCCGACTGGCGAGCCCGCCGCCACACGGGCTGCCGATCGTATCCGCCCAGTTGTTCCGATTGCACTCCATCCGCTGCTGCCAGATCCGCCCCGCCGCGTCCACCCGGCGGTTGCGCCAGGTGAAATCGAGCCGGTCGCTGATGGCAGGCGAGCTACTGGGGTTGGTCGAGAGGACCCGGCGCAGCGTGCCCCCGGCGTCGTAACTGAGGGTCACCGTGGTCCCGTTCGGATACCGCACCAGCCGCCGCCGCCCCAGGGAGTCCCACTGGAACCCGAAGGCGCGCCGCCGGTTGGCTCCGGTCCCGGCCCAGCGCACGATGAGGGAATCGAGCGTACCGTTCGAACGATACGCGTAATCGGTGGTATCGGCGTTGTTGTGGAGCACCCGGAGACGCTGGCCCGCGAGATTGTACGAATAGACCAGCGAGTCCTTGGGGAATCCGTAGAGCTCGGCCACCTGCTTCTTCAACAGCCCGTCCCCGTAGTACTCTCGGCGGATCGTCCCGTGGCGGTTCCGGGCCGTGAGGAGGTTCCCCATGTTGTCGTACGTGTAGCGGATGGTGTCGCCCGGCACGACCACTGTGTCCCCCTGGGTGGCCCAGGGGCTGGGCCGGGGGGGGAAGCTCATCTGGGTGCGCCGGCCCAGCACATCGTACTGGAAACGGACCACGATCGAGTCGCGCGACCTGGTGGAGTCAAGCTGTCCACCTGGGCCGTAGAAGGCATACCGCGAGAGCCCGAACTCGTCGGTCTCGCGCCAGAGGCTCCCGCGCGCCTCGTAGCCGAACTTCCGGGTGACGCCCCGGGGATCGGCGATCGAGTCCACCCCGGCCGCCGCGTGGCGGAAGCTGGAGGGCAGGCTGGCCGGTAGGGGCGGGTCGTAGAGCACCGAGTAATCCGGACACACGAGCTGGGACGCGTCGCAACCCGCCAACGGCTGGATGCCGTAGGGGACGGTTTGGGGTTGCGTGTAGCGGCGCACTTGAGTCACCCGGTCCACCAGATCGTACACGTATTCGGTGCGCATCCCGTAGGGGTCGTACGTGTCGGTCACCCGCTCGTGGATGTCCCGGGCGTAGGTCGTGGTCACGCCGAGCGGTGAGGTCACCGAGCGGACGTTGCCCAGAGTGTCGTACGTGAAGCTCGTGACCTGGTCCTGCACGTGGTCGGTGGAGTCGGACTCCCACCAGGTATTGACCTGCCGCTCGGTCACGGAGGCAAGGAGCCCCTTGATCTGGTTGCCGAACGTGTGCCCGAACTTGAGGAACCGGGTGCGGTGCCCCTGAGGATCCTTGATGGAGTCGGTGATCCCGAGCGAGTCGTACCAGAAAGAGGTGCTTCGCCCCAGGGCGTCGCTCACCCGCGAGGGAGAATCCTTGGTGTTCGGATCGAGATATTCCCAGCTGGTCGTCGCTTGACCCCGGTCGGTGCTGTCGGTTTGGCTGATCAGATTGCCTCGGGCATCCCAGGCGAGCTTCACGGCGCGGCCGTTGGGGTAAACAACGCGAGTGACCAGGGCCGGCTTCGCGGCATCGCCTCGCACCAGCGTGGTAGTGTGCCCCAGGGCATTCACGATCCTGACCGGCGCCCCCCAGCGGTCGGTGTAGAAGCGCGCCGTGTCCGGTACGGTGGGGTACCGCGGTCCCCGGATCACCGTGAAGACCTGTCCGGTGTCTACGGCCGCCTGGTAGCCTGTTCCGGCCAGCCCGCGTTCGTCCCAGGGCTGGAACGCGGTCGTCGCGGTGTCGAGCGGTGTCGCCGTGCCGTACGGTTCGTTCACCTTGGTGAGCCGCACCCCGTTGGCGTATTCGTACCGCGTCGTGAAACCCCGCGGGGACGTGCGGGTGAGCATCCGGCCCGCGCCGTCATAGGCGAACCCGGTCACCAGGGAGGGCTCGGGATCGCGGGCCGCGGTGAGAAGCCCGCCGGCGACCGTGAGGTTGAGGCCGCGGCCGCCCGGATCGGCGATCGAGTCAATCTTGCCTGCCACATCGTACACCAGCTTGTAGGTCGTGCGTGGCCGGCCGGCGGGCGGCACCTTGATGCTGTCGACCCGGGTGGTCGTGCCGCTGTAGAAGAACTGGGTGACGTGTCCTGTCCGGTTGACCGTCTGGATGTGCCGCCCTTGGGCATCGAAGACCACCTGGATGCCGTGCTGGAGGGTGCGGGTGTAGGTCTGGGCGGCACTGCTGTACACCAGGGTGTCCCGGTACGCTCCGGCGGGCGCCACCCAGGTGGTGGCGGTGAGCTTGCTGTAGAGCTTTGCCGAGCCGTCGCCGGCGACCCAGAGGATGCCACCTTGGGTGGTGCCCACGGGCTGGTTGAAATAGAGCTGCTCCACCCCGGCCAGGCTCCAGCCGGCGCCAAAGCGGCTGGCCTTGCGGTTAATCACGATGAGGTTTCCGGAGATCGTCGTGCCCTGATTGCCCCCGTCGTAGACATTGGCCACGGACACGGTGATCGGGTAGACACCGGTCGAGTCGTTGGAGGCGTCGTAATTCAGCACGATCTGGCGGGTACCATTGGCCCAGCCGCCCCAGTTGCCGGAGGCGCCGGAATGCACGAGACCCGCGCCCCGGTTGATCCAGAGCTCCGCGTAGACCGCGTTTGGCGCAAGGGATCCCTGGGTGACGGCCAGGGGTACGAGCCCCCGGGGTGCCGCCTGGGTGGAGGTGTAGAGCAAGGTGAGCGAACGATCCTTGCCCAGAGTCTGGTAACCCGGCATCCCATGGGTCACCAGCAGATCGCCGCACTGCCAGGCCGCCCTCTCGCCTGCCCCGCTGGTGAGGCAAAGGGAGCGGTCGCGATGGTCCTGATTGAAGTTCCGAAACGCGACCCCCGGCGGCTGAGGCGCGACGACGGAGATGTTGTAGTAACCCATGTCGCTCGCCGGCCCCGTGGCGGTGACGGTCAGCGTTCCCGACCCGGCCGGGCCGGCATCGAAGTACGCCGTCACATCAATCTGCTGATTGGGCCCGATGGATACCGTCAACGGCTCCACCTCGGTGCAGGTCACGTTGCCGCTCGCGCTGCAACTGAGGTCGTACACCGTGGTTACTGTGCGAGTATTGCGCACGGAGAAGGTGGCCGTTTGCCCGGTCTGATTGGCGAGGACCTCGAGCGAACCGCCGTCCGGGGTGACCTGCACGCCGCCGACCCCCAACGGGGCAAAGCCGCGCTGCGCGGCGGCGGCCGCAGGCAGGAGCAGCCCCGCGAGAAGGAGGCACCACGGGTGGACCGCAGCATGACGCTTCACGGCAGGACTCCGCAGCAGAGGACGGGCCCAGGCCGTGGCAGCCGCCGTGCCCTCACGCGAGCAGCTTCCAGTGCCACGCAAACGGGCTGTGCATAACAGCCTGGCGCGTGGCAACAGTGTCTCGGCACCGTCGCAGGTTCATACGGTTCAACGAGAACCGCGGGCAATGCGCTGAAGTCGAACGGCTTCGTCACCCGAGGCGAGCGGGCCATGTTATGAACCATCCTAGCTTCGCGCAGCGCGTTCAGTTCCGATCTCGGCTGGGGCCCCACCCCCCGAAGCGGGCTTACGAGGTTCCTGCCGGCTGCGGCGCGCCCATGGGATGGGAGTGCGGAACCCGGACCACGGGCCGGAGAATGCGGCCGGACCGACTTCGGATGTGAGCGGCGCCGCACTCCCCGAGCGTGCCAAGCGGCGCCCCTGTGGTCCAACTTGCCTGTCCGAACATTCCCCGTTAGAAACCGCACCCGCGCCGTCCCCGGTTGCCGGGGCCGCAACCTGCTAGCCCGCCACGGCTTACCGGCCATGAGGTCGGCCGGCACGTCGCCTGCTTTCTCGAGCCGGCGCTCATGACACCAGTCACCTCCAAGCTGCCGATCGCCGGGACGTTCCGTCAGGAGTACCTCGCGTTTTACCGGCTGCTCCCGCTCGAGATCGCCGACGGGAAGCTCTTGGTGGCGTTCACCGGGACTCCCAACGCGGAGGCGCTGGACGACCTGCGCGAGTCCTATCAAGCCGAGCTGGAGTTGGTCCCGGTCGAGCCGGAAGAACTGGAGGCCGGCATTCGCCGTGCGTTCGCTGCCGGTGAGTCGGTGGTGCAGCTAGTGCGGGATCTGGAGGAGAGCCTCGAGGGGTTGCCGGACCGGCGGGCCGACGGAGCGACGGACATCCGGGATCTCGCAAATCAGCCGCCGGTCATCCGGTACGTGAACCTGCTCATTCGTGAGGCCCACGAGGTGCGGGCGAGCGACATCCACCTGGAGGCGGCCCCCGAGGGGCTCCAGGTGCGGCTTCGGATTGACGGCGTCCTGAGCCCGGCACCTGGCCCGCCCCGAGCGCTCCAGGACGCCGTGGTGTCGCGAGTGAAGCTGCTCGCGGAGCTCGACATCGCGGAACGCCGGGCACCGCAGGACGGGCGGATCCGGGTTCGGCTGGAGAATCGGGAACTGGATCTCCGAGTGTCCACGGTGCCGACACTGCACGGAGAATCGGTGGTGCTCCGCCTGCTCGACCGAGGGGGCCAACCGGTCGGGCTGGACGAGCTCGGTATGGACCCCGTGGTGCTGGAGGCGGTCCGGCACCTGGCTCAGCGTCCCCACGGGATCGTTCTCGCAACCGGACCGACGGGGAGCGGCAAGACCACGACGCTCTATGCGGCCCTCGCGCTCCGGCGCCTGGCGGAGGAGAAGATCGTCACGGTCGAAGACCCGGTGGAGTACCATCTGCCGGGAGTCACCCAGGTTCCGGTGCACGCCAAGGCGGGCGTGACCTTCGCCGCCGCCCTCCGGAGTCTGCTCCGGCAGGACCCGGACGTGATCATGGTCGGTGAAATGCGGGACGGTGAAACGGCGGGCATCGCGGTCCAGGCCGCGATGACGGGTCATCTGGTCTTCTCGACCGTCCATACAAACGACGCAATCACCGCGCTCACACGGCTCGCGGATCTCGGGGTCGAGCCGTACATGATTGCGGCCGCCCTGGAAGGGGTGCTCGCCCAGCGGCTGGTGCGCCGGATTTGCGCCGAGTGCCGGCAGCGGTACCACCCCGACCCGGCCGCCGTGGCCCTGCTCGCGGGAAAGCCCGTGGGCGAGGTCATGCTCGAGCGGGGCGCCGGTTGCGCGACCTGCCGCCAGACCGGCTACCGGGGCCGCACCGGCATCTTCGAGTTCCTGCGTATCACCGACCCCGTCAGGCATCAGGTGGCCCGCGGCCTCGCACTCGAGACGCTGCGGGCCCTGGCGCGAGAGGAAGGAATGGTCACGCTCCGGGAGGACGGGTGGCGGAAAGTGCAGGCCGGTGTCACCACGGTAGAGGAGGTCGTGCGGGTGACAGGGAGCTAGATGAGCGCGGGCCGGCAGTCGGCCGCGGAGCGTGCAACGTCGCGGTGGCCTGCACTGCTCTGATCACCAACTGCTCGAGGGCCTGGGTTTCCGGGCTGACCATACCCGGGCGGTGCCTCACGCGGCACAACAACGTCATCTCGGCGAACGATCTCATGGTAATATCGAGAAACCGGCCACACTCGCCTACGCCGCTGATGCTGGACCGTGCGGTCACCTCGGTGGGGGAGCTAACGGCTGCACGACGAACCCGGGCGGTGCGACTGAACAAAACCCCCGGCGGTCGGGTCCGGCTCGCTGAGTACTTGGCAGGCACCAGCCGGTGGCACACTTGCCAGGTCTCGAACCGCTCCGAGGGCACCATGTACAGGACGCCCGCAAGGATGGGTGGGTCAAGCGCGGACAGATCGGCGATCCATCGGTCCCCCGGCCTCCCGATCGGGCCTGCCCCAGGCGCGGACCGGAGAGCCACCGGCTTCACCCTTCTCGAAATTCTCGTCGTGATCACCGTCATCGCCATCCTCGCCGGCCTCGTGTCGCCGATGATCTTCCAGAATGTGGCCGATGCCAGGGTGGCCGCGGCGCGAACGCAGATCGAGACGCTGGGCCTGGCGCTCGACACCTATTACCTGCATAACGACCACTATCCCTCCACCGCTCAAGGGCTCGCGGCTTTGGTCGCGCTACCCGCCGGCGACCCCCCGGCCCCCAACTGGCGAGGCCCGTACCTGCGGAAGGGGGTTCCGCTCGATCCGTGGGGGCGTCCGTACGTCTACCGGAGCCCCGGCGAGGTCAACGTCGCAACGTACGACCTTCTGAGCTACGGCCGGGACGGGAAGCCGGGCGGATCTGGAGAGGATGCGGACATCATGTCGTGGGAAGCCGCCGGGCCATGAAGCGCTTCCGTTACCGCGCTGCCTGTGCCGATGGGCGGATCGCCTCTGGGATGATCGTGGCGGACTCGGCTGCCAGAGTGGATGATGCGCTCGCGGCCCGAGGGCTGCTGGCCATACGTGTGACGCCGCTGGAACGGCAGCGGTTTCGCGCCGTCCCCAGGAGCGATCTCGCGGTCGCGTTCCGGTGCCTCGCCAGCCTGGTTCAGGCCGGCGTGTCGCTGACCCGGGCGCTGGCAGCGACGGAGGCTCTCGTGAGACCGGGACGGCTCAAGGCGGCGCTCACGGAAGCCGGGCGGCTCCTGCGCGAGGGACGCCCCCTGTGCCAGGCGCTTGCGGGCTACCCGGGCCTAATACCGGAAGTGGTACTTGGGATGATCCAGGCTGGCGAGCGGGCCAGTCGCCTGACAGATGCCCTCGAGCAGGTGGCAGCCCAGCTCGCGCGCGACGCGGAGATTGCAGCCCAGATCCGCCAGGCGGTTGCCTATCCAGCCGTACTCCTCGCGACAGGAACGGTATCGGTGCTCCTGATCGGAACCGTGGTACTGCCTCGGTTCGCGCAGGTCCTCGCGGACGTGGGTGCGCGACTCCCGCCGCTTACCAGCGGCTTGCTGGCCGCGGGCAGGGTCGCGGCCGCTGCGTGGCCATCCGCCATCGCGGTGATCGGTTGTGCAGTGCTAGGCACGGTCTGGTGGTGCGGAAAGCCGGAGGCGAGGGCCCGGGTCCATCAGGCGTTGCTTCGGTCACCGGTGATCGGGCCGCTCCGCCATGCGCTCGCAACGGCGCGGCTCGCGCGAGCCCTCGGCGGGATCTTGGTGGCGGGGCTCCCGGCCTTGGCCGCGCTCGAGATCGCTGGCGAGGCCGCGGGCGACGAGGCCGTCCGCAAGCGGCTCGGCCGAACCCGGGCTCGGGTGGCCCGGGGTGAGCCGTTGACAGCCGCCCTTGACGCGGAAGGAGCTGTGGTTCCTGAAGCGCTTCCGCTTCTGGCCATTGGCGAGTCGAGCGGCCAGCTCGGCGTGATGGCCCTGCGCGCCGCCGAGGTGGTTGAGGCCCAGGCGACCCGCCGGCTTCAGACCTTGGTGAGACTGGTGGAGCCGGTGCTGGTGCTGTTCTTCGGGGCGCTCCTCGCGGTCGCGGCGGGGGCGCTCTTGCAGGCGGTCTATGGCCTGCGGATCGGGAAATAGGTGAGGCGGGCGGAGTCGCGACTGGACCCCCGCGCAGCTCCATGGGCCGCTCGGCGAACTCCTGCGCGGCGCTCTGGGCATCGCGGCCTCCGCTGCGCGAGACCGAGCATCGCGCGAGCAAAGGGGCGAGCTGCCGGTCGTCGCGGGGTGACGCTGATCGAGCTCATCGTGGTGCTGGTCCTGCTTGGCATCCTGGCGACGTTGGTAGGTGGCGCAGTGGCTGGTGCCCGGCAGCGCCCGGCCGCCACGGAGGACTCGACGTGGAGAATCGGCCGACTGAAAGCAGTGCGGGATGGCAGGCGAGTGACGGTGTGGAGTCCGACCGGATCGTCGGGCCAGTGGGCCCTAGTGACGTTCTTGCCCGATGGCCGGGCACTGGGGCCCGGCGTGGATCCACTGACCGGAGCGCTGCGAGAGCGCGATGCGCACTGAGTCAGGGCGTGGTGCCGTCCTCCTCGAATGCCTTGTGGCCCTCGCCGTCCTCATGGTGGCCGGTCTTCCGGTCCTGGCGCTGGGTCAGGAAGGGCTGGCGACTGTGGAGCGGGACCGTTGGGAGGAGCGAACCATGGCCCGTGCCGACCGGCTCCTCTCGGCGCTCGCCCTGCTTGGACGGGACGAGCTGAACCAGCGGATCGGCCGACACGAGATGGCCGGGTTCATGGTGGCCATCCAGCGGCCCGACCCGTGGTTCTATCGGATCGCGATCGAGGACCTGGAGTTCGAGGGCGTGGAGGTTTTGGTCACGGTGCTGCATCGGCCGGTGGACTGGGGCTCCAGCGGACCACCGGATCCCCGCTGACCACCAGCAGTCCGGAGGCCGACCTGATGACAGGACACCGCTCTGCCGGCTTCACCCTCATCGAGGTCCTGGTCTCCTTGGTTGTCGCTGGCTTGATCGCTCTTGCGGCACACCGCCTGGTTCTGGGGGTGGGAGACGCGGCGCGGCAGGTCAGGGCAGCACGCGAGTCGCTGGACCGGGAACAGAACGCCCGGCGCTGGCTCAAGGCGGCGCTCCTCTCGGTCGAGGCGGGGGAGGACGCGGGATCATTCGAGGGTGAGCCCGACCGGCTCACCTTCTCCACCTGGCTGGAGCAACCCGGGGGATGGATGGCGAGACGGAGGCTGAATCTGGGGCTCATGCGCGGAGCGCTAACTGCCTGGTCAGACAGGGGAGACACAGTGCGCCTGGCCGATTCGGTGGACTCGGTGCAGCTCGACTACCTACTCGAGCCCGGCCTTGAATCGCGCTGGGTGCGACGCTGGTCGTCCCCGGTTCGCGCACCGCTCGCGGTCCGGCTCGTGGTCCGGCACTGGGGGGGGCCAGCAACCGCCGCGGACACCCTTCTCCTGCTGGTCGGGGAGCGCGGATGAAGCGGCGTGGGTTTGCCCTCGTCGGCAGCGTCTGGTTGCTGGTGCTCCTGCTCGGGATCGCCGCGGCGACCTCAGCGGCGGTGCGGCATGGACACCAGGTGTCGCGAAACCGTCTCGCGCTCACTCGAACCGAGTGGGCGCGCGAGGCCTGCGTCCAGATCATGCTCGGTCGCTATCGCCAGGCGGCGGCGAGGCGTTTGGCCGAGGAAGGCAGGGGGACGATGACGGCCCAGATCGCCCTCGACACGGTCGCGCTCGGCCGTGGCACGTGGTGCTCGGTCAGTGTGGAGGACCCTGGCACCAAGCTGCACCTCAATCGTGCCGACCCGGACGCGCTTCGCCGGCTGTTGCGCGACTCCGCGCGGGTCAACGCGATTCTGCGGGAGCGGCCCCTTGAATCGGTGGAGCAATTGGCATGGCTACCCCAGTTCGATGAACTGGAGATTGAACGACTGCGCAGGATAGCCACGGTCCGGGGAATCGGCCGGGTAAACCTGAACGATGCCGCGCCGGAGGTGATCGAGGCGGCGCTCGGCCTTTCGGCAAATGCATTGGCAGCGCTGCTCGCCGCACGGGTCACGGCGCGCCGGCTCGAGGACCTGCGTGAGCTCGCGCCGTGGCTTGCGTCCGGAGACTCGGGCACGACCGATCTGCAGTATCGCGCGCTCCTCGCCCTGACGACGACTGCTCCGGAGGTCCTGGTTGTCACGGTCACGGGCGGCCTGCGGGCCGCGCCAGTCCGCTCGCAGGCGGTATTGACCGTGGTACCGCTCCACGACCGTCTCGCCGTGGTACGCCGGGAGACCCCATGAGGGTGACGGCGAAGCTCCACGTGGAGCGCGGCCTTGTGCGGCTGGAGGTGCATCGAGGCCGGCACACAAGCATCGAGTCCGCTCCGTACGAGGACCGCGCGGGCCTCGGTGCTGCAGTGGAGCGTCTGCTCGCAGAGACGGTATACCGGAAGCAGATACGGGCCCTCGACATCCTGGTGGATCGCCCCGTTCTCCAGCGCCGGCTCCTCCAGGAGTTGCCGCCGGTCCACTGGGCGATGCCCCCGAGCTCGTCGCCCGGCAGTCCCACCGGTACTTCCGGCAGAACGGCCGGCCGTTGGTGACGGCGGCGGTCTGGGTGACTCGGAAGGGCAGCTCCGGCCGCACGGCGGTCCTCGTCGCCGTCGAGGAGCCCCTCGCCGATCTGCTCGTCCAGGCTGCGATTGGCTCGGGCGTGCGGGTCCGGTCGCTCCGGGCGGGTGGCGACCTGGCCGATCTTCCCCTTTTCCTCCTTCCGCCGGCTGAACGAGGGCGCCGGAGGCAGACAAGATGGAAGATGACGCGACGCCTCGCCATCGGCGTCGGATGTGTTTGGCTCGCGGCGGCGCTCTTTGCTGTGGCGCGGTTGCGGGGAGAGCGGGTCCGGATCGAGGCAGAGCTCGCCAGGCTGCGAGAACCGCGCGAGGCGCTGGCCGCCGCGCGGCGCACGCTCGAGAGTGCGGCCGCCATGGTGCAGGCGGTGCGCCAGGCTGAGCGGGATCGATGGGAGTTGGGCCGGGAGCTGGCCTGGTTGACCAACAGCCTGCCTGACTCCGCCGTTGTCACTGATCTTGAGCTTTCGCGTGACGGGTCGGCAGTACTGCGCGGGTTGGCGCGCCGGCCCCTCGAGCTTCAGGCGGCGATGGAACGGGCCGGGGGGAGCCGCCGGACACGGTTCGAGGCCACCGGGGTGCGCGAGAACGCAGCGGGGGTGCCGTGGGAACGGTTTACCGCCAGGCTCGGGCCGCTGGATAGCCGAGCCGTGACACCTGATCAGAGCCGATGACCCGGCGTGAACGGCTGGTCATCGGAAGCGGGGCCGGCCTCCTTGTCCTGGCCCTGCTTGTCCTGCGTCTGGCTCCCGCGCTGATCGAGGCAGGCCGGGCTCTTGGACAACGGCGGCAGGCCCGCCTCGCGCTCCTTGCGGAGACCCGAGCCATGGTCGGACAGCTCCCCATGCTGGAGGACTCCGCTCGGCACCTCACGCGGGCCTTGGCGGGGCTGGCGCCGAGCATCTTGAGCGGTCACACGGCCGCGGAGGCCACGGCCGATCTCTCCAGCAGGCTCTCGCTGCTGGCCAATCGCAGCGGCTGCCGGATCGAGAGCCTACGCGGTCTGCCTGACTCGGCCTCGGCAGGGTCACTCAAGCGTGTAAGCCTACAGCTCGGGATCGAGACGGATGCCGCCGGCTTGGTCGACCTGCTAGGAGCCGTGGGCCGCCACTCTGTGGTACTGGTCCCCGAGCGGGCGAGTATTAGTACGGGGGGTGGATTCAATGGAGATCACGAGGCGGAAAGGCTTCGGATTGAACTGACGGTGTCAGGATGGTTTCTGGCGAGAGACGAGCCGAACTGATTCATCGGGCAATCCGGGCGGGGCTTATCCTGGCGGCAGCGCCGGCGCTGGCTCTGTCCCTGTGGGCGGCCTCGGTGAGGGTGGATTCCGCGGGAAGCAGCACGGCTCGACAGGTACCGGTGCCTGTCGAGCCCGGCGATGCCTCGCCACCGAACCTGGCGGCGGTTCTGGAGCGGAATCCCTTTCATGCCTCACGACGCCCGGCGGCGGTGCGGTACTCCTTCGCTCGGACTCCTGCGGCCGAAGTGTCGGCAGCGCCGCCCGCCCCCAAGCCTCAGCTCGTCCTCACGGGTCTGATCTGGGGCCGGGACGCAGCCGCCATCATCGAGGGCTTGCCAGGGATCGAAGGGGCGCGGGTCCTGAAGGCCGGCGAGGTGTTGGGCGGTATCCGGGTACGGAGCATCGGCGCGAACCGGGTTGTCTTGACCGGGCTGGATACCGCCTGGACTCTCGAGGTGAGACGCCCGTGGCGATGAACCTCACTCCGATAGCGTTCGCGGTGCTGTCGGGCGCGCTGGTCGCGCTGAGTCCCGTCCCGGCGGTCGGGCAGGACACCACCGCCATCCGCGAGTCAGCGGAGAGCCTCTCCATCCGCTTCGTCGAGAGCGATCTCCGGGCGGTGATCCAAACTCTGGGCCGCTACCTGACAAAGCCGATCCTGATGGCCGGAGTCCCGCCCAACCGAGTTACGCTGGAAACGCCCCAGCCTGTCACCCGGGCTGCGGCCCGGATGGTGCTACGTGGGCTGGTGGAATCGCAGGGCCTGGCCTGGAGCGAGGACTCGGCGCTCGTGCGCATTGGCCCCAAGGCTGCGGCGGAGCCGGCCGGCCCCCACGCTGCGGTCGGGGCTGGCCCCGTCAGCCCGGACCAGGCCGGGGACCCGCTCCAGCTCTTCGTGATCCGTCTCAAGCATGCCCGGGCCGCCGATGTCGCCGCGACCGTGAACCTGCTCTTTGGGGGGAATGGCATGTTCTCGGGGACCGCGGGGCTTTCGGGGGGAGCTCTCTCCGAGGAACTGCGCCAGCAAAATATACCTCCAGATGGTCCGCCGGCCACTCGGCCCGTCGGCCCGCCTGCCCGCCGCGCGGCGCTGTCGGGGCAGGTCACGCTGGTGCCGGATGCCCTCACCAATTCGCTCCTCGTTCGGGCAAGCCAGGAGGACTACGAGGTTATCCGGCAAGCCGTGGAGGAGCTCGACATCCGCCCTCTCCAGGTTCTCATCGAGGTTCTGATCGTCGAGGCGCGCCGGGACCGGAACTTTACCCTCGGCGCCGATCTCTTCCTGCCGCCCCAGACACTGGACGACGGCACCATTGACGCCCGCACGCAGGGAGGCGGGATCGGCGATCTCGTGATCCGGATTATGAACCTGGGGAAGGCGGACATTGACGCTGTTCTCCGGACCTCGGAGAGTCGGGGGAACGTCACCATCGTCTCCCGGCCGGTGCTCCTCGCCTCCAACAATACCGAGGCCAGGTTTCTGGTCGGGAGCCAGCGTCCTTTCGTGCAGGTGAGCCGCTCTCTCCCCACCGATACGCCGAGCCGGGACCAGGTCGTGCAGTACCGCGACGTGGGAACCAAGCTCACGGTGCTCCCCACCATCAATCACGACGGATACGTCTCGCTCCTCATTCGCCAGGAGATCAATGCAGCCACGAGTGAGGTGGCGTTCGACGCGCCGGTGATCTCCACCCGGGAGGCAGTGACCCAGGTGCTGGTACGCGATGGGCAGACCATCGTGCTCGGGGGGCTGCGCGACCGCCAGCGGGACCGGAGCAGTTCTGGCGTCCCGATCCTCTCCGGGATTCCGATCATTGGCGGGCTTTTCGGCGGTACTAGCCGGAAGTCGAGTGACACGGAGCTGTATCTCTTTCTCACCCCCCGCATCCTGCGGAGCGATGCGGACGCCGACAGCGTGACGGCGCCCCGGTTGCCGCGCGAGGTGACCCCATGACGCGCGCTCATTCGGCAGGCCCCGGCCCGGAGGATGCAGGAAACCGCGCCCCTGTTCCGCTGGACCTACCACGACGGGCTGGGCCGCATGACCGGTACCCGCTACGGCTTTTGGGACCAGGACGCCTTCCAGACCCACTGGAACGCGGACAGTTGCCGGTGGGATGCCGACGGCCAACTGGCCCA
>DATLYZ010000086.1:0-30615 GCA_035574255.1 Gemmatimonadales bacterium | reverse complement strand
GTCGCCCTCGGTGGATACCTCTTGTCAGGCCGCGGCAGCCGCCGCCCGGTAGAGTCCCCGGCCACGGTGGTCGAAGCCCCGCCGGCCCAGCCGGCCCAGCCGGCGCCGGTGGCGCCCGCGCCGGTCGCCACCGTGACGGTCACCGCCCCCTCCGGCCCCATCGCGGTGGGCCGCACCCTCCAGCTCGCGGCCCTGCTCCGCGACTCGGCCGGCCGGGAGCTGGAGAGCCGCCCGCTCACCTGGTCCTCGAGCGATCCCGCCATCGCCAGCGTGGATGCGAGCGGCGCGGTCCAGGCCCGCCAGGCGGGAACCGTACGCATCACCGCCACGAGCGAGGGACGGACCGGCGAGGTGGAGCTGGCCATCGAGCCCGCGGCGGAAGCGCCCGCAGCACCGCCCGCCGTGGCCGCGGTGTCGATCGCTCCGGTCGCCGGGCCGCTCGAGGTGGGCGGCGAGGTCCGGCTCGCGGTCGCCGTGAAGGACGGCAAGGGAAACAGCCTCACCGATCGCACCGTGGTCTGGTCGTCCAGCGCACCGGCGATCGCCACGGTGAGCGCCGGCGGAGTGGTGTCGGCCCGGGCGCCGGGGACGGTCACCATCACGGCGAGCAGCGAAGGGAAGAGCGGCAGCCTCCGGCTCACGGTGAGCGCGCCGCCCCCTGCGGCCGTGGCGAGCGTGACCCTGGCGCCGGAAGCCCCAGTCATCCTGGTGGGTCAGACGGTGCAGCTTGTGGCCACGGTGCTCGATGAGAGGCGCAACCGGCTGGAGCGACCCATCGCCTGGTCGTCGAGCGATCCGGCCGTGGCGCGGGTGGACCAGCAGGGACTGGTCACCGGCGTCGGGAAGGGCAGTGCCACCATCGCCGCCGGCGCGAACGGGAAGTCCGCCAGCGTGCGCGTGACGGTCAACGAGCCGCCGCCGCAGGTGGTGCCGGTGGCCTCGGTGGTTCTGAACGCCGCGACCCGAAGCATCAGGGTGGGCGAGACCACGACCTGGACCGCGGCCGCCCGCGACCGGAGCGGCAACACGCTGGCCGACCGCCGGGTGACCTGGAGTTCCAGCGATCCCCGGGTCGCGGCCGTCTCGAACGGCGTCATCACGGGCCTGGCACCCGGTCGCGCCGAGATCGCCGCCGAGGTGGACGGGCGGAAGGAATCGGCCCGGATCCTGGTCGAGGCGGCGCCCGCGCCTCCCCCGCCGGGTCCAGCGCCCGTCCCGGCGCCCGCGGCGAGCGCCTTGCTACCGCGACGGGCGGTGGCGGCCGGAGGGCTCCTGAGCTGCGGGCTCGCCAGCAGCTCGGCGGTCTGCTGGGGTGGGGGCGAGACGGCTCCGGGGGCGGTGAGCGGCACCGCGGGTGCGACCCAGGTGGTGGTGGGACGAGCGCACGCCTGCGCCCTCGCGCCCGGCGGCCGTGCAGTCTGCTGGGGCGAGAATCGCAACGGCCAGCTCGGCGACGGCACCACAACCGCCCGCACCGAGGCCGTGCCGGTGGCCGGCGATCTCGCGTTCTCGACGCTCTCGGCCGGGGCCCAGCACACCTGCGGGATCGCCGACGGGCGGGCCTACTGCTGGGGCGAGAACGAGAACGGCCAGCTCGGCGACGGCTCGACCACCGATCGCCGGCGCCCGACCCAGGTGAGACTCGAGGAGCCGGTGACCGAGATCGCGGCAGGCGGGAAGCACACCTGCGCGCTGACCGCGTCAGGCAAGGCCTGGTGCTGGGGCGACGGGTTTTCGGGGCAGCTCGGCGTCGGGTCCCTGGACCAGCAGGTGGAGCCGATCGAGGTCTCGGGCCCCAACAAGTGGGCGGCGATCACGGCCGGCGGCGAGCACACCTGCGCGCTCGCCACCACGGGGGCAGCGTTCTGCTGGGGCGGCAACCGGTCCGGCCAGCTGGGCGACGGCTCCACCTCCGACCGGTCCAGGCCCGTGCCGGTGGCGGGCGGAAGCCGATTCACGGCGATCACGGCCGGTGGCGCGCACACCTGCGGGCTCGCGGCCGGCGAGGCCTACTGCTGGGGCGACAATCGGGCCGGCCAGCTGGGTGACGGGACCAAGACCGCCCGCCCGAGGCCGGTCGCGCTCTCCGCCGGCGCCAGACTCACGACCATCTCCGCCGGCGGTCGCCACTCCTGTGGCCTGACCGAAAACGGGGAGCCGCTTTGCTGGGGCGACAACGAGAAAGGCCAGCTCGGCGACGGCGGCACCGCGGCGCGCGAGACCCCGGCGCCGGTGCGGGCGCCGCGCTAGGCAGCGGGCCGAGTCCGTCGCCACCCCCGTCGCGGAAGCCGGCATCCAGTCGGCCCGCGGCCCACGCCCCCCCGTCATGCCTGCGGAAGCAGGCATCCAGTCGGCCCGCGGCCCACGGAGAGCCTGGACCCCGGCTTTCGCCAGGGTGACGGAAAGGGGGGCTTCGGTGGGGTGACGGCAGGGGAGCTTCGCCGGGGCGATGGAAGGCGGGGCCACGGGCCCGGGCGAGGGCCGGGCCCTCCACCCCCATGCGAACCCCGGCGAACTACCGCGCGCCGAACGAGATCGGCACCCCCACCGTCACCAGCACGTCGGCCTGGAACTTCGAGTCGTTCCCACCCGAGCCGTCGGGATCCAACGAGTACAGGTACGTTTCAGCCGTGAAGTTGAGCCGGAACCGCGGGGTCACGTTGGCGCGAATCCCGAAGCCGCCGACGCCGCCGAAGTCAACCAGATCGCCGCTGTCGAACCCGCCCCAGGCATCGTCTCCCCCCCGTTTGACCACCGCAGGCCCCAGGAGGAAGAACAGGTTGCTGCGCCGCGGAGACAGAACGGCCCGCAGGCTGCCGAAGAGCAGGTAGCCGTCGGCGGCCAGGCCGCCGTCAACCCCCGACCCCAGCGCGTCCTGTTCCGTGAACCGGACGCCGCTCGGCGCGTAGGCGAACTCTCCCTCGATGCCGATCCGGTCGCCGATCGGCAGGGTGAAGCGGGCGCCCACGGCGATGGCGTTGGTCTGGTCGAAGGTGAACTTGTTGCCCGCGAAGGGGCCGCTGGAGCCGTCGGAGATATGGGTCGTGTGGTAGTAGCTTCCCACGAAGGGGGTGAACTCGGTCCGGTTCTGGGCGTGGGCGGGCAAGGCGGCGCCACACAGGAACCCGGCCACCGTCAGGCGGCGAACAAACGGGGAATACACCACGGGAGCACCCCCTGTCGTGAGGAATCGAAAACGGTCCTGGAGAGATCAGGGCGAACGCGATACTATGGCTCGCCCTCCGGGGTCTGTCAACGCCGCGCCCGGCCCTGCCGGCACCCCATCCGAGTCGGTCCGATGCCGATCCATCTCTACATTCACGTTCCCTTTTGCGCTCGGCGGTGTAGTTATTGCGATTTCGCCATCGCGGTCCGCCGCACGATCCCCGCCGAGCGGTACGTGGAGCGGGTGCTGGCCGAGTGGACCGCGTGGCTCGATCACCCGGTGGTGGCCGGGGCCGGAGGGCTCGCCACGATCTACCTCGGCGGCGGCACCCCCTCGTTGCTCGACCCCGCCGCGCTGGCCCGCCTGCTGGAGGGGATCGAACGGGGCTCGCCTCGAGTGCCCGGCGCGGAAGTGACCCTCGAGGCCAACCCCGAGGACGTAAGCGCCGGGCGGGCCCGCGCCTGGCGCGAGGCGGGGATCACCCGGGTGTCGCTCGGTGTCCAGTCGTTCGCGCCGCGGGTCCTCGCCTGGATGCACCGAGTCCACTCGGCGGAGCAGGCCGGACGGGCCGTGGCGGCGCTGCGCGAGGCCGGGTTCGAGAATCTGAGTCTCGATCTCATCTTCGGGGTGCCGCCCGAGCTTGCCCGCGACTGGGCCCGGGATCTGGACCTGGCGCTCGCGCTGGAACCGGCACATCTGTCGCTCTACGGACTCACCGTCGAGCCGCACACACCGCTGGCCCGCTGGGTCGCGCGAGGCCGCACCCAGCCGGCTCCGGACCAGCGCCACGCCGAGGAGTTTCTGCTCGCCGAGGCACGACTCCGGGCCGCCGGGTTCGAGCACTACGAAGTTTCCAACTACGCCCGTCCCGGTTTTCGCGCCGTGCACAACGCGGCCTACTGGAGCCGCCGGCCCTACATCGGCCTCGGGCCCTCGGCGCACAGCGCCTTCGGCGACACCAGGCAGTGGAATCGGCGCGACTGGGCGGCCTACGAGCGCGCCCTCGCGCGGGGGGAAAGCCCGGTGGAAGGCCGGGAAGTGCTCGACGCCGAAGCCCAGCGCCTGGAGACGCTCTACCTGGGGCTTCGCACGGCCGGGGGCGTCCCGCTCGACCTGCTCTCGGCAGAGGCAGCCCAGCGCTGGATCAGCGCGGGCTGGGCCCGGCAGGAGGGCGACCGGATCCGGCTCACCGCAGAGGGGTGGCTCCGGCTGGACGCGCTGGTGGTGCACGGCGCCTAGGGGCGGCTCGCTGCTTCCCGGCCTTCTGGCCTCCCTTTATCATTCTGGGCATGGCCGGTGAAGCGTTGTCCGAACGCGAGATACGCGTTCTCGAAGCCGTCGTGCAAACCTACATCGAGACCGCCGAACCGGCGGGGAGCCAGACCATTGCCCAGCGCTACGCGCTGGGGGTCTCCCCAGCCACCATCCGGAACACGATGAGCGAGCTGGAGGAGAAGGGGTTCCTCTACCATCCGCACACCTCGGCGGGCCGGATCCCGACCGACCGGGCCTACCGCTGGTACGTGGACAACCTGATCCGGCTCGCGCCGCTGGACCCGGCGGATCGGCAGACGCTGGAGAGCGAGCTTCCCAAGAACAAGGCGGCCCTGGAGGAGATCCTGCGGCAGGCGGCGCAGGCGCTGGGCGTCGTGACGCAGGAGCTGGGCGTGGCGGTGGCGCCGGCGTTCGATCAGGTGGTCCTGGAACGGCTCGACTTGGTGCCGGTCTCCTCGGAGCGCCTGCTCCTCGTGTTCCACCTGCGGAGCGGGGTGGTCCGGACCATCTTCGTGCAGCTTCGCGGCGGGCTCGCCCCGGAGGTCGTGGCCCGGGTGACCCAGACCCTGAACGAACGGCTGGCTGGGCTTACCATGGCCCAGGTGCGCGGCACCCTGGCCCAGCGGCTGCGGGACGCCGGCCACACGAGCGGGGAGCAGGAGCTGCTCAACATCTTTCTCGCCGAGGGCGACGAGATCTTTTCGCTCCGGACCGCGACCGAACAAGTGGTGCTGGGGAGCGCGCAGATGCTGGCCGAGCAGCCGGAATTCGCCTCCAACGACCGGATGCGGAACCTGCTCGCCCTCACGGAGCGGCGGGACCTGCTCCAGCGCGCCCTGACGGCCCGGCAGGGCCGGGGCCTCACCATCACCATCGGCGATGAGAATGCCGACACCCGCCTGGCCGACTTCACGCTGGTCACCTCCTCCTACCGGCTGGGCGACCTGACCGGGGTGATCGGGGTCATCGGCCCTACCCGGATGCCTTACGAGAAGATCATCGGACTCGTACAGCACACCAGTCGCATGGTGGAAAGCCTGCTCGAATGAGCGACTACTACGCCACGCTCGGGGTCTCGCGGGACGCCTCCGAGGCCGAGATCAAGAAGGCCTACCGGAAGCTGGCGATGGAATACCATCCGGACCGCAACCGGTCGCCGGAGGCCGAGGAGAAGTTCAAGGAGATCACCGAGGCCTACGAGGTGCTGCGCGACGCGGAGAAGCGGGCGAGGTACGACCGCTACGGGAAGGCGGGCCTGAGCGGCGCGGCGGCGGGTGCCGGGTTCCATCACGTGGATCTGGCCGAGGCGCTCAACATCTTCATGCGCGACTTCGGCGGGTTCGAGTCGTTCTTCGGGGGCGGGACGCGGAGCGAACCGCGCCGGGGCCAGGACATCCGGGTCACGGTGAAGCTCTCCCTCCAGGAAGTGGCCACCGGCGCCAGGCGGACGATCAAGCTCAAGACGCTCGACCGGTGCGAGGCCTGCGGTGGCACCGGGGCCCGGAAGGGGACTCGCCCGGTGACCTGCGGCGGCTGCAACGGGACCGGAGAGGTGCGGCGGGCCGCGCGCAGCATGTTCGGGCAGTTCGTGTCGGTATCGCCCTGCCCGATCTGCGCCGGCCAAGGCCAGGTCATCCAGACCCCTTGCGAGGCCTGCCGGGGCGAGGGGCGGGTCAAGGCCGACCGCACGGTCCAGGTAGACATCCCGCCGGGCGTTTCCGAGAACAACTACCTCACGCTGCGGGGTCAGGGTGCCGCGGGGCTCCGGAACGCGCCGCCCGGCGATCTCTTGGTCATGATCGAGGTGAAGCCGGACGAGCGGTTCGAGCGGGACGGCGACAACCTGGTGATGGACCTCCCGCTGTCGTTCTCGCAAGCGGCGCTCGGCCACGTGTTCACCATCCCCACCCCGTACGGCGACGAGCGGGTCACCATCCCGCCCGGCACGCAGGGCGGCACGATCCTGCGGCTTCGTGGCAAGGGCCTCCCGCGACTGGGCCAGGCGGGCCGGGGCGACCTCCTGATCCGCACCCACGTGTGGACCCCGGAATCGCTGACCGAGGAACAGGTCCGGCTCTTCAAGGAGCTGGCACGACTCGAGGGGAAACCGCCCAAGCAGGCGACCAAGTTCTGGGACCGGCTGAAGGAAGCGCTCGGCACGTGAGCTGGCACGCGGTGTCGGTCCGCGCGGATCCCGCGGTGCGCGACGCGGTCGCGGAATGGCTGGTGCGGCGCACCGGCCAGGCGGTCGAGGAGCGGGCGGACGGGACGCTGGTCTCGTTCGCCCTCGAGCTTTCGGAGGCTCAGGCCCTGATCCGGGACCTCGAGGCCAAACACGGTCCGGCCGTCGCGGCGAGCCACGGCGAGGTGCCCGAGGTGGACTGGACCACAGCCTGGCGAGCCGGCCTGGCGCCGCGCCGGTCCGGCCGGGTGGTGCTGGCGCCGTCGTGGGTGCCGTACGAGGCGCAGGACGGCGAGGTGGTCGTGGTCGTGGACCCCGAGGCCGCCTTCGGGAGCGGCGAGCACGGCTCCACCCGGGTGGCACTCCGCCTGCTCGAGGCGTGGCTCAAACCCGGCGACACCCTGCTCGATCTGGGCAGCGGGAGCGGCGTGCTGGCGATCGCGGGGGCGAAGCTGGGGGCGCGGCTCGCCGTCGGGATCGAACTCGACCCTGACGCGCTCCCGGTGGCCGAGCGCAATGCCGCCCGGAACTGGGTGAGCGACCGGGTGCGGTTCCTCGAGGGCGACGCGGGAACCCTGGCGCCCCTCCTCCGGCCGGCCGACCTCGTGGTCTGCAACGTGCTCCGGACGGTGAACGAGGCGCTCCTGCCCGCGGTGCACCGGGCGCTGCGGCCGGGCGGCACCGCGATCTTCTCGGGGATGGAGCAGGCGGAAGCGACCGAGTTCCGCGCCCCGCTCCTGGCCGGCGGCTTCACGATTCTCCGCGAAGCCCTGGACGAGGGCTGGTGGGGGGTGGCCGCCGAGCGCGCATGATCACGGTGCTCGCCCCTCGCGGGAGTCTGGTGTCAGGCGCCACCCTGGAACCGGACCCCGACGAGGAGCACCACCTCCGAGTCCGGCGGGTCCGCGACGGGGAAGCGATCCGGCTGGTGGACGGGGCCGGCGGCGTGGCGCGGGGCCGGCTGATTCGCGCGGGGCGGGGGCTCCGGGTGGCGCTCGAGTCGGTCGCCCTGGCGCCGCCCCCGCCGCCGCTCCGGCTCGGCGTGGGCGCGGGCGACAAGGACCGGTTCGCGAGCGTGGTGGAGAAGGCGGTGGAACTCGGAGCCACCGAACTGATCCCGCTCGAGATGGAGCACACCCGCAGCGTGGCGACCCGGCTCCGCGCCTCCCACCTCCCGCGGCTGCGGCGGCGCGCGCTCGAGGCGCTCAAGCAGTGCGGCAGCGCCTGGGCCCTGGCGGTGGCGGACCTCGCCACGCTGGAGGAGTTCGCGGCCCGGCGTGAGGCCGGCGCGCGGTGGCTCGCCGACCCCGAGGGCGGCCTCGCGGCAGCGCTGCCGCCGGACGCGCCCGCCACCTGGGTGGTGGGGCCGGAAGGGGGGATCAGCGGAGCGGAACGCGCACTCCTCCTCGACGCCGGCTTCCGGCCGATCCGGCTGGGGCCGCACGTGCTCCGGTTCGACACGGCGGCGATGGCCGCCCTCGTGATGACCTGGCAGGCCCGGCAGGGAGCGACTCATGGCTGATTGCATCTTCTGCAAGATCGCCTCGGGGGAGATTCCGGCCCGGATCGTGAAGCGGACCCCGGAGGCGGTGGCCTTCCACGACCTCAATCCCCAGGCGCCGGTCCACGTGCTGGTCATCCCGATCAAGCACGTCGCGGCGATGCGCGACGTGACCGCGGCGGAGGACCTGGCGCTGGTCGGGCGAACCCTGCGCCTCGCGGCGGACGTCGCCACCGAGCTGGGGCTGGATGCGCGGGGCTACCGGATGGTGACCAACACCGGGCCGGATGCGGGGCAGTCGGTGTTCCACCTGCACTTTCACCTGCTGGGCGGGCGGCGGATGGGGTGGCCGCCGGGCTGAGCCCTTGTCTCCCGCTACCGCCCAGCCTAAGTTACGGCCCTCCAACAACAAAGCCTGGTCGGCCAGGAGAGGGGTGATCAGTCAGCATGACCGAAGTCGTCATTCACGATGACGAGAGCTTCGAGCGGGCGCTCAAGCGGTTCAAGAAGAAGTGCGAGAAGGCCGGGATTCTGTCGGATCTCCGCAAGCACCGGCACTACGAGAAGCCGAGCGAGAAGCGCAAGCGGAAGCAGAATGCCGCGCAGCGCAAGAATCGGCGGAGCTACCCGCGTGCCTTCGCCTCCTGACCGTCCCTCCACCCGCGAGGCGCGCGCGGACTGATCGTGGTGGACGCGCATGACGTACAGGACGGGGTGCCGGCGTCTACGGACGCCCGCACCCCGTCCGCCGTTCTGGAGGCGCTGGAGCTTCCCGCCGTCCTCGAGCAGGTGGCCGCCCACGCGAAGGGGCCGCTCGGGGCGTCCCGGGTGCGGGCCCGCCGCCCCTCCACCGACGCCGCCTGGGTGGCTCTCGAGCTAGCCCGGGTGGACGAGCTGGCCCGGCTCCTCCGCGAGGGGCGAGGGCTGGTGCCGGAACCGGTTCCCCCGATCGAAGGCGTTCTGGGCCGGCTCCGGCTCGAGGGGAGCGTGCTGGAAGGAGGCGAACTGGCCGCCCTCCACCGCACGATCACCGCCGCCCGCCTGGTGCTGGGGGAGCTGCGCCGGGTGGCCGGCGACGCTCCCCGCGTGGCCGAGCTGGCGCGGCCGGTGCCGGATCGCCCGGTGGAGCGGCGGCTGGAGCTGGCGCTGGACCCGGAGGGTCAACTCCTCGACTCGGCGAGCCCGGCCCTCGCCCGCGCGCGAAGCGAGGTCCGCCAGGCTCGGGATCGGCTGGTTCAGCGACTGGATGCGATCCTCCGCCAGATCGGGGCGGAGGGCGGGGTCACGATCCGGGAGGGCCGCTACGTGATCCCCGTGCCGCGCGAACTCCGCCGCCGCCCCGACGGCATCATCCACGGCGAGTCGGCGAGCGGCGCCACCCTCTTTCTCGAGCCCACCGAGGCCATCCCGCTCGGCAACGCGCTTCGTGAGGCGGAGGCCCAGGCCGATCGCGAGGCCCTCAAGGTGCTCCGCGACCTCACCGGCCTGCTGCGCCCGCTGGCCGACGTGATCGCGGACGCGCACGAGATGTGTGTGGCGGTGGACGACCTCGCGGCGCGGGCGGCCTACGCGGTGCAGGTGGCTGGACACCGGCCCGAGGTGGTGAGCACCCCGGGGGAGATCCGGCTGGTGGCCGCCCGGCACCCGCTCCTCCTCGCCCGGCAGGGCGGCGGGCGGGTGGTCCCGTTCGATCTCGCGCTCGAGCCCGGCGAGCGCACCGTGATCCTGAGCGGCCCCAACGCCGGCGGGAAGTCGGTGCTGCTCAAGGCGGTGGGACTGGTGTCGCTGCTGGCGCAGTGCGGCGTCATCCCGCCGGTGGGCCCTGGCACCCGGATCCCGATCTTCCGGCGAATCTTCGCCGACATCGGCGACCGCCAGTCCATCGCCGAGAGCCTGTCCACCTTCAGCGCCCACCTCGTGTTGCTTCGCGAAGTGCTGGAGGCCGCCGACCCCGCCACGCTCGTCCTGCTGGACGAGATCGGCGCCGGCACCGATCCGTCGGAGGGGGCGGCGCTCGCCGGGGCCACGCTGCTCGCCCTGACCCGCCGCGGGGCGACCACGCTCGCCACCACCCACCTGGGCGCACTCAAGGAGCTGGCCGGCCGCGAGCCCGGCATCGTAAACGCATCGCTCCAGTTCGACGCGGCCACGCTCCAGCCCACCTATCATTTCGTGAAAGGGATCCCGGGCCGTTCCTACGGGCTCGCCATCGCGCGGCGCCTGGGGCTTCCTCCGGCGGTGCTCGCGGAGGCGGAAAGCCGGGTGCCGGAGGCGGAGCGATCCCTCGACGCCTTGCTCGCCCGGGTGGAGCAGCGGGCCCGGGAGCAGACCGCGCGGGAGGAGGTGCTCGAGGCCCTGGAGGCCCGCCTCGCCGCCGAGCGGGGCGAGCTGGACCGGCGGTCCGAGGCGCTGGCGGAGCGGGCTCGCGAGCTCGCCCGGCGCGAGCGCGAGCTGGACCGGGAGGCCCGAAGCGGGGTGCGGAAGTACCTCCTGGAGGCCCGGGACCTGGTCGAGCAGGCCATCGCCCAGGCGCGTGAAGCGAGAGACGAGGCAGCGGCGAGGGCGGCGCGCCGGATGGTGGAGGAGGCGGTGGCGAGCGTGCGGGAGGGCGGCGAGCGGTGGGGCCGCGAGACCCCGGCACCGGCCCCGCCGCCGGCCCTGGCCCCGGGTGATCCGGTGCGGCTGGATTCGGGGGTGCGCGGGGAGGTGCTCGAACTCCGCGGCGAGGAGGCGGTGGTGCAGGTCGGCAGTCTCCGGGTCGTGGTGCCGCTCGGCTCGGTGACCGCGGTGGGGGGGGGCGGCGCCCGGGCGCCGGGTCGCGCCGGGCCGCCCACTCGACACCCGCCGGACGCGTCCGGCCTTCCAGCCGCGGAAGCCCCGGTGCCGCTCGAGATCGATCTCCGGGGCCTCACGAGCGACGAGGCGGAGCAGACCGTGCTCGCCGCCATTGACGCGGCCGTCATGGCGGACCAGCCGTTTCTCCGGATCATCCACGGCAAGGGCACCGGGGCCGTGCGGGACCGGGTGCAGCAGGTGGTCCGCCGCGACCGGCGGGTGAAGGCGCATTCGTTCGCGCCTCCCGCTCAGGGCGGTACCGGAGTGACGTTGGTCGAGTTCGTATGATCCCCGACGACCTGATCGAGCAGGTGCGCGACAGCGCCGATCTGGTGGCCCTGATCGGGGAGTCGGTCGACCTCAAGCGGACCGGTGCCGATTACCGCGGTCCCTGTCCGTTCCACGGCGGGGTGCATCGCAACTTCGCCGTGATCCCCCGGAAGGGGCGGTACTACTGCTTCGTGTGCAAGGCGTCGGGCGACGTCTTCACGTGGTACATGAAGCGGTTCGGGATGGATTACCCGACGGCGGTGCGCGAGGTGGCCCGCCGGACGGGCATCCCGATTCCGGAGCAGGCCTCCCGCGCCGGCCCCGATCCCCGGGAGCCGCTCTTCTCCGCGGTCGCCGCGGCGCACGACTGGTTCATGCGCCAGCTCCGCGAGGCGCCCGAGGCCGAGGAGGCCCGCCAGTACCTGCTGGGACGCGGCCTCGATCTGGATACGGTGGGTCCCTTCGAGCTGGGCTACGCGCCCCGCGGCTCCGGGTTCCCGCAGGCGATGGCCGAGCTGGGCCTGGCCGAGCCGGTGCTGCTGGAGGCCGGCCTGCTGGCCCGGCGCGAGGACGGCCGGGTCATCCCTCGCTTCCGGGGCCGCCTGCTCTTTCCGATTCACGATCTCCGCGGCCGGGTCGTGGGCTTCGGCGGCCGCCTGGTAGGCCCCGGCGAACCCAAGTACCTGAACTCCCCGGAGAGCCCGCTGTTCCGCAAGGGGGGCACGCTCTACAACCTGCATCAGGCCAAGGCCGCGATCCGCAAGGAGGAGCAGGCGATTCTGGTGGAGGGGTACTTCGATGTGCTGCGGCTGGTGCTGGCGGGGCAGGAGAACGTGGTGGCGCCGTTAGGCACCTCGCTCACCCCGGACCAGGCCGCGCTGCTCCGCCGGTTCGCCCCTCAGGTGGTCATCTTGCTCGACAGCGACGCGGCGGGTCTCCGGGCCACCTTCCGCGCCGCCGATGAGCTGCTCCGCCAGGGCACCCGGGTGCGGGTGGCCACGCTTCCCCCGGGCCAGGATCCCGATTCCCTGGTGCAGCAGGGCGGGCTCGACGCCCTCGCGCCGATCCTGCGGGACGCCGTGGACGTGATGGACCGGAAGATCCAGATCCTCGAGCAGAAGGGCTGGTTCGCCGATCTGGAGCATCGCCGCGAGGCGCTGGATCGCCTGCTCCCGACCATTCGCGCCGCCCGCGACCCGATCCAGCGCGAACTGTATCTCACCCTGGTGGCCGAGCGGACCGGGGTGGACAAGAAGGTGCTGGAGCGCGAGGCCGCCCTGGTTCCCGAGCCGCGGTTCCCGCTCGGCGCCCGACCCGAGGGCCCCCGGCCCGCCCGCCCCTCGCGGGTGCCCTGGGCCCACACCGAACGGAAACTCTTGCAATTGCTGCTCAGTTCCCCCGAATGGCGGGCCCGGGCCCGCGAGCGGCTCGCCGCCGAACTCTTCGACGACGCGATCCACCGCCGCATGTACGAGCGCCTGCGGGAGGACCGGACGCCCGGGCCGGCGCTTCCCCCCGAGGACCTCCCCGGCGAGGTGCGCGAGCGCTGGCAGCGGTACCTGGAAGCCGGCCCGCCGGCTGCGGACCCGGCTGTGGATCAGTTCTTCGCCGACGCCTGCGCCACCCTGGAAGCGCGCCCCCACCTGCGGCGCCTCACGGACATCGCCCGCCGGTTGTCCGAGGCGAGCGGCGCGGATCTGGCCGCCCTCCTCGCGGAACAGCGCGACCTCAAGACCATGCTGGAGCAGCGGTATCCCGTGCCGTACCGGTCGTTCTACCCCTTCCTGCGCCGGACCTCGGCCGGCCCGCGCCCGGAGCGCCGGAACCCGTGACGCCCGGTCGAGACCAGCCCCCAGATTTGGAGCCAAGGACCCGCACCCCCGCACCAGGAACCCGCTATGCACCCTGATCTTGTCAAGCTGTTGGAGCTCCAATCCCGCGACCAGGCCCTGCTCGAGGCCGACCAGCGCCTCGATGCGGTGCTGGCCCAGCTCGAAGCGCTGGATGCGGAAGCGGCCGAGGCCGCCCGGGCCGCCGAGGCGGCCCACCGGGCCGTGGCCGACGCCCAGCGGCGGCGCCAGGACCTCGAGACCAAGATCGAGAACTACAAGAAGCTCGAGGAGCGGGGCAAGGCGCGGCTCGACCAGGTCCGCTCGCCCCGCGAACTCGCGGCCGTGACCACCGAGCTGGACCTGGCGCGCTCGGTGCTCCAGAAGGAGGAGGCGGACTGGATCAGGCTGGCCGATACCATCGCGGGCCTCGAGGTCCAGGCCCGCGATGCCGACCAGCGGCTCGAGCAATTGAAGGAGACCCAGGCCGTCACCCGCCAGGCGCTGAGCGAGCAGCTCGCGGCGGCGGAAGCGGCCCGGAACGCGGCCCGAGCCGAGCGGGAACGGGCAGCGCAGGAGGTCGAACGGGTGCTCCGCACGCGCTACGAACGGCTTCGGGCTGCCCGCCGCACCAAGGTGGTCGTGGCCCTGGCCGGTGCCGCCTGCGGTGCCTGCTATACCACGGTGCCGCTCAACCGCCGCTCCCAGATTCAAGCCGGCGTCCTCATTGACTCGTGCGAGAGCTGCGGCGTGATTCTCTATTCCGACGACGCGAGTGAGTAACACCTTCCCCGTCCCGCCCCTCCGCTGGGTGGTGGAGCCGCCCCCGGCCCCCGGCGCCGTCGAGGCGCTGGCCTCCGCCCTCGGCATCCAGCGGGCCCTCGCGTCGCTCCTGGTCCAGCGCGGCCTCACCGCGCCCGACCAGGCCCGCCGGTTCCTCCGGCCCTCCCTCGACGAGCTCGCCGATCCGCTCAGTCTGGCCGGCCTCGCGGAGGCGGTCGCAGCCGTGGCCGACGCGGTGCGGCGGGGGCGCCCGATCCTGGTGCACGGCGACTACGACGTGGACGGCCAGTGCGGCACGGCGCTGCTCACCCGGGTCCTCCGCCTCGCCGGGGCCCGGGTGACGCCCTTTCTTCCCCACCGGATCCGCGACGGCTACGACCTCGGACCGGCCGGTCTCGCGGCCGCCGCCGAGTGCGGGGCCGGTCTCATCGTGACCTGCGACTGCGGCATCACGGCCGTGGAGTCCGTGGAGACGGCCCGGGGCATGGGCGTGGAGGTCGTCATCACCGACCACCACCTGCCGGGCCCGCGGCTCCCGCCCGCCCGGGCGATCGTGGATCCGCAGCAGGAGGGCGACCGCTCCGGCCTCACCCAGCTCTGCGGCACCGGGATCGTCTTCAAGCTGGTCCAGGCGCTGGTCCCGGTGCTCGGCCTGCCGCCGAACCTGCCCTTCCACTTTCTCGACCTGGTCGCTCTCGCCACGGTGGCCGACATCGTGCCGCTGGTGGGGGAGAATCGGGTGCTGGTGCGCCACGGGCTCAAGCTCATGCAGACCAGCCGCTGGCCCGGGCTCCGGGCGCTCATCCGCGAGGCGGGGCTGGAGGGCCGGGAGATCCGCGCCGGCCAGGTGGGGTACGTCCTCGCCCCCCGGCTCAACGCGGCCGGCCGGGTCGGCGACGCGAGCGACGGGCTCCAGCTCCTCCTGGCCGACGACGAGGCCACCGCGGCGCGCCTCGCCCGCCAGCTCGAGCGCCTGAACGCCGAACGGCAGGCGCTCGACCAGCGCATCCTCGACGAAGCCATCGCGCAGGTCGAGCAGGAGGCGGACCCCGAACGCGATGCCGGACTGGTGTTGGCCTCCGAGGAGTGGCACCCCGGCGTCGTGGGAATCGTGGCCTCCCGGGTGGTCGAGCGCTACGGCCGGCCCGCCTTCCTGATCGCCCTGGACGGCGAGATCGGCAAGGGCTCGGGGCGCAGCATCTCCCGCTTCGACCTCCACGCCGCGCTCCGGCGCTGCAGCGACCTCCTGGAGCGCTTCGGTGGACACCACATGGCCGCCGGCCTCACGCTCCGGCGGGAACTCCTGCCGGCCTTCCGCGAACGCTTCGCCGCCGTCGCGCGGGAAACGCTCGATCCCGAGGCGCTGGGCCCGGAGCAGCGGGTGGACCTCGTGCTCTCGCTCGTGGACGTGAGCGGGGAGCTGGAACGCCTGGTGCGCCATCTCGAGCCCTGCGGCATGGGCAACCCCTCGCCGGTGTTCGGGGTGCGGGACGCCCGGCTCGAAGGCGCGCGCCGCGTGGGTGCCAATCACCTGAAAGGGTTCCTCAACGACGGGACCGACCGGCTCGAGGTGATCGGTTTCCAGTGGGCCGACCGCGCACCCTGGGTGCTGGGCCCGGCCCCGGCCCCACCGGTGAACGTCGCCTTTCGCCTCGAGACCAACGACTGGATGGGCGAGGCCACCCTCCAGGCCCGGCTGGTCGCCCTGAGCGAAGGCGACCGGGCCGCCGCTCCGCCCGTCGGCTGACCGGCGCCCGGCGATCGCCGCATGAGGATCGTCGCGGGCCAGTTCAAGGGACGCCGCCTCGCCGTGCCCCGCGACCCCCGGGTCCGCCCCACGGCCGACCGGGTGCGAGAGGCCTGGATGAACATCCTCCAGGACGCCCTCCCCGGGGCCCGGGTCCTGGACCTCTACGCCGGGAGCGGCGCCCTCGGACTCGAAGCGCTCTCCCGCGGGGCCCGGACCGCTGAGTTCGTGGAGATCAATCCCGCCTGCCTCGCCGCCCTGCGCGCCAACGTGGCGGCGCTGGGCGTGGCCCCGCTGGTGGCCGTGCATCGGGCCCACGCCCTCCGCTTCGCTGAACGCCTCCCGCCCGCCAGCTACGACGTGTGCTTCGCGGACCCGCCCTACGACCGGGACGACGCGGACCGCCTGGTGGCCCTCTTCCGGCAAACGCCGTTTGCGCGCATTCTCACGGTGGAGCACCCGGCCCGCCGCGACCTACCGGGCGACGAGACCCGTCGCTACGGCACCACGGCGCTCACGTTCTGCTACGCCCCATGACCGTCATCGCCATCTATCCCGGTTCGTTCGATCCGCCCACCAGAGGACACACCGACCTGATCCAGCGCTGCCTGGGGCTGGCCGAGCAGGTGATCGTGGCGGTGGCGGTGAACGTGACCAAACAGCCGCTGTTCACCGTGGAGGAGCGTCTCGCGATGCTGCGCGCCGCCATCGGCGAGGACTCCCGGGTGAGCGTCGAGGCCTTCGAGGGACTGCTCGCGGACTTTGCCAGGCGCAAGGGGGCCCGCTTCCTCCTGCGCGGGCTGCGCGCGGTGAGCGACTTCGAGTACGAGTTCCAGATGGCCATGATGAACCGCCAGCTCCACCCGGCGCTCGAGACGGTCTTCCTGGTGCCGAGCCTGGAGACCACCTACGTGAGTTCGAGCCTGGTGCGGGAGGTGGCCCGGTTCGGGGGCGACGTCTCCAGCCTAGTCCATCCCGTGGTGGCGGAGGCCCTCCGGCGCCGGTTCGCCCGATGAGCTTCCGGAGCGACCTCCTGGCCCGGGCGGCGGCCCGGCGCGCCCGGCTGCTCTTCCCCGAGCCGGCGGACCCCCGGGTCCGGGCCGCGGTGGACCGGCTCGAGCGCGAGGGGATCTGCCAGGCCACCCTGGTGGGACCGGGGGGCATCGAGCCCGGGGCCGATCGCCGGCTCGAGCGGGTGGCCCGGTTCCTTCGCGAGCGCCGGCCCGACCAGGTCCACGATGCGGTCCACGCGCTGGACCTGGCGCACGATCCCCTGCGCTTCGCGGCGGCCCTGGTGGCCCTGGGCGAGGCGGACGGCTGCGTGGCGGGAGCGATCCACACCACGGCGGACGTGCTGCGCGCCGCCCTGTGGGCCATCGGCCCCGCGCCCGGGGTGAAGACCGTGAGCTCGGCGTTTTACATGGTCCTGCCTGACGGCCGCGTCTTCACCTTCACCGACTGCGCCGTGATTCCCGAGCCGACCCCGGCCCAGCTCGCCGAGATCGCCCTCGCCGCGGCCCGCGACCGGCGGCGGCTGGTGGGCGACGCTCCCCGGGTCGCCTTCCTCTCGTACAGCACCCGGGGCAGCGCCGACGGGCCCCGGGTCCAGCGGGTCCGGGAGGCGGTCGAGCAGTTCCGCCGCCTCGCCCCCGACATCCCGGCCGACGGGGAGCTCCAGGGGGATGCCGCCCTGGTCCCGGAGGTCGCCGCGCGAAAGGCCCCGGACTCCCCGCTCGGGGGCCGGGCGAACGTGCTGGTCTTCCCGGACCTGGACAGCGGCAACATCGCGTACAAGCTGGTCCAGCGCCTGGGAGGAGCCGTCGCCCTGGGCCCCCTGCTCCAGGGTCTCGCCCGGCCCATGAGCGACCTCTCGCGCGGCGCCTCGCCGGATGATATTGTCGAGGTCGCCGCCATGGTGGCGTTGCAGGGGTCGGGTCCGGAGGTCGCCTGAAGGGGCGAGGGCCGGCCCGCCTTTCCCGGGCCCCAGTCGTCGAGGAGGCATGGCATGGGCTTCACCGCGAGCAAGGATCAAAGCGGTGTTTACGTGGTGCGGGTCGAAGGCCAGCTCATCGTGGGCAATCGGCAGGAACTGAAGAGCGCCATCCAGGAAGCCCTGGACCACGGAGAGCGGCGGGTCGTGGTGGACTTCTCCCGAACCGGATACATCGACTCCTCCGGGCTCGGTGCCCTGGTGTCCATCTCGAAGAAGGTTCGGGAGCAGGGCGGGGAACTCCGGCTCTCCGGCCTCAACGAGGACCTCCGGTCGCTGTTCGAGCTCACCAAGCTCGATACCCTCTTCGCCATCAGCGACACGGCCGAGCAGGCCGTGGGGAGCTTCGCGGGATGACCGCCCCCCGCCCCCTGCCGGCGACCCTCCGCCTGTGTGTCCGGCGGCGCCGGGTGCCAGGGCCTTCCGGGGCCACGGTGCAGGTGTCGCTCCGGGTGCCCAGCGACGTCAGTTGCATCGAGGAAGTCGTGGATCTGGTGACCCGCCACTGCTGTGCGGGCTCGAGCGCCAGCCAGAAGCTCCGGTTCAATCTCCGGGTGGCGGTGGCGGAAGCGTTGGCCAATGCGATCGTGGCCGGCAACCAGGAGGATCGGTCCAAGTCGGTCGAGGTGAACGCCGAGCTGTCGGGGGAGGTGATCCGCATCGAGGTCACCGACCAGGGCGAGGGATTCGATCCCTCCACCATCGCCACGCCCATCGAGCCCGAAGAGCTCGAACGTCCCAACGGCCGGGGTCTCTTCCTCATCCGGCACCTCGTGGATGAGGTGCACTTCAACCCGCAGGGGAATTCCATCTGCATGACGCTGCGCCGCCGCTGACGGGCCTCGAGTCCGTCGCGGAGGCCCTGGGCGCTCTCGCAGGCGCCCGGGTTCGTCTCTGGCGGTACGACGGCCGAGGTCTCCGGGTCTTCGGGTCCGGGGCGGATCCCGGCTGGGCCCCGCCCATCCCGCGCACGGCGGGGCCGGTGCCGACCCCGACCGGCAGCGTGTGGCTGGGTGCCGTGCCGGGAGCGACCGGGTTCTGGGTCGAGATCTCGGGCGTGGACGAGGACCGCGCCCGCGAGCTGTGGCCCCGGGTCGGGAGCGTGCTGGGCGCGCTCTTCGCGGCCGAGCGGGAGACGGCGGCGCTCACCGACGAGCTCGCCGGCCGCTACGAAGAGATAGACCTCCTCTACACCATCAGCGAGATCCTGGGCCGGACGGTGCGGCTGGAGGAGGCCGCGCAGACCATCGTGCGCGAGGTGGCGGACGTGGTGGGCGCACGCCGCGCCTCGATCATGGTGCACGACGAAGAAACCGGGCTCCTCCGCACCGTCGCCGCCCGGGGTTTCACAGCCGACGGACTGGAACCGGTCCGGGTGGACGACCCCGGCTCCGTGGCCGCGCGGGTGTTTCGGGAACAGCGCGCCATCGCCCACGACGCGAGCGACCCTCCGCTCCGGCACCCGGGCTCGCCGGTGCCCCGCGACTACAAGGGGCAGTCCTTCCTCAGCATCCCGATCACCTACGCCGCCCCCGGCGCCGGCAGCCGCTGCGTGGGCGTCATCAACCTGACCGACCGGCTGGTGGGCGACTCCTTCTCCGCCTCGCAACGCAAGCTGGTCTCCGCCGTGGCCAACCAGATCGGCGCTGCGATCGAGAACGCGCGGCTGGTCGCGCGCGACCTCCGGCAGCAGCGCCTGCGCCGCGAGCTGGAGCTGGCCCACGACCTCCAGCTCAAGCTGCTCCCGTCGCCCTCGGTCCTCCAGGGCGACGCCGAGGTGGCGGCGATCTGCCGGCCGGTGGACAAGGTGGGCGGCGATTTCTACACCTTTACCCGGCTCGGCCACGGGCGGGTGGGCGTGATGCTGGGCGACGTGTCCTCCCACGGCTTCGCCGCCGCCCTGGTGATGGCGCTCGTCATGTCGGCTGCCGGGATCCACGCCGGGGCCGGATCCACCCCGGACGAAACCCTGGCGGCCCTGCTCGAGAGCCTGGGTACCGAGCTGAGTTCCACCGAGATGTTCCTGTCGGTCTTTTACGGGGTGCTCGACCCCCGGGCCGGCCGGCTGGTGTATGCCAACGCGGGCCACCAGCATGCCTTCCGGATCCCGCTCCAAGGCGAGCCCGAGCGGCTGACGACCACCGCCCCTCCGCTCGGACTCGCGGCGGCCGAGTCCATCCGGCGCCGGCAAGTCTCGTGGGTCCCGCGGGCCGATCTCCTCTGCCTGTGGACCGACGGACTCGTGGATCAGGGCGGCAGCTTCACCGAAGACCGGCTGCTCGAGGAGCTGCAACGGCGGCGGCGGGATCCGCCGGAGGCCATCGTCCGCGCGGTCTTCGCCGAAGCCGACGCCGCGACCCCCGCCCCCAGCGACGATCGCACCCTGCTGGTGCTCCGCATTTGAGTGGGCCCAGACCTCGCAAGTCGCTCAGCCAGCACTTCCTCGCGGATCCCGGCATCCTGGCCCGCATCGCCGCGGCACTCCAGGCGGAGCCCGGCGACACGGTGCTCGAAATCGGTCCGGGGCCGGGCGGCCTCACCGTGGCGCTGGCCCGCCTGCCGGTCCGGGTGATCGCCATCGAGCGGGATGCCAGGCTGATCCCGGGCCTCCGCGCGCGGGTTCCGACCGCCACGATCGTCGAAGGCGACGCGCTGGCCCTCGACTGGCACGCGCTGGTGGGTCCGGGGCCGTTCCGCGTCGTCGGGAATATCCCGTACCACATCACCACCCCGCTCATCGAACGGGCCCTCCTCCCGCCTCGACCGGCTTGCATCGTCTTCCTGGTGCAGAAAGAAGTGGCCCTCCGCGTCTCGGCCCGGCCCGGGACCGCGGCGTACGGAGCGCTGAGCGTCGGGGTGCAGGCGGTGGCCCGGGTCGAGCGCCTGTTCACGGTCCCGGCCGGCGCCTTCTCCCCGCGGCCCAAGGTGGACTCCGCGGTACTCCGCCTGACACCGCTTGCCGAGCCCCTGGTGCGCGACCAGGAGGTCGAGCCGTTTCGCCGGCTGGTCGTGGGGTTGTTCGGGTTCCGCCGGAAACAGCTCATCCGGGGACTGCGCCAGCACACGGGCCTGGGGCCGGAGGCGGTCGCCCGCCTCCTCGCCCAAACCGGCCTCGCGCCCGCCGCGCGACCCGAAACCCTCGCCCCCGCGGCGTTCGTGCGACTCTTCCACGTCCTGCCGAGGTCCTCCTGAGGCCGCCGCCCGATTGCTCCCGCGCCCCGACCGGGATAATTTTGTGAAACATTTCACAAAGCGCGATGCGCAAGATCGCCGAATCCACGGTGCGCCGGCTCTCGCTTTACCTCCGATTCCTCGAAGAGTTCGAGGGGCAGGGGATCGAGACCGTGAGTTCCGAGGCGCTGGCCACCCGAGGCGGCACTACCTCGGCCCAGGTCCGGAAGGATCTCTCGTTCTTTGGCTCGTTCGGCAAGCGGGGACTGGGTTACTCGGTGCCGGAGCTGGTGCGCAAGCTGCGCGACATCCTCGGCCTGGGGCGCTCGTATCGGGTGGCCGTGCTCGGGGCGGGCAAGATCGGGAGCGCCATGGTGCAATACCGGGGTTTCAGCCAGCGGGGCTTCGAGATCGTGGCGATCTTCGACAACGATCCCGCCAAGATCGGGCAGCCGTGGGACGGGCTGCGGGTGCGGGACGTCCGGGAGCTGGAGGCCGAGCTGGCGCAACACCCGGTGGATATCGCGGTGCTGGCGGTGCCCGCCGAGGCGGCGCAGCCGCTGGCGGACCGCCTGGTGGCCGCCGGCATCAAGGCGATTCTCAATTTCGCCCCGGTTCCGCTCGCGGTGCCGGATCACGTGGCCCTCAAGACGGTGAACCTGGCGTTGGAGCTGGAGACGTTGAGCTACGCGCTGGCCAATCGGTAGGCGCCGGCGGCGCCGGGCGCCCGCGGCCTCCCGGCTCCTGCTACCATTCGTCCTGAGCGGAATCGGGCGTTTCCGCGAACGCCCCCGACCTCGGATCCCCGGCGATCGTCCCGACCCATGTCCGTCCACGTGACCTCGGAAATCGGCCTCTTGCAGGCGGTGCTGGTGCACACGCCGGGGGCGGAGCTCCGGGCGGTAACCCCGGCCAACCGGGCGGACTACCTCTACGACGACATCATCGCCTACGAGATCGCGCAGCGTGAGCACCGGCGGTTCGTGGCCGTTCTCCAGCGCTTCGCGACGGTGTACCAGGTGGCCGACCTTCTGGCGGAGACGCTGGCGCAGCCGGAAGCCCGCGAGTTCCTGATCGCCAAGACCCGGGACGTGGTGCCGTCGGACGGGCTGGGCCGGATGCTGGCCGAGCTGCCGGCCCGCGAGCTGGCCCGCCGGATCATCGAGGGGTACGAGGCCGAAGGCGGCCCGCTGGCCCGGGCGCTCAACACGGTGGGGTATGTGCTCCCGCCGCTGCCGAACCTGTTTTTCCCCCGAGACATCGGGGCCGTGATCGGCCGGCACGTGCTGGTGGGCGCCATGCGCCACCGGGTGCGATGGACCGAGGAGCTGCTGATCAAGACGCTGTTCCGTTTTCACCCGGCCTTCGAGCACGCGGGGCTGCTCTACGACGGTTCCGAGGAGCGGCGGAGCGATTACACGCTCGAGGGGGGGGACATCCATGTGCTCCGGCCCGATCTGCTGGTGCTCGGGTTCAGCGAGCGCTCGAGCCCGGCGGCGCTGGACCACCTCTGCGAGGTGGTCTTCGCCCGGACGGCGGTGACTGACGTGCTGGTGGTGGTCATGCCGAAGGAACCGACGGCGATCCACCTCGACATGCTCTTCACCCACCTGGATCACGGGCTCTGCGCCGTGTACCCCCCGTACTTCGTGGGACCGGAGCGGCGGGCGGTCCTGCATCGGCGCAAGGGGGTGGACGGGGTCCGGGAGATGCCCAACTTCTTCGCGGCGCTCCGCGAGGTGGGGATGCCGCTCGATCCGGTGTTCACCGGCGGGTCGCGCCGGAACGAGCAGGACCGGGAGCAGTGGACTTCGGGGTGCAACTTTCTCGCCCTGAGGCCCGGGACGGTCGTGAGCTACCGCCGGAACGAGGTCACGCTCGAGGCCTTGCGGGCGGCCGGTTTCCGGGTCGTCGCCAGCACCGATTTCGTGGCCTTCGACGACTGGCTCGACACCAAGCACCGCACGGTGATCACCATAGACGGCGACGAGCTGGTGCGGGGGGGCGGTGGGCCGCGCTGCCTGACGCTTCCGCTCCGGAGGGCGCCGCTGTGATCGGGCTGGCGCCGCTCGCGGAACGGACGCTCGCGGAGCGGGCGCTCGGCCTGCTGGCCGCCGGGCCGTGCGGCGCCGACCGCCTCGCGACCGACGTGTTCGGTCTGACCCGGGCGCCGCGGGCCATCGCCGAGCGGCTCGCGGTGGCCCTGCTGGGCGCCGATCCGCGGGTCCACCAACTGGCAGACGGCCGCTGGGCGCTCCGCGCCGAGGCCGCCAGCTCGCCCCGCCTGGAGGACTGCGCCTTCGCGGTGGTGGACGTGGAGACCACGGGCCTGCGCGCCCGGGTGGACCGGATCACCGAGGTGGCGGTGGTCCTGGTGCAGGGGTGGCGCCGGGAGCCGGTCTTCGCGTCGCTGGTGAATCCGGGGGTGCCGATCCCGCCGCGGATCGCGGCCGTCACCGGGATCACCGACGACCTGGTCCGCCACGCCCCGCCGTTCCACGCGATCGCCGACCAGGTGCTGGCCGCGCTGAGTGGCCGGGTCTTCGTGGCCCACCACGCGCGCTTCGACTGGCGCTTCCTCCTGGCCGAGCTCCGGCGCGCCCGGGGGCTGGGGCTCGTGGGAACCCGGCTCTGCACGGTGCGGCTCGCCCGCCGGCTTCTCCCGGAGCTCGCCTCGCGCAGCCTGGACCACCTCAGCTTCCACTTCGGACTCGAGAACCAGGCCCGCCACCGTGCGGGCGGCGATGCGCTGGTCACGGCGGAGGTGCTGCTGCGCCTGCTAGCGCGGGCCCGGGAGACAGGACTCCGCACCCTCGCGGAGCTGGAGGCGCTATGTGCCCGGCGGAGCCGGCCGGCTTCGTAGTCGGAGGCGACCGCCGGCCATGACCCTCGCGACCTCCTTCACCCTGGGGTCCCTGCGCTGCCACCTCCTGGAGGGCGGCTGGCAGCGGCTCGACGGCGGGGCCATGTTCGGCGTCGTGCCCAAGCCGCTCTGGGCTCGGCGGATCGCGCCGGACGAACGGAACCGGATTCGCCTGGCGATGCGCTGCCTCCTGGTCGAGCACCCGGACGGGCTGGTGCTCGTGGATACCGCACTGGGCAACAAGGAGGACGACAAGTTCCGGGAGATCTATGGAGTCGAGAACGCCGGCCGCCGGGGCCCCACCCAACTCGAGGACGCGCTGGAGGAAGCGGGTTACCGTCCCGAGGACGTGCGCTGGGTGATCAATACCCATCTGCATTTCGACCACGCCGGGGGCAACACGGTACGGGGGTCGGGGAGCGGCCCGGCGGGCCATGCGGTGTGGGATCCGGCGGTCTCGCCGCCCGGCCCGAGCGACCCGGGCGCCGACGTCCGGCTCGCGTTCCCCAACGCCACGTACGTGGTCCAGGCCGGCGAGCTCGACTTCGCCCGCCACCCCAACGAGCGCACCCGGGCGAGCTACCTGCCTCACAACTTCGAGCCGGTCGCGCTGGCGGGACGCTGGCGGCTCATCGCCGGGGACCAGGAGATCCTGCCCGGCCTCTTCGCGCGCCTCACCCCCGGCCACGTGCCCTGGCACCAGAGCGTGGTGCTGCGAAGCGGCGGGGAGACCGCCGTGTTTCTCGGCGACCTGGTGCCGACCAGCGCCCACCTGCCGCTCCCCTACATCATGGGATACGACCTGGAGCCCCTGCGGACGCTGGAGTCGAAGCGCGGCCTCTACCGGGAGGCCGGGGCCGAGGGGTGGTGGCTCATCTTCGAGCACGACGCGGAGATCGCCATGGGCCGCGCGGTGCCCGAGGCCAAGGGGCTGGGGCTGGCCGAGGTCGTCCGTGCGGGTGCCGGTTGACGCGAACCTCGTGTCTGCGCTAGCTTTGACGGGTCGGAACCTATGGAAGCGGGGGACGTAGACGCCCCCCACCCCCAGCCCGCTCTGGCGGTGCGACCGGGTCCAGCAGAGGCCTCTGTCCGTGCGGCGTCGTGCGCGCCGCTCACAGCCGTTGCCGGACACCCGAGACGCGAGGGGTGTCCGGCATTTTCTTTCACGCGGGAGCGACGCACTGTCCACAAACGAGCGCGAAAAACGGGTCCGGGTGAACCGGATGATTCGGATCAGCCCGGTTCGGGTGATCGGTCCGGGTGGGGAGCAGTTGGGAGTCTTGGCCATCGAGGAGGCGTTGGCGGCGGCGCAGGAGCGGGGGCTCGACCTGGTCGAGGTGGCTCCCACGGCCCGGCCTCCCGTCGTCAAGATCATGGACTACGGGAAGTACAAGTTCGAAGAGGCCAAGGCCGCCCGGGCGGCGAAGAAAAAACAGCACGTCATCCACCTGAAGGAGATCAAGCTCCGGCCGGGGATCGACGAGCACGACTTCGAGTTCAAGACCCGCCACGCCCGCGAGTTCCTCCTGGAGGGGAACAAGGTCAAGGTCACCATGATGTACCGGGGGCGGCAGATCACGCACCTGGAGCTGGGCAAGGCGGTGCTGGACCGGATGGCCGAACTGCTGGCCGACGTGGGCAAGATCGAGCAGGACGCGAAGCTGGAAGGCCGGAACATGGTGATGGTACTCGCGCCGGGCAAAGGCGGGACGCGGCCCGGCGCCTAACGGATATCGCACGATGCCCAAGCAGAAGACCAGGCGAGCCGCGGTGAAGCGGTTCACCGTGACCGGGACGGGGAAGCTCAAGCGCTTCCACGCCAACCACAGTCACATCCTGACCAAGAAGACCCGCAAGCGGAAGAACCGGCTCAAGAAAGGCGACCTGGTGAGCTCGGCCGACTTCGCGAGGATCAGCCGCCTGCTCCAGGCGTAAGGAGGAGACGACCATGCCCCGCGTCAAGAGCGGCGTTGCCCATCACGCGCGCAAGAAGAAGATCATGCGGGCCGCCAAGGGAGCCCGCGGCGCCCGCAGCAAGCTCTACAAACCCGCCAAGGAGACGGTCGAGCGGGCGATGCAGTACGCCTACCGCGACCGCCGCAAGCGCAAGGGCGAGTTTCGGCGGCTCTGGATCACCCGGATCAACGCGGCGGCCCGCCTCCACGGCCTGAGCTACAGCGGCCTCATGGCCGCGCTCCGCAAGGCCGGGGTCGAGATCAACCGGAAGATGCTGGCCGATCTCGCCGTGCGGGACCTGGACGCCTTTGCCCGGATCACCGAGGTCGCGAAAGCCGCCAGCTGAGCCGGGGGGCCGGGCCCTGGGGACGGAGATGACCCTCGACCTGCGCGCCCTCCTCCGCGAGCTCCAGGGCCGCCTGGAGCGGATTCCTGGGCTCGATGCCAGGGCCCTGGAGGCCGAGCACATCGCCGTGCTGGGCCGCAAGAGCGGGCTGCTCACCGGACTGCTCAAACGCCTCCCCGAGCTCCCGCCGGAGGAGCGGCGGGCTGTGGGCGCCGAAGCCAATCGGCTCAAGCGCGCGTTCGAGGAGGCCCTCGAGGCCCGCCGCGCCGCGCTCGCGGCCCAGGCCGACGCCCGGGCGCGCGCCGCCAGCGACCTCACCATGCCCGCCCGGCACCGCTGGGCCGGCGGGCTCCACCCCGTCACCCAGGTGGTCGAGGAGATCGTCCGGATCTTCCGGGGGCTCGGGTTTGCCCGCGCCATCGGCCCCGAGGCCGAAACCGAGTGGTACAACTTCGGGGCGCTCAACTTCCCGCCCGACCACCCGGCGATGGACATGCACGACACACTGTACCTCGACATCCCGGATCGCCGGGTGAACCCGGACCGGCGGACGAACCGCACCTCGGGGATCGCCGAGACCCACGAGCGCCGCCGGAGCGACCGGCGCCGGAGCCGAGAAGGCCGGATCCTGCTCCGGACCCACACCTCGCCGGTGCAGATCCGCGTCCTGCAGGAGGAGGCCCCGCCCATCCGCGTGGTGATTCCGGGCATGGTCTACCGCAAGGACGCCTTCGACGCCTCGCACGCCCCGGTCTTCTCCCAGATCGAAGGGCTGGTGGTGGACGAGGGTATCTCGTTCGTGGACCTCAAGGCCACGCTGATTCACTTCGCCCACGAGTTCTTCGGCCCCGATCGCCCGGTGCGGTTCCGGCCTTCGTATTTCCCCTTCACCGAGCCGTCGGCCGAGATGGACGTGGGATGCGGGGTGTGCGGCGGCGGGGGCTGCCCGGCCTGCAAGGGGACCGGCTGGATGGAGATCCTGGGCGCGGGGATGGTCCATCCCGCCGTCCTGACCAACGGCGGGCTCGACCCCGAGCGGTACACCGGGTTCGCCTTCGGCATGGGGCCGGGCCGCATCGCCATGAGCCGCTACGGCATCACCGATATCCGGCTCCTCTACGAAGGCGACATGCGGTTCCTCGGGCAGTTCGCCGGCCCCCCCGCTCCCGTCCGCCGGACCGCCGGACCGCCGGGCCCATGAACCTCTCGCGCCGCTGGTTGGAGGCGTTCCTCCGGCGCCCGCTCGACGTCGCCGACACAGTGCGCCGCCTGGCGATGCTGGGCGCGCCGGTGGACGCCGTCGAGCCGCTCAACCCCGGGCTCGACGGGATCGTGGTGGCGCTGGTGGAGGCCGTGCGGCCCCACCCCAACGCCGACCGCCTGCACCTCTGTGTGGTCAACGACGGAACCCCGGAGCGGCGGACCGTGGTCTGCGGGGCACCCAACGTCACCGCGGGCCACAAGTACCCCTTCGCGCCGGTGGGGAGCACGCTGCCCGGCGGGGTTCGCATCGAGCGGCGCAAGATCCGGGGCGAACCCTCCGAGGGCATGCTCTGCTCGGCCCGGGAGCTGGGCCTGGGGCAGGACCACGAAGGGATCCTGGAACTCGAGACCGCCGCCCCGCCCGGCACCCCGCTGATCGAGGCGCTCCCGCTCGAGGACACCCGCCTCGTCATTGACGTCTCGCCGGCCCGGCCCGATCTGCTGGGGCACAAGGGGGTGGCGCGCGAGCTGGCCTGGAGCCACCGGGTCCCCCTCCGCCTCCCCGACATCCCCGGCGCCCCGGCGCAGGCGCTGGAGGCGCCGCGCCGCGCCGAGGGGAACCGGGCCGTCGCGGGGGGGGTGGTGACCGGCACCGACGACCCGGACGGCTGCCCCCGGTTCCTCGGGTGCACGATTCGCGGGGTGCGGGTCGGCCCCTCCCCCCGCTGGCTGCAGGAACGCCTGGCGGCCGTGGGGGTCCGCGCGATCAACAACGTGGTGGACGCCACCAACTACGTCATGTTCGAACTGGGGCAGCCGATGCACGCCTACGACGTCGCGACGCTGCGGGGCCCCGAAGTGATCGCCCGGCGCGCCCGGCCCGGCGAGCGGCTGGTCACCCTCGACGACGTGGAACGGACCCTCACCCCGGAGATGACGGTGATCGCCGATCAGGCCGGGGCCATCGGGATCGCGGGCGTGATGGGGGCCGCGCACGTGGAGGTCACCGAGCGGACCACCGCGGTCTTCCTCGAGTGCGCTTCGTTCGAGTCCCGCCGCATCCGCCGGACCCGGCGGGCCCTCGGCCTCGCCACCGAAGCGAGCAAGCGGTTCGAGCGCGGGGTGGACCGCTGGGCCGCCCCCGAAGCCTTGCGCCGGGGTGTCGAGCTGATCCTCGCCACCGCCGGCGGCACCGTGGACGGCGGGGCGGTGGACGTCTGGCCCGAGCCCACCCATCCGCCCCGGATCGCGCTCCGCCACGCCCGGGTGGCCCGCGTGCTGGGCGAAGCCCTCCCCCCCACGGCGATCGAGCAGTACCTCACCGCCATCGGCTGCACCGTGCTGCCCCGGCCCGCGGAGGGCCGCTTCACCGTGGACGTGCCCGGCTGGCGTCCCGATCTCGTGGCCGAGATCGACCTCATCGAGGAGATCGCGCGGCTCCACGGCTACGACACCTTCTCGACCGAGCTCCGCCCGTTCCGCGTGGGCCGGCTGAGCGATCCGCCGCTCGAGTCCGCCGTCATCCGGGTTCGGGAGGGACTGGTGCGCCAGGGCCTGCTCGAGACGGTCTCGCTTCCCCTGGGACCCTCCGAGGGCGAAGGAAGCGTCCGGCTCAAGAACCCGCTCTCCGCCGATGACGCCTGGCTCCGGCAGTCGCTGCTCCCGGGGCTCCGGCGCGCGGTCGAGACCAACTGGTCGCGCCGGGTGCGGGAGATCCGCCTCTTCGAGATCGGGACGGTGTTCCGGCTCCGGGGACCGGGCGAGCGGCCCCTGGAGGAGACTCGGGTGGCAGCCGTGGTGAGCGGCGCCCGGGAACCGCCCCACTGGACGGCCGGCGGCAAGGTCCCCGACTTCGACCAGTGGGACCTCAAGGCCCTGTTCGAGGCCGCGACCGCTCTGGCAATTCCGGGCGGGCGCGTACAAGTTGATACGCAGGGCTGGGTTGCGGTGACCGCCGACGGCCGCCCGGCCGGCCGCGCGATGCGGCTCGACCTCGTGCCCCGGGAGTGGGCGGCTCCGGTCTACGGCTTCGAGCTCGCAGTCCTGCCGGTGGCTGCGCTCCCGGTGCGTTACGAGCCGCTTCCCGCCACCCCGCCGGTCGAGCGGGACCTGGCGCTGGTCGTGGGCGAGTCCGTGCGGTGCGCCGACCTCGAGGCCGCGATCCGCGAGGCCGCCGGAGCGCTGCTCGAGTCGGTGGCGGCCTTCGACGAGTATCGGTCCGAGTCCCTGGGCCCGGGGCGGCGGAGCCTCGCGTTTCGCCTCACCTTCCGCGCGCCGGATCGGACCTTGCGAGACGAGGAAGTGGACGCGATCACGGCGCGGGTGATCGCCGCGCTGGAGAGCCAGCTTGACGCACGGCTACGAACGACCTGACACGCGCGCGCTCGACGAACTGGCCGAGCTCCTCCAGCACGTCGCCGAAGAACTCTCGGCCTGGCGGCGCCGGTCGCTCAAGGCCGAATCCGAACTGGCCGAGCTCAAGGCCAAGGGCGGCGTCCTGGCCGGCCCCGAACTGATTCAGGCCCGGCAGCGGATCATCGAGCTGGAGCTGGAAAACCAGGCGCTGCGCCAGCGGATCAGTGCCACGCGAGACCGGGTCAAGCTTCTGGCCGACCGGCTGGGCTTTCTCGAGCAGGACGCCGAGGACGGTGCCTCGTGAACGTTCCCAAACATGCCGTCCGGGTGACGATCGGCGGCGAGGACTATACGGTCCGCTCCGAGCTGCCACCCGAGTACACCCGGGAGGTGGCGGCGTACGTGGACGCGGCCTTCCGCCGCATCCGCGACATGCTGCCTCAGGTGGAGACCCACAAGGCCGCGATCCTCGCCGCGCTCGCGATCACGGACGAGCTGTTCCAGGCCCGGCGCCTCGACCGCGAGCAGGCCGCGCGCCTGTCGGCGATGGCCGACGATCTCGCGCGGCTCTTGCCGCCGGCCAAGCGGGGCCGGCGCGCCGGCGGGTCCCCGACCCGTCCGGGCTGATCCGGAAGCCGTCGCGGCCGGACGAGACCAACGGAGCGGCGTCACCGCCCTCCTGGAGATAGATCGCATGTTGCCCACCGCCATCCCGTTGCTCGAGGGCCTGGCCGCAGGCCTGGTGGTCGCCACCGTCTTCTTCCTCCTCTACCTCCGGACCCAGCGCCGCAGCGCGGCCCGGACCCTCGACGCAGCCCGCCGGGAGGCGGAACGGCTGGTGGAGGAGGCCTCCCGGAAGGCGGCCGAGGCCCGGAATCAGATCATCCTGGAAGGGAGGATGGAGACGCTCCGGCTCCGCGAGGACCTGGAGCGGGAGTCGCAGCGCCGGCGCGAGGAGTGGGAGCGGTTCGAGCGGCGGGCCGAAGAGCGGGACCGTTCCCTGGAGCGCAAGATGGAGGAGATCCGCCGCCAGGAGGCGGCGTTTCTCGCTCGGGAGGATGCGCTGGAGCAGCGAGAGGGCAGGCTCCGGACCCGGGAGGCGGAGCTCGACCGGGCGCTCGCCGAGCAGCGCGAGCGGCTGGA
>DATLYZ010000085.1:0-8169 GCA_035574255.1 Gemmatimonadales bacterium | reverse complement strand
CCAGCGGCGAGCCATCTACCCGCCGAGCCCGGCAGCCTGACGAGGAACCGCCACACGACACTGGAGGGTATGGGACTTCCCATCGGTCAGCCCACCGACGGCCGCGCCTCGCGACAGGCAGGGGGGACCCGGAGGCGCCATTCAAACATTCGGGGGGGGGGGCGGTCCATGTCAAGCGGCGGCTCCCGGCCACCCCGACCCATCCCCGAACCGGACAGACAGGCCCGCGGGTAGGCCCCGCCCCTCCCCGCTCAGGCCTCCCGCCGGCGCGGCGGCGCCCCCCACCCCACCAGCAGCGCCGGGACCACGAACAACGCCCCCACGGTCCCCGCGATCATCCCGCCCGTGGTCGCCAGGGCGATGGCCCCGAACAGCTCCTCGGCACCCGTCCCCACCGCGAGCGGCATCAGGCTCGCCAGCGTGGTCAGGGTGACGAGCACGATCATCCCCACCCGGTCCCGGCAGGCATACGCCACGGCGGCAGGGCTTCGCCAGGCGGCCCGTGAGCCGGCCCCGGGCGCGCCCCGGGCGCCGCCCGCCGCAACCCGCCGCCGGGTCAGCACCGCATCCACCAGGAGGATCGTCTGGTTCACCGCAAGCCCGATCACCAGGATCACGCCCACCGCCGCCTCGCGGGTGAAGGCCGCCTTGCTCCACCAGAAGGCCGCCACCACGCCTCCCAGGGCGATGGGGAGGCTCAGGAACACCATCGCGGCCCCCCACGCCGAGTCGAAGACCATCGCCACGGTGAGCACCACCAGCACGAGCCCCACCCCGAAGACCAGCCACAGCCCCTTGCCGCTCTGATCGTCCTGCCAGCCGAAGTACTCGTCGCTCACCGAGTAGCCCGGCGGCGCCGCGATGGACGCCATGAACGCCTTGTGGGTCCGCTCGGCGAGCTTCTGGGGCCCCCGGAACTCGTAGCTCAGGATGCGCACGTACTGCTGGTCCTCCCGGCTGATGCGCGACAGGGCCTCTCGCTCGCTCACCCGGGCCAGGTCGCCCACGCGGACCGGGGCGCCTGCGGGGTTCGGCACCAGCGCCTGCCCGAGCTGGTCGAGCGCGCGCTCCCGGGCGCCGGCCGTCTTCACCGAGAGCCAGAGGTCCTCGTCGCCCAGGGTGAAGCGGCGGGTTCCCGCCGCCCCCCCCACCTCGCGGGTCACCGCCCGGGCGAAGTCCTCCGCCGTGAGGCCGAAGGAGGCCAGCACGTGCCGGTCCGGCTCCAGGGTCACGTCCCGCGCCTGCTCCCGGCCGAACCAGAAGCCCGCCGCGTTGATGTCCACCGAACGGACCCTCGGGATCCGCTCCAGCCGGGTCTTGAGATCGAGGGCGAGCTGCCTGACACCCTCGAACGAGTACCCCAGGATTTTGACCCGGAAGGTCGCGAGCGACCCCGCCCCGCCCGCATTGTAGAACCCGGGGCCCCGGCCCTGCACCGACACCGAGGCGCCGCCGATGAGCACCGCCCGCTGCGTGAGTTCGTCCTGGAGGATGTAGGGGAGCGGCCCCATGGCAGACCGGTCGTCGAAGGTCACCGTCAGATAGGCGTTATCGCGGAACCCGCGGGCCTGCACGTGGTCCACCCCCGGGCGCCCCACCACGATCCGCTCCAGTTCGGCCATGCTCCGGTCCAGGCTCTCCGGGTCCGAGCCCTGGGGGAAGCCGAGACTCGCGGTGAGCGTGGTGCGCTGGCCGAACCAGCTCCCGAAGGCCACACGCGGCACCTTCCGCACGAAGACCCAGCCGAGCCCGCCCAGCGCCGCCACAGTGAGGGCGAGCGTCGCCCAGCGCCAGCGGAGGAGTGCGATCACGGTCCGGAGATACAGCCGCCGGAGCCGGGGCCAGCGGCCCGCATGGAGGCCGTGGCCCTGCCCGAGCGCCGGGATCATCACGACCGACGAGAGCACCGACCATCCCAGCGCGAGCGCGAAGGCCACCGCGAACGGGAGGAAGGCCGCCCGGGCGTCGCCCTGGAGGTAGAGAAAGGGAACGAGCACCACCGCCGTGGTGAGGGTCGAGCCCAGCACCGCCGGCGTGATCCGCCGTCCCGCCTCGGCCCGTCCCGCGGGAGTGTCAGGCACGGTCCGGAGCCGGTCCGCCACCACGAGCCCGTTCTGGACCAGGATCCCGACGCCCATGCCCAGGCCGGCCAGGGTCAGGAGGTTGGCGGGGACGCCGAGCAGGTAGAGCCCGAGGGCGGCGCCCGCGATGGCGAGGGCGGCGCTTCCCAGCACCAGGGCCACCGCCCTGGAGGCCCGGAGCGCGAGCGCCAGCACCGCGAGCACCGCCAGGACGGCGATGCCACCCCGCCGGGCCAGTGCCCCGAGCTGGCGGGCCAGCCGCTCGCTCTCGTCGCTCACCACCTTGAACCGCACCCCGGGCGGGAGCCTGGGTTCGAGCGTGGCGAGCACGTCCCGCACCGCGCGGGCGGTCTTGATGGCGTCGGCGCCGGGGAGTCGCGAGATCCGCATGAGGACCGCGGGCTCCCCGTCGATCCGGAAGAACTGGTCCCGATCGTCCTCCTCGCGCCGGACCGCCGCGAGGTCGCCCAGGCGATGCAGGCGGCCGCCCGGGCCCCGCACGGGGAGCGCCGCGAGCTGCTCGAGGGCGTGCGGGACGTCCCGGAGCACGACGCGCCGCTCGGTCGCGCCCGCCGTCTCCACGCCGAGCGCCTCGACCACGCGCGCCCGGGCGAGGGTCCGCTGGATCTCGTCAGGCGCGATGCCGAGCTGCCGGAGCCGCTCCGGGGAGTAGGAGACGCCCACCCCCTGGAGCGCCCCGCCCATGGCCTGCACCCCGGCCACGCCGGGCACCGCGCTCACCCGGGGCTCGATCTGGCGGGCGACCAGCTCCTGCAGGGTGCCGGCGGTGTAGGGCCCGTACACCGTGTAGAGCAGGAGCGGCTCCTCGTCCAGCCCTTCCGGGACGTAGTTGCTCACCTGGGGCTGTCCCGCGCCGGGGGGGAAGTCTCGCCGGAGGAGTTCGAGCCGTTCCAGGATGCCGAGCCGGGCGAGCTGCACCTGGGTCCCGGGCTCCAGCTCGACGTCGAGCTGGACCTCGCCCTCGCTCGACTCGCTCCCGATCCGCCGGACCCCGCGCACCCCCTGGATCGCGGCTTCCATCGGCGCGCCCAGGTAGGTCTCCACCAGCTCGGCGGAGGCGCCGGGCCAGCTCATGGTCACCGTGAGGCGCGGCAGCTCGACCGTGGGCCGCGTGGCCAGGGGGAGGCGGGTGAACGCGACGCCGCCGGCCAGGAGGACGGCGGCGCCGCTGGCCCAGACCACCGCGGGACGGGAGACCGACCAGGCGATCACGGCGCGGTGCCCTGACCGTCCGGTCCGTCTCGGCCGCGAGCCCGGCGCCCCTCGACGACCGCGTACGCGGTCGGCAGCAGGAAGAAGGTCACCAGCGTCGCGGTGATGCTTCCCCCGATGACGCCGGCGGCGAGCGGCTGGTAGAGCTCCCCGCCGCTCCCGATGCCCAGCACGAGCGGGAGCACGCCCACGATGGTGGTGAGCGAGGTCATGGCAATGGCCCGGAGCCGCTGGCGGCCGCCGAGCAGGACCGCCTCGCGAACGGGGTAGCCCTGGGCCCGGAACCGGCGGATCGCATCCAGCTTCACCACCGCGTCGTTGTCCGCCAGGCCGATCATCACCACGAGCCCGATGAGCGAGACGGCGTTGAGGCTCTGCCCCGTGAGCCAGAGGAGCATCAGGCCCCCGGCCGCCGCCAGGGGAACGGTGAGCATGACGAGGAGCGGGGTGGTGAAGGAGGCGAACTCCCCGGCGAGCACCAGGAAGACCAGCGCCACGGAGAGGAGCGCCACCACGGTGAGCTCCGCCATGGTGCGCCGCTGCTCGACGTCGGCGCCCGCGACCTGCCAGGTGAGGCCTGCGGGCGCCTCCAGGCGGCTCAGGGCCCGCTCGATGTCGTGGACCGCGCGCGCGGTCCCCCCCCGCTCCACCACGGCCTCGACCACGTGCACGGGTCGCTGGTTCACCCGGACCACCTCGACCGGGTCCCGCACCTGGCGGACCGAGACGAGCTGGCCCACCGGCACCCCCTTCACCGTGGTGGCGAGCGCGGTGGCCAGGTCTTCGTTGGCGTGCCCGGCATACCGCACCCGGATCGGCGTGCGGCGGTCGGTCTCCCGGAGCTCGCTCGCCGCGACCCCCCCCAGACCTCCGGCGATCGCGTCGGCCACCTCGGCGATGTCGAGGCCGCGGAGCGCGATCCGGTCCCGCTCCAGACCGAGCTCGACCACCGGCTGGGTTCCCGCGTAGGCGTCGCGCACGTCGGCCAGGGTAGGGAGGCGGCGGAGCACCTGCCGGGCACTGTCGGCCCAGCGTTCCGCCAGGTTCCGGTCCGGGGCGCTCACCTCGACCCGCATCAGGCGTCCTTCCCGGCCGATCAGGCCGCCGAACTCGGACTGGCCCGCCAAGTCGATCGCCAGCGCCCCTGCCGCGAGATCCGGCACCGAGGCCCGCAGTCGCTCGGCGAAGCGGGCCGCGGCCATGCCGGGCGGCACCGGCAGGATGAGCTGGGCGGTGGCTGCCCCGCCGGGCTCGGCCCCGGCCACGATCTCCTCGTCCGTCGCCGCCCCGATCCGCGCGTACACCCCCGTGGCGCCGAGCCGCGCGGCGGCCGCCTCCACCCGGCCCGCCTGCCGGGCCGTCTCCTCGATGGCGGTCCCCTCGGGGAGCTTGAGCGTGGCGACGGCGACCCCCTCGTCCACCTGGGGCAGCACCTCGCGCGGGAGCGCCACCGCGATGGCGACCGTCAGGGCCACCGTGGCGAGCGCCAGGGCGAAGACGGTGCGGGGCCGGTCCAGGCACCAGAGCATGCCGCGTTCGTAGCGGTGCGCCAGGCGCTGGCCCAGCTCGGCCAACCGGGACCGGCGCGGGGTGAACGGGGAGGAACGCGACCCCGCGGGAGGCAGGGTCGGGCCCGGCGAACCGGACCCAGGGTCGCCGGGCATCCCGGCGCTCCGTCCCGCCCGCCCCATCAGCAGGACCGGCATCAGGGTCAGCGCCAGCACCAGCGAGGCCGTGAGCGACGTCACCACCGAGAGCGAGAGATCGCGGAAGAGCGCGGCGCCCAGCCCGCGCACGAAGACGATGGGCCCGAAGACGAGGATCGTGGTCAGGGTTCCCGCGATGAGCGGCCCGGCCACCTCTTCGGCGGCGACCCGCGCCGCGGTGACCCGGTCGGCGCCGGCTTCCCGGTGCCGGGCGCTCGCCTCGGAGACCACGATGGCGTTGTCCACCAGCAACCCCACCCCGAGCGCGAGCCCGCCCAGGGACAGCACGTTGATGGTGACCTGGAGGAGCTGGAGCGCGGTGACCGCCACCAGCACCGACAGGGGGACGATGAGCCCGATGGCGAGCGCGCTCCGCCAATCCCGGAGAAAGAGCAGGATCACGAGCAGCGAGAGGACGCCGCCGGCCACGATCTCCTGGGCCAGATTGGCGAGCGCGTCGTTCACGAAGCGGGCCTGGGCCGCGACGACGCTGAGCGAGAGGTCGGGGAAATCGCGCCGGAGCTGCTGCAGCGCCCGCTCGATGGCGGCGGTCACCGCCACCGTGTTGGCCCCGGCGTCCTTGTACACCACCAGGCCGATCCCCGGCTCGCCGTCGAGCCGGGTGAGGGTGACCGGATCGGCGCTCGCGAGCGCCACCCGGCCCACGTCGCGGACGCGGACCCGGCCGCCGCTGGACCGGATCGGAATATCGGCGAACTCCGCCAGGCTGCGGAGTTCGGTGAGAGCGCGGACCGCGAAGCGGAACTGCCCCCGCCGGATCGTCCCGCCCGGGGCACTCGCGTTGGCCGCCTTGACCGCGCGCACCACGTCGTTGGGCGAGAGATTCAGGGCCCGGAGCCGGTCGGGGTCCAGCTCCACCCGGATTTCGTCCTCCGGCACGCCAGTCACCGCGACGCTCGCCACCCCGTCCAGTTGCTCCAGCCGCCGGGCGAAGACCTGCCTCGCGAGGAGGGCGACGGCCCGGAGATCGCGCCGCCCGCCGACCCCCAACACCGCGATCGGCCGCTGCCCCGGGTCGGAGGTCAGGAGGGTCGGCCGCTCGGCGTCGTCAGGCAGTTGGGCCCGGGCGTTGTCGAGCCGCTCGCGCACCGCGAGCACCGTGGCGGCCATGTCGGTGCCCCAGGCGAAGCGGGCCGTGGTGGTGACCTCGCCGTTCCGGCTCACCGACCGGAGTTCCACCAGCCCCGGGGTGGCCGCGATGGCCTCCTCGATCGGCTCCGCCACGAAGCGGGACGCCTCGGCCGCCGCCGCACCGGGCCAGCTCGTCCGGATGGTGAGCACCGGCAGCGTGACGTCAGGCAGGAGTGCCACCGGCAAGCGGCCCAGCGAGACCGCCCCCAGCAGCACCAGGGCCAGCGTGGCGGAAAGGGTGGTGACGGGCCGCCGGACGGCGGCGGCGGGGAGACTCATCGGGCCGGCGGCGCCGGGGGCTCCGCGCAGGAACGGGAAGCCGGGCGGCCCGGGACCGGCCCGCGCCCCGGGCCGACCGTCAGCGCCCGCGCCCCCTTCCCCGTTGCCCGTTCACCGCTCACCGGTCACTGTTCCCCGTTGACCGTTCCCCGACTGCTCCGCCGCCGTCACCAGCCGCACCGGCGCGTCGTGGGTGAGGGTGAGATGCCCTTCCACCAGCACCGTGTCGCCCGGGGCGAGCGGGATCCGGCCGGTGGCGGAGTCAGGCAGGACCTCGGTCTCGACCCCGTTGCTCCGGCCCGGCACGAGGTACACCCACTGGGCCCGGTTCTGCCTGACCGCGAAGACCAGGGGCCGGCCGTCGCGTTCGATCACCGCGCGGCTCGGCACCAGGATCCGGTCGGGGAGCCGGGCCGCTTCCAGCTTCACGTCGGCGTACATCCCGGGCATGAGGGGAACCGGGCCGCCGGGCCCCCGGGCGTCCGAGGGGCGGGCGGCGGGCCCCGAACGCGGCGGGGAGCCTCCCCGGCTTCCCGGGTCCACCGCCACGACGACCCGCCCGGCCCGCGCCGCCGTGTCCACCAGGGGCAGGATGGCCGCGATTCGTCCTCGGACCGGCGCCGCCGCGGCGGCGGCGGTGATCCACGCCTCGCCGCCCACGCGGATGTAGGGAAGGTCGTGCTCCAGCACCTGGGCTTCCACCCGGAGGTGGCGGACGTCCACCAGGCGGGCCACGTCTTGGCCCGGACTCACCCGCTCGCCGGCCGCGACGGTCACCTGGTCCACCACCCCGTCGAACGGCGCCGTGATGGTCGCGCGCTCGCGGTCGAGCTTCGCCTTGTCGAGCCGGATCCGGGCACCGGGGACACCCGAGAGCGCGAGCGCGTTTCGGTAGCGCTCCTCGGAGCCCTGGGGCCCGAGCACGATCGAGTCCGAGACCAGGTTGCCGCGGAAGTGGATTTCGGCTTCCTCGAGGGCAGCCCCCGCCTCCCGCACCGCGAGATCGAAAGGTCGAGGGTCGAGCTGGAGGATCGTGTCGCCCTGCCGCACCGGGCTGCCGGGCCGCACCCGGACTTCCTGTATGGTGCCGTTGGTTTCGGCCTTGATCTGGGCCACGGCTTCGGAGCGGACCACCCCGGTGGTCGCCACGGAGAGCACCAGGTCGCCCCGGCGGACCGGCTCCCCGACCACGGGGAGGGCCAGGCTCGACTCCGGGGTTCTCGCTGCCGGGTCTTCAGAAGAGGCAGCGTCGGCCTGGGCCTGGTGGCCCTTGCAGGCGCCGAGAGCGAGCGGCCCCAGCAGGAGGGCGGCGAAGCCCAGGGTCAGGCGTCGGGTCATGTCAGGTCTCTGGCGGCCGGCTCGGAGGCTTGGATGCTCCGGCCGGCGTGAGGGTCGCGGGGGGAGGCGACCGGTCTCGTTGGAAGGTACCACCGCTGGAACCTGGAGGGCAGGAGGCAGGGATCAAACTGCGGGCGGTGCCGCAACCAAGGTTCAACCAACGCCCCTCAGGCCGAGGCCAGGGGCCCTGCGGGTGACGGGGTTTGGATCGCGCTGTTTCCCCGGGTGGCAGATCCCCAGCCAACGGAAGTCCGCCGCCTCACCACCAGCCTGCCCCCCCCCGCGAGCCCGCAGCCCGGGTACCGGGCGGCTCGACGACGCCGGAGCACGGCGTCCCACGACACCGGTCAGGCGAGAGGGCCCGAGCGGCGGGCGGGAAC
>DATLYZ010000084.1:0-4197 GCA_035574255.1 Gemmatimonadales bacterium | reverse complement strand
GACTACCCGGACTACGCGGCCCGGGTGGCCGAGGCGGTGCGGGCCGGCGGGGCGGTGCGGGGCGTGCTCGTGTGCGGCACCGGCATCGGCATGGCCATGGCCGCCAACAAGATCCCCGGCGTGCGGGCGGCGGTGTGCCTGGACGTGGAGATGGCCCGCATGAGCCGGGAGCACAACGACGCCAACGTGCTGGCGCTCGGCGCCCGCCTGACCGCGCCCGGCCGGGCGCTCGAGATCCTCGAGGTGTGGCTGGGCACCCCGTTCGCCGGTGGCCGACACGCGCGCCGGGTCGAGAAGCTGATGGCGCTGGGCGCCGCCCATGCTCAGGCTGGCTGACGTCGACCCCGAGATCGCCAAGGCGCTGCGCGAGGAGGCGCAGCGGCAGCACCGCAACCTGGAGCTGATCGCCTCCGAGAACTTCGTCTCCGAGGCGGTGCTGGAGGCGCTCGGCTCCGTGCTCACCAACAAGTACGCCGAAGGGTACCCGGGCCGGCGCTACTACGGCGGCTGCGAGGTCGTGGACGTGGTCGAGGAGCTCGCCGTGGCCCGGGCCAGGGAACTGTTCGGGGCCCCGCACGCCAACGTGCAGCCCCACTCCGGCGCCCAGGCCAACATGGCCGTGTACTTCACGGTGCTCAAGCCCGGGGACACCGTGCTGGGGCCGAACCTCTCCCATGGCGGGCACCTCACGGCCGGCAGTCCCGTGAACTACTCGGGCAAGCTGTACACGGTCGTCCCCTACGGCGTACGCCGGGACACCGAGCGGATCGACCTGGACGAGGTCCGCGACCTGGCGCGCCGGCACCGGCCCCGGCTCATCATCGCCGGCGGGTCGGCCTTTCCCCGGGCCATCGACTTCGCGCCGTTCGCCGAGATCGCCCGCGAGGTGGGTGCCGTGCTGATGGCCGACATCGCCCACCCGGCGGGCCTGGTGGCGGCCGGCCTGCACCCCTCGCCAGTCGGGCTGGCCGACTTCGTCACCACGACCACCCACAAGACGCTGCGGGGCCCCCGAGGCGGGATGGTGATGTGCAGCGCCGAGTACGCCGCCGCCCTGGACAAGACCGTCATGCCCGGCGTGCAGGGCGGCCCGCTCATGCACGTCATCGCCGCCAAGGCGGTGGCGTTCAAGGAGGCGCTGACCCCGGAGTGGCGTCGCTACCAGCAGCAGGTGGTGGCCAACGCCCGCGCCCTGGCCGACGCGCTGCTGGCCCGGGGCTTCCGGCTCGTGTCCGGGGGGACCGACACCCACCTGCTCCTGGTCGACCTCACCCCGCGCGGGATCACCGGCAAGGACGCCCAGGAGGCGCTGGATCGGGCCTGGATCACCGTGAACAAGAACACCATCCCGTTCGAGACCCGCAGCCCGATGGTCACCAGCGGGATCCGGCTCGGCACGCCGGCGGTGACCACCCGGGGCATGGGCCCCGCCGAGATGGAGCGGATCGCGGGGCTGATCGACCGCGTGCTGTCCAACCTCGGCTCGGCCTCGGTGGAGGCGGCGGTGCGCGGCGAGGTCCAGGAGCTCACGAACCAGTTCCCGCTCTACCCGGAGCGGCGCCGGTGAGGGGAGGCCGGCCATGAAGTGTCCGTTCTGCGGGCATACCGAGGACCGCGTGGTGGACTCCCGGGTGGGCCGGGACGGCGAGTTCATCCGCCGCCGCCGGGAGTGCCTGAAGTGCCGGCGCCGGTACACCACCTACGAGCACATCGAGAACGTGGCCCTGCACGTGGTCAAGCAGGACGGCCGGCGCGAGGAGTTCGACCGCCAGAAGCTGCGGACCGCCATCCTCAAAGCCTGCGCCAAGCGCCCGGTGAGCCTGGCCCGGATCGACCAGGTCGTGGCCGACATCGAGAGCCGCCTGCACGAGCGGGCGGACCGGGAAGTGTCCAGCCGCGACATCGGCGAGATGGTCATGGAGCACCTCAAGGCGCTCGACCAGGTCGCCTACGTGCGCTTCGCCTCGGTGTACAAGCAGTTTCAGGACGTCTCGCAGTTCGCCGAGACGGTCAACCAGCTCCAGGGCCTCTTCGACCAGCGAAGCCGCCCGGCGGGCGCGCCCGGCGGCGCCAAGCCGCGGGCGCTCGCGAAGACCAAATAGGGCGGGCTCCGTCCGGGCGGGGACCGGACCCGGGCGGGCCCCGAGATGCCACGGCCCTGTCGCGAGGCGAGCCGACAGGGCCGGGCGCTCAGCGGCGCCTACTTCTTCTTCTTTTTGGCCGCCTTCTTCTTGGCCACCGGCTCACCTCCCCCCGAGTGCGGCGTGCGTTGGCGGCATGCTAGGAGCCCGGCGCGCGCGCTGTCAAGGAGAAAAACCCACCGGCAGGGTTCCGGAGGACCGTGAAGCCCCACCGGTGGGGTTCCGGGGGCGACAGCTGAGGCGAACGGCGGGCGACTTTGACAACCCGCGCGGGCGGGTGTTAGCGTGAGCGCAACTTTCTCGCGACCGACGTCGCGTCAACCGGCCACCCGACGCGTGAGGAGACCTGACGCATGAAGCGCGCCATCCGGAAGATCGTCTTCGTCGAGCCCAAGTCCACCCACCTGCACGTCTACAGCCGCGTGTGCATTCCCCGCCTGGGGTCTGTCCTGCTGGCGACGATCATGCGCAACCTGGGCTACGACGTCCGGGTCTACATCGAGGACATCCACCCGGTGGACATGAAGGAGGTGCTCTCGGCCGACCTGGTCGGCATCTCGGCCATCACCTCGACCGCCCCGCAGTCCTACCGCCTCGCCGACCGGGTCCGGGAGGCGGGCGGGATCGCGGTCCTGGGCGGCACCCACACCAGCTTCCTGCCCGACGAGGGGCTGGAGCACGCCGACTACGTGGTGCGCGGCGAGGGCGAGTTCGCCTTCCAGGAGCTGGTGGAGGCGATCCAGCGGGGAGAGGGGTTCGAGAAGATCCAGAACCTCAGCTGGCGGACGCCCGAGGGGCGCACCGCCCACAACCCGGAGCGGCCGAAGATCGCCAACCTGGACGTCAACCCGATCCCCGACTACACGCTGATCACCGGCTGGAAGCCGGGGGGCGTCATCTCGGTCCAGACCTCGCGGGGGTGCCCCTTCTCGTGCACCTTCTGCTCGGTGCCGGGCATGTACGGGCACGCCTTCCGGACCCACTCGGTGGACCGGGTGCTCGAAGAGCTCGCCCTGCACCGGGACAACGTCTACACGTTCTTCGCCGATGACATCTTCACCGCCAACAAGAAGCGGGTGAAGGAGCTGCTGCGGCGGATGATCGAGCGGGGGCTCACCCCGGACTGGGGCGCCCAGGTGCGCACGGAGACCGTGGACGACCCCGAGCTGCTCCAGCTCATGCGCGACTCCCGGTGCTTCAACGTCTACGTCGGCTTCGAGTCCATCAACCCGCGGACGCTCAAGCTGTTCCAAAAGAAGCAGGACCTGGCCAAGATCGAGCGGGCCATCGAGCGCTTCCACGCCCACGGCATCCGGATCCACGGCATGTTCGTGGTCGGCTCCGACGAGGACGACGTGGAGACCATCGAGGCCACCGCCGACTTCGCCATCCGCCACGACATCGACTCCATCCAGTTCATGATCCTGACGCCCATCCCGGGTTCCCCCGACTGGAGCCAGCTCTACGCCCACGGGGACAAGTACGTGATCAGCCGCAACTGGTCCTTCTACGACGGCCACCACGCCGTCCACCAGCCCCGGCGGATGAGCCCCTACGAGCTGCAGATGGCGGCCATCCGGGCCATGGGCCGGTTCTACTCCTGGCGGGGCGTGCTGAGCCGCCTGGCCCGACGGGACCTCTACTACGCCGCCATCCGCTACTGGGGCAAGAAGATGATCCGGGAGTGGTGGAAGGACGAGGAGAACCGCCAGTACGTGGAGTGGCTGCGCGAGCAGCTCTACTCCGAGCGGGTGCAGGTGGGCCGCCGGAGCGTGCGCGCGGTCGGGGTCCCGGAGGTGCTGCTGCAGGACAGCCTGGGCCGGCTGCTGCAGCGCTTCCTGACCGAGCTCGGCGTCACCGTGGTCCCGCTGGCCGAGGCGGCGGTGGAGGGGGCGGCGGCCCGGGCCCGGCAGACGATCGACTGCCTGGTGGCCCCCATCGTCAAGCGGGCGGCCCGGGAGCGGGAGGACTTCTACACCCGCCTCACCGCGGTCACCACGGCCCTCACGGCGGCGTGGGACAAGCTGCCCAGGGTCAGCTTCCCGCTGGTGGAGGG
>DATLYZ010000083.1:0-11126 GCA_035574255.1 Gemmatimonadales bacterium | reverse complement strand
GTGTGCTTGTAGAGCTGATTGAGCACCACGTTGGGGATCGCGTCCCGGCGGAGATCCACCACGATCCGCATCCCGTCCTTGTCGCTCTCGTCGTTCACCCCCGCGATCCCCTCGATCTTCTTCTCGATCGCGAGCTCCGCGATGGACTTGACCAGATTCTCCTTGTTCACCTGGTAGGGGATCTCGGTGATGACGATCTGGGCCCGGCCGCTCGATTCCTTCTCCTCGATCTGGGCCCGCGCCCGCATCACCACCCGCCCCCGGCCCTGCTCGTAGGCCTCCTGGAGCCCGTCGCGGCCGTAGATGAAGGCGCCGGTCGGAAAGTCAGGACCCTTGATGAACTTCCGGAGGTCCGCCACGCTCGCCTCCGGGTGGTCAATGAGATACTCGACCGCCTGGCACACCTCCCGCAGGTTGTGGGGCGGGATGTTGGTCGCCATCCCGACCGCGATCCCGCTCGAGCCGTTCACCAGAAGATTGGGGATCTTCGACGGGAGCACCGTGGGCTCCCGCAGCCGGTCGTCGAAGTTGGACTGGAAGTCCACCGTGTTCTTCTCGATGTCCTCCAGCATCGCCACCGCGACGTCCGTGAGGCGCGCCTCGGTGTAGCGATAGGCAGCCGGGGGGTCGCCGTCCACCGAGCCGAAGTTCCCCTGCCCGTCGATCAGCGGATAGCGGAGCGAGAAATCCTGCACCATGCGGACCAGGGCGTCGTACACCGAGCTGTCCCCGTGCGGGTGGTACTTGCCCAGCACGTCGCCCACCACGGTGGCGGACTTCTTGTACGGCCGGCCCGGCAGGAGCCCCAGCTCGTTCATCGCGTAGAGGATCCGCCGGTGCACCGGCTTCAACCCGTCGCGCACGTCCGGCAACGCGCGCGAAACGATCACGCTCATCGAGTAGTTGATGAACGACTGCTGCATCTCTTCTTCGATGAGCCGCGGCAGAATCCGTTCGCTCTGGGAGGGGCCAGTCATGACAATCCGTGGTCCGGGTTCGATTCGAGGGTTGGACGACCGGGGATATGGCCGAAATATAGACCCGGTCGCGGGCCGAAACAACCGGCGCCGCAGTTGCTAAATCATTCCACAACAATAATTTATGCTAACACCACCACCCCGACCTGACCCCCATCGGAAGCCGCGCCGTCCGCCCCGTGCCGGCTCGCGCGCCCTCCTGGTCTTGGACGAGCTGGACCAAATCCCCGGCCAGGATCGCGCGGGTCCGGTCCAGCTCGGCCCGAGACGGGCGGGCGCCGGGCCTTCGCGGAGCGCCACCCGGGTGAGCAGTCCCGCCGCCCGGGTCTCGACGGCGGCGGCGCCGATCGGCTCGACTAGGCAGGCGGCGCCGCTCACGAGGGCCAGGCCACCCCGCTCCACCGGGGCCACGGCGACGGGCACTGGGGCCGGGGGGGTGATGGCGCAGGGCGCTGGGGGTGCTGCCGGGGCCCGTCACGCCAGGCCGCGCCGATCAGAGCGTCCAGTGCTGCACCGACCCCGAGGCCACGAAGAGCGAGCGGAAGCGCATCCGCTGCGTAGCGGTGCAGGCAGGGCCCGCCCGCGAGACGCCGGCCCCGGTGGGATCCCCTCGAATGGTCCGGCTCGGCTCGTCCGGATCCCCCCCGCCGAGCGGCCTGTAACGAGGTGTCCTAGCTGGAGCGAATCGGGACAAGGAACCGTGCCCCCCTCCTTGTAGATGAACCACTTACGCGAGGCACCCTCCCTGCGGAGTGGGGGGCACCCGTCACCGGTTACCTTCCATGCAGGAGTGAATCCGATGTGGTTCGAACCCATAACCCGACAGGGCGCCCTGGCCCTGGTGCTCGCCACCCTGGCCGCCTGCAGTTCCGATTCGACCGGGCCCGGGAACCCGGCCCGGTTCGCCCGGGTCCTCACCCTCCCCGAATTCGACAGCGCGCTCGGCGCGGGCCCTACGCGGGTCGAGATCTCGGTCCTTCCGGGCGGGCTCGTGGCCCGGGAGGTCGCGATCGAGCCCGAGGACGACGAAGAGAAGGTCATCAGCCGAGTCACGGCGATTGACGACGCGGCCGGAACCGTCACCCTCGAGCTGGGCGGCATGACCATTCAGTACGGCGCCGGGACCCGCTTCCGCACCCCCCAGAGCAGCCGGGTGAGCCGCGCCGCCTGGGTGGCCGCGATCCAGGCTGCGCTGGACCGGGGCGACCTGCCGCCGATCGAGGCCCGCCGGAACCCGCCGGCCGCCCCGCAGGCGCCTGACGATCCCTCCTTCACGGCGCTCGACCTCCGACTGGAGGACGATTTCGACGAGGCCAAGATCGAAGCGTTCGTGGACGGCGACAACCTGGCCCTGGTGGCGACGCCGCCGCCGCTCGCCATCCTCACGGTGTTCGCCCTGCCGATCGAGATCACGGCTGGCACCGACCTCGAGGGACCGGGGCAGCGCGGCATCCCGCCCGGCGGCACGGTGGAGTTCGAGGCCTCCGTGGTCTCGGTGGACGCCGGAGCCGGCACCTTCACGCTCGCCGGGGGGACCGTGATCCGGGTGACCGGCAGCACGGTCTTCGATCCCGAGGGCGACCTCTTCTCGCTCGATGCCATGGCGACCGCGGTGGGCGCGAACCGCCCGGTGCGGGCGGAGGGGCACGGGACGGTGGAGAGTGCGGGCCCGCCGGCCACGATCCTGGCGGCGGACGTGAAGGTGGAGGTGGACGACTGAGGGCGGCGTGGTGGACGAGTAGCGCTGGGCAGCGTAACATGTTTGCGAGGGGGGGGCCTCCCGGGATTGCGGGTAGGCCCCGTCCGATGGTCCTTGCGCGGAGGGCGCCTTTCCCGAGTCATTGCGGCAGGGCGCAGCTCGATCATTGCCAGGAGGGCGGTCCCTAGTCCTTGCGCGGAGGGCGCCGAGCGCCCGCCCCCCCGTCATTGCGAGGAGGGCGCCCTTCCCGAGTTATTGCGACAGGGCGCAGCTCGATCATTGCCAGGAGGGCGGTCCCTAGTCCTTGCGCGGAGGGCGCCGAGCGCCCCCCCGTCATTGCGAGGAGGGCGCGAAGCGCCCGCCCCCCCGTCATTGCGAGGAGGGCGCGAAGCGCCCGACGAAGCAATCCAGCCCCGACTGAAACCCCGATGCCGCGTGACCCGCGCGGGAAACACCATGCCCACCCCCGACAGTGCCCCTCGGATCGTTGACTACGAACCCCGCCACCGCGACGCCTTCCGCGACCTCAACCTGGCATGGATCACCCGCCACTTCGTGGTGGAGCCCGCCGACCTCGAGGTCTTCGACGATCCGGAGGGTGCGATCCTCGAGCCGGGCGGGTGTATCCTCCTGGCGGAGGAGGAGGGCGAGATCGTGGGGACCTGCGCCCTGATCAAGCTCCATGACGGGGCGTTCGAGCTGGCCAAGATGGCGGTCGCCCCCTCGGCGCAAGGGAGAGGTATCGGGCTCCTGCTGGGCCGGACGGCGGTGGCGCGGGCGAGGGAGTTAGGCGCGAGGCGGCTGGAGCTTTGCTCCAACCGGGTGCTCGAGCCTGCCCTCCGGCTCTACCGGAAGCTCGGCTTCGTGGAGGCGCCGCTCGGGACCAGCGAGTACCGGCGCGCGGATATCCGGATGGTGCTGGAGCTGGGGTAGGACCGCGAGACCCGAGGGAGACCACGGCGAGGGGCGCCAACGCGCCTTGTGAACCGGAGCGGGGGACCGAGGTCCTTCTCAGCGCTGATCCGCGGCGGGCCCTGACCGCTAGCTCGTCTCATGGCCTACCACCCGCAGGATCAGCCCTGGCCGGCGTACTTCTCAAGCTCGCGGCATCCTCCCTCAGGGCGTGGACCCGGTCTCCATTACCGCCATCACCGTCCGACTCCGGGGCGCCACTCCGACCAGGGAGACTGAGCCGGTCGCCAGCGAACGGTGTGGCGACCGCCTCGATGAACCCGACCGGGCCGTCATCGGATCCCTCGGCGACCACCCCGATGTGCCCCTCGATCACCAAGCGCCGCAGCGGGCCCCGCTGTGGGATCCCGAAAGTGGCGGCGAGGCGGCGGGAGGAGTCAGGCGGCTAGGCGCTCACCGGGCAGATATCCGGAGGGCGCTGGAGCTGCCAATGGGGCCGCGGATGAACGTGTATGGCGAATGCGGGCAGGGTCGGTGAAATCCCGGGGCCGGGCGCCGAGGGAAATCAGTGGCTACCCCGGTTGGTCCTTGACGAGTCGGTACCGCACCACCCGCGGCACGTCGTCGGCGTCGTGCTCGATCCCCCACACCAAGTCGCCTTCGGCGTCGAAGACCTTGAGGTGCGCAGGCGCCACGCCCGATCGGAGCGAGCGTCCGGTCCAGTGACAGACCAGCCACAACGCCTCGGAGGCCGCGAGCGGCCGGGGCGGTTCCGTGGCCAACCGTACCCAAAGCGTCGAATCCCGCGCCACGCGGAGCTCGGTAGCCGGGGGATAGTACTCTGGGCGATAGAGCTTTCGCCGCAGGGAGTCGCGCGAGACCGGGAGGCGCGGGTTCATCCGCGATAACCCGGCATCGAGGGAGTCCAGGGCGCGATCTACCGCCCGCCGCTCGAGCCTCCGAGGGCGATAAGCAACGTCCCGTTCCGCGATCCACCCCCGCGTTGGGCTCCAGACCCGGATTCTGAAGCGCCCGGATCGGGACGACCTCGCAGCCTGCTACCTGTTCAATCGGTAGAGTCGTAGATGAGCTACGCCGTCCTCGCCGCGCTCCACAACCAGAAAATGCAGCCTGTCGAGAAACACATCAGGAAACGGCGTGCCAGATGGCAGCGATCCATGGTACTCCCCCTCGGCTGAAAACACGTCGATCACGGCCCCCTCGGAATCCAGCGATTGACGCCTTACCCACAACTCCCCAGATGGGGACACGGCGAGGCCCGCGACTTCAGGGATTTCACTCGCAAAGCCTCGGGCCTCCACCAGTTCGGCTGGCGATACCCGGCAACTGCCCTCCTTCTGCGGCAGCCGAGCGGAGGCGACTTCTTGCAGAGCGAGCTGCCGCGTGGCACTGCGCGGCTTGATGTCGCGTCCGATCCGGATCGGAGGGCGCTCGTTCCGGTAGAGAGCGATCGTATAGGATGCGTCTGAGACGGCGGCCACCACCTGATCGTTGCCGCTCCACACCAGGCGGGGCGCGAACAGAGGTGGCAGCACGACCGGGTTCGGACAGCCTGGAAAGCGCATGGCCCTTGGGAGTGGTTGCGCGACGGTGGCCAGGACCTCGGAGCTCCCCGTGTCCGCGAGCACGACGAGCCGCTGGACCAACTGATGGCCCTGACGATCGAGCTCGACCACCCCCATAGTCACAAGCCCCGGGGCCGTGACGATGGGGCCGCCCTCGTGCATGCCCACGATTCGCACTTCGGGAAGGATCTCGCCCGAAGGAGCGAACCGAACCAGGCCGCTTTTGGCAACATCGAAGACGACAAGACCCCCTTCGGCGTCTACGCCCAGGCCCGAGGGATTGCTGATCTCGCCTGGTCCGCGTCCTCGACGGCCACGCGTGCCGAGAACGGTGCCGGACGAGTCGAGGACGAGGACCTTCCCTGAGGGGTCATCGTACACGTAGATCCGCCGATGTCGATCGGCGGCCACCAGGCCCTTGGTGAGCGACGCAAAGGGCTCATCGGGGTCCCGTGATCGAAGGATTTCGTGCTCGAAGGTGGCCGACCAGCCGAGGATGACATCCTCCCCTGGAGCGAGGCGGGTCCGGATCTGAGTGCTGTCCGACCCGCGTGACTTGCACGAGACCGTGATCGCCGCAACCGTCATGACGAGGCGAGGCAGGAGCCCGAAGGCCGAGCCTCTCGCTCCGCGGTCCGATACGAACGTCACCCCCGACCTCCGCCGGCGCAGAAGCCTTGCAAACGCGACTTCGGAATAGCGCCCTGATACGGGAAAATGAGCTTGATCAGGCGACCAGACCCCACCAAGAAGGCCGCGGGAAAGGCGCGGACCTGAAGCCTGGCGCGAACATCCACGGAGGCAAACACAGGGACCCCCGATGGCAGCCCGTCGGCGAACCGAGCATTGGCTTCTTGACTGCCCTGGCCGACCCAGATGGTGGGAAGGCGCTCCTGTGCCGGCTGAGCGGCATCGCGAAGCGCTGCGGTATGGCAATGCGGGCACTCGGGAGAAAACACGACGAGTACCCAGCAGTCAGGAAACCCAGGGATCGCGGATGGCAATGGATCCGAGGCGGCTCGGGCCGGAGCGAGTTGAAAGTCCGGCAGCGGCGTTCCAACCGCAAGGTCCGAGACCGGCACCGTCTTGGTCCTCTGGAGCCTGGCGGCCCTGTAGCCGAGGTGAGCGAGGGTTGCAAGAATGAGGACGCTAAAGAACCATACCCCAGGACCGCGATCGCCGGTAGTCATCGGGTACTCTCGGGGAGCGGTCGCTCGAAGCGCTCAGGCGAAGGATCGGGTGCCACCGGTCCTTGAATGGGACGTGCTCCTCAAAATCCGAAGCCTGCTCGGCGACTGGTGGATGGGGAACGGGAGATTCAGCAGTCGCAACTCCAGAACCAGCAGCCGACGCACACCAGGATCGGCTGGTGGGTGAGAGGGTCATACGCCCAGTCATAGTCGCACTTCTTCGCTTCGGCAGTAACGCGTACCGGTGAGAGGGCGGCCACGAGGAGGTTCAGAGCGGCGAGAACGGCAATTCCTGTGGGCTTGCGCATCGTTGGCTCCCTGTAAGAAGTCCTGGTCGCGACGCCGCGAGTGGCACCCTATCCTATTTGCCGTTCCGGCTTTGCATCTCTCGAGCCCCAGCCACGTGCAACACCCGGCCCATGCCCCTCCCTCCGGGAGCCGCCGGGTCACCGGCCAGCGAGCTACTCGTCGTGCCGGCCAGCCGCCGAACGCCCCGTCCTAGCCAGAAACGGCGAGCCGCGCCTCGCGCCAGGCAGGGGGGACCCGGAGGCGCCATGCGAACATGCGTGGGGGGGGGGCGGTCCATGTCAAGCGGCGGCTCCCGGCCACCCCGACCCATCCCCGAACCGGACAGACAGGCCCGCCGGCAGGTCCCGGCCCGGCCCGCTCAGGCCTCGCGGCGGCGCCCCCCGCCGCAGGACCCGGGCGACCCGCCACCCGGTCCGCGGTCCAGGGTCGTTCGCACTCCTCACCCGCCCACGCCGATCCGGTCATCCCTCGGCTCACCCCACCTCGGCCGGGCGCCTAACCCGGTTCCCAGCGCACCAGCGTGGCGACTCCTTCGATGAGCACACCCCCAGCCTCGGGGAAGATATTATACCGCCACCAGTCGAACCGGGCTCCCCTCCCGCCGGCGTGTGGCGCTCCGCCTCCCCCCGTGCTGGCGATCGGAACCGCTGCCATAAGTGCAAGACTGAGTGCCGCCCAGAATGATGCCCTCGACATGATGCTACCGTCCTGTCTCCGCCTGTCACTGTCGTGCCCCGAGCCGCTCGCCGACATCCCCTGGGCCGTGGCAAGCCATGATCCACCGGCAGGACGGGGACCTCGAGGGCTCGCGCCGCATCGTGGAGATGCCTTCCAGAGAGCGTCCTCGTCCAGCCCTTGCACCACCCAACCAACCACCCTGCCCGAGAAGTCTTGAACGCCGACGACAAAGGTGGGAACAGCTCTGACGCCAAGCGCCTGCGCTGCCTCCGCTTCCTGGCGGCGGGTCGCGAGACTGCGGACCTCACAGGAGTCCGGATCTTCCGGCCGAGGCGGGGGCTTCCCGTCCCGGACCAGATCGAAGGCGAAGGCAAGCGCCGAGTCCACCCCGAGACCTGCCACGGCGCACTGCGCCCACGCCGCGATGCGGAGGAGAGGAGGTGCCGTGTCCACGCTGACGAACCGGAAACGCGCGCGGCCCGGCCCGACGAATCGTGCAGCCACCCCGGGGTACACGCTATCGTGGAAGAGGTGGCAATAGTGGCAAGCGAAGGACCCGAACTCTATCAGGACGAAGCCGGTCCGGTCCCCTCCGGTCTCGAGGCCCCCGAGCGGCAAGGTAACCTCGACAGTCTGGCGCCCGGATGGTGGTCCACCCTGACACGCATGGAGCGCGGCGAGCACGCAGAGCCAGCCGCGGTATTTCATTCGACAAGGCGGAGGCGCCACCGAAGAATGGTGCCGTGCGACCCGTACGCCACGAGATCGGTGGGGCCGCTCCAGAAACGCAGGTATTGAGGGTAGTAGGCCGAGTCGCCGATCGGGATGACGATGCTCCCGAGGTCCGTGCCGTCGACGCGATACCGGTCCACATGAAGCCGACCGCGAGCGTCAGGCATGGGGCCGATCGTGAACACCGTATCGCCCCTCAGCATCACGTCGGTGAGCATCGGGTAGAGCATCTGGCTCAGACGGGGCTTGCCGGCCTGTGCACGACGCTGGCGCGCGTAGGCTCTGGCAAGCGCCGGCGGCATGCAGACCCGGACCGTCCCGACTCGGTCCCCACCGCGGTAGATATCCACGTGCCCGCTCGCCCCAACGAACAGGGCGAGGTAGCGGTCGGACACGCGAACCTCGAAGGTGTTGGGGCCTGGCATTGGAAACCGGCCTGGATCCCGATCCCCGTCCGCCACGCTGACCAGGGGGCTCGCCGCCCGCTCGGCCGGAGCCAGCGCGCTCAGCATCGCAGTCCGAGCCGGCTGGCGCCCTCCGGCTCCGGGCATCACGAAGTGCGAAAAGAAGACCGTATCCCGCCGGGCGGCGATACTGACCCCGCCTGGTACGTCGCCAGCCCGCGTCCCGAGTGCGGCACCTGTGGTGTCGAAGACCGCGATCCGGCGGTTGCCAATGTCGAGGACGTAAATCTGAGCCAAATCGGCATCCACGGCGAGGGCCATGGGCTCGCGGAGTTCCCCGGGGCCGCCGCCTTCCCGGCCGAACCGGCGCACGAGCGTGAGATCGGGGCCCAAGATCGCGAGCTGCTTGAGGCCCGCGTCCAGAACCACCAGCCGGTCGCCGAGGGGTACGACGGCGCGTACGAGGGCGGGGTCCCAGGTACTATCCTGCGGTTCCGGGACCTTCCGAAACCCGAGCGGCATCACGGACGCCTTCTCCTCGAGGCGCGCCGTCCCCAGGACCCGCCTCACACAGCTCTGCATCGGCGCGTCGAGGCTCACCTCCTGCTCGGCTGGGGCAATCCGCTTCGCGGGCTTGCCGAATGCCTCCCCGCCCTGAGGAGGTCCCCGGTCGCAACCCAGCGGAGCGGCGAACGCGAGCAGCAGGCCGAGAGCGCGCCCCGCGTTGCCGCGGACTGACCGTCCAGCCCGGCTCTCCCAGCCGCTGCGACGTTCTCTCATTGGCAGTACCCGCACGCCCGGGCCTCGAGGCACTGCACCTGCGGGCACGGACAGCTCTGGAAGCAGCATTCCTTGGTCACTAGCCAGGTCCCCGAGTAGAGCCACAGATCCATGACCGCGTTGTATCCGCAGGTCGCGCAGTTGCGAAAGATCCCCACGGTCCGGCCGGTGGAACACGTGCAAGGCTGCGACCGACACCCCCCGCCACCGCCCTGACAGTCGGGGTTCGTGTTCGGATTGCAGGTCGCCATGGGCGACACCTGGGCGCTCGCGTGTTCCCAGGGCGGTGCCCCTACCTCGGTCACCAGGGCAACGAAGCCGAGCACGACGGCCCAACGCCAGAGAGGTCGCAGCAGCCCGGCGGCCAGCCCGAGGCGTGCGCAGAATCGGCTGATGGTCACAGTGCACCGCCGAGCTTGCAGCCATACAAAGCGAGAAGGTTCGCCTCTGCCGTCTGTCTTCTCAGGAGCCAGACCGTCTGCGAGTTGATGCCGAGGAGCGGTCCTGGGAGGTGGGTGAGCAAGAGACCCTTCTCGAGATGCAGGGAGAGCAGGCCCAGGTGCCATTGCTCGAACCTGTCTCGCCCCGTGCGCCAGCCAAGCGCGAGCAGCGAGTCGCCGAACAGGCCGCCGCCTGTGAGGACGCTCCCGGCCTCGACCCAGGTACGGACGTCCTCGAGAGTCTGCGGCGCGACCCGAGGTGGCTCCAACTGATGCCAGAGGTCGGCGGGCAAGCGCAGGTCCACGACCAGTTCCTTCTCGGGCTCCAGAACGAACAGCTTGGGGAGCGCCGCCGGCACAAGGTACACCGTGCCGTCCGAGGTCGCACCGACAACCGCGTCGTCAATCCGCGGAGTCAGCGAAACCAAGAGTTGAGGGGCTTCGAACGCGTAACGCTCCAGGTCGCCCTGGGGTCCGTAAACGGCCAGCAGCTTGTAGCCTCTCCCGGCCCGGTTGAGACCAGCCAGCGCGAGCCGGCCTCCCGGCAGGGCAGCGGCCCGCCGTCCTGCAAACCCGGACGTTGGGAACACACTGCGGAAGGCCCCCTGAGGCGAGAGCAACGTGACACGCATGCTCACGGGATCCACGATGGCCAACGAGCTATCGGACAGAGCCACCACGTCGGCTGGAAACCGGAACTCGCCCGGGCCATCGCCGGTTCTCCCCACTGCGTCCAGGATCCGCCCGGCCGAGTCGAACAGCACCACACGCCCGTTCTCTCGGTCCACCATGGCGAGGCGGTGCGGTCCGAGCGGCCTCACGCGGTCGAGCGAAGCGGGAAACCCGCCGCCTGACTTTGTGGGCCATGAGACGACTGACCGCTCGCCGCACAACGTCGCGAAGGGCACGCGCTCCCACGATATCGGGCCACCCCGTCCGGCGTGCCGAGAGTTGCACCCGGCGGTCGACAGGGAGACAAGGCTAGCGAGCAGCAAGGCGCCCGAGTGCCTTCGAGCGAGAAGGTGTCTTCGTGCCGGCATTACCGGCGTAGCCGCGAGCATGTTTGGCCCGGCCGGCCCGGTTCGTTCAGGAGGGCCATCTCACGACCTACAACAGTTGTACGGGTTACCGTAGCAGGCGAGCCCGGACCCCTGCGGAGAAATGATGATCGTCCATGTGCCCATCGCCGCCAGTTCGCAGGTCTGCTTCTCGGCGAACACCGGCGTCAGGAACGCGAGCAGGAGCCCGGCCGCCAGCCCGAGGCGTGCGCAGAATCGGCTGATGGTCATCGCGAACCTCCCGAGTGAAGGTGGTCAGGGTGACGGGACGGCCGGGCCGGAGATCCCGCGATGCCCTCCGGCGTCAGGTGCAGGCGCGTCCATCTGATGGGCCTCCACCAAGGCCTGGAAGCTGCCTCGC
>DATLYZ010000082.1:0-10035 GCA_035574255.1 Gemmatimonadales bacterium | reverse complement strand
CCGAGCTTCGCCACCCGTCATTGCGAGGAGGCCGCGGAGCGGCCGACGAAGCAATCCCGCGGCCCTTGCAACCAGGCCAGGGCCGCGGAGCGGCCGACGAAGCAATCCCGCCGCTGTTCCCGCCAGGGCGGGCCAGATTGCTTCGCGCCCGGGCTTCGCCCGGGGCGCTCGCAATGACGAGGGGCCGTGGTGCGCCGGGGCGCAGGCCATTACGGGGGGCCGGGCTTCGCCACCCGTCACGCGCCCGGGCTTCGCCCGGGGCGCTCGCAATGACGGGGGCGGGCCGGGGTGCGCCCGGGGCGCGGGCCATGACGGGAGGCCCGGGCTTCGCCACCCGTCATTGCGAGGAGGCCGCGGAGCGGCCGACGAAGCAATCCCGCGGCCCTTGCAACCAGGCCAGGGCCCCGAAGGGGCCGACGAAGCAATCCCGCGGCCCCTCCTGCCAGGCCGGGCCAGATTGCTTCGCGCCCGGGCTCCGCCCGGGGCGCTCGCAATGACGGGGAGGCCCGGGCTTCGCCACCCGTCACGCGCCCGGGCTTCGCCCGGGGCGCTCGCAATGACGGGGGGGCCGGGCTTCGCCCGGGGCGCTCGCAATGACGAGGGGGGCCGGGCTTCGCCCGGGGCGCTCGCAATGACGGGGGGCCGTGGTGCGCCGGGGCGCAGGCCATGACGGGAGGCCCGGGCTTCGCCACCCGTCACGCGCCCGGGCTCCGCCCGGGGCGCTCGCAATGACGGGGGGGGGCCGGGCCCGGCTAGCCCTCGCCGTGCAGGGCCAGTACCTCGTCCGGCGTCACCGCTCGGATTCCCCGCTTGCCGACTTCCACCCCGGCCGCCAGGTTGGCCAGCCCCGCCGCCTCGAGTACGCTCCCGCCCGCGGCGAGCCCTCCCGCTACCCACGCGACCACGGTGTCGCCGGCGCCCGAGACATCGAACATCTCCCGGCGTACCGCGGGGAGGTGCACCGGCTCGCCGTCCCGCGAGATCAGGAGCATCCCCTCCTCGCGCAAGGTGAGGAGCACGTGCTCCACGCCCAGCCGGCTCACGATCTCGCGGAGCTCTGCGGCGTGGCTCCGCTCCAGGTCCACCATCGCGCCGAGCGCCGCCGCCAGCTCGTGGCGGTTGGGCTTGAAGACGGTGGCCCCCCCGTAGTCGAAGAAGCCGCGATACTTCGGGTCCACGACCACGGGTATCCCGCGACCGCGCGCGGCCTCGACGGCCTGACGGATGAGTTCCGGCACCAGCACCCCTTTGTTGTAGTCCTCCAGCACCACTGCGTCGGCCCCGTCCAGCGCGGCGGTGAACTCGGCGCGGAGCCGCTCCAGGACAGGCCCCGAGACCGGGGCTTCCACCTCCTCGTCAAGCCGCACCACCTGCTGGCCCCGGGCGACCACGCGGGTCTTCACGGTGGTCGGCCGGTCGGGCACCTCCACCAGTCCGCGGCCGTCGAGCCCGAGCGCCGCGAGTCCTGCCCGCACCGTCTCCCCCTCCTGGTCCTGTCCCACCAGCGCGACGAGCCGGGGGCGAGCGCCCATGGCCGCGAGGTTCGCGGCCACGTTGGCGGCTCCGCCCAGCGCCGCCTGCCGCGCAGTGATCCGGACCACGGGGACCGGCGCCTCGGGGGAGATCCGTTCGACATCGCCCACGAGGTAGCGGTCCAGCATCGCGTCGCCCAGCACGACGAGGTGCCGCCCCGCCAGGCGGGCGAGGATCTCCTCGAGCCGGGCCCGCGGGAGCGGCGGCGCCGGCCGGAACCGGCTCATCGAAGTTCGCCGCTCCAGGCGAGGCCGAGCGTCGCCTGGATCCGGCCCTCGAAACGGGTGCGGTCGCGGCCCCGGACGTGATCGGCGTTGTGCACGCGGTGCAGGCCGCCGGTGGCGGCGAGGTCCAGCGGCCCGGCCCGCCCGCTCACGCCCAGAGCCCAGCGCCAGGTGGTCTCCCGGACGCCGATGAAGAGCCGGGGTGTGTCGCCCCGCGCGACGCCAGCCGGTGGAAAGGGGTCGGTGATCCGGCCCTCGCCCTGACGGAGCAGGGCGAACTCGGGCGTGACGAGCCAGTCACCAAGCACCGGGGCGGAGACTTGGAGGGTAGCCTGCTCGTTGTCCGCGAACCCGCGGCCCAGGCCCACGCCCGCATCGGTGAACGATTCGAACGGGTTGGCGGTCCGGAAGGCAAGGCTCGTGGCCTGGGTGTAGAGCCCCCGCCAGGCGAGCTGCCGTCCCAGGGGCCCGAAGGCGGCCACGGTAAAGGCGTAACGGTCCGGCGTGCGGGTGGGTCCGCTCCGGTTCTGGTACTGGATGTCGTCAATGCCTAACTGGAGGGCGAGGGAGGTGCGCCCGGCGAACTGCCAGGTCGCGTCGAGACCCACCAGCACGTTGCCCTCGTCGCCCAGGCCGTACTGGTTGGCGAGCAGGAGAATCGTGACGGGGTTTCCGAAGCGCCAGTCGAACTCGCGATCGGCACCGGCGAGGACCGTCGTTTCCCAGAGCGCCACATGCAGCCGGTCGGTGAGCCGCGCGGCGAGCCGGTGCGCGAAAAAGTAGCGGTGGATCCGGGCCCCCGTGCTGTCGCGGGCGTCGCGGAGGAGGCTCGCCTGGGCGGCGAGCCGGAGCCGCTCGCTGCCCACCTCCAGGCCGAGGCTCACGCGGGGATAGCCGTAATCGCTGAGCCCGATGCCCGGCACCCCCGCCGGACCCCAGTTCTGGTCCATCTGCCCGAAGAACAGCCGGACCCAGCGGAACTGGGCGGAGAGATACCCCTCGAGGTGCCGGCCCGTCACCTCGAGGTCGCGCCGGCCGGGCCAGTCCGGGTCCCTGGTGAGCCGCGGTTCGATCGCTGGGCGCGTGACCAGGAGCACGTTCCCGAAGACGGCGTGCGCTCGGGCCTCGACATAGGGGCGTACCCCGCCGGGGCCCTCCGGGTGCAGCGGGTCGCGGCGCGCGTGGGTGTAACCCTGCCCGCCCGCCCGGAGCTCGAGCCCCCAGCGCGGACGGGCGCCGCCCTCCTCGGTGAATGCCTCACGAAGCCGCGCCGCCAGGCGGCCATCGGCCAGGGTCCCGCGGGCAAGGCCGCTGTCCAGCGCCTGGATCAAGTCCCGCTGGCGGAAGGGCCGGACGTTCGGGGAAGGGTCCTCGATCTCCCCCCGGCTGATCAGGTGCTCGATGGCCGGAAGCAGCGGGTGGTCGAGCGGGACGTAGCGGGACGCCTGGGCGGCGAGCGGAGAGATCGCGACCACGGCGGCCGCCGCCGCACAACACAGGGTTCGAAGCATGCGGGAAGCTACGTCGGGGCGGACCGCCGGTAAACGGTGAACGGCAAGCGATCAACGAGGGACGGCGACGGAAAACCCCGGGCGGGGTGCAGGAAACGGTGGAAAGGGACTCGGGTCGCCGGGCGAGCCGCGAGGGCGCTCTGGAGCGCACCCGTGAGGTCGGTAGTCGCTGCCGGCTTCTCCGCTCCGCGTTCCCCTTCCCCGGTGCCCCGGTTACCGTTCACCGTGCACCGCCCTTCCAGCCTATTCTTCAGCCCATGCCTCTCACCGTCGTCGCGACCCGGGGCACGCGGCCCGAGTCCCGGCACCGCGTCCACGTCGCCGTGGTGGATCCCGATGGGCGGCTCGTGGCGAGCGCGGGCGACCCGGACCTGGTGACGTTCTGGCGCTCCGCGGCCAAGCCGTTTCAGGCGATCCCGCTGGTGGCGGACGGGGCGGCCGCCCGATACCGCTTCGACGATCGCGATCTGGCGCTCGCGTGCGCGTCGCACTCGAGCGAGCCGGTGCATCTGGATCTCGCCGCCGGGATGCTGGCGAAGCTGGGGCTCGGCGAGGAGACCCTGGCCTGCGGGCCCCATCCGCCCCTCTCGCCCGAGGTGGCCGAGTACGTGGTGCGGCATGGTGTCACGATGACCCCGCGCTGGAGCAATTGCTCCGGCAAGCACGCCGGGATGCTGGCCCTGGCGCTGTTCCACGGCTGGCCGCTCGAGGGCTACCATCGCGAGGGGCACCCGGTGCAGCGCCGGATTCTGGCCGAGATCGAGCGCTGGACCGCGCGTCGAGCGGGCACGGTGGGGCTCGCGGTGGACGGCTGCACGGCGGTGACCTTCGCGCTGCCGCTTCGGGCCATGGCCGGGGCCTACGCCCGCCTCGGGACTTCGGACGAGGCGGGCGCCCGGATGCTTCGCCGTGCCATGGGGGAGCACCCTGTGCTGGTGGCGGGGCAGGGGCGGCTCTGCACCGAGCTGGGTCTCGCCACCCGGGGGGCGGTCATCGCCAAGGTGGGCGCGGACGGCATCTACTGCGCCGCGATCCCCGCGGCAGGACTCGGCATCGCGCTCAAGGTGGAGGACGGCGACATGCGGAGCGCCCCGCCCGCGCTGCTCGCGGTGCTGGCCGACCTGAGCCGGGGCCGGGACCTGGGCTTCGACCCGGACACCCTGCCGGCTTCCGTGACGCGGCATGCCGCACCGCCCATCGTCAACACGAGGGGTGCCGTGACCGGTACCCTCGAAGCCCGGGGCGGCTTGCGGTTTTCGGCGCGGCCCGGCGTGAAAACGATGTCCCGAACCCGCCCCTAGGGGTCTACTCTCATGTCGAAGCAGGACTCGCTGGATCCACCCACGCTCCACCTGGTGCGCTTCGCGGCCGCCGTGGCCCAGGGCGAGGAACCGGAACTCCGCGACAAGGCCATGCGGCTCCGGAGCGAGCAGGTCTCGCCGGTCTGGGTGGAGGAGCTGCTGCTCCAGTCGGTGCTGATGGTGGGATATCCGCGGGCCCTCATCGCCTTCGGGGTGTGGCGCAAGGTGAGCCGGGTCCGGGCCCCGACCGACGACCCGGACGCCGACTACGCCCGCCTCGCGGAGTGGACCCGCCGGGGCGAAGAGACCTGTGCTGTGGTGTATGGCGCCAACTACAAGAAGCTCCGCCAGAATATCCGGGATCTCCATCCGGCGCTCGACCTCTGGATGATCACCGAGGGGTACGGGCGTACGCTGGGGCGGCCCGGGCTCGATCTGCTGCGGCGGGAGCTGTGCACCGTGGCGCAGATGGCGGTGCTCGAGGCCGAGCGGCAGCTCCATTCGCACCTGCGCGGGGCGCTCAACGCGGGCGCCACGTTCCCGCAGGTGGACGCGGTGTTATCGGTCGTGAACCCGCTCCTGCCGTTCGACCAGTGGCGCAAGGTGAAGGAACTCTGGCGCGCGATCCGGGAGTCGTGGGAGCCCGAGGAAGAGGCGCAGCTATGACGGGCCCCCGCCTCCGGCTCCGGGGCGGCGGGTCCCAGGGGGTGGAGGAGCGGGCGGATGTTCATTGACCAGGTCACGATCCACGTCCAGGCCGGGGCCGGAGGTTCGGGGGCCTGTTCGTTCGCGCGGTACAAGTACAAGCCCAAGGGCGGGCCGGACGGTGGCGACGGCGGCCACGGCGGCTCGATCTATGTCCGGGCCGACCCCAACCTTGCGACCCTGCTCGACTACCGCTACCAGACCACCTGGCGGGCGAAGCGCGGCGCGCACGGCAAAGGGAAGACCCAGACGGGCGCCTCGGCGCCGGATCTGATCTTGCCGGTCCCCCCGGGCACGGTGGTCAAGGACGCCGCGACGGGCGAGGTGCTGGGCGAGGTGCTGGCGCCCGGCGACACGCTGCTCGTGGCGCGGGGCGGACGCGGCGGGCGGGGGAACGCCCGGTTCGCGACCCCCACCCACCGCGCGCCGCGGGAGTGGGAACCCGGCGAGGAGGGCGAGGAGCGGGACCTCGAGCTCGAACTCAAGCTCATCGCCGATGTGGGGCTGGTCGGCGAGCCGAACGCCGGCAAGAGCACCCTGCTCTCCGTCATCACCGCCGCGCGGCCCAAGATCGCCGACTATCCATTCACCACGCTCGAACCCCAGCTCGGGGTGGTCGGGCTCTCGGACCACCGCTCGTTGGTGGTCGCCGATATCCCCGGGATCATCGAAGGCGCGCATCACGGCAAGGGGCTCGGGCTCAAGTTCCTGCGGCACGTCGAGCGCACCCGGGTGCTGGCCTTCCTGATCCCGCTCGACAGCGCCGATCCCGGGGCCGTCTACGCCCGGCTCCGCCGCGAGGTGCGGGCCTACAGCGAGGCGCTCGCCCGGAAGCCCCATCTCGTCTTGCTCTCCAAGCGGGACCTGCTCGCCGAGGGCGAGCCGCTCCCGCGCCTCCAAGCCCCGGAGGCACGCGAGGTGATCGCCTTCTCCTCGGTCGCGAAGCTGGGCCTCGAGGAACTCAAGGAAGCGCTCTGGCGCGCGGTCGAGGCGGCCCGGCGGGCGGAGGCGGAACGCGCCGCGGCGGCGGAGGCCCTCGAGCCGGATGACGACCGATGGTAGCGATGGACGAGGAGCGCGCCGCCTACGTCGCCCTCGCGCTCACGCCCGGGATCGGCGCGGTGCGACTCGCGATCCTGCTCGAGCATTTCGGCTCGGCGACCGGCGTCCTCAGGGCGCCGGTCGCGCTGTTGGGCGCCGTGCCCGCCATGACCGGTGCCGCGGCGACCGCGATCGCGGGCCGGCAGCCACGCGATGGCGAGCGGGCCATCGAGGCGGTGGAGCGACTGGGCGGCCGCTGCCTGCTGCCACAGGATTCGGAGTTTCCGGCCCTGCTCCGCGGGCTGCCGGACAGCCCGGCGCTCCTGTTCGCGCTGGGTGACCTTGCCGTTCTCGAGCGGCCTGCGGTGGCCATCGTGGGCTCCCGCGACCCCACCCGGTACGGCGAGACGGTGTGCCGCGCGCTGGCCGGCCAGGCCGTCGAGGCGGGGCTCGCGGTGGTGAGCGGGATGGCGCGGGGTCTCGACGCCGCCGCGCACGCCGCCGCGCTCGAGGCCGGCGGGACCACCATCGGTGTGCTGGGCAACGGCTTCGGGGTGGTCTATCCCGCGGCCAACCGCGCGCTCTACGACCGGGTGGCGGCGGGCGGACTCCTCGTGAGCGAGCATCCGCCCGGCGATCGCCCGCACGCCGGATCGTTCCCCCGCCGGAACCGGCTGATCAGCGGCCTGGCGCGGGTGACCGTGGTCGTGGAGGCGGCCCAGGGTTCCGGCGCTCTGATCACGGCCCGGTGCGCGCTGGACCAGGGACGCGAGGTGATGGCGGTGCCGGGGAACCTGACGAGCCCGAAGTCCTGGGGCACCAACCGGCTCATCCGGGACGGGGCGCCCCCCCTGCTCGATCTCGAGGATCTGCTGCTGCACTATCCCGAGGTGGCCGCCCGGCGGCCCGGTCCGGAGGCGGCCGGGTTGGGTGTGATGGCGGAGGCGGCGAGACGGCTGCCGCGCGATCTTGCCGAACCGGAGCGGCGGCTCTGCGAGGCACTCCGCGACGGGGCGCTGCCGCTCGACCTCGCGATCGAGCGGGCCGGGCTTCCGGCGGCGGCCGGCCTCGCGGCGGTGAGCCAGCTCGAGCTTCGGGGGATCGTCGAGCACGTGGCGGGGCGGCTCGCCCTTTCGGGGTCGGGGCCGGCTGCGGCCGGGGCGTGAGGGGCGACCGGCGGGTCCGTTCCCTGCGCGCGATTCGCGCGATTCCATTGTAGATTTGGGGCTCGATGACCCCGCCCCTGCCCACCTGCGCCCGCTGCGGCGAGCCGGTCACGCCTGGCGCCCGCTTCTGCATGAAATGCGGCGCCGACGTCTCCGGGCAGCAAGGCAACGTCGCCACGGCGATGATGCCGGTGGCCGAGGAGCGCGACGCCGAACAGGCGCTCCTCGAGATGCTGAAAAGCGCCACCCTGGGCGAGTACGAGATTCTCCGGGAGCTGGGCCGCGGCGGCATGGCCACGGTCTATCTCGCCCACGACATCGCGCTCGATCGCAAGGTCGCCATCAAGGTGATGTCGCCCGCGCTGCTGCTCATGGGCGAGGGCATGGTCGAGCGGTTCCGGCGCGAGGCGCGCACCGCCGCCTCACTCTCCCATCCCCACATCATCCCGATCTACACGGTGAAGAGCAGCGGCAAGCTGCTCTACTTCGTGATGAAGTTCATCCCGGGCCGGTCGCTCGAGGCGGTGATGCGGGACGAGGGTCCCCTGCCGATCCCCGTGGTGAAGGCCGTGCTCCAGCAGGTGGGGAGCGCGCTCGGCTTCGCGCACCGGCACGGCATCGTCCACCGAGACGTGAAGCCCGCCAATATCATGCTGGACGAAGAGGGCTGGGCCGTCGTCACCGACTTCGGGATCGCCAAGGTGGCGGAGAACCGCGGGCTCACCATGACCGGCATCGCGGTGGGCACGCCATCGTACATGAGCCCGGAACAGTGTGCCGCCAAGGGCGACCTCACCGGGAAGTCGGACCAGTACTCGCTGGGGGTGGTGGCCTACGAGATGCTCTGCGGCAAACAGCCGTTCGAGGGCGACTCGGCGATGGCGATCATGTTCGCCCATTTCCACGAACAGCCCCGGCCCCTGGCGGACCTCCGGCCCGAGTGTCCCCCCGACCTGGCCGCCGCAGTGATGCGGATGCTGGAGAAGCAGCCGGAGCGGCGGTGGCCCTCCCTCGAGGACATGCTGGCCGCCATCGCCGCCGCCCCGCTGGCCCATGACGATCCCACCCACCGCCGGATGCAGGAGCTGGCACGGCGCGGCTCCAACCGGGAGATCCTGGCCTCGGTGCCGCTTCCTCCCACGAGCCCGATCCCGCCCGGGCGGCGGGATCTCTCGGACGCGGCGACGACCCCGATCCCCGCGCCGCGGGTGGTCTCGGTCTCCGTCGCACCGGCCCGGAGCGACCTCCACGTGGGCGACCGGGTGCAGCTCGCGGCGGCGGCCCGCCTGGCGAACGGCGCGGCCGCGGAGGGGGCGGTGCGCTGGACCACCTCGGATCCCGCCGTGGCCGTGGTCTCGGAGACGGGGCTCGTCACCGCGATCGCTCCGGGTACGGCGACGATCACCGCCGCGGCGGAGGAGGTGACCGGCGCCGCCACGGTGGTGGTGACTCCGGTCGCGGTCGGGGCGGTGTTGGTCAATCCGGGGCTCCGGTCGCTCGGCGTGGGCGACACGGTGCGCCTGGCAGCCGAAGTACGGGACACCCGGGGCGCCGCGCTGGCGGAGCGCCGCGTGGCGTGGAGCTCGAGCAACCCCGGGGTGGCGGCGGTGGACGGCGGGGGGCTGGTGACGGCGCTGGCCCCGGGTAACGCGGAGATCGCCGCCACCTGCGAGGGCGTCAAGGGGACGGCACGGATCGCGGTGACACCGGCCCCGGTGGCATCGCTGGCGCTGGAACCCGCGTCGCTCCATCTCGCGGTAGGGGCCACGGCCGGTGTCGCGACCCAGCCTCGCGATGCGCGCGGGCATCTGCTCAAAGGACGCACGGTGGAGTGGGCCTCCGCCCATCCGGCGATCGCCTCGGTCTCGGCCCAGGGGGTCGTGGTCGGGCAGGCCCCGGGCGCTACCCGGATCACCGCCCGGTGCGAAGGGGTGACGGCCGAACTCGCCGTGGAGGTGGCACCGGCCCCGGTGGCATCGGTGACGGTGGCGGCGCCGGATCCGCTGATCGTGGGCGCGCGGATCCGGCTCGCCGCGGTGGTCAAGGACGCTGGCGGCAAGACCGTCACCGGCCGCCCGGTGACCTGGCTGTCGTCGGCGCCCGCGGTGGCCGCCGTGGCACCGGACGGGACAGTGAGCGCCGTCGCGCCCGGCTCGGCCCGGATCACGGCGGAGTGCGAGGGGAAGAGCTGGACCGTTCCCGTCACGGTCCTGCCGGTGCCGGTCGCCGCCGTCCAGTTGACCGGAATGCCTGACATGCTTCCGGTGGGCGGAAGCGCCACCCTCGCGGTGCTGGTCAAGGACGGCCGCGGCAACGCCCTGGCGGGCCGGAGGGTCGAATGGCGTTCCTCCGAGCCCCGGGTCGCCACGGTCACCCCGGACGGCGTGGTCACGGCGCGGGCACCGGGGCGGGCGGTGATCGCCGTGCTGGTCGAGGGCAAGGAGGCGACGGCGGCCCTGACGGTCGTGACACCGGTGCCGCCACCCCCACCCTCCCCGGTCGAGGCGCCGCCCGGACCGGAGCCGGCGCCGAGCGGGGCCCGCGCCCCGGAACC
>DATLYZ010000081.1:0-14453 GCA_035574255.1 Gemmatimonadales bacterium | reverse complement strand
ACCGCCGGGGCGCCCGCCCGGCCCGTGTTCGGCGCCCCGGCCCCCGCGGCGCCGCCGGCCCGGCGGCTCGCGGAAGCCCCCCCCCCACCGGCGCATCCCGCGGCGGAGCCGTGGCCCGGCGATCGGGTGGAGCCCTGGTCGCGGATCCGCAAGCTCACCGCCGACCACATGGTGATGTCGAGGCGAGTGTCGGCCCACGTGCAGACGTTCTTCGACATTGACTACACGCGGGTGGCCCAGATCCGGGCGCGCAAGAAAGCGGAGTACGCCGAACGCGGCGCGAACCTCACCTACCTCGCGTTCATCACGAAGGCCGTGGCGGACGCGCTCAAGCGGCATCCGGTGGTGAACGCGGCGGTGGCCGCCGAGGCCACGATCTACCGGCGGGAGATCAACATCGGCATCGCGGTGGCGCTCGACTGGGGCCTCATCGTCCCGGTCATCAAGCACGCCGACGAACTGTCCCTGCTCGGGCTGGCGCGGGCGATCGGCGACCTGGCGGAACGGGCCCGGACCAAGAAGCTGAGCCCGGACGAGGTCCAGCGCGGCACCTTCACGATCACCAACCCCGGCGTCTTCGGCTCGGTGATCGGCGCGCCGATCATCAACCAGCCGCAGGTCGCGATCCTGGCCGTCGGGGCGATCGGCCGGCAGCCCGCTGTGGTGACGCTGCCGGACGGGACGGAGACCCTGGGCATCCGGACCAAGGGCATGCTCGCGCTCTCGTTCGACCACCGAATCGTGGACGGGGCCGACGCCGACCGCTTCATGGCGGACGTGAAGCAAACCCTGGAGGGTTTCCCGGAGGACGCAGCCTGACATGGCACGGGTGCTCACGATCTCCCGCGTGCAGGTGCAGCCCGGCTGCGAGGAGGCCTACCTCCAGACCGTCCACGCCCTCGCGGCGCTCTGCCAGAGCCGGGGCCAGCGGCTGTGGGTGTTCCGGAGCACCCGCGACCCCGCCTGCTTCATCGAGTGCAGCGAGAGCCCGACCCACGCCTCGCATCGGAGCCGGGCCTCCCGCACCGACTACGAGCTCAAGCTCGAGCGCAAACTCCGCGAGCTCGCCACCTATGCTCCCGACGCCTGGGACCTCTGGGAGGAAGTGCCGGCCCCGGCCGGCGCCGAGCCGGGCGATGCCGGGAGAAGCCACGACGACGGCGCCGACGAATGACGGACTGGACCCATCACCCCGGCGCCGCGCCGGGAGGGAACCGTGCCCCGACGCCTGCTTGACATCAACGGTGAACGCTGGGAAGTGACCCCCACCGGGCGGGTCACCCAGTACAGCCGCGACGAGTTCGGGCTCCTGTTCACGCGCGTCGCGGGCGGCGCACGGGAACAGCGGGTGGTGCGCTACTCGCCCGTCGGGTCCCGGAGCCCCGAGGACTCGCTCGCCGAACTGACTGACTGGCAGCTCCGCGACCTGTGGGACCGCTCCCAGCCGTCCTGGACCGCGCCCGAGACCGGATACCGCCGCTGAGCGCCGGCGACGAACCGGGGCCCTGGGTGGACCTCCACGTACACTCCACGGCCTCGGATGGGGCCCACGATCCGGCGGACGTCGTGCGCCGCGCCGCTGCGCTCGGGCTCGCGGCCGTGGCGCTCACCGATCACGACACGCTCGCCGGCCTCCCCGCCGCGTTCGCCGCCGGCGCGGAGGCCGGGATCCGGGTGATCGGCGGCTGCGAGTTCTCGGTCGCCGCACCGTGGGGGTGGGGCGAGCTCCACGTCATCGGTTACTTCCTGACCCCCGAGCTGGCTCCCCTGGAGGGGTTCCTCGCCCGGTGCCGGGCCGACCGGGCCCGCCGCGGTGCCGAAATGGTCGAGCGACTCCGGGAGTTGGGCCTCACCGTCACCCTGGACGACCTCCAGGAGGAGGCCCGGGGCGGCGCGATCGGCCGGCCCCACGTGGCCCGCGCGCTGGTCCGCCGGGGCCTGGTCCGCGATCAGCAGGCGGCGTTCGATCGCTACCTGGGCTGGGGGCGGCCGGGATTCGTGGAAAAACGCCTCCCGCCGTTTCGTGAGGTCGCCGAGCTGGTCCACCGGGCCGGCGGGGTGGTGTCGGCCGCGCACCTGAAGGAGCGCGGCACCCGGGCGGTGCTCGCCCAGCTCCAGAGCGAAGGACTCGACGCGGTGGAGACCCGCCACCCGACCCATGACGCCGAGGTTCGCGCCCGGCTCACCGACCTGGCCCGCGAGCTGGGCCTGCTCCGGACCGGCGGCAGCGACTGGCACGGTGACGAGGCGGGGATGGATCCGTCGGCCCGTCTGGGCGGACAGCGGGTGCCGTTCCGTTGGCTGGAGGACCTGGAACGGTCGAGGCCCGTGGCCGGGGAACCTTCGGCCACCGGCGCGGATTGATACGGACCCGAGGGGCAAGAGTCCCGGAGGGCGCGGCGGGCGGCCGCCGCCCCGCAGGCTGGGGAGCGGGAGTCGAGCCCGCGGCGGGGCCGCGGCTCGCGGGATTCCCCTGGCGTGGCGACGAGGCCCTTAGTTTCGGGGGCGCAGTCCGGCCGCATGACCTCGGGCAATGGCGTCCTCACCAGGCGGGGTGAGGCCGGTCAGGCAGCGGGTTCCACTCGGGCGGCCTACGCCAAATCGGGAGCGGGTATGAGCACAGCGTGGGACTACAGCGGCCGGGTCGTGCTGGTGACCGGCGTCGGCCGTGCGGGTCAGATCGGGCACGCGGTGGCCCGGGCCTTCGGGAAGGCCGGGGCGAAGATCGTGGCCGTGGACCGGAACGCCGTGGGGGTGGCCGAGCGGGTGAAGGAATTCGCCCAGGAAGGGATGGATGCGAGGCCCGCGGCCGGCGACCTCACCGAACCCGACGTTTGCAACCTGGCGGTCGAAACGGCCGTGAAATACTACGGCCGACTCGACGCGGTGGTGAACGTGGCCGGCGGCCTCACCACCTACGGTCCCATCGCCCAGCACGGGCCGGAGGCGTTCGACCGGGAGATCAACATCAACCTGAAGACCGCCTATCTCATGTCCCGCGCCGCCGCCCCGGTGCTCGCCGAGCGAGGCGGGGCCATCGTGAACTTCGCCTCCATCGCCTACTACCGCCCGATGGGCAACATGGCGATCTACAGCGCCGCGAAGGCGGGGGTGGCCGCGCTCACCCAGAGTCTGGCGGTGGAGCTCGGCCCCCGAGTCCGGGTCAATGCCGTCGCCCCCGCCACGGTGCGCACCCCGGAGAACATCGCCACGCTGGGGCCGGACGCGCCATACGTCGAGATCGAGCAGATCGCCAACGCGGTGCTCTACCTCGCGGGGGACGCGTCGTCCGGGATCACGGGGCAGATCATCCCCATCACCAACCGCGCGATCTGACATGGAACTCGCCGGCCGCGTCGCCCTGGTGACGGGCGCGGGTCGGCGCCTGGGCCGGGCCATCGCGCTGGCCCTGGCGGAACGCGGGATGCGGGTGGCCCTCCACTACCATGCCTCCGCCCGGGAGGCCGAGGTCACGGAGCATGCGCTCCGCGAGCGGGGGACGCCGGTGGCGCGGTTCGCGGCGGACCTGACCGACCCCGAGGCGGCACGGGCCCTCCCCGGCCGGGTGGCGGCGGAGTTCGGCGGGCTCGACGTGCTCGTCAATTCGGCCGGGATCATGGTCGAGGCCCGGGTCGAGGAGACCACGCCCGAACTGTGGGATCGGGTGATGAACCTCAACCTGCGGGCCGCGTTCTTCACGGTGCAGGGCGCCATCCCCTGGCTCCGGCCTGCCCGAGGCAAGGTGGTCAACCTGGCCGACGTGGGGGGCCTGGAGCCGTGGCCACGCTACCCCGCGTACTGTATCAGCAAGGCCGGCCTCGGGATGCTCACCAGGGTGCTGGCCCGCGCGCTCGCGCCCGACATCACGGTCAACGCCGTGGCTCCCGGCGCCGTGCTGCCGCCTGACGACTGGGACCAGGCCACCCGGGATCACCTCGCCCGCACCACCCCCCTCCAGCGGCTCGGGAGCCCCGACGACGTCACCGCCGCCATCATCTATCTGCTCGAGGCCGGGGACTACGTGACCGGAACGACCCTGGTGGTGGACGGCGGGCGGCTGATCCGCTGAACGGTCCGCGTCTCCGGCACGGCCCCGAGCCTCCGGATCGAGCCGGGGCGCCACGCGTCGCGGCAGTAGATTTTCCCCATGCATCGCGACCCCGATTCGCCCCGTTTCGGGTCGGTAGTCATCGTCGGCGGCGGCTGCTACGGCAGCTTCTACGCCGGCCAGCTGGCCCAGGCCCGGAAACGCGGCAAGGTGGTCTATCGCGAGGTTCTGATCGTGGATCGCGATCCGGCCTGCCGAGTGGCCGGTGAGCTCGCCCGCCTGCCGGACCAGCGCCTCGTGGTGAGCGACTGGAGCGCGTTCTTCGATCGGTGGCTCGACCCGGCCGAGCGCGCCCCGGACGACCTCATCGTCCCCTCGCCCCTGATGCCCCATCTCATGTATGACTGGCTCCTCCGCCGCGCCCGGGCTCGCTGGCCGAACCGCCAGGTGGCGACCCGGGCGCTCGCCCGGCCGCTGGGAACGCCGTACGACACCCTCGCCCCGGACGGAACCCGGTACGTCTCCTTCGCCGACTGGCGCTGCCCCACCCACTGCATCGAGCCCGCAATCTGTCCCGTCACGCGCGGCCCGCGGACCTGGGAGATGGCCGAGGCGCTGCGCGAGGCGGTGCGGCGGAGCCGCCGCCACGAGCCGATTCGGGGACCGGTACTTTTTCGATGCACCCACCAGGTCCACGGGGTGGGGGCCTTTTCCGCGGCGGAGGTGCTGCGCGCGGACCAGGAAGTTGGGACAGTCGGCGAGGAAGCAGAATCCGTGGACGTCCTCGTCGCCACCGTGTCGGGTTGCCACGGGGCGGTGAACCTGCTGCACCTGGGTCCGGGAACCGGCTAGGCGCCGGGGTGGCTTATATTGCGGCAGGAAATGGACGGGAGCTCCCGGCACCGGGGTTCGGGGGCGCTCGAACCCACACCACCGACTGGCCATGGCCGATTACGACTTCGATACGATCATCGTGGGCGCCGGCCCCGCGGGGTTGTGCGCGGGCCTGTATGCGGGTCGAGGGATGCTCAAGGCCGTCATTCTGGAGGCCAAGGTGCCCGGGGGCGAACTCCTCAACACCGAGCAAATCGAGGACTACCCCGGGTTCGAGTCCATTCTGGGCCGGGAGCTGGCGGAGCGGATGACCCGGCATGCCGAAAAGTTCGGGGCTGAGATCCGGCAGGCGAGTGTGAGCGGGATCGAGCGGACGCCTGACGGGACGTTCGAGGTGAAGACCGAAAGCGGCGAGGTCTATCGGGCGCCGACCGTCATCCTGACGGCCGGCGGCACCCCGGTGAAGCTGGGCGTGCCCGGCGAGCTGGAGTACGCGGGGCGGGGGGTGTCCTACTGCGCCGTGTGCGACGGGGCGTTCTTCCGGAACGAGGTCATCGCGGTGGTGGGCGGGGGCGATGCGGCGGTGGAGGAGGCCGACTATCTCACCCGCTATGCCAGCAAGGTCTATCTCGTCCACCGGCGCGACCGCCTCCGGGCCTCGCGGATTCTCCAGGAGCGGCTCTTCGCCAATCCCAAGATCGAGGTGATGTGGAACAAGCGGGTGCTGGCGCTCACCGGCAGCGCCCGGGGGCTCGAATCGCTCCAGCTCGAGGACACGGTGACCGGAGCGCAGTCGGCCCTCGCGGCCACCGGCTGCTTCATCTTCATCGGGTTCAAGCCGAACTCGCATCTGATCCGGGAGCACTTCCGGCACGACCCGAACGGCTACGTGATCACCGACGACCGGATGATGACCTCGATCCCCGGCCTCTTCGCCGCCGGCGACCTCCGGGCGCAGCTCACCCGGCAGATCACGACGGCAGTGGGCGACGCCACCACGGCCGCCATCGCGGTGGAGAAGTACCTCGCGGAACGGAGGGCGCGGGTCGGTGTCTGAGCTGGCGATCGTCCGCCTGCCCAACGGGCAGTTCGTGCAGAACTGCTACCTGCTCGCGGATCCCGCGACGCGCGAGGCGGTGATCGTGGATCCCGGGGAGGAGCCCCGGCTCTTCCTCGACGCGCTGGAGCGGCGCCGGTGGCGGCCGACCGCGATCTGGCTCACCCACGCCCATCTGGACCACATCATGGGCGTCGAGGCGGTCAAGCGGGCCACCGGGGTCCCGATCTACCTGCACCCGCTCGACCGGCCGCTCTACGAGGCGCTCCCGGCGCAGGGCGAGTGGGCCGGGCTGGCGCTCACCCCGCCCCCGCCGCCTGACGCGGCCCTCGCGGACGGGCAGCGCCTCCGGGTCGGCCCCCACGAGATCGTGGTGCGCCACACCCCCGGGCACTCGCCGGGCAGCGTGAGCTTCGTGGGCGACGACTTCATCGTGGGCGGCGATGTGCTCTTCGCGGGTTCCATCGGGCGCACCGATCTCCCCGGCGGCGACTTCAACACGCTCCGGGCCAGCATCCAGCGCGTATTCCTCTCCCGGCCGGACTCGACGGTGGTGCTGAGCGGGCACGGGCCCGAAACCACGATCGGCGTGGAACGCCTGACCAACCCGTTCGTGGCGGGAGGCTCCCGTGTGGGTTGACCGGCCCGGGCCGGTGCCCGGCGGAGCGCTGCGGCTCGAGCCGGTCCCGGCGGTCCCCCCGAGTGAGACCCGGCCGGCCTGCCTCCGCTGCGGCTTCCCGGTGAACCCGCGTCCCTGGGGGTGCAAGAACCCCTGCGCCAACTGCGGTACGGTCTATCCCCTCGGCGACTGCTCGGATTGATCGTCCTCGACATCACGAAATACTTCGGCCCCACCACCGGCGGGATCCGGACCTACCTCCTCGAGAAGGCCCGTTACGTGGCCCGGCGACCCGGTCTCCGGCAGGTCGTGGTGGTGCCCGGCTCCCGCGACGAGCGGCGCGACGAGGGCGCCACCCGATGGTACCTGCTCCGCTCCCCCCCGATCCCGTTCGACCGGAACTACCGGTTCCTGCTCCGGGCACGGCGGGTGCGCGAGATCCTCGAGGCCGAGCGGCCCGACCTGATCGAGATCGGAAGCCCGTTCCTGGTCCCCGCCGTGGCCCGCTGGGCCAACCGCACGCTCGGGGCTCCGATGGTCTGGTTCTTTCACACCAACTATCCCGACATCATCGCCCCGCCGGGACGGCGCCACGGCTGGCTCCTGCGGCAGCTTCGGGAACAGGCCTGGCGCCGGGTGGTCCGGATGAGCCGCCGCTTCGCGGCCACCCTGGTGGCGTCGGACTCGGTGGCCCAGGCGCTGGAAGCCCGGGGGGTGACGGGCGTGGAGCGGGTGAGCCTGGGCGTGGATCTGGACCTGTTCGAACCGGGCCGCCGCGCCCGGCGACTCGCGACCCGCGCCCGTTACGGCTTGCCCGAAGGTCCCCTCGCCCTCTTCGTGGGCCGGCTCGCCCGAGAGAAGCAGCTCGACGTGCTGCTCGAAGCCTGGCGGACCGTGGGGCCGGAGGCCGGGGCCACGTTGCTGCTGGTCGGAACCGGGCGGATCCCCGACCCCCCCCCCGCCTCGGGTGACGCGCGGTGGGTGCGCCGGTTGCCCTACCTGAGCGACCGGGCGGGCCTGGCCGACCTCCACGCCGCCGCGGATCTCTACGTCGCGCCCGGCCCGGCCGAGACGTTCTGCCTGAGCGCCCTCGAGGCGATGGCCTGCGGGACCCCGGTTCTCACCGTGGACGCGGGCGGTGCCGCGGATCGAGTCCGGGCTTCGGGGGGGGGAGCGCTCTACCCCCCGGGCGATGCCGCCAGCCTGAGCCGTGCGGCGATCCGCCTCTTCGCGTCGGACCTGGATGCCCTCGGGCGCAGGGCGCGCGCCTGGGCCGAGCGGTACCACCACTGGGACACCGCCTTCGACCGCATCTTCGAGGTCTATCGCCAGGTCCTCGGCTCGCGATGATCCTCTCCCCCGCCGCCGCCCACCTCGCCTGTCTCGGCCTGGTCGGGGCCGATCTCGCGGCGCGCACGGTGCGGCTCCGCGCGCTGGCCGCCGGCCTCCGGCACCCCGTCACCGGCCGCGAATCGCTGGCCGTCAATCTCCTGGCCGACGCCGGCTCGGCGCTCACGCCCCTCAGGCTGGGCGGCGAACCGGCCCGGCTCCTGGGCCTCCTGCGGGCCGGGGTCCCCGCGATCGCCGCGTTCAGCCTCATGGGCATCGAGGTACTCATCACCTGGCCGCTTACCCTGCTCGCGGGCCTGGGTCTCGCCGCGGGTTTTGCCCCGGCCTGGCTCGAGCTGGCCCTGCCGGGCTTCGCCCGCGAACTCGGCCGGCTGGCTCTCCCCCTCGCGATCGTGACGGCGCTGAGCGTGATCGCCGCCCTCGTGGGCTGGCGATGGCTCCAGGCGGCGGGCCACCGGCCTCGGCGCTCGATCCGCCGGTTCCGAGTCTACTGGCGCCGCATGCCGCGGGGAGCGATGCTCGCCGCCGTGCCCCTCACCCTGGTGAACGTCGCGACCCGGACCGCCCTGCTTCCCGTGCTCGCCCTCGCCACACCGGATGCGCCGCCGGCCGGCGTCGTGCTGGTGGGCTCGTTCGCTCTGGTCTATGGCCAGCTCTTCCTTCCCACGCCCGCCGGCGTGGGAGCCGTGGAGCTGGGCTTTCTGGCGGGAGCGGCCGGCGAGTTCGGAGCCCGGGAAGCGGCCCTGCTCGGCTGGTGGCGGTTCTACTCGGTCGGCCTCACGGCGCTTCTGGGTTCCGCGGTGGGACTCCGGTGGTTCGGATGGGGGCCGCTGCGCCGGGTGTATCGGGTTCTCGCGGGTCGAGCCCGGGAGGCCGCCTGACGCGTCCCGACCGGGGTCGGGTCCGGCCGGCGCCCCCGAGCCGGCCCCGAGCCTGGCGCTGGCCGGGAGCGGGGACTGCCGCTGGGCCCGGCGCGGGGACGCTCGGGTATCACCCCGCTCGACCGGAGGGCGGGGCCGGCGCGATGGCGACCAGCATCACGGTGCGCTCGATCGCCTCCTCGACCCCGTGGGGCACGCCCGCCGGGGCCCAGATCAGCTCTCCGCTCGCGGCCTCGAAGACCTGGTCACCCACTTGCATCCTCGCCTTTCCGGAGAGGAGCAGATAGAATTTGTCGGCGCCGGCGTGGGCGTGGACCGCCTGCGACTGGCCGGGCTCGAAGCAGTTGAGACCGACCAAGAGATGCGTCCCCTGAAAGAGGTCCGCCTTGGCCGCCCGGTCGGGGTTGAAGCGCGCCGCGTCGAGGACGGATCGTCTCCAGTCGGTCATGGTGGCCGCTCCTGTCGAGTCGTTGCCCGGGCGCCCGCACTCGTCTCCCACCGTTTACCGCATCGCTCGATGACCACGCGCACCGAAAAGGATCCCCTCGGCGAAAAACAGGTCCCCGCCGACGCGCTCTACGGCATCCAGACCCAGCGAGCCGTGGAGAACTTCCCGATCTCCGGCCTTCGCCCCCTGCCGCCGTTCGTGGACGCCGTGATCTGGATCAAGCGGGCCGCCGCGCTGACCCACAAGGAGACCGGCCGGCTCGAGGCCCGGCTCGCCGACGCCATCGTGCAGGCGGCGGACGAGGTGCTGGCCGGCCGGCACCGTGATCAGTTCGTGGTGGACGTCTATCAGGCGGGCGCGGGCACCAGCCACAACATGAACTGTAACGAGGTGCTCGCCAACCGCGCCAACGAGATCCTGGGCCGGCCGCGGGGGAGCTACACCCCGGTGCATCCCAACGATCACGTCAACATGGCGCAGAGCACCAACGACGTGATTCCCACCGCCATCCGTCTGGCGGTGCTCGCCACCCTCCCGGCCCTGCTGGACGCGATGGCCGAGCTGGCCGAGGCCTTCCTGGCGAAGGGGCGCGAGTTCGACCACATCGTCAAGGCGGGGCGGACCCATCTCCAGGACGCGACCCCCATTCGGCTGGGCCAGGAATTCGCCGCCTATGGCCGGACGGTGGGGCGGCACCGCGAGAAGCTGATCCAAGCGGCGGACTGGCTGCGCGACCTCGGCATCGGAGGCACCGCCGTCGGCACCGGGCTCAACGCCGAGCCAGAGTACCCCGCGCTCATGGTGAAGTACCTGCGCGAGGTGAGCGGCCTGGACCTCCGGGTGGGCGAGGATCGAGTCCAGCTCATGCAGTCCATGGGAGACGTCGCCACCCTGAGCGGTGCCTTCCGGGCCTGGGTGCTCGACCTCAACAAGATCGCGAACGACATCCGGCTGCTCGCGAGCGGCCCGCGGACCGGGCTTGCGGAGATCGTTCTGCCGGCGGTGCAGCCGGGGTCGAGCATCATGCCCGGGAAGGTGAACCCTTCGATCGCGGAGATGGTGAACCAGGTCTGCTACCAGGCCCTGGGTCTCGACACCACGGTCGCGCTCGCCTCCGAGGCCGGGCAGCTCGAGCTCAACGTGATGATGCCCGTGATCGGGCACAACCTGCTCTTCGGGCTCCTGATCGTGAGCCGCGCCACCCGGGTCTTCGCCGAGCGCTGCGTCCGGGGCATCGAGGCCGACGAGCAACGCTGCGCCTACTGGCTCGAGCGGAGCCCCGCGCTGGTGACCGCGCTCGCCCCGAAGCTCGGCTACGCGGAGGCGGCCCGCCTCGCCAAGGAGGCCCTGGCCACCGGCCTCACGGTGAAGGAGCTCGTGCTCAAGAAGGGCCTGCTCCGGGGACAGGAGCTGGAGGAGGTGCTCGACCTCCGCGCCATGACCGAACTCGGCGTGCCAGGCGGCAAAGGCCTACCGACGGGCGGGTGAGCCGAGGGAGTCGGCGGGCGGGGTTGCGGGAAGGCGGGGCGTGCCGGCGGCCGGCGGGATGCCCCGTCCCGGGGTCGCCTTGCTCACCGCTGCGTCCGGACTCCATATTGCAGCCATGCGCATCACCACCTGGACCGAGTACAGCCTCATCATCGCGATTCACCTGGCCCGGCGCGGCGCCGCCGGGACAGGACCCGTGGCGGCGCGAGAGATCGCGGAACAGGAGCGGCTCCCCGCCGACTACGTGGAGCAGATCCTACTCCGGCTCCGGCGTGCGGGGCTGGTGGAGAGCGTGCGCGGGGCGCGAGGCGGCTACTACCTGGCGCGCGAGCCGGCCCGGATTTCCATCCGCGACATCATGGCCGCCTCCGAGCACCAGACCTTCGAGATGAACTGCGAGCATCACCCGGTGGACGCCGATCGCTGCGCTCCGACGGCCGCGTGCAGCATCAGGCCGGTCTGGCAGGCGCTGCAGCAGCGGGTGGACGAACTCTTGGCGGGGATCTCGGTGGCCGACCTCATGAAGCATGAGACCCAGGTGCAGGGGCTGGTGGCGCTTTCCGCCCCGAGCTGAACCGACGCCGGCCCCGCGTTCGCCCAGGTCCCTACTCGCTTGACGCTCGGCGCCCGACCCCCGTAGCTTTGCCCGCCACGCCGAAGTGGTGGAACTGGTAGACGCGCTGCGTTCAGGGCGCAGTGGGCGCAAGCCCGTGGGGGTTCGAGTCCCCCCTTCGGCACTTCCCTCCGACGCAGGGCCCGCAGCTTCCTTCCGCCCAACCCCGCGTCTATCTTCGGCTTACGACATGGCGCAGGACCGGCGCGGCTCCGACGGCAAGCACTCGATCGCCCGCAATCCCAAGGCGACGCACGACTTCCACATTCTCGAGACGTGGGAGGCCGGGCTGGTGCTGACCGGCACCGAGGTGAAGTCCCTGCGCGCCGGCAAGGCCTCCATCAAGGAAGGATTCGCCCGGGTAGCCGGGGGCGAGGTCTGGCTCGAAGGCGTGAACATCACGCCCTACGAGCAGGGGAACCGCTACAACCACGATCCCGTCCGCCGCCGCAAACTGCTCCTGCACAAGCGCGAGATCCGCCGCCTGATCGGGGCGGTGGAACACCAGGGCCTCACACTCGTCCCCCTCGAGCTGTACTTCAAACATGGAGTGGCGAAGGTGACCCTGGGGTTGGCCCGCGGCAAGAAGCTCCACGACAAGCGCGAGGCGGCCAAGCGCCGCCTGGCCGATCGCGAGATGGCCCGGGCCTTGAGCCGCCGGGGGCGGGTGTGAGCGCGGCCGGGGCCGTGCCGCTCACCGTGGCCGGCGCCGCCGGCGTGCTCGCCCTGTTCGCGTTCGCTGTCCCGGCCGCCCGAGCCGCCCCGGACGCGGTGATCATCGCCACCGCCCGCGGGGAGGCCCGGCTCGCGGTGTCGCTCGATGCGCGGGCCGGCCCGGTGCTGGCGGGAGCCCCGCTCCTTGCACTCCTCGGCGCCACGGCGGCGAGCGAGGAGGCCTGGGTCGAGCTGAGCCTCGCGCGCCAGTCCTTCCGGTTCCTGCTGGGCGCCCCGCTGGTGCGCTACAACGACCGGCTCCAGCCGCTGGCCGGCCAGGCCTTCCGGCGCGGGGATTCCCTGTTTCTCCCGCTGCAGTTCGTCACCGAGGTCCTCCCTCGGGTGCTGGCGGAACGCTACCGCTGGGATCCGGCCCGGGCCCGCCTGGTGGAGGCCGGCGTGACCGCGGCACCCCCGCCGGCCGCCGGGGAACCCCGGCTCCCCAACGGCCTGCGTGCCGGTCACGTCGTCGCCATCGATCCCGGTCACGGCGGCATCGATCCCGGCAACCCCGGGATCTACTTTCCCCGCGGAATCTCCGAGAAGGACGTGACCCTCCAGGTGGGACTCCTGCTCCGGGAGGAGCTGGTCCGGCGCGGCATCAGGGTGATCATGACGCGAACCACCGACACCCTGATCGCGCTGGGCGATCGGGCGCGCTCGTGTACCGCCGAGTGCGATCTGTTCGTGAGCCTCCACATCAACGCGCTGGAGCGGCGCCCGGGCTACACGGCGAAGCGGGGGTACGAGCTCTGGATCGTGGGCGAGGAGAACACCGAGGATGCCGAGCGGGTGTCGCGGATGGAGAACGAGGCGCTGCGCTTCGAGGGCCTCGACCCCGAGGCCGTGGCGCGGAGCGATCTCGATTTCATCCTGCGCGACCTCCAGATGAACGAGTATCTCCGCGAATCGGCCCGGGCCGCGGACCTCCTGCAGCAGAGTCTCGAGCCGGTCCATCCCGGCGGCAGCCGCGGTGTGAGGCAGAGCAACCGGCTCCATGTCCTCAATGCCGCCCGGCGGCCCGCGGTCCTGGTCGAGCTGGGCTACGCCACGAACCCCGACGACGCCCGCCTGCTGGTCCGGCGGCCGCACCAGAAGACCCTGGCCTACGCGCTGGCCGACGCGGTGGTCGCCTACCTGCTGGACTACGAGCGGAAGTCGGGCGGCGGCCCCACCGCCGGGGGCGGAGGACGGCGGTGAGGCGCCTCGTCCTGGCCGGCCTGGCCCTCCTCCTCGGCTGCGCCTATTACAACGCCATGTACAACACCAAGCGGCTTGCCGGGTCGGCGCGGAAGGCCGAGCGGGAGGGCCGGACCCTCGAGGCCAATCAGTTCTGGAATCTCGTGGCGGTGAAGGCCGAGTCGGTGCTGGTCCGGCACCCGCGCAGCAAGTGGGCCGACGAGGCCCGGTACCTCCGCGGGGTGGCGCTCGCCCGGCTCCGGGATTGCGAGCGCGCCGTGGGGCCCCTGGAACAGGTGATGACCGGCAGCCGGAACCGCGGCCTGGCGGAGGCCGCCGCGCTCGAGCTGGGGGACTGCCGGCTGGTCCTGGGAGATAGCCGGGGCGCGATGGTGGCGTTCGGGCGACTGCTCGCGAGCGACGACCGGGGGCTGCGCGAGCGGGCCCTCTACGAACATGGCCGCGCGCTCCGGGCGACCGGCCAGTACGAGCTGGCGCTCGCCGAGCTGTCGCGGACCCCCGATCGCCGGGCCCGGGGAGAGCGGGCCGCCGCGCTCGCCGGCTTGGGCCGCCTGACGGAAGCCGAAACGCTGGCCGATTCGCTCATCGCGGAACAGGACACGCTGGCGCCGTGGTCGGCGATCCTGGCGGGCGCGGCGGGCCACGACCCGGACCGCGCCTCCGCCCTGCTGGACCGGGTGGTGGCGATCCCGAACACCTCCCCGGGCTTCCGTTCGACCCTGCTCCTGGAGGACGGCGTGCGCCTGCTGGGCCGCGATACGGCGCGAGCGGAGGCGCGGCTCACCCAGGCGGAGGAAATCGGGGAAGGGCTGCCCAGCGGGGGGCTGGCCCGACTCACCCGGATTCGGGCCGCCGTCGCTCGCGCCGAGACCATGGAGGACCTGAGCCGGCACGCGAGCCCCCTCGAGGAGCTGGCGGAATCTCGGGGCACGCACGCTCCCTCGGCCGCGCTGCTGGCGGCGCTGGTCCGGCGCACCCGCGCGGCGGCGGACTCGGCGCTGCCGGGCACGCCGCTCGCCGATCTCCGGACCTTCGTGGCGGCGGAGATGGCTCGCGACTCGGTCGGCGCGCCACGGCTGGCGTCCCGGCTGTTCCGCAGGCTGGTCGCCCAGTGGCCGGACTCGCCCTATGCGCCCAAGGCCTTGCTCGCGCTCATCGCGCTCGATTCCGCCGGGGCCGATACGCTGCGCGCCCGCCTCAC